>JASJCM010000066.1 GCA_030065985.1 Woeseiaceae bacterium | reverse complement strand
AGAAACCTGGTCGGCAAGATCGACGGGCTTCTCTTCGACCTGGGCGTCTCGTCACCGCAACTGGATGAGGCCGACCGAGGCTTCAGCTTCCTCCGCGATGGCCCTCTCGACATGCGAATGGACACGGACACCGGCATGTCGGCCAGTGAGTGGCTTGCGACTGTGGGCGAACAGGACTTGAAACACGTGCTAAGGAAATACGGCGAAGAAAAAAGCGCGGCGCGAATCGCTCATGCGATCGTGACGGCGCGCGCGGCTGCGCCAATCTCACGCACCGCTCAACTCGCGCGCATCGTCGAAGATGCCAAACCCGCGCGCGGTGAAAAGATCCACGCCGCGACAAAAACCTTTCAGGCGATTCGGATCGTCATCAATCGCGAACTCGAGCAGCTTGAGGCGATGCTCGCGCAGTCCGTGGATGTCATGAAGCGCGGTGCGCGCCTGTGTGTTATCACGTTCCATTCGCTAGAAGATCGTATCGTCAAGCGTTTCATGCGGGACGCATCACGCGAAGCCGAACAGTATCGCGGCATGCCCGATGTGCCCGAGGCCTATCAGCCGAGACTCAAACTGGTCGGTAAGGCAATCACCGCGACGGATGACGAGATCGCGGCTAACCGTCGCGCGCGCAGCGCGCGCCTGCGCATAGCGGAGCGCAACTGATGGCCGCGCCGCGCCAACCCTTCCTGCTCGTTTTCGTGTTCGCCGTCGTTTGCGTGCTGAGCGCGATGGCGCTCGTTTACACCAAGCATGAGTCACGCAAGCTCTTCATTGAACTCGAGGGCCTGAGTCATGAGCGCGACGAACTGAACATCGAGTGGGGCCAGCTGCAGATCGAGCAGAGTACCTGGGCCCAGCATGCACGTATCGAACAGGTGGCAACGGACGACCTCGCACTCGTTCGTCCCGCCACAACGGAAATATTCGTAATTGAACGTCCATGAGGCGCGGCGCAGAGACAAAACAGCAAGCTGCCCGACGTTTCACGGGCAGGGTGACACTGGTAACCGTGTTCTTCGGTCTCGTGGCCGCGTCCCTCGTAGCGCGTGCCGTGCACCTGCAGGTTCTTGATACCGACTTCCTGACAAAGCAAGCGGACTCGCGTCACCTGCGAACTGAGAAGATCTCCGCGCATCGCGGCACGATTACCGATCGCAACGGCGAGCCCCTGGCGATCAGTACACCGGTTGATTCGATCTGGGCGAATCCAAAACAGTTTGCGCCGGCAATCGACAGCGTGCCGCAGCTGGCGCGTGTGCTTGGCGTCGATTCGCAGATGCTGATGCGGCGCATTACGCGCAGCATGGACAAGGAGTTCCTTTACCTGAAACGCCACCTGAATCCGGAGCAGGCCGGCGAAGTTCTGGCGCTCAAGTTGCCAGGCATCAATGCGCAGCGCGAATACCGTCGTTACTACCCGGCGTCGGAAGTGACCGGACATCTCGTCGGCTTCACTAACATCGACGACGAAGGTCAGGAAGGTCTCGAGCTCGCTTTCAATCACTGGCTCGCCGGCGAGTCCGGTGCCAAGCGCGTGCTCAAAGACCGCCTGGGTCGTTCGATCGAAAACGTCGCCAGTATCCGCCCGCCGCATCATGGCAAGGAGCTGCGCACGAGCATCGATCTCCGACTGCAGTACCTTTCCTACCGGACTCTCAAATCGGCGATCAAGACGCACAATGCGCGCTCGGGATCGATCGTCGTGCTGGACGTCAAGACCGGCGAAGTGCTGGCCATGGTCAACCAGCCAACGTACAACCCGAATGATCGTTCGCAGTTCTCTGCCGAGCGTTACCGCAACCGCGCGATCACCGACATCTTCGAGCCGGGCTCGAGCCTGAAACCACTCGTCGTTGCGGCGGCGCTCGAAAGCGGCCAGTACCGGCCATCGAGCATCATCGATACGGCACCGGGCTTCGTTGTCGTCGGTCCGAAGAGGATCGAGGACACGCGAAACCTCGGCCGTGTCAGCCTGACCACAATCCTCGCGCGCTCTTCGAATGTCGGTATCACCAAGCTGGCAATGACACTGCAGCCTGACCAGCTCTGGGAGACGATGACGCAGTTCGGATTGGGCGAGCTCACGACGTCGGGCTTTCCCGGTGAGTCGGCGGGCATGCTGACGCATTACAGTAACTGGCGGCCAATCAGCCAGGCCACGCTGGCGTACGGATACGGCATTTCGGTAACGCCGTTGCAACTCGCGCAGGCCTATGCGGCCATTGGCGACCACGGCCGGATGCGGCCAATCTCGCTCGTCGCGCTCGAGCAACCTACTGACGGCGCACAAGTTATAGGCGAGTCCACTGCCGATGCCGTTCGCCGCATGCTCGAGGAGGTCGTGCGGCCGGGCGGCACCGGTAACAAGGCCGCGATCGATGGCTACCGCGTAGCAGGCAAGACCGGCACGGCGTGGAAATTCGCAACCGGCGGCTATTCGCAAGACAAGTACATCTCGATTTTCGCCGGGCTGGCGCCGGCCAGCGATCCGCAACTCGCGGCTGTCGTGGTCATCGATGAACCGAGCGGCGAACTCTATTACGGCAGCGATGTGGCAGCGCCTGTGTTTGCCGACGTCATGTCCGAATCGCTGCGCTTGCTGGCCGTATCGCCTGACGCGATGCCCGCCCGCGATCCTTCAAACGTCCTGCAGGCGATGGCGACCCGGGCGGAGCGCGAATGAGCATGCCGGCCGAACACCTGACCGCCACGATGACGCTTGCCGACCTGTTGCAGGGTATCGTCGATGCACCGACCGGTGTGCCGGCAATTCCCGTGCACGGCATCAGCAGCGACAGCCGTCGCCTCGAGGAAGGCGATGTCTTCCTCGCTGTGCAAGGTCTGACCAGTCACGGTCTCGACTTTCTCGCTGAAGCGGCCGAATCCCAAGTCGCAGCGGTCGTATGGGACTCGTCGACGGGCGCGACTCCCGCAGACATCGGCATTCCGACGATCGCAGTGCCCGAGCTGGCGTCGCGGCTCGGCGAGATCGCCGATCGCTTCTATGGCGAGCCCTCGGCGGCATTGGGCATAACCGGCATCACCGGCACCAATGGTAAGACGACGGTTGCGTGGATGATCGCGCAGGCCGGCGAACTGCTCGGCAACCGGTGTGGTTACCTTGGCACGCTCGGATTCGGCGTCGGTGAACTGCAAGGCGATGAGGGCATGACGACGCCGGCCACGATCGAACTGCACGGCAGGCTCGCGGAATTCGCTGGGCAAGGTGCCTCGCAGGCCGCGATCGAAGTTTCATCGCATGCACTTGCGCAGGGTCGTGTTGACGGTGTTCGTTTCGACACGGCGATATTCACGAACCTTACGCGTGATCACCTGGACTACCACAGGGACATGCGCGACTACTTCGACAGCAAAGCGCGCCTGTTCCTCGACTGCAGTCCCAAGCACAGGATCGTCAACCTCGATAGCGAGTACGGTGAGCAGCTCGCGGCACGCTGTGGCCAGGAGGTCATCACCGTGTCAACGAATTTCACTCGCGTGGCGAACGGTCGGCCGTACGTCTTCGTTCGCTCGGTCGTCGCAAACCAGGGAGGCTCCGACGTGAGCTTCACGAGTTCCTGGGGTGATGGCCGGTTCGAACTGCGCATGCCCGGCGATTTCAATGTCGCCAATGCATTGCTCGTGCTGGCCCTCATGCTGAATAACGGTATCGAGCTCGCGCGGGCCTGCGACGTTATGGCGCAGCTCAGTGCACCGCCCGGAAGAATGCAGCGCGTAGCTGGGAATGGTCCTGCCGCTTACGTCGACTACGCGCATACACCGCACGCCCTTGAAGTTGCTCTGCGGGCACTGCGTCCGCATACGCGCGGCAAGCTGTGGTGCGTCTTTGGCTGCGGTGGTGACCGCGATACTGGCAAGCGCCCGCAGATGGGCAAGGCCGCGGAGCACTTTGCGGATCAGGTTGTTGTAACGAGCGACAACCCACGCAGCGAAGATCCGCAGTCGATCATAGAGGACATCGTTGCAGGTTTTGCTCGGCCGGAGCGCGCCACGATTGTTGAGGATCGGGCGGCCGCGATCGCCTGGGCGTTGCAACGGGCCGCGGACAACGATGTCGTGCTGATCGCGGGCAAGGGACATGAGAACTATCAGGAAATTGGCGCGGAGCAGCGGCCGTTCTCGGACTATGCCGTGGCGGCCGCTGCGCTTCGAAAAGGAGAGGGTGCAGTATGATCTCGACCCTCGCCAAAGCCGCCGCGTCAATGAAGGGTCAGCTGCAAGGCGCTGACCGGGCTTTCGCTGGCATAAGCACCGATACGCGAACACTTCGCGACGGTGAACTTTTCTTTGCGCTGCAGGGACCGAACTTCGACGGTCGTGACTATGTGAGTGTCGCTCGCGACGCTGGCGCGGCCGGCGCGGTTGTAGCAGGTGCTGTGGACGATGACCTGCCGCAGATTGTTGTTGACGACACGAAGGCTGCGCTTGGGCAATTTGGAGCGGCGTGGCGCAACCAGTATGACGTCACGGTCATCGGCATCACAGGCAGCAACGGCAAGACGACGCTCAAGGAGCTGGTTGCGGCATGCCTGTCGCAGGAAGCAACCACGCTCGCGACGCAGGGCAACCTCAACAACGACATCGGCATGCCGCTGATGCTGGCGCGCATCGACGCATCGCATCGGTACGTTGTGCTCGAGATGGGTGCAAACCACGCGGGCGAGATCGGCTACCTGACGGCGCTCGCGAACCCGGACGTTGTCACGATCACGAACGCCGGATCTGCGCATCTCGAGGGATTCGGATCCGTCAAAGGCGTCTCGCGCGCGAAGGGCGAGATCCTGCAAAACGCCTCGCGCCCGGACGTCGCTGTGCTCAACGCCGACGACACGTATTTCGACTACTGGTCGACGCTGGTGACCGACGTGCGCAGCGTCAGCTTTGGATTTGGCGCCGAAGCGGATGTCCGCGCTGACGATATTGTTGCAGGCGTGCGTGGCACCGACTTCGTGCTGCATATCGATGGCCAGTCCGTTCCGGTGTCGCTGCCACTCGCTGGCATTCACAACGTGCGTAACGCCTGCGCCGCTGCGGCGATTTCTCATGTACTCGACTTGAGGATCGATGTGATCCGCACCGGTCTCGAAAGCGTCAATCCCGTGGGCGGCCGGCTCGAACCACTGCGTGGTGTCAACGGTGCAACGCTCTTTGACGATAGTTACAACGCGAATCCGATATCCGTCATTGCGGCTGCCGAATTCGTAGGGTCCCTGCCAGGCGAGAGCTGGCTGGTACTCGGCGACATGAAAGAACTCGGGGACGATGCGGCGGAACTGCATCGCGAGGTTGGAGAAGCCGCGCGGGCAAGCGGCGTCAGCCGCTTGTTCGCGTACGGCGACCTTGCCAGCAACGCGGCCGAGGGATTCGGTGAGCACGCTTGCTGGTACACGTCCATTGATGCACTCGTCGACGAGCTCGGTGCCGACTTGTCGGCGGGTGTCAGCGTGCTCGTCAAAGGCTCCCGGTCAATGCGCATGGAGCGTGTCGTCGATGCGCTGCGCGAGCCCGAAGCTGTGAGAAGGGAGGCCTGATCGTGCTGCTCTACTTCACGCAATACCTCGCGCAGTTTGAATCGGGCTTCAACGTCTTCAACTATCTGACGATGCGCGCCATCATGGGTGCGCTCACGGCGCTCGTCATTTCGTTCATCATTGGACCGCGTATGATCAAGCGCCTGCAGGTGAACCAGCTCGGTCAGCCCGTGCGCGAGGAGGGTCCCGAGACCCACTTGCTCAAGGCGGGCACGCCGACTATGGGCGGTACGCTGATTCTCGCGGCGATCTCGATCAGCACCGTATTGTGGGCGAACCTCGAGAACATCTATGTCTGGATCGTTCTTTTCGTGACCCTGTCGTTTGGCGTAATCGGCTACGTCGACGATTACAAGAAACTGATTCTTCAAGACCCCGCCGGCATTTCGGCGCGGCAAAAGCTCTTCTGGCAGTCCAGTGCGGCAATCATCGCCGCCATAGCCCTGTACGTTACGGCGACGGACGAAGTGCAGACTTCGTTGTTGATCCCGTATTTCAAGGACCTGGCGATCCCCTTAGGCATGTTCCAGGTCGTCGTGACGTACTTTTTTATTGTCGGCTTCAGTAATGCAGTCAACCTTACTGATGGCCTCGACGGTCTGGCGATTATGCCAACCGTCCTCGTTGGTGGTGCGCTTGGCATCTTTGCGTATGTCACCGGCAACGTGAATTTCTCCGGATACCTCGGTATCCCGTACGTGGCTGGCACAGGCGAGATTCTCGTCTTCTGCACGGCACTGGCGGGCGCCGGTCTTGGCTTCCTGTGGTTCAACACGTATCCGGCGCAGGTGTTTATGGGTGATATCGGCGCGCTGTCACTCGGTGCAGCGCTCGGCGTCGTCGCCGTCATCGTGCGTCAGGAAATCGTGCTGGCAATCATGGGAGGCATCTTCGTGGTCGAGACGCTGTCCGTGATGATCCAGGTCGCGTCTTACAAGCTGACCGGTAAGCGCGTGTTCCGCATGGCGCCGATTCACCATCACTTCGAACTGAAAGGCTGGGCAGAGCCCAAGGTAATTGTTCGTTTCTGGATTATCACGGTCATCCTCGTACTTATCGGTCTGGCGAGCCTGAAGATCCGATGAGTAGCGCGAAGTCAACAGGCAACAAGGATCTGGTCGTGGGGCTCGGTGCCACCGGTCTGTCGATCGCGCGTTACCTGAAGCGCAACGACGTGAACGCGATGTTCTTCGACAGTCGGGAAGAGCCGCCGGGTCTCGACAAGCTCGACGATGTCTGGCCCGACGCTGAAGTTCAGCTTGGTGACGACAGATTGCCGAAGGACATCGGCCGTATCGTTGCGTCGCCCGGTATCCCGGACAGTCATCCGCTGCTCAAGAAAGCGCGCAAGAAGAAGCTCGAAGTCGTTTCCGATATCGAGCTGTTCGCGCGCGATGCTGAAAAGCCGTTTATCGCGATCACGGGATCGAACGGCAAGAGCACCGTGACGACGCTGCTGTATCACATGTGCAAGGCGGACGGCCGCAAGGTCCTCGCCGGCGGCAATCTTGGCGAGCCCGCGCTCGACTTGCTGGACGACGACGCGCCTGACATCTACGTGCTGGAGTTGTCGAGCTTCCAGCTGCAGCGTACGGCAAGCTTGCCGGCAGAAGTTGCGGTGTTGCTTAACATTTCGCCTGACCATCTCGACTGGCACGCCGACGAGAACGAATACCGCGAAGCGAAGTACCGCATTTTCGCGGATGTCGACGCGGCCGTGTTCAACCGCGCTGACGAGGAAGCGGCGCGCCGGGTTGGGCACTGCGGACGCGTCATCAGCTTTGGCCTCGATGTGCCCGAGGAAGGCCATTACGGCATCCGCGAGGACGAAGGCGAACAGTACCTCGCCTGCGGCGATGCGCTGCTACTGGCCGTCAGCGATCTCGCGCTGTTCGGCGTCCACAACCAGCTGAACGCACTCGCAGCGCTGGCCGTCGGCGACCTGGCCGGGCTGGACACGGGTGCCATGCTGCAGGTGCTGGTCGAGTTCCCGGGTTTGCCGCACCGCATGCAGTTCGTCGCGCGCATCGGCGCCGTCAACTACATCAATGACTCGAAGGCCACGAATGTGGGTGCCGCAGTGGCGTCGATTGACTCGATCGACGGCATGCTGGTACTCATCGCCGGCGGCGACGGCAAGGGCGGCGATTTTGCCGAACTGGCCGAGGCCATTGAAGGCAAGCTGCGCGGCGCCGTGCTGATCGGCAAGGACGCCGAGAAGATTGCGCGTGCCCTGGATACCGTCATGCCCGTGCATTTTGCCGAGAATATGGAGTCGGCAGTGCATATGGCCGCGAGCTGTGCCGAGTCGGACGATACGGTACTGCTGGCACCTGCCTGCGCGAGCCTAGACCAGTACGACAACTACATGGCACGCGGCGATGCATTCATCGAAGCGGTGGAGGGCATACGGCGATGAGCCAGTCCGCGACCTTCCCGTTCCCGGCGCGCATGCGCACGGAGCTCAAGATCGACACGATCCTGCTGGCGATCGTCCTGGCGTTGCTCCTCGGTGGCTTCGTGATCCTCGCGTCCGCGTCGATATCGATTTCCGAGAACGCCGCGAACAACCCGTTCTTCCACATAGAGCGCCAGTTGCTCGCCGCGGCAATCGGCGCAGCCGCCGGTACAGTGTGCCTGTTCATCCCGATGCAGGTCTGGCAAAACCTCGGCCCGCTCATGCTGCTGCTCGGGCTGTTCCTGCTGGCCGTCGTACTCGTGCCAGGCGTTGGTCACGAGGTCAACGGCAGCACGCGTTGGGTGCGCGTCGGTTTTATGAACCTGCAGGTCTCCGAACCTGCGCGTCTGTGCTTCCTGATGTACCTGTCGGGTTACCTCGTACGTCGTAACAAGGCGCTGCGCGAAGAATTCGTAGGTTTCCTGAGGCCGATGCTCGTGTTGACGCTGGCCTGCGGTCTCCTGTTAATGGAACCGGACTTCGGCGCGGCGATCGTCCTGATGGCAACCGCGATGACGATGCTGTTTGTCGCGGGCGCCCGCATCCGCGACTTCGTCGTCTTCTTCTGCGCCGCGATATTCGCTGTGATTGCGTTGACCGTGGCCGCGCCGTATCGCATGAAGCGCCTGACCGGCTTCCTCGATCCGTGGTCGGATCCTTATGACTCCGGCTTCCAGCTTACGCAGTCGCTGATCGCGATCGGTCGCGGTGAGTGGTTTGGTGTCGGTCTTGGCGACAGCGTACAGAAACTCTTTTACCTTCCCGAGGCGCACACCGATTTTGTCTTCGCTGTGTTCGCCGAGGAATTCGGATTGTTCGGCTCGTTGGTGCTCGTTGGCTTGTTCCTGGCACTTCTCTGGCGCATCTACAAGCTCGGTATGCGAGCCCACGAGGCCGAACGTTTTTTCGAGGCCTACTTTGCGATTGGTCTTGGCACCTGGCTTGGCCTGCAGGCGTTCATCAACATCGGCGTCAACATGGGGCTGCTGCCGACGAAGGGCCTGACATTGCCGCTGATCAGCTACGGCCGCAGCAGCCTGATCATCACAATGATCTGCATCGGGCTGCTGCTCAGGATTCACCACGAGCTCGTCGTCGATGCGAAGCCGGTCAACCGCAAGCGGGGTCGCAAGAAGTCATGACGTCGCGATCCGCTATGAGACCGATACTCGTCATGGCCGGTGGCACGGGCGGGCACGTCTACCCGGCGCTGGCCGTCGCCCGGGCGCTGCAGGCGCAGTCGCGCGAGGTTGTCTGGCTGGGCACGCAGGCGGGCCTCGAAGCACGCATCGTCCCGTCGGCCGGCATCGACATCGAGTGGATCAGTATCAAGGGCCTGCGCCGCAAAGGCGCGCTCGCGATGATCATCGCACCGTTTCAAATTGGCTGGGCGCTGTTGCAGTCGCTCGGCGTTATTTTCCGTCGCCGTCCCGCTGCCGTGCTGGGCATGGGTGGGTTCGTCAGTGGTCCCGGCGGTGTCGCCGCCTGGCTGACCCGTCGACCCCTGGTCATCCATGAACAGAACGCCGCAGCGGGCATGACCAACCGTCTTCTGGCGCGTCTTGCCCGGGTTGTGCTGCAAGCCTTCCCGGGCAGTTTTAATTCCTCTGTCGACGCTGAAACCGTCGGCAATCCGGTCCGCGAGGACATCGCGGCCGTCGTACCGCCTCACGAACGCTACGCCGATCGCCACGGTCCGCTCCGGGTCCTCGTCCTCGGCGGCAGCCAGGGCGCACTGGCATTGAACCGCACAGTACCGGCGGCGCTGGCCTTACTCGATCGCGACGTTCGACCGCAGGTTTGCCACCAGTGCGGTGAGCGCACACTCGAGGCCGCGAAACAGGCCTATGCGGACAATGATGTCGATGTCGAGCTTCTGCCGTTCATTGAGGACATGGCCGCTGCCTATGCCTGGGCCGACCTCGTCATTTGCCGGGCCGGCGCCCTGACCGTCGCCGAACTCTGCGCCGTCGGCGTACCGGCATTGTTTGTGCCGTACCCGGCAGCCGTTGATGACCACCAGACGGCCAACGCGCAACCGCTGGCCGATGCGGGCGCGGCAATGATCATCCCGGAAAGTGAGCTGACGCCCGGACATCTTGCGGTGCTGCTGCGCGACTGGTTGCAGTCGCGTGCCGAACTGCAACAGCGGGCAGCGAAAGCGCGCGCGCTGGCGTGCCCGGACTCGCTGGGTCGTATTACGGAGATCTGCCTCGAGCAGGCTGGAGTCGCAGCATGATCAAGAAAATGCGTCGCATCCACTGCGTGCACTTCGTCGGCATTGGTGGCTCCGGCATGTCCGGCATCGCCGAGGTCATGCTGAGCCTCGGCTACGCCGTGCAGGGCTCCGACCTCAAGACCAACAAACAGACACGGCGCCTGGAGGGCCAGGGCGCCAAAATATTCATCGGCCACGCTGCCAACCACATACGCGACGCCGACGCAGTAGTCGTTTCCAGCGCGGTCGATGAAACCAACCCCGAAGTGGCCGCCGCCCGCGAGCAGCTGATGCCCGTCGTCAGCCGTGCCGAAATGCTCGCCGAGCTGATGCGCTTCCGCTATGCCATCGCGGTCGCCGGCACGCATGGCAAGACCACGACGACGAGTCTCGTCGCTAGCGTTCTTGCCGAGGGTGGCCTGGACCCGACGTTCGTGATCGGTGGACGGCTCAAGAGTGCGGATGCCAATGCGCGATTGGGCGAAGGCGATTACCTCGTGGCCGAAGCCGATGAAAGCGATGCGTCGTTCGTGCACCTGAAGCCAATGCTGTCGATCGTCACGAATATCGATGCCGATCACATGTCGACCTATGACGGGGATATCGAGAAGCTCAGGTCGAGCTTCATCGAGTTCCTGCACAACCTGCCGTTCTATGGGCTGGCTGTCGTCTGTACGGACGACCCGGGCGTGAACGAGGTCCTCGGAGACATCGGCCGCTCGATCACAACCTATGGCACGAACGAAGAGGCCGACATTCGCGCGGTCAATGTCGAGTTCAGTGAAGATACAACCGAGTTCGACGTCGTCCGCTCGAGCAAGGCCGAACAGGACCTCGGCGACACGCAAAGCGTGCACCAGATGCTGCACGTGAAGCTGCGCCTTCCCGGCATGCACAACGTCCGCAACTCGCTCGCTGCCATCGCGGTGGCCGATGAGCTGCAGATCGGTGACGACGCGGTCGTCGCTGCGCTGGAGAAGTTCGAAGGAATCGACCGGCGGTTCCAGCACCTCGGCGATGTGCGGACGAAAGACGGTACCGTCACAATCGTCGACGACTACGGTCATCATCCGACCGAGGTCGCTGCGACGCTTGCTGCCGCGAAGGCCGGCTACCCCGCGCGTCGTGTCGTGCTCGTTTTTCAGCCGCATCGCTACACGCGTACCCGCGATCTCATGGACGACTTTGCTTCCGTTCTGTCCGAAGCTGACGCGCTGGTCCTGCTCGATGTTTATGCCGCCGGTGAGGACCCGATTCCGGGTGCCGACGGTCGCTCGATAGCGCGCGCGGTACGCACCCGCGGCGCGGTCGAACCAGTCTTTGTCGAACAGTTGGAAGATCTCGCAGCCGTTCTCGAAGACGTTCTCGTGGACGGCGATCTCGTACTGACGATGGGCGCAGGCGATATCGGTGCTTATGCACAGACCCTGCCGGAACTGCTCAGCGACGGCCCTTCATTGAAGGTGCACTCATGATGGCTGCGGCACCAGACATCAGCGTGCAGGGCGAGCTTCGCTATGACGAGCCAATGAGCCGCCATACCTCGTGGCGTGTGGGTGGCCCGGCGGAGACCTTCTTCGTGCCGGCCAGTATTGACGATCTATCGGTCTTCCTTGCCGAGCTTGACGCGTCGACACCGATCTTCTGGCACGGCGTCGGCTCCAACCTGTTGGTGCGCGACGGCGGCATACCGGGCGTTGTCATTTCGGCGACGAAGATGCTCAGGACGCTTGAGCGTGTCGACGACTACCGGGTACGCGCCGGCGCCGGACTGCCGTGCACGCAGCTCGCGCGACAGTGCATTCGCTGGGGTCTTGGTCCGTCGGAGTTCTTTGCCGGCATCCCCGGCACCGTCGGTGGCGCGCTGGCTATGAACGCAGGCGCGCACGGTGGCGAAACCTGGGAGCGCGTCGAGTCCGTGCGCACGATCAACCGTGCCGGCGAGATTCATGAGCGCGCACCCGGCGAGTACAACGTCGCTTACCGCAGTGTCGCGGGCCCTGCCGACGAGTGGTTTCTCGAGGGACTGTTTCGCTTCGAGCCCGGTGTTGAGCCGAGCATGGAAACGATGAACAGCATGCTCGAGCGCCGTAAAACAACGCAGCCGCTTGGGCAGCCAAGTTGCGGATCCGTATTCCGCAATCCACCCGGAGATTACTCGGCACGTCTCATCGAGGCGGCCGGCCTGAAGGGCCATCGCATCGG
>JASJCM010000017.1 GCA_030065985.1 Woeseiaceae bacterium | reverse complement strand
TACTAATCGTCCTCCTCGCTGCTCGATCCCGAGTTCACCAGGAATTTGCCAATCAGGTTTTCGAGGACAATCGCGGACTGCGTGAACAGGATCTCGCTGCCCTCCTCGAGGTACAGATCCGAGCCGCCCGCCTGCAGACCGATGTACTGGCTGCCGAGGATGCCTGACGTCAGGATGCTTGCGTCCGAGTCGTCCGGGATCTGGTCGTACTCGCTATCGATAACGAACAGCACGACGGCCTCAAGCGATTCCTCATCGAACGACACGTCAGTGACGCGCCCGATCGTGACGCCCGACATCGTCACCGGCGCTCTCGTACGCAGGCTGCCAATGTTCTCGAAGCGCGCTTCGACCGTGTATACCGATTCGGCCTTGAAATCATCACCGCCCGTCGTCTGCGTCGTCAGGAAAAACAACGCGCTCATTCCGAGCAGGACGAACAGACCGGTACTTATTTCGACGGAACGTGTTTGTCGCATGCTAAATCCTCAAATCAGCGCCGCCGTGATCATGAAATCGAATACGAGAATCGTAATCGCCGTGATCACAACGGTGCGAGTCGTTGCACGGCCGACGCCTTCCGCCGTCGGCACCGTATTATATCCTTCCCAAACGGCTATCAAGCTGGCCGCCACACCGAACACAATGCTCTTGATGATGCCTTCGTTGACATCCGACAGCTCTACCGTGAGCTGGATCTGCTGCCAGAACGAGCCGACGTCCACCTGGAACAGCTCGACGCCAACAAGGTGAGCGCCAAACATGCCAACGGCGCTGAATATCGCCGCGAGCAATGGCATTGCTATGACGCCACCAAGGAAGCGCGGCACGAGCACGCGACTTACCGGGTTAACCGCCATCATCTCCATTGCCGCCAGCTGGTCGGTGGCCTTCATCAGACCAATCTCCGACGTCAATGCTGTGCCAGCGCGGCCGGCAAACAGGATGGCCGTCATGACCGGTCCCAGCTCTTTGACAAGCGCGAACGCGGCAGCGACACCGGTCCAGTCCTCTGCATTGAAGCGTGACATGTTCGAGTAGGCCTGCAGCGCGAGCACCGCACCGACGAACAACCCGCAGATCATGACGATGACAAGCGACAGCGCACCGGCGTTGTAGACCTGCTTGACGACAACAGGGAAACGACCGAACAACAGTGCCGGCGAATGCTGCAGCAAGCGCAGGAAAAACAACTGGAACGCGCCGAACGTCCTGATGAACTCGACGGTGTTGTTGTAGATGTCCTGGGCTGTCCTGTTCACTCGGTGTCCCTTCCGAGGAGCTGTTCTTCATAGCTCGGGGCGTCGTAGTGAAATGCAACCGGTCCGTCGGCCATGCCGTGCATGAACTGGCGAACGAGTTCCGAATTGGCAGTTCGCAGCTCGTCAGGACTTCCCGAAGCTGCCACCTTGCCATCCGACAGAAGGAAACTGTTATCCGCTACCGTCGCGACTTCCTCGACGTCATGGCTCACGAGAATACTGGTGATGCCGAGCGCGTCGTTCATGCGTCGGACGAGTCGTACGATGACACCCATCGAGATGGGGTCGAGGCCAACGAACGGCTCGTCGTACAGGAGAATGTCGGGATCCATCACCATGGCACGGGCGAGCGCTACGCGTCGCGCCATACCGCCCGACAGCTCCGCCGGCGTCATCGCGGCGGCGCCGCGCAAGCCGACGGCGTGCAGTTTGGTCAGCACGATGTGACGAATCAGCCGCTGGCTGAGTTTCGTATGTTCACGCAGCGGAAACGCGACGTTCTCGAAGACAGTGAGGTCCGTGAGCAGCGCGCCATTCTGAAAGAGCATGCCGAAGCGCTGACGCAAGCGGTAGAGCTCGCTCTGGTCCAGCGTTGAAATGTCGACACCGTCGACGTAGATCGTGCCGTGCTCGGGAATGAGCTGACGCGTGATCAGTCGCAGCAAGGTCGTCTTGCCGGTTCCGCTCGGACCCATGAGCGCCGTGACCTGGCCGCGCTTGATCGTCAAATCGAGCCCGTCAAAGATCTTCCGGGGCCCACGCGAGAACGTGAGATCCTGGATCTCAATCAGATTTTTGGAGTAATCGGCCAAAACGAAGTAATACCCCTGACATGTAACGCCGGAGGATAGCAAAAAGACCCGACAACTTCGTATCAGTTCTTTTCAGAGAGTGGCCTAACCGGCCAAATAGGACTAAAATAGTCCCTTATTCTCCGGAACCACCCTTTCGCCGTGCTCAGAATCAGCAAACTCACCGATTACGGGACCGTCCTGCTCGCCCACCTGGCATCGAACCAGGCCACGGTGTGCAGCGCTGCCGATGTGGCCGCCGCGACCGGAATCGCGCCACCGACGGTGAGCAAGTTGCTCAAACTGCTGGCGCGCGCCGGGCTCGTCTCGTCGACGCGCGGGGCGAACGGCGGGTATCGCCTGTCCCAGGCACCGCACGAGATCAGCGCGGCAGACGTCATTGACGCGCTGGAAGGCCCGGTATCGATCACCGAGTGCAGCGCCAGCGACGGCGACTGTGAACATGAGGGATCCTGCACGGTCGGACAGGCGTGGCAGCGCATCAACGTGGCTATCCACCGGGCGCTCCAGGACGTCACCCTTAATGACCTTATTCATAGCAACAGCCCGGTACCGACTTTCCGGTTCGCCGGATTGCCGATCACGGTAGAGAAGAATGGCAACTGAAACTGAACAACTCGAAAGTCTCGTCAATCGACGTTACGAGCACGGCTTCGTTACTGATATAGCGACCGAAAGCCTGCCGCCCGGACTCGATGAAGACGTCGTGCGCGCGATCTCCGCGCGCAAGAACGAACCGGAATGGCTGCTCGAGTGGCGCCTGCAGGCCTATCGCCAGTGGCTGGAAATGGAGGAGCCCGAGTGGGCGCATGTCCATTACCCGAAGATCGACTACAACGCGATCTCCTACTTCGCTGCGCCGAAATCCGATGAAGACCGGCCGAAGAGCCTCGACGAAGTCGATCCGAAACTGCTCGAGACCTACGACAAGCTCGGTATACCGCTGCACGAGCGTGCACGGTTGGCCGGCGTCGCGGTCGATGCAGTGTTCGACAGCGTCTCGGTTGCCACGACGTTCAAGGAGAAGCTCTCCGAGGCTGGCGTGATCTTCTGTTCGTTCTCGGAAGCCGTCGTGGAGCACCCGGAACTCGTCAAGAAGTATCTCGGTTCCGTTGTGCCGCGACGCGACAACTTTTTCGCCGCGCTCAACTCGGCGGTCTTCAGCGATGGTTCGTTCGTCTATATCCCGAAGGGCGTGCGCTGCCCGATGGAGCTATCGACCTACTTCCGCATTAACGCCGCGAATACCGGTCAGTTCGAAAGAACCCTGGTTGTCGCCGATGAGGGCAGCTACGTGAGTTACCTCGAAGGCTGTACAGCCCCGATGCGCGACGAGAATCAGCTGCACGCCGCCGTCGTGGAACTGGTCGCGATGGAAGACGCCGAGATCAAGTATTCGACGGTACAGAACTGGTACCCGGGCGACGAGGAAGGCAAAGGTGGCATCTACAACTTCGTCACCAAACGCGGCGATTGTCGCGGCGCCAATTCGAAAATTTCCTGGACGCAGGTCGAGACGGGCTCTGCGATCACGTGGAAGTATCCGAGCTGTCTGCTTCGTGGCGCCAACTCGGTCGGCGAGTTCTACTCAGTGGCCGTCACGAACAACCTGCAGCAGGCCGACACGGGCACCAAGATGATTCACATCGGCCCGAACACCAGCTCGACGATTGTCTCCAAGGGCATTTCGGCCGGTCGCGCCCAACAGGCTTACCGCGGCCTGGTGAAAGTCATGCCGCAGGCAAAGGGCGCGCGCAACCATACGCAGTGCGACTCGCTGCTCATCGGCAAGGACTGCGGCGCGCACACGTTTCCCTACATGGAAATCAGAAACCCATCGGCAAAGGTGGAACACGAGGCAACGACGTCAAAGATTTCGGCGAACCAGTTGTTCTACTGCCGTCAGCGCGGCATCTCCGAAGAAGATGCCGTCAACATGATCGTCAACGGCTTCTGCAAGGAAGTCTTCAAGGAACTCCCGATGGAATTTGCCGTCGAGGCGCAGGCGCTACTCAACGTCAGCCTCGAAGGCGCTGTCGGCTAGGAAGTGAAAATGCTCGATATCAAAGATCTCAAAGCCCGCGTCGCCGGCAACGACATACTCAATGGCCTGTCACTCTCGGTTCAGGCCGGCGAAGTTCACGCCATCATGGGACCTAATGGCTCCGGCAAGAGCACGCTGGCCCAGGTCGTGGCCGGTCATGATGACTACGAAGTCACTGGCGGCTCGGTCACCTTCAAGGACAAGGACCTGCTGGAACTCGAACCCGAGGATCGCGCGCGCGAGGGCATCTTCCTAGGATTCCAGTACCCGGTCGAAATTCCCGGTGTAAACAACGCTTACTTGTTGAAGGCTGCAATGAATGCCCGGCGCGAGCACCGTGGCGAAGGTGAAATCGACTCGTTCGAATTCCTGAAACTCGCCCGCGAGAAGATGGCCGCGCTCGGCATGGATCCGAAATTTCTTAATCGCGGCGTCAACGAAGGATTCTCGGGCGGCGAGAAGAAGCGCAACGAGATCCTGCAGATGGCGATGCTGGAACCCGAGCTCGCGATACTCGATGAGACGGATTCCGGCCTCGACATCGATGCACTAAAGGCCGTCGCCGCCGGCGTCAACGCGTTACGCAGTCCGGAACGAGCCATTGTGCTCGTCACCCATTACCAGCGTCTGCTGGATTACATCGAGCCCGATTTCGTGCACGTCCTGTCGCAGGGCCGGATCGTTCGCTCCGGCGACAAGACGCTGGCACTCGAACTTGAAGAGAAAGGCTACGACTGGGTACGTGAGGCGGCCAACGCATGAGTCGACTATCCGACGACAAGCTGCGCGAGATTGTTGCGCGATTCCCGACCACCCGGGACGAGGACTGGAAGTACACGGACCTCTCGCAGGCTCGTGATATTGCCTCGCGATGGCTGGACGAAAAGCCGGCCACGGCAGCTTCGGCTTTGCAGGATGATGCGGCCGCGATCACCAGTACGATTGATGCCGCGTGGCTCGTGATCGCCGATGGCGTACTGCAGACAACGCAGGCACCTGACGGTGTATCAGTCGACAGAGTCGACGATATTCCCGTCGGCGACTCGGCACTGGCCGAGTTCAATGCGGCGCTGGTTCGTGACGGCATTCGCATCCGTGTCTCAGGCCAGGTCGAGCGACCCATCGGGCTGTTGTTGCTCGATAGCGCCGAGCAGACTTCGGTGGCGCAAGCCTACGTTGAGGTCGAATTTCAGAACGGGGCCAGTGGCGAGCTCATCGAGTACCACGTATCGCGCGGCGATGCCGATCAGTATGCGAATACGATCGTGACCCTTCACGTCAGCGACGCTGCAATAGCAAGCCACGTCCGTATTCAGGACCGTGGCCGCAATCACCTTCAAACGAGCAAGACCCGGGTGAGCCTTGGCAAAGACGCGCGCTTCAGCTCCGCGAGTTTTGACCTTGGCGGCGGCATGGTCCGCAACGATATCGACATAGACATCGCCAACACTGGTGCGGAGGTATCGTTCGACGGGCTATACCTCGCCGGCGATGGTCAGCATTTAGACAACCACACGCGTGTCGATCACCGCGTCGGCCCGGCAACGTCACGACAGGAATATCGCGGCATCCTCAACGGGCGCTGTCGGTGCGTTTGGAATGGCAAGGCGATCGTCCATGAGGGCGCCGACGGCACGGACGCAGACCAGGCCAACCACAACCTGCTGTTAAGCGAGAAGGCGGAAATCGACGCCAAGCCGGAACTCGAGATTTACACGGATGACGTCAAGTGCAGCCATGGCACGACCGTCGGTCAACTCGACGAGACCGCCCTCTTCTACCTGCGCACTCGCGGGCTTGATCGCACTGCGGCCATGCAGGTGCTGACACATGCCTTCGCCGCCGGCCTCGTTTCCCGCGTCCCGGTCGAAGCTGCTCGCGGTGCAGTCAGTGCGCTTATTGAGCGTCGCCTAGAGGAGCTCGCGGTGACCATCGAGGAGGATCCTTCATGAACGCCGCGCCAGCACGTGTCACGCAAGCAGCAGACTGGCGCCTGGATTTCCCCGCGCTGCGGCAGTCCGTGCACGGTCAGCCGCTCGTCTACCTGGACAGCGCGGCATCCGCGCAACAGCCAGAGGTTGTTATCGAGACTGTTGCCGCCTACCAGCGCGAGGACCATGCCAACGTCCACCGCGGCGTTCACACGCTCAGCCATCGTGCCACCGAAGCTTACGAAGGCGCACGCGACAAAATGCGCGATTTCATCAACGCGTCGGCGCGCAGCGAGATCGTTCTGACCAAGGGCACCACCGAAGCGATCAACCTCGTGGCGCAGAGCTTCTGCCGACCACGCCTGCAGGCTGGCGACAACATCGTCATTACGCACCTGGAGCACCACGCCAACATCGTGCCGTGGCAGCTGGTCTGCGAACAAACTGGTGCGGAACTCAGGGTTGCGCCCATTAATGACCGGGGCGAGGTTTCGATAGACGAGCTGTACGAGCTTGTCGACGAGCGCACCCTGCTCGTTGGTATCTCTCATGTATCGAACGCACTTGGAACCGTAAACCCGGTCGAGGAAGTTGTCGCGTTCTGCAAAGGCCGCAACGTTCCCGTACTGATCGACGGCGCTCAGGGCGTGCCACATCTTGATATAGACGTGCAGGCAATCGGCTGCGATTTCTATGCATTCTCCGGTCACAAGATGTTCGGGCCGACCGGCACCGGCGTGCTCTTTGGCCGCGAAGCACTGCTCGAGGAAATGCCTCCGTGGCAGGGTGGCGGTGACATGATCCTCGAGGTGTCGTTCGAGAATACGATCTACAACGAGCTGCCTTACAAGTTCGAGGCTGGAACGCCGAACATCTCCGGTGTCGTTGGTCTCGGCGCTTCCGTCGACTACCTGCAGCGCATCGGCATGCAGCGAATCGCCGACTACGAGCACGAACTGCACGATTACATGGTCAGCCAGCTTCGCGATGTCGACGGCATGCGCTTTATTGGTGAAGCCGCCAACAAAGCCAGCGTGCAGTCGTTCCTTCTCGACGACATTCACTCGCACGACCTGGGCACGATCCTCGACCACCAGGGCGTCGCCATTCGCACCGGACACCACTGCGCGATGCCCGTCATGCAATGGTTCGGAGTTTCGGGCACCTGCCGCGCATCGCTGGCGTTCTACAACAATCGCGATGACATCGATCGATTGGTGATCGCACTGGAGAAGGCCCGGGAGATCTTCGGGTGAGCCACGCCGAGCTCCGCGACCTCTACCGTGAGCTGATCCTCGATCACTCGCGTAAGCCGCGGCACTTCGGTCGACTGAACGACGCCACGCATAAGGCAGATGGCATCAACCCACTGTGCGGAGACAAACTCCGCCTCTATCTCAAGATCGACAGTGGCAGAATCGAGTCGTCCAGTTTCGAGGGTACGGGCTGCGCGATATCGGTCGCTTCGGCCTCGCTGATGACGGACGCGATCGAGGGAATGTCGGTTGAATCGGCAGAGTCTTGTTTTGCCGTGGTCACCGACCGGCTGACCGGTGGCGCATCGCAGCTAGACGTCGAGCTCGAAAAACTCGCCGCCCTGGAGGGCGTGCGCGAATACCCATCGCGTGTAAAATGCGCGACGCTCGCGTGGCATGCCCTGCACGCCGCGCTTACTGATAACCCGACCCCGGCTACCACGGAGTAAGGAACACGATGTTTGGCCACACCAACGAACCCGTCACGCTAGTACGCGACGTCACCGCTATCATCATCCCGGTCGGCGAATCCGTCACACTGCGCGAGGGCACGGAGGGCTTCATCACGCAGGCCCTGGGCGGGAGCTTCACGGTTTACGTGGAAGGCAACCTCTTTCGCATCTCCGGCGCAGACGCCGATGCCCTCGGCAAAGAGCCGGTACCGCCCCCTGCCATACCGGAGAACGCCACGGACAAAGACATTGAAGAAGTCATCTGGGAGCAGCTCAGCACTTGCTACGACCCCGAGATCCCGGTCGACATCGTGAACCTCGGACTGATCTACCGTTGCGAACTCAGACCGCTTGGCAACGGCGAGCGCGCGGTCGAAGTGGATATGACGCTGACCGCGCCGGGTTGCGGCATGGGCGATGTGCTCGTGCAGGACGCGCGTGAGAAGATCGCGGTGATTCCGACTGTGGCCAACGTCAGCGTCGAACTGGTCTTCGATCCGCCCTGGAATGTAGGCATGATGAGTGACGAGGCGCGCCTGCAAACAGGATTGATGTAACTTTAAGTAATTAGCATAAATATATGAAAACGCTCACAATTGTCCGACACGCGAAGTCAAGCTGGAAGGACGCTTCACTGAGCGACCGGGAACGCCCTCTGAATCGCCGTGGGACTCGCGATGCCCCTGTAATGGGTCGGCGTATCAAGGCCCATGGCATCCGGCCATCGCTGATTATCTCGAGCCCCGCCGTGCGCGCGTGGACGACCGCCAAGGTCGTCGCGGCCGAAATCGGTTACCCGAGGGAATTCCTGCAACGCGAGCCCGGGCTTTACCTGGCCTCGCTCGACCAGATCCTGGACATCATTATTGCGCAGGATGACGGCTTCAATAGTCTCATGCTATTCGGCCACAACCCCGGGCTAACGGACCTCGTCAACTACGTCCAGCCCGGTTTAACCATCAACCTGCCAACGGCCGGCGTCGTTTCAGTAGGGCTGCACCAGGAAAACTGGAATCTTTACGAGCAGCCCGCGACCGAGCTGCTCGTCCACGACTGGCCGAAGAAACTGCCCCGCTAACACGGGATTCCGCTCACACAACGGGTTTCGCCGGTCTGATATCGTGGGCCCGTCATGAGCTGGGTCTACGTCATCGTCGGAATCGTCTCCCTCATTGCGCTGCAGTTCCTGCGGAGTGCGCTATCCATGGCGTTCCCCCCGCATTCAGCCAGGCCGACACAGCGGCCGGACGAGACATCATTTGGCGGCCTCGACCTGATCGATGCCAAGACCGAGGCTTTGACAGCGCTCGGTTTCGCCGGCCCTGCCTGGGTCGGCACGGACGCACCCCCGGACGAAGCAGGTGTCGTTGGCGTCCAGGCGGCGTTTCGTAACGCAGAGACCGGCGTCGTTGCCTGGGTCGGGCCGACGATCGAGGTCGCTCATCCAAATTCTCTGCTGACCTATTACACGAGCTTACTGTCGGATGGCCGCTACGTCGTCACACAGGTGAGCGACCCATACTTCTCCGCGATCGACGATGCGAAGACTCCAGCGCAGACCGTCGAAGGTTCCGACGAAGCCGCCGAGATTGAGGCGCACACCACCTTCGTCGCCAGCCTGGGCGTCCCGGTCGCACGTAGCTCGCCCAGGCAGGATGTGATTGGCTTTGCGAGTGAGCACATGAACGCAATCCGGCAGCGGCTGATCGAGCGCGGCAAGCTGCGCGAAACTCACGGTACGGCTCGCCCCTCTGTCGGCTTCGCCCTGCGAATCCTGGGCAAGATGTTGACGCGACCGAAGCCAGCCGCGGCTGGCGAACTCGCGACACCGACATCGCGTCTGCCGTTCCTCTCGAGCCTGGTCGAGATTCAGAAGAAGCTGGCGCCCTCACAGGACATGCAATGGCTGTTGCTGCTGATCAGTGCTGCGCTCTTTGTTGGCATTGGCTGGCCGTTCCTCGGACTCGAGTTCACCATCATCATCCTCACTGTGATTGTCCTGCATGAGGGCGGCCACTGGCTGGCAATGAGGTTGTACGGCTACGAGAACCCGCACATCACACTGCTACCGCTGCTGGGAGGCGTAACCATCGGCCACGAGAACGATCCGAGCGCTGCCAAACGCGCCTGGGTGGCACTGGCCGGGCCGCTGCCCGGAATCGTCCTGGGCTGGGGACTGCTTGCTTACAGTCTGTCCGACCCGGCGGACTGGCAGTTCATGGGCAGCTGGGCATTTAGTGCCGTCATCGTGCTGCTGTTCGTCAACTACCTGAATATTCTCCCGATCCCCCCGCTCGACGGTGCGCATGTCGCGCAGGCGATCCTGCCGCCGCGCTGGTCCGGTGTGCAGGCATTCGTCATCATTCTTGGCGTCGTGCTCGGCATCTACGTCGCCTACCTGCTTGAGTTCTGGCCACTAGCCCTGATCGCAGCGCTGCAACTGCCCGCCATCAAGGGCATGATGCGCACCGCGAGGCTGGTCCGGGAGTATGCCGGCCGCTGCCCCGACGGTGACACGGCGACGCGCCGCGTCTGGCTGTTCGAGGAATTGCAGAAGAAGCTCGGCAATCCCAAATCGGCCGCGAAGCGCATAGCACTCGCGAACAACATCCTGCATACACTCGCCGTAGAGCCGATGGCACGTGGGCAGCGCGTCCTGGTCTCGGCGGTCTACGGAGCACTGTTGGTCGTGCCGATTGGCGCTTTGGCCCTGACTTTACTCGCGACAACTCCGTTCGATGAAGAGTTGGAGGGCGGCGTCGACTATGAGGCAATCGAACTCGAATACCAGGAGATCGATGCCCGCGCCGCGCGACTCGATATCGGAGGTCTCGTGCGGGACCTGGCCGCAGGCGGTGCCCTGCGTCCTCCGGCCTCATCGAGCGCCCGACTCGAGGTGGAAGCAAGACTTGGGCGTTCGTTGCCGGCACATCTTGCCGCACTCTACGATGTAAGCGATGGCCTCGACACCGCCGGTATCCTGCCTGTCAGCGGCATTGCATTCGTCGAGCCCGGAGAGTTTCGAGCCGGCGACCTGCAGTACTACATCTACGAAGACTCCCTATACCTCTATGGCGGCGGAGCTGACGGGGACATCGTAATACCGGTATCGCAGACGGCCGGCTGGTGGAAGATCGGGGATGACACGGATGAAACGTCCTGGACTTTCGTCGACCCTGACGCAGCGGATGGAGAGATGGCAGTCTTCCGACTGGGCGCCGATGCAGGTGCATACGAGCGCGTCGAGGACCTGTTGCGGCAGGTGTGGGCAAGCCCGCAATATGGCGCCGCTTACGAGCAGCGCGCTGAGCGTGTCGCGGCCGAACGGCGGGCCCAGCTTGCTGACCTGAATGCCGCGGAGCTGCTTGGCGAATTCCGTCGACCGTCCCTGCTCGAGCGCATGATCACCCGCGAGTTCTTTCCGCCCGGCCCGGCCAGCCCCGAGCTGCTCGACGCAACGGAGGCGCGTCTTGGCGTTCGGCTACCAGACGACCACCGGACCATGCTCGCTGTCCACGATGGTTTTCGGCAGGCGAACCTGCTATCGGCCGAGGAAATCCGCGCGGCGTCGATGGTTGCCGAGGGCAGCATCGATTACATCCTCGAGATCGTCAGAGCTTCTGGCAATGAGGCATTCTCGGCCTCCGATGTCGAAGCCTGCTGGGTTATCGGCGGGCACCTGCAGCCAATGCCCGGCAGTGAGACGCCGGACCTGTTCGCATCGCTGGTCTGGTGCCCGGACGCATCATACGACCAGCGCTACGTGAGCACGATCAGCTCGGAAGTCTTCCCGACCTTTACCGATGCGCTGCGCGAATACCTGGTCCGTATGCAGAGTTTCTGAGCTGAATCAGCACTCGGGCACGTTGACCGCGAGCCCGCCCTTGGAGGTTTCCTTGTACTGCTGCGCCATGTCGAGCCCGGTCTGACGCATCGTCTCGATCACCTGGTCCAGCGTCACCTTGTGCGAACCATCGCCGTGCCTGGCCAGCTTCGCCGCATTGATCGCCTTGATCGCGCCCATCGCGTTGCGCTCGATGCAAGGAATCTGTACGAGACCGCCGATCGGGTCGCAGGTCAGGCCCAGGTTATGCTCCATGCCGATTTCCGCGGCCTCTTCCACGTGGTCGTTAGAACCGCCAAGTGCCGCCACGAGTCCGCCCGCGGCCATTGAACACGCGACACCCACCTCGCCCTGGCAACCCATCTCGGCGCCTGAAATTGACGCGTTGATCTTGTAGAGAATGCCGATCGCACCCGAAGTCAGCAGGAACCTGTGGATGCCCTTCTCGTCGGCGCCGGGCACGAAGTCAACGTAGTACCGCAGCACGGCTGGAATAATGCCCGCCGCACCGTTCGTGGGCGACGTGACGACGCGGCCTCCGGCCGCGTTCTCCTCATTGACGGCAATTGCGAATGCATTAACCCATTCCAGCGAGTCCAATGGATCGGGTTCGCCTTTACCCGTGAGACTCTTGAACAACCGCGGGGCGCGGCGAATGATTTCCATCTTGCCGGGCAGCACCCCCTCGGTTCTCAGCCCGCGGTCGATGCAATCCCGCATCGCTATCCAGATGGCGTCGAGACGGCCGCGGACTTCGTCAGGATCACGCCAGCTTTCCTCGTTGCGAAGTACAAGCTCGGCGATCGACAGATCGTGCTTCGCAGCAGTCTTCAACAATGAGTCGCTGGTCATGAAGGGTAACGGCGGCTCGCCGCACTGTGCCGCCGGTTCGGGGTCGTCTCCCCGGGCTATGAAGCCGCCGCCGAGGGAAAAGTAGTCCTCGCGCAACAGCTCTTTGCCCTCCGCGTCCAGCGCGACGAAGGTCATGCCATTGGTATGACGCTCGAGTTCGCGCTCGTAGTTGAAATCGACGTCGACCCGGCCTGCTTCACGAATGCCGGCGAGGATGTCATCGACCGCATCGGGATCCAGGGTCTCGGGCTCGTGCCCGTGAAGGCCGAGCAGTACGGCTATGTCTGTCCCGTGGCCTTTGCCGGTCCATGCCAGGGACCCAAATAAGGTCGCATGGAATCTCGCGACGTTCGGTCCTGCAACGGCGCCGGCGAAGGCCTTCGCAGCTTTCATCGGCCCGACCGTGTGCGAACTGGACGGGCCGATGCCTATCTTGAAGATGTCGAAAACACTGATTTCCGGCATCGACTGCAGCGCTCAGTCTGAGCCGAGCGTCAGCAGGCTGGCATTACCACCGACCGCAGAGATGTTGTTGCTCAGCGTGAATTCGGTGCCGAAACGCTGCACGTAGTGCGGGCCTCCGGCCTTGGGACCCGTGCCTGACAGCCCTCTGCCACCGAACGGCTGCACGCCAACGACGGCGCCGATCATGTTGCGATTGACATAGAGATTGCCGGCACCGGAGTCCGCAGCCAGTCCTGCGATACGCGAGTCGATGCGGCTGTGCACGCCCATTGTCAGGCCGAATCCAGTGCGGTTCACGGCGGCGACGGTCTTGTCCAGATACCGGCTCTTGAATTTCACGACATGCAGCACCGGACCGAATTGCTCTTCAGTCAGGGCGCCAATGCCATCAATTTCGACCAGGGTTGGCGCAAAATAGGTGCCCTTGAAAGCCTCGTCAGGAAGCCTGCAGCGGTGTACGACCTTCTGCTCCCTGCCCATGCGCTCGACGTGTGTGGCAAGGATCTGCCTTGAGGGGTCGTCGATACACGGCCCGACGTCGGTCGAGAGATGCCGCGGATCGCCGATCGTCAGCTCTTCCATGTAGCCCTTGAGAAGATCAAGTGTCCTGGGCTCGATTTCCTCCTGCACGCAGAGCAACCGTAGCGCCGAACAGCGCTGACCGGCACTGTTAAACGCGGAATAGATCGCATCATGGACAACCTGCTCCGGCAGCGCCGAACTGTCCACGAACATCGCGTTCTGGCCGCCCGTTTCGGCAACCAGTGTGCCGATCGGTCCAACGCGATGGGCGAGGGTCTGGTTAATCGTCTGCGCAACCTCGGTCGAACCGGTGAACACGACGCCAGCGATACGCGGATCGGCCACGCCGGCCTCGCCGATCATGCGGCCGCCGCACGGTACGTAGTGCAGGACATCGGCCGGAACGCCGGCTTCGTGCAGAAGCTGGATCGCCCGGTATGCGATGACCGGCGTCGGAGCCGCGGGTTTCGCCAGCACCGCATTGCCCGCGGCAAGGGCCGCCGTAACCTGCCCGGTGAAGATCGCCAACGGGAAGTTCCACGGGCTAATAGCGATGAACACACCTTTGCCGCGCATGCTGAGCGTATTGCGTTCCCCGGTTGGCCCGGGTAGCACGATGGGCTCGCCGAAGTGCTTTTCGGCCTGGGCGCCGTAATAGCGCATGAAGTCGACGGCTTCGCGAAGCTCGGAGATCGCATCGGGAATCGTCCGTCCGCCCTCGCGAACGACGAGCCCCAACAGTTCATCACGATGCTTCTCGTATAGATCCGCGGCGCGATTCAGGATGATCGAACGCTCGTGACCACCCATGCGATCCCATGACGGCTGCGCTTCGATCGACACATCGATCGCCCGGCGTACGTCGTCCGCGGACGCCTGGTGGCACACGCCGACAATCTCGGAGACGTCCGACGGATTGACCGACGGTTCCTCCTTGCCGTCCACTTCCTTGCCGCCGATGATCGGTTTCGCTGTGTAGCTCTTCTGCGCAGCTCTCTCCAGTTCTCCTAGCAACTCGCTACTGATTGTGCGATCGGCGAGATTGATGCCCTGCGAGTTCTCACGCTCGGGTTGGAAGATCTCGAGCGGCTGCGGGATCTTGTCATGGGCTGCGTAGTCGTGTCCGGCCGCCGTCTCCAGCGGATCGGCAATGATGTCCATGGCATCGATCGACTCGTCAGCGATCTTATTGACGAACGAGGTATTTGAGCCGTTCTCGAGAAGACGCCGAACGAGGTATGGCAGCAAGTCTTCGTGATTACCTACCGGCGCATAGACGCGGCACGGCCGGTCGTGCTTGTCCGGATCAACAACTTCGGCATAGAGCTCTTCGCCCATGCCGTGCAGGCGCTGAAACTCGTAATCGCGGCGCGAACCCGCGTAGTGCAGGATGCTCGCCAGCGTGTGCGCATTGTGGGTCGCAAACTGCGCGTAAATCTTGTCGCCTGCGCCAAGTGCGGCGCGGGCCGCAGCGAGGTAGGACACGTCCGAATGCGACTTGCGCGTAAACACCGGGTAGCTTTCCAGGCCCTGCTCCTGCGCCCATTTCACCTCGCTATCCCAGTAGGCACCCTTGACGAGCCGCACGGGAATGCGCCGCCCAACTTCGTCAGCGATATCGATCAGGAAACGCATGCCGTCACGGCCACGTCGCTGGTAAGTCTGCAGCGCAACACCAAAGCCGTCCCAGCCATTCAATGCCGGGTCGCGATACACCTTCTCGAAAATATTGAGCCACAGCTCGAAACGGTGTGCCTCTTCCGAGTCGATCGTCAAACCAATGCCCACTTCTTTGGCGTGCTTGGCGAGTTCGAGCACGGCCGGCACCAGCTCAGCCATGACACGGTCTTCGTGCGAATACTCGTAACGTGGGTGCAGCGCCGAGAGTTTCACGGAAATACCCGGAGCCGAGAAGACGTCGGCTGACTCAACGTGCTCGTCGCCGATGCTCTTGATGCCTTCGTGGTAGTTATCGAGATAGCGCTGCGCGTCCGCCGCGGTCAGCGCGGACTCACCGAGCATGTCGAACGAGTACCGATACGGCAGGTCGGTACTCTTCAACGCCCGGCGCAGCGCCTCACCGATCGTCCTGCCCATGACGAACTGGTGGCCCATGATCTTCATCGCCTGGCGCATTGCGGTGCGCACCACCGGCTCGCCGGCGCGGCTGACCAGTTTGCCCAGCATCCTGGTCGGGTTGCCCCTGGCGATCTCGTCGAGCGTGAGAATCTTGCCCGTGAGCATGAGCCCCCAGGTGGAGGCATTGACGAACAGGGAATCGCTGGTGCCGATATGGTCCTGCCACCTGGCTGCAGTGATCTTGTCGGCGATCAGCCGGTCCGCCGTGTCCGCATCGGGGATACGGAGCAGCGCTTCGGCGATACACATGAGCAGCACGCCCTCATCTGAGGAAAGGTCATATTGCTGCAGGAAGGCCTCAATGCCGCCGTCGTTCTTCGTGTTCTTGCGAACCGCGCGCACGAGCTGCTCCGCGGTCTTCGTGATCTTGGCACGTCCCGTCGCGCCGGGATCTGCCTCGTTCGCCAACTGACGAACCAGCTCCTGTTCGTCTGCGAGGTAATTATCGTTGATATAGCCAATGCTGCTTTCCCGGGCAGCAGGCTGGTCTATGAAGCTCATAAGACACTCCGTTCGTCCACTTCGCGCGGATTCGTATTGACGGTCTCGGGCAGACCTTTCCGGCCGCGATTATAGTTTATTAAATACCCAACCGGCATTGGTATTGCTGCGGATTCTCAGCGCTCGCCTCGATTACGATCGCGCAGCTTGCGGCGCGTGCGTTTGTCCGGTTTTCCTGGCGTCATGGGCATTTGCAGGCGATCGGCGCGCAGGTCTGTAACCCTCTGCTCGCGCTTGGCGACACTCTCCGGCGACTCGTCATAGCAGGCCTGCGCTTCGCGTGCAGGACCGCGACGAACCGGTATAGCGGTCACGGTTACGTCAAATTCGAGCTGGTTGCGCACAACGCGAATCCGGTCGCCGACGAGGACGCTGGACGAGGTCCGCGCACGCTCTCCGTTCAGACGAATATGTCCACCATTAACGGCCTTGCTGGCCGCGGTACGCGTTTTGTAGAAGCGCGTAAACCACAACCACCGATCCAGCCTGAGACTGCGGTCAGCCACAATCGAACTCCAGTTTGCTGCTGATATACTTTGCGTCCTTCCAACTCCGAGGGCAATGACGTGCCTGAAAATTTCCTCCGGTCTCTCGCCTCGCAGACCGAGGCCCTCCGCGATGAAGGGCTGTTCAAGACCGAAAGACTGATTGCCGGGCCGCAGCAGGCGGCCATAGACGTCAAGACCAATGGCAGCACCACAGAGGTGTTGAACCTTTGCGCAAACAATTACCTTGGGCTGGCAAACCACCCTGAAGTTGTCGCTGCGGCGCACAAAGCGCTCGATGAGTATGGCTACGGCATGGCCTCGGTGCGTTTTATCTGCGGCACCCAGACCATTCACAAGGCGCTGGAGGAACGCATCAGTTCGTTTCTCGGCACTGAAGACACGATCCTGTACCCGTCCTGTTTTGACGCGAACGGCGGGCTCTTTGAGACGCTGCTCGGCCCGGACGACGCCGTAGTCTCCGACGCGCTCAATCACGCCAGCATCATCGACGGCATTCGCCTGTGCAAAGCCCAGCGACACCGTTACGCCAACAACGACATGGCCGACCTCAAGCAGAAGCTCGAAGAGGCGAGGGGCGCCAATGTCAGTCTTGTCGTGACGGACGGCGTGTTCTCGATGGACGGGACGATCGCGGATCTCGGCGGCATCTGCGAACTTGCCGACGAATTCGATGCGCTGACGATGATCGACGATTGCCATGCTGCGGGCTTTCTCGGGGAGCACGGTCGCGGCACGCATGAGTATCGCGACGTCGTGGGACGCGTTGACATCATCACGGGCACACTGGGCAAAGCGCTCGGCGGCGCCTCGGGAGGCTATACCTCCGGCCGCAAGGAAATCGTAGGCTGGCTGCGGCAACGCTCTCGGCCCTACCTGTTCTCGAACTCCGTCGCACCGATGATCGCAGCCTCGTCGATCGCGGTGCTCGATCTGCTCGAACGCGACAACTCGCTACAGCAGCAGCTGCATGCCAATGCGGCGTACTTCCGGGAGAAGATGACCGAACGAGGCTTCGACTTAAAGCCTGGCGAACACCCGATCATCCCGGTGATGCTCGGCGATGCGAAACTCGCCACCGCCATGGCAGACAAGCTCCTCGAGCGTGGCATCTACGTCATCGGATTCTCTTATCCGGTCGTACCAAAGGGCCAGGCGCGGATTCGCACACAGATGTCTGCCGGACTCACGACTGCGCAACTCGATATGGCCATAGACGCATTTACGGATGTCGGCCGCGAGCTGGGCGTTATTAACTAGGGATAACGGTCCGAGGGTGCAACTATGAAAGCACTGGTCAAAGCCAAAGCCGAACGCGGCATCTGGATGGAGGACATCGAGCGACCGCACGTCGGGCACAATGATGTCCTTATCAAGGTCAAGCGCACCGCGATCTGTGGCACCGACATCCATATCTTCAAGTGGGACGATTGGGCTCAGGCGACGATTCCCGTGCCGATGGCCGTCGGCCACGAATTCTCGGGCGAGATCGTCGAACGCGGCATCGAGGTCAAGGGCTTCGAAATCGGCGACCGCGTATCCGCGGAAGGCCATATCACCTGCGGCTATTGCCGCAATTGCCGCGCCGGGCGCCGCCACCTGTGCATGAATACGGTCGGTGTGGGCGTGAACCGTCCAGGCGCATTTGCGGAGTACATCGCCGTGCCCGCGTTCAATGTGTTCAGGTTACCGGACGCGATCAGTGACGAAATGGCGTCTATTCTGGACCCGCTCGGCAATGCAACGCACACCGCGCTGTCCTTCGACCTTGTTGGCGAGGACGTGCTGATCACGGGCGCAGGCCCGATCGGCATCATGGCTGTGGCTATCGCACGATACGCTGGTGCACGCCACGTCGTCATTACGGATGTTAACGACTATCGCCTTGACCTGGCTCGCAAGATGGGCGCTACGCGGGCCATCAACGTCATGAACGAAACGATTGACGACACGATGAAAGAACTCGGCATGGTCGAGGGCTTCGACGTCGGCATGGAAATGTCGGGCAACCCGCAGGCATTCCGTGACATGCTGCGCACGATGCACCACGGCGGCAAAGTTGCGATTCTCGGTATCCCGCCTGGCGACATGGCCATCGACTGGAATGACGTTATCTTCAAAGGTCTCGTGCTGAAGGGTATCTATGGACGCGAGATGTTCGAGACCTGGTACAAGATGTCGAGCATGCTGCAAAGCGGGCTAAACATGGACCCGATCATTACGCATCATTTCGATATCGAGGAGTTCCAACCCGCGTTCGAACTCATGGAATCAGGCCAGTCCGGCAAGGTGATTCTGCACTGGAATTAATCGGGCCTGCGCTGCCACGCCTGTTGTCGACCGTCAGTTGATCTCGCAGAAGCAGTGCGAGTAAACACCCCGCGGATCGTTGAAGCGCGTTACCTGTTCCAGCAGGGACTGCAACTTGCCCGCGAACACCTTGATTGGACCCGGTTCGGGTGCGATGTCGGTCACATCAATGCCGGCCAGACGAAATACCGATAACAGGTCCAATATCATCTGTTCAGTCGGGCTGAGTTGTTTCTCGATGAATTTGCGTCCGTAGGCACCCTCTTCGAGGCCAGCCAGCTCCGCGGCGGCCGCGATAGCGTCCTCGAAATCACCAAGCTGGTCGACGAGGCCATTCTCGAACGCATCGTTGCCGGTCCACACTTGCCCCTGGGCAATCGTGTCGATGTAGTCTTTCTCGAGTCCGCGACGTTCGGCGACACCTGATATGAAATGGTTGTAGCCGTCTTCGATGATGAGCTGGAAGAGCTGCTTTGCATCGTCAGACATCGCACGATCCGGGCGTAGCTCGCCGGACCACGGCGTCGTCCCAACACCGTCGGTGGCAACACCGACCGTTTCCAACGTGCGCTGAAACGTCGGGAACATTCCAAACACGCCAATCGAACCCGTAACCGTAGACGGACTCGCGATCACACGGTCAGTAACGACGGAAATCCAGTATCCGGCCGAGGCCGCCACACTGCCCATCGACGCAACGACAGGCTTGCCAGCCTCGCGCAGTGCCTGGATCTCGTCAGAAATGACCTCCGAGGCAAACATGCTGCCGCCTGAGCTGTCGACGCGCAGGACCACTGCCTTGACCGATTCGTCCGACAGCGCGCGGCGCAGGAGTTCCGCCGTCGAATCACCGCCGACCGTGCCGGGTGGCTGTGTACCATTCAGAATGTCGCCTGCTGCAATAATGACAGCCACATTTTCCGACTTGCTGCGTTCTCCCTTCAACAAGCGCGCCTGTTTCAGGTAGGCCCGCATCGATACCGATGAGTACATCGAGTCATCGTTCGAGTCGACGCCAACGTAATCCTGCATCAACTGACGCAACTCAGCGCGGTTGAGGAGCTCATCGACGAGACCGCGATCAACGGCGACTTGGGAAACGTCGCCATTCGCGGCAATCGTATTGACGACCAGATTCTCGGCGTAGCTGTCAATTGCGCCTTCTGGTAAGCCGCGTGCCGTTACGACGTCGTTTTCGTACATCGACCAGAACTGGTTAATCAGGCGCAGTCGCGACTCCCGGTCCTCAGGCGACATGTCCATGCGCTCGTACGGTTCGACAAAGGACTTGTGTGTACCAACGCGGAACACGTTCCAGTCGATTCTCAACAGGTCGATCGCGTCCTTGTAGTAGTTTCTGTACGAGCCGTAGCCCCGCAGGTACACGAGACCTTCGGGATGCATGTAGACCTCATCAGCATGGGCCGCGAGGTAGTAGCTGTTCTGGCTATAGAAGTCCGCGCTCGCAATGACGCGTTTACCCGATTCGCGAAAACTTTCGATTGCTGCGGCGACGCGCTGCAGCTTGCTGAGCCCGGCGCCGGCAAACGCACTCAAATCAAGATGCACAAGCTCGATCGAATCATCTTCTTTCGCATACCTGAGTGCGTCGACGACATCGGCAACCAGGGTCTGCGGCGGTGCATCGCCAACGAGCTCAGCGACCGCGCGGTCATACGGGTCCCCCGCCACCTGCTCCACGAGCGCGCCGACCGGCTGGATGACGAGCGCCGCACTTTGCGGCAGCAACTGCGGAGCCGGCCCTGACAGGGCACCGAAGAACATCATGAAGATGAACAGCAGCAGGACCAGGTGCAGCACCTTGCGCAGACCGTTGAGGCCTCGCCAGATCGCGCCAAAGAAACGCCACAGGATGTTCTTTCTGCTCATACGTTCGTCCTCAAAGGGCCCGCCCTAGTCGCCCTTGTAAGTGATTCGATAGACCTTGCCTGCGTAGTCGTCGCTGACCAGTAGTGATCCATCGTCCTTGACGATCAGATCGACGGGGCGGCCCGACACCGACTGCCCCTGCAACCAACCGGATGCGAAGGGTTCATAGGACACCGCTTCGTTGCCGTCCAGGCGCACCAGCGTTATGCGATAGCCTATTTTCTTGGACCGGTTCCACGAGCCATGTTCCGCAATAAACACCTGGCCACGGTACGCAGGTGGGAACATGTCGCCAGTATAGAACTTGAGCCCGAGCGGGGCGACGTGCGGACCGAGTTGCTGAACGGGTGGCGTGTAGTCCCGGCAATCTCGGTCGCGACCGTAGCGCGGATCCGGAATATCGTCACCGTGACAGAACGGGTAACCGAAGTGCAGCCCCTGCCGCGGCGCGCGATTCAGTTCACACGGCGGCAGATCGTCGCCCATCATGTCGCGACCGTTGTCCGTGAACCACAGTTCGTCCGTATCGGGGTGCCAGGTAAAACCGACCGAGTTGCGAACGCCTGACGCAAAGATTTCGCGGTCCGAGCCGTCCGGATTCATGCGAACGATCTTGGCGTACCCGAATTCATTACAGATGTTGCAGGGGGCGCCGATCGCAATGTAAAGCTTGCGATCGGGGCCAAAGCCAATGTAGCGCCAGCCGTGACTGCGATCCGACGGCAGGTCGATATCGAGGACGACGCCGTCGGGCATGCTCTCGAGGCGATCCTCCACATCGTCGTAGCGGATGACGCGCGAGATCTCGGCGACGTACAGGTCGCCTTCGAAAAAGGCGATGCCATTCGGCGTTCGCAGTCCAGTAAGGATCTCGATGACGCGACGTGACCCATCGTCCTGTTCGACGATCGCGTACACCGAACGGGCCTTGCGTGTCGACACGAACACGGTGCCACGATCGCCGAGTGCAAGGGATCGTGCCTTGGGCACATCCGCATACTCTTCGATAGCAAAACCTGGCGGCAATTGGACATCGTCCAGCGATGCCGACGCGTCGATCGATAGCGCGGCAAGCAGCACGAAAAGAAAGGATCGCATCAGGGCACCTCTGCTACAGGAATGCGAGCGACAGTTGCGGCAGGAAACTGATAAAGATGACCGACAGCATCAGGATCACGAGGAACGGGAACGTTGCCGAGTACACATGCATGATCGGCTTTTCGAACCGGTAACTGGCGATAAACAGATTCAGTCCGACCGGTGGCGTCAGGTAACCGAGCTGCATCGCAGCCAGAAATACGATGCCAAGGTGAACGGGATTCACACCGAAACCGTCCGCGATCGGCAGGATCAACGGCACAACGAGAACGATCGCAGAGAAAATGTCGAGTATCGCGCCGAGTACCAGTAAGAAAAGCAGCAACAGGATCAGGAAGGACGTTGGACTGCTGACGAGCTCCGCGACAAAGGCGAGTAGCTTCTGCGGAATCTCGGCATCGATCATGTAGTAGGTCGAGGCAAGCGATACGCCGAGGATCATCAGGATTCCGCCAACAAGAACCATGGCCTCGCGGGTGATGCGCGGCAAGTCGCGGATCTTGATTTCGCGATTGATCAGGACTTCGGCAATGAAGACGTACAGCGCGGTGATCGCCGCGGCCTCCGACACGGCGATAAATCCACCGTAGATACCGCCAAGCACAACGATCGGCAACGGCAGCTCCCACAGCGCCTCGCGAAGCGCGGTGCCGACTTCCTTCCACGAGAACGCAGTCAGCGGCTTACGGTTGTCGCGATTGACCCAGATGCTGTAGCCGCCAAGCATGATGAGCATCAGCAGCCCCGGCAATATTCCGGCGCGAAACAGGTTTTCAATGCTGACCTCGGCAACGACGCCATAGAGAATCAACGGTAGCGACGGCGCAAACAACAGACCAAGGCTGCCCGACGACGTAACGAGGCCGAGGTTAAAGCGGTCGCCGTAACCATCCTGTTTGAGAGCCGGGTACAGAATCGCGCCGAGCGCAATAATCGTCACGCCGGACGCCCCTGTGAATGCCGTAAACAATGCACAGACGGCGATGCAGACGAGCGCGAGGCCGGCCGGCATCCAGCCGAACATCGCATTGGTCAGTCGTACGAGTCGCTGCGGCGCGTTGCTTTCACTAAGCAGGTACCCCGCAAACGTGAACAGTGGTATCGCCGTCAGGATTGGCATGTCGGCGATACTCAGGAGCTCGAGCGCGATCGTAATGAGTCCGGTATCGGTTTGGTAGAAGCCGACCATCGCACTCGTGCCGATGATGGCAAACAGTGGCGCACCCAGGATTGCGAGCACGAGCAGGATGAGGCTGATAACGATCATCCCGCCGTCTCCCCCGACTCACCGGCGAACAGACTGTGCACGAGTTTCGCTACTCGCACGACGAACTGGTAGCTGATCAACGCGAACGCCAGGGGCACGATTGCGTGCATGATCCATAGCGGCGTGTTGTTGAAGATCGTATCGCCCCAGCTGATCTCCTCGCGAATCAGGAGATAGGCATACCATCCGATAACGCCACAGACGATCGCGGCAAACACATCCACCACAATCCTGGCCCAGGTCACTAAGGGCCCGGACAGGATGTGAGTAATCAGGTCGATCCGGATATGCCGGTTGTCACGCGCGGCCGCGATCGAGCCAACCATCGCAAGCCATAGGACGATGATCTTCACGAGTTCGTCGGCCCATGCAATGGCGAAGGTGCTGCCGAGCAGCTCCCTGTTGATGATCTGGAATACCGAAACTCCGATCATGGTGCCGAGTAACAGCACCAGCGCGGTGTTTTCGGCGAGCCTGCCTGCCCGCTCCAGGCTATCCAGGAGCTTCTTCAATTCTCTGCGCGGTATTCTTCGATGTACGTCAACATTTCGTCAAACAGCTCCTTCGTGAAGAGCCCCTGATCACCGAACGTCGAGTTCGACGCCATCAGAATGCGTCGCACCTCGTTGTATTCCTCGATGTCGAACGGCACGCTCTCGATGCCGGTGTTGAGTAGCGCATCCAGTGCACCGCGGTTATCGATCAGGTTCTGCTTGTCAAAATTCTCGTAGGTACGACCCATGACCTCACGAACGATCGCCTGGTCTTCATCACTCAGTTTATCGAATGCCCGTTTGTCGACGGCCATGAAGCCCAGCGTGTAGACAAGTGGCAACTCGGTGACGTACTTGACCTTCGTGTGCCATTGCAGCACCAACGCACCAATCGGCGACATCGCGACGATATCGATCAGGCCCGTCTGCAGCCCGGTCAGAACATCCGTCAAAGGCAGCGACACGGGCGAGAGTTGCAACGCCTCCATCGAGCGACGACTGATGTCGTCACCTTCCGGAATCCAGACCTTCTTGCCTTTGAGATCACCGAGGTTGTCGATTGGCGTGTTGGACATCAGGATTGCGAATCCGCCGGCCGCAAAACCGAAATTGACGTACCCGGCGTCCTCGAGGCCTCGCGCCAGCTTCGAGTCGAGTCGGCTGCGGGTATAGGCAGCCTCCTCCTCGGAATCGAACACCATGGGCAAGCCGTAGAGATTCAGGTCCGAGTACTGACTGGCCAACGCGCTGGGCGTAAACGCGCCACCCTGCAGCGAGCCAAGGCGAATACGACTCAGGACCTTCTTGTCATTGCCCATGACGCCGCCGCCGTAGTACTTGATCTGTACCCGTCCCTCGGTGCGTTCCTTGATCTCCTTGGCGCTCGCGCGCATGTCCTTCATCCACTGGGAGTTCTCGGGCGTCACCGTGGCAATCTTCAGCGTGGCCGCATGCACAGGCACGCTAAACGCGAGTACCAGTAGAGTGAGCAACAGTTTTTTCATAGTAAATCCTGTCAAAAGTAGTCGTCAGCTTCAGCCAGCAATTCCGCCGCTTCTTCCTTGGCGAGTACGTTACTCAACGTAAAACCGTCATGATACGGATCGGCAGCCATGACATCGTTGAGCAGCCGGTCGTGAAGTTCGCGTTCGTACAACAGCTTGGCGTAGCCCTTGGCGTATTCCACCTTCGCACTGAGGTCGCGGCCGTCAGTGACTTCGATCGCCTTCTCAAAGTACTCGCGCGCACGTTCCGGTTCGCCGCCTAACGCTGGCGGTCTGAGCGTTAGCAATATTCCCATGTAGGTGTACACGGCGCTGTTAACTTCGTCGCCGCTTATGTCCAGATAGCGATTAAACAACGCCTCGATCTGTGGCAGTTCTGCCAGCGAATTCCAGTCCGAGCTATGAGCTCGCAGGAACGCCAGTGACGCGAAGCCGTAGGTATAGAGAAGCTCCGCATGTTTCGGTCGAATGCCATCGAGCGTCGCGACGAACTCGTCGTAGTTCGCATCCTGCCAGCCGCAGGCCGGTTTGTACGACTCGCACATGGCGGTCAATGCATAACGTCGGGCACGGGTGGTGAGACGAGACGCACGTACTTCGTCGTCCGCGAACACCGCACCGTAAGAGGCGTAGAGGGTAGCGCCGGCGGCGAGCACGTCAGGATCGGTAGGGTTGTCCTGGATGACACCGTCGATCATGACCATGAACGTGGGCATCGCAGCTTTGGCGATCTCCGGATCGTCCTGGTTGAGGACGGACCCGGAGATCGTTTCGCCAAGACCGCTGGCCGCAGACGATACAACGATCGCGCAGCCGCTGAGCAGGCTGGCCAGAATGCCGATGAGAAGTGCTTGCTTCATTTGTTCACGGACCCGGCTGAACAGAATTGGTTCAGCTTTTCGAAGTGGCCCGCATTATAACGAAAATCGCCCCGGCCACTGCTGTGACCGGGGCGACAAAAAGCTGATGAAATTCAGATTTTTTCCTTGATTCTCGCTGCCTTGCCGGTGCGGCCGCGGAGATAGTAGAGCTTCGCGCGACGCACGTCGCCGCGACGTTTCACCTTCACCGAGTCGACGACCGGGCTGAAGGTCTGGAAAACACGCTCCACGCCTTCGCCGTGCGAGATCTTGCGCACCGTGAACGAGGAGTTCAGGCCGCGATTGCGCTTCGCGATGACAACGCCCTCAAACGCCTGCAGACGCTCGCGGTTGCCTTCCTTCACCTTGACCTGGACGATGACGGTATCACCCGGAGCAAACTCGGGGATCTCCTTCTCCATCTGTTCCTGTTCGATCGCTTCAATAATTTTGCTCATTGTCTTTGCTCTTCAAGATATTCGTCGAGCAGCACTTGCTGCTCTTCATTTAATTCCAGTTTCTCGATCAGGTCCGGGCGCCGTTCGTACGTGCGACCGAGGGCCTGTTTCATTCTCCACCGCGCAATACCTGCGTGGTCACCGGACAACAACACATCCGGCACATCACGACCCGCGACTTCCTCGGGTCGCGTGTAGTGCGGGCAGTCCAGAAGACCTTCCATGAAGGAGTCCTGGGCTGCGGAGTCGTCGTCACCAAGCACACCCGGCAACAACCGCACCACCGCATCGATCACTGCCATCGCAGCAATCTCGCCGCCCGAGAGCACGAAATCGCCTATCGACAATTCCTCATCGACATGCGCCTCTATGAAACGCTCGTCGACACCCTCGTAACGGCCCGCCAGCATGATTACCCCGGGCAGTTCGGCAAACCGTCTTGCCGTCGCCTGGTTGAACACCGCGCCCTGAGGCGACAGGTAAACAACCGGGCTGCCCTGTGGGGCCCTCTGCCTTGCAGCTTCGAGCGCCCCGGCCAATGGCTCATACTTCATCACCATCCCGGGACCGCCACCGTAAGGCCGATCGTCCACTGTGCGGTGCACGTCGCTCGTGTGATCACGCGGGTTTTCCAAACCCATCGAGACCAGCCCGTTGCGCCGTGCGCGTCCGACAACGCCGAAGTCGGCAATTGTCGCGACCATTTCCGGAAACAGGGTGACAACGTCGAAGTGCATCAGTCCCATTCCCAGTCGACCTCGATCTCGCCCTTGTCGAGATCCACGCCGATTACTACCTTATCCATGACGAACGGAATCAACCGTTCCTGTTCGCCCTTTACAACCATCACATCGTTGGCACCGGTCTCCAGCAGGTAAGCCACCTTGCCGAGCTCACTGCCATCGCGGTGCACGACCCGAAGGCCTTCCAGGTCGGACCAGTAGAACTCGTCCTTGCCGGTCTCCGGCAACGATCCTCTCGGTACACCGATCTCGGTGCCGATGAGGCTCTTTGCCTGGTCGCGATCGACGTAACCGTCGAGGCGCGCGATGATCGTCTTTCCGTGCCGCTGTCCTTCAGCGACTGTCGCCTCCTGCCACCCGTCTTTGCCGGAAAGCAGCCAGCGATCGTAATCCAGTACCGCTTCACGCGGTTCGGTGTACGAATACACCTTGACCCAACCCCTGACGCCAAACAGGCCCGAAATGCGGCCCAGGACGACGGGTTGCGTCGTCATGTCCTATCAGTTGGCCGCGGCTGCCTTGCGGTGCTTCTTGAGAAGAGACGCAACGCGGTCAGACGGCTGTGCGCCCTGGCCGATCCAGTAGTCAACGCGCTCAAGGTCAATCCGCAGATTCTCCTCATGGTCACGACCTACCGGGTTGAAGTAGCCAATACGCTCGATATACCGGCCGTCCCGACGATTACGCGAGTCGGTGACCACCAGGTGATAAAAAGGACGCTTTTTCGCGCCAGCGCGCGAAAGTCGAATACTAACCATTACACTTCCGTATTAATTCAATGAAAGGCAGACATGCCTTGACTCGGGCCGGCCCGAGTAGACGGCGCATTGTACGGGTTTTGCGCCAAAAGTGAAGCCTTTTATCGGCGAAAATACCCTTTCATTTCAATGACTTGTATTCTCGCCTTGCGAGCACGGCCTGGAACTGGCGCGAATCTGGCCCGAAATGCGCCGAAAAGCGTCGAAATCAGCGGAATCCGGGGGGCATTCCGCCTGGCGGCATGCCACCGCCCATGCCCCGCATCATTCGCTTCATACCGCCCCTGGACATCTTCTTCATCATCTTTTCCATCTGCAAATGCTGCTTCAGGAGACGATTGACGTCCTGGATCTGCTGACCGGCGCCCGCCGCGATGCGCTTCTTGCGTGAGCCGTTGATCGTCTTCGGGAAACGACGCTCGCCCGGCGTCATGGAGTTGATGATCGCGATCTGGCGGCGAATCTTCTGCTCATTGGCCTGATCCTGCAACGCGGCCGGATTCACGTTGCCCGGCAGCGGCAACTTCTCGAGCATCGAGGCAATTCCGCCCATGTTCATCATCTGTTCGAGCTGATCCCTCAGGTCGGAAAGATCAAAGCCCTTCCCCTTCTTGAGCTTGCGCGCGAGTTTCTCTGTCTTGTCCTTGCTGACTTTCTGCTCGATCTCCTCGACCAGCGTCAGCACGTCGCCCATGCCGAGAATTCGCGAGGCCATGCGGTCGGGGTGAAAGGTCTCGAGTGCATCGGTCTTTTCGCCAACACCGATGTAACGAATCGGCTTGCCGGTGATCTCGCGAACCGAAAGCGCGACACCGCCTTTTGCGTCACCATCCGCCTTCGTCAATACGACACCGGTAAGTGGCAGGCTCTCGTCAAATGCGCGTGCCGAGTTCACGGCGTCCTGGCCAGCCATACTGTCGACAACGAACAGCGTCTCATGCGGCGCCGCCTTGGCATGTACGGCCTGCACTTCCGCCATCATCTCGCCGTCGATATGCAGTCGGCCTGCCGTATCGACGATCAGCACGTCGGCTGCCGAGCGCTTTGCTTCGTCGATAGCGCGCTCGACAATCGCAACGGGCTTTTCGTCGGCGCTACTCTCACAGTGCAGCGATCCGATTTCGCCGGCCAGCGTCTGCAGTTGCAGGATGGCCGCGGGACGATGCACGTCGACACTGACCAGCATGACCTTCTTTTTCTCACGCTCGATCAGGCGTTTGCCGAGCTTGGCGGCCGTCGTTGTCTTGCCGGCGCCCTGTAGGCCGGCCAGCAGAATGACTACGGGCGGCTGTGCGCGCATATCCAGCGGCACGGTCTCGCTGCCGAGGATTTGCACAAGTTCCGCGTGGATAATCTTGACGAGCTGCTGGCCGGGCGTAAGGCTCTTGCCCACCTCCTCGCCGAGGGCGCGTTCTCTGATCCGCTCGATGAAGACTTTGACGACGGGCAACGCAACGTCAGCCTCCAGCAACGCGAGGCGCACCTGGCGCAGCGTGTCCTTGATGTTGGACTCGGTTAGCCGGCCTTTGCCGGTTAGCTGTTTCGCGGCGTCCGACAGACGCCCGGTGAGGTTCTCAAACATGCGCGGATCATACAGCGTCCGCGCACTCGATTTCGAGCCGTCTAGAGGTCGATGACGGTGCCGCGGGACAACATCCGAATATTCTTGTCCGGCGCGGCCTTGACGACCTGCTTGAAGATGCGGTCTTCCTCGCCAGGCTTCATGCCGGTCAACCAGATTTCCGGCTCGTGATGGAGCCGCTTCAGATCGTCTGTCAGCGTACGTGGTGTGTAGTGCCCGGCATCGGCTGCCAGGGCCCCAAGCTCATCCGGGAAAGACACTTCGATGACCAGTACTTTGAGGTCATCGCAGGCATTCAGGACCGGCCACAGGGTCTCATTCGTCTTGGTGTCGCCACTGACTGCAAACACGCCGCCGGAGTTTTGCACGGTGTAGCCGAGCGACGGCACCGTGTGCATTACATCAACCGCGTAGAAGTTGCGGTGACCTATGCGGATCGTGTCGCCCGGACCGGTGACGTGCCAGCGCAGCATCGGGTTCTCCGGGCTGGGCAGGCGCGTAAAATCCGGCCAGATCACACCGTTGAACAGGTGTTCCTGGACAGCTCGCAGCGTTTCCTCGCGAGCGTACACCGTCAGCGGCACATCAAAATCTTCGTCGAAAACGTGATCGACAAGCATCGGCAGACCAGCAATGTGGTCGAGGTGCGCGTGCGTCAGGAAGACGTGACGAATCGAATCGAGGTCGGACAGGTCGAGATCACCGATGCCGGTTCCGGCATCGATCAACACGTCGTTGTCGACGAGCATCGCGGATGTGCGCGCTCCGGCGCCAATTCCGCCACTGCAACCAAGTACGCGAATTCGCATTGGAAGGGTTCTCTTGACCTGGTCCTTATGGGATGATTTGACCGTAGGAAAAAGCCTTCCGGGATTCTGTGTCTCATATCACAATTCTTTTGCTGTACGTATTGGCAGCCGTGGCTTTCATGGCGAGCCGCCTGCCCCGTTTTGCCAGCCGTGCGCGCCCGCTTTTCTTCATAGCCTGCATCGTTTCGGCCACCGGGATCGTCATGCACGGAGAGGCCCTTCTGGGCCTGGTGCTGCCCTCCCAGGGTTTTGATCTATCCGTTGGCAATGCCATCGCGTTGATCGGGCTCGAGCTCGCGGTTATTGCGCTGTTTGCCGCGATCGAACCGACGCTCCGGGGCATGAGTGGCGGCATGATGCTGCTGGCGGCAGCAACGACGCTACTGATGGGACCGTCCGGCGATGCAACCGCCGGCGTCCAGCTCGCCTGGCAGGTGCGCGCGCACGTGCTCGTCGCTCTTGCGTCGTACGGCCTCCTGAGCGTCGGGACCATCGTCGCTGTCTTTGCCCTCATCCAGGAAAACCGTCTGCAGGCCGCCAGGATCTCGGCTTCGAATCAGCTTTTTGCCCCACTAGAGACGACGGAAAAGCTGTTATTTGCAGTCGCCGCTGCCGGCTTCATCGGCCTGACGCTTGCGATTGTCTCGGGATCAACGTTTGTCAATGACCTGCTGCAACAGCATCTCGCGCACAAGTTCGGCCTGTCCGTGCTCGCGTGGCTCGTGTTCGGTGTCCTGCTCGTCGGTCGTTTCCTCCGCGGCTGGCGCGGTAAACGCGCGGTGCATTTGTACCTTGGTGGCTACCTGTTGCTGTGCCTCGCCTACTTTGGCAGCCGACTGATTCTCGAACAGATCTTCGGTCGCAGCTGGAGTTGAGATGACACTCAGGAGGTGCCCTTCTATTGGGAGGTGACGTTCCATTATCAGGCTTGCTCAGCCTGGTCTTTGTCCTGCTGCTGTTTTCCGCGTTTTTCTCGGGCTCGGAAACGGCCCTCATGAGCCTCAACCGTTACCAGCTCCGCCACAAGGCTCGCGAAGGGCATCGCGGTGCGCGGCTCGCCGAGCGACTCCTCAAACGCCCTGACCGGGTAATCGGGCTGATACTGCTCGGCAACAATCTGGTCAATTTTTCGATGGCGTCGCTCGTCGGCATCATCACGTTCCAGATTGGTGGAGAACCAGCTGCCGCTATTGGCACCGTCGTGCTGACACTCATAGTGCTGATCTTCGCCGAGACGGCACCGAAGACGCTGGCGGCGCTGCATCCGGAGCGCGTCGCGTTCCCCGCGTCGTTCGTTTACTACCCGCTGTTAAAGATCACGTATCCCTTCGTCTGGCTCACCAACCTGTGCGCCAACGGCGTACTGTTCCTGTTCGGTGTGCGTTCCGGCGACGCGGAGTTACAGGCGCTGTCGCGCGAGGAATTGCGCACCGTTGTGTTCGAAGCGGGCTCGCGAATCTCGACACGCTATCGCTCGATGTTGATCAGCATTCTCGATCTCGAAAAAGTGACGGTGGATGACGTCATGGTGCCGCACAACGAGATAGTCGGCATTGACCTCGATGCCGACGACGATGAAATCGAGAAGCTCGTTTCACAGAGCGAACACACGCGCCTGCCCGTCTATCGCGACACGATCGATCAGGTCATCGGCATCCTGCACCTCCGCCGGCTCGCCAACCTGGCTTACCAGGACCTGACCAAGGCGACACTGCAGCGACTTCTCGACGAGCCGTATTTCGTTCCGGAAGGCACGCCACTGAGCACACAGCTCGTACAGTTTCAGCGACGCCGCGAACGCATCGCGCTCGTCGTCGATGAATACGGTGACATCCAGGGCATTGTGACGCTCGAAGACATACTCGAGGAAATCGTCGGTGAGTTCACGACCGATCCGGCCGACGACGACGAGGATGTCGTTAGCGAGGGAGCCGATTCGTTTCTTGTCGACGCGACGGCCAATATTCGCGAACTGAACCGTTCTCAGGATTGGGAGCTACCCACCGAGGGACCAAAGACCCTCAATGGCCTCATTGTCGAACTGCTCGAGACTATCCCCCAGCCGAACACTTGCCTGAAGATCAACGGTTATCCGATCGAAATCGTCGATGTCGACGACACGCGAGTGCGTACCGTGCGTGTCGGGCAGAGAGACGAGATTGCGCCAAATCGCGACTAGTGGCGACTCGTTCGCGCTCGTGTTACCAGGCCGCGTCGAGCGCATCCGATAAACGTCGCACGCCGATAACCTTGATGGAATCCGGAGCGCGTTTCGGTACGTTACCGACCGGCACAATAGCTGTCGTAAACCCCTGCTTGGCCGCCGCGGTGATGCGTTCCGTGCCGAATTTTACGGGCCGTATCTCACCCGCAAGCCCGATCTCTCCGAAGCACACGAGCCGCTCGGGCGCAGCGCGATCGCGGAAACTCGATACGATCGCCAGCAGCGTCGGCAAGTCAACGGCAGTCTCGCCAATGCGCAGGCCGCCGACGACATTGACGAAGACGTCTTCATCGCTGACTGCGAGACTGCCGTGTTTCTGCAGCACGGCGAGAAGCAAGGCAAGGCGATTCTGGTCGACGCCTTGCGCAAGGCGTTTAGGGTAGTTCGAGCTGCCATCGGCGACGAGCGCCTGAATTTCGACCAGAAGCGGACGACTGCCTTCCCAGGCTACCGAAACGACACTACCCGGCTCGTCAACCGACTCGCGCGACAGGAAGATCGCGGATGGATTGCTTACCTCGCGAAATCCGGTCTCGGTCATCGCGAAGACGCCCATCTCGCCGCTCGCCCCGAAACGATTCTTGACGCTGCGGATCATCGTGTAGCGGCTTGAAGGATCACTTTCGAAATACAGGACCGTATCGACCATATGTTCGACGACGCGCGGACCGGCAATCGCGCCCTCCTTCGTAACGTGACCGATAACGAAGACCGATACTTCATTCTGCTTGGCAAACTGCACGATGCGTCCGACGCCCTCGCGAAGCTGCGCGACGGACCCCGGCGCCGATGGCAAGTGTTCGCAGGTCATCGTCTGAATCGAATCGATGACGAGCACCCTGGCGGCACATCGTCTTGCCTGGTCCAGCACGTTTTCCAGAGACGTATCGGCGAGCAGATTCATGGCCGCCGCGTCGAGACCGAGGCGTTTCGAACGTTGACCGATCTGCCGCAGGGACTCTTCGCCAGTTGCGTAGCAGACCGGCAGTGACTGCATCAGGCTTGCCGACACCTGCTGCAACAAAGTCGACTTTCCGACGCCCGGATCGCCACCAAGCAGCGTCACGGCACCAGGTACCAGCCCACCACCCAGCACGCGATCAAATTCACCGAAACCCGTTGCGTGACGGGTCTCGATATCGGCAGGCAAAGCATCCAGCGTCGTCGCCGCAAGCGCTGGGCCACTGGCGGCGGGTGCCGCACTGATTGTGGTCTGGGTCAGTGTGTTCCAGGCACCGCAATCGGGGCATTGCCCGGCCCATTTCACGCTGTGAGCGCCGCACTCGGTGCAGACGTAGGCAGTCTTGGCCTTTGCCATAGGCTATAAGTCTTTGTTCAGGGTTGTTTTTTTGCCGAAAAGTGCGCTTTTTGCGCGACCGCGGCGCAGATTATTGTTAAATTCGCGCAACGCACTGAAAAGCAATGATAACACCGCCTCCAGCGCAGGGTATTACATAAAAAATGCCAACCCTATCTCATTTCGAAACGGCGCATTTCCCTATAATTTTGCCCTTAAAACAGGGACCTGACGCACTTTGAAACCTGCGGACCACCAAAAACGCAACCGATTTATCGCCTTGAGCTTTGTCAGCGTGCTGATGCTGCTGATGTACGGCCCGCTGGCGCAGTGGTTCGTTGCCGCCGACCGGGTCCTTTATGACCAGCTTGCAGGCGGACGTCCGGCACACGTATTACAGGACGCCTATATCGTCAGCATCGATCCGCAGCGCAAGTCCACGGCCGATATTCTCGGCGAATACGGCAAGGTGCTGCGCAAACTGCAGGACAGCAGCGTGCGTCGCATCGTCCTCAGCAACCCGCCGGACATTCCGGAAAGCGAGGAGTTGCCGACATGGGCAGCCTTGTTGACGGGTTCGACGCCCGTATTTGTGCCGGCCCGGCACCGCTTTGCCGCCATTACAGGCAATAGCGGCGTCGTTCAGCTCGCCCCCGACAACGACGGTGTGTTACGGCGCTCCGTGCTCTGGCATCTCAACGGTGGCGTAAAGTCTCCGTCGCTGCCACTCGCTATCGCATTCAAGGAGTCCGCGACGGCGGCCGGTCCTCGCCTGTCCGGAAGCGACGACGAGGTATTCTTTTCCAGCTACAAGGAAGTGCCGCGCATCAGCGTCGACGACCTGATCCGCGCGCCATCGAATCTCGTACTCAAGGATGCAACGGTATTCGTCGATGCCGATCCGGCCATCGTTGGCGCAGTTGCGGCACTGCCATCCCGTCAGTTCGTAACGCACTCCGAAATCACAGCGGCATTGCTCGCCGATATCGAACAGAACCGCATGATCATCGCGCCGGCCTGGGCGAAGGCGATGGAATACGTACTTCCCGCCCTGCTCGCGATCGTCGCAATCCTGTTTATGCCAGATCGCAACCGCAAGGAGATCGGGGTCGTCGCGCTCACCGGCGTACTTGCATTGTTGCTGTTCGAAGCACTATTGCTCATCGGCCTGCATGTTCGTATCGATCTCGGCCGACCGATCGTCATGTTTGTCGGTGTCGGGTGCCTGAGTGCGTATCTGGTACCGAATCTCAAGAAGTCGTCGACCGACGCCTTCAAGAAAGGCTCGGACTTCCTCGCTGCCGGACGCCTTGAACCCGCGTTTGCGGAATTCCGGCGTTGCTCCCCCTCCGAGACCGTCGCTGCTGTCATGTACAAGTTGTCTCTCGCCTTTGAGGAACAGGCCAAGCCCGAACGCGCTGAAGCGGTCCTCGAGTGGATGAAGCGCACGCATGGTACCGGCGAGCCGGCAAACAAGCTGACCAGTGGCAAGCTCAGCGGCATACCGCAGCAACTGGGCCGCTACGTCATTGAGAAACGTATCGGTCGCGGCGCAATGGGTGCGGTGTATCTCGCAAAAGACCCACGCATCAATCGTCCGGTTGCGCTCAAGGCCATCCCGATCGAGAAAGAGTTCGAGGACGAGGAGCTGAAAGAAGCGCGCCAGCGCTTTTATCGTGAAGCCGAGTCCGCGGGCCGACTGACCCATCCGAACATCATCACCGTGTTCGATGCCGGTGAGGACAAGGGCCTTGCCTACATCGCGATGGAGTATGTGCCGGGCATCCCGTTGCGCGACTTCACGGATCCGGCCAGACTCCTGGCGCCGAAGCGCGCGCTCGAGCTCGCGGCTTTGACAGCCGAGGCGCTCGACTACGCGCACAACCAGGGCGTCATTCACCGTGATATCAAGCCGGCCAACCTTCTGTATAACCCCAAGGAAGGCTCGCTGAAGATCAGTGATTTCGGTGTCGCCAGAATCACCGACAATAACGCGACCAAGACCGGCATCGTGCTCGGTACGCCAATGTACATGTCTCCGGAGCAGCTTGCCGCCGAAGACCTGACAGGGTTGTCGGACTTGTTCTCTCTTGGTGTTACCCTATACGAGCTTTTGGTTGGTGAAGTGCCGTTCAGGGCAACAAACATCGCGGTACTGATGACAAAAATCACGAATGACGATCCGGCGCCAATTTCAAATCGGCGGGCCGGGATTCCGCCGAGCGTCGATGCCGTCCTGGCCAAGGCCATGGCCAAACGACCCAGTGATCGCTTCTCCTGCGGCGCCGAAATGGCAATCGCGCTGCGGAATTGCGCGCGAGTTTCATAGGCCGGACACGAGCGATAAAGCAGCACAAGATGAGTCTTCGAGGAAAAATAGAATTCGCCGAACTGACCGATACCGGACGGGTTCGCGAGCATAATGAAGATGCGATCGGCTCGAACGCAGACATCGGGCTCATGGTGCTCGCCGACGGTATGGGCGGCTACAACGCGGGCGAAGTCGCGAGCGGTATCGCCGTCCAGATCGTTACCGAACTGGCGTCGGAAGCGGCCGAGCGTGAAGAACTGACCAACATTGACCCGCACAGTGGCCTGATGCGGCAGTCGATCATCCTTCGAGATGCCGTTTACCGATCGAACAAGATCATTTTCCAGACGGCTCAGAGCCAAACGCATTGCGAAGGCATGGGCACGACAATCGTTGCCGCAATGTTCTATGACGACAAGGTGTCGATCGCGCACGTGGGCGATTCGCGCTGCTATCGTCTGCGTGGCGGCCAGCTTGACCAGATGACGCTGGACCACTCATTGTTGCAGGAGCTTGTCGATCGTGGCTTCTATTCCCAGGAAGAAGCCCAGCGCTCGACCAATCGCAATTACGTCACCCGGGCACTCGGCGTTGAACCGACCGTGGAGGTCGAGGTTCACGAGTACGAAGTACTTCCCGACGATGTCTATCTGCTGTGCTCAGACGGCCTGCCGGACATGGTCGAAGATGACGATATTCACTTAACTATCAGTACTTTTAATGCTAGTCTTGACGTTGTTGGTCAACAACTTATCGACTTGGC
>JASJCM010000065.1 GCA_030065985.1 Woeseiaceae bacterium | reverse complement strand
ACCTGTGACGAAACGCGCGGCTCGGGCTGCCTGGCTTTAGCGGCTCTTGCCATAAAGATTCTGTTTTCCCTACACTCTGGCCCAAGGTCGGTCCGACCCGCATAAAGCTCGCCCGCATCGTAGCCCTTGAAAATCGCTTCGTCGGTCGCAATTCAGGGCCTTCTGCGGGCGCTTTTGCATGTCGTGTTGTAACGGACAAAGTATACATGAGTGACACAAAACATTGCCGGGTTCTCATCCTCGGCTCCGGGCCGGCGGGTTACGCTGCGGCCGTCTATGCGGCACGGGCAAATCTTGACCCGGTCATGATCACGGGCGTCGAACAAGGCGGTCAGCTGATGACCACGACCGATGTCGACAACTGGCCGGGCGATGTTGAGGGCCTCCAGGGACCTGAGCTCATGGATCGCATGTTGCGGCATGCCCAGCGCTTCGACACCGAGGTCATCAATGACCATATTCACAAAGCCGATGTCACGCAGCGGCCGTTCCGCCTGGAAGGCGACTACGGCAACTACACCTGCGATGCGCTGATCATTGCGACGGGCGCGACAGCGATGTATCTCGGCCTTGAGTCCGAAGAGGCGTACAAAGGCCGCGGCGTGTCCGCATGCGCGACCTGCGACGGTTTCTTCTACCGCGACAAACCGGTAGCTGTCATCGGCGGCGGCAACACCGCTGTTGAGGAGGCACTTTACCTGTCCAATATCGCCTCGAAGGTCACGCTCGTGCATCGTCGCGATGAACTGCGCGCCGAGAAGATCCTGCAAAAGCACCTTTTCGAAAAGGAGGCTGAAGGCAAGGTCGAGATCCGCTGGGATCACGTGCTCGACGAAGTGCTTGGCGACGACGCCGGCGTCACGGGCATGCGCATTCGCAGCACCCAAGACGACACACAGACCGACGACGTTGCGCTGGATGGTCTCTTCATTGCAATCGGTCACAAGCCGAACACCGGTCTGTTCGACGGCCAGCTCGACATGAAGAACAACTACATTATCGTCAAGTCGGGCATCGAGGGCGACGCGACGGCAACCAGCGTGCCCGGCGTATTCGCTGCAGGCGACGTCGCGGATCAGGTCTATCGACAGGCAATCACGTCAGCTGGCGCCGGTTGTATGGCGGCTCTTGACGCCGAGAAATTCATCGACGCACTTGAATCGTCGGACGCGGGCGCGGACGACGCCGCGGCCTGAGACTGCGGTGCCCGTTTGAAGGTCACCGTTCACGACAGCATCGCGGACATCGACGGTGAAGCGTGGGATGCGCTCGCCGGCGGTGACTACCCGTTCCTGAATCACGCCTTCCTGTCGCTCGCAGAGAGCACAGGCAGCGTTACCCCGGACGCCGGCTGGACGCCGCGCCATCTTGTGCTCGAAGACGGTGACAAACTGCGCGCTGTCATGCCGCTGTACGAAAAATCCCATTCCTGGGGTGAGTTCGTTTTCGACTGGGCATGGGCGCATGCCTACGAACAGGCCGGCCTCGACTACTACCCGAAACTCGTCTCGGCAGTACCTTTCACGCCGGCGCCGAGCACCCGCATATTGCGCGCGGGGCCTCGCGATGACGAGGCGGCAACTGTCCTGATCAACGCAGCTATCCAGCTCGCGAGCGATACGGGCTGTTCGTCATTCCATGTGCTCTTTCCCACCGCCGACGAGGTGCCGTTGCTCGAAGAGGCCGGGCTGCTGTTGCGCAAGGACTGCCAGTTTCACTGGCACAACCGCGATTACGGTAGTTTCGATGACTTCCTCGCAACGTTCACGTCAGCAAAGCGTAAGAAGGCCCGGCGTGATCGGCGCAAGGTCGGCGAACAGGGCATCCGGTTTCGCCGGCTAAAGGGTCGTGACCTCGACGGGCAGACCTGGGCGACCGTCTACGCGCTGATCGCTCGCACGTTCATGCTGCGCGGCTCGCTGCCCTACTTCAACCGGACGTTCTTCGAAGGGCTGTCCAGGCAACTGCCTGACAACATTCTCGTCATCCTCGCCGAGATTGACGATCGTGCGATTGCTGCCGCTGTGTTCTTCGAAAGTGAAACGGCGCTTTACGGGCGTTATTGGGGAAGCGACGGACATTTCGATGCGCTGCACTTCGAGACCTGCTACTACCAGGGCATTGAGTATTGCATCGAGACCGGCAAGCAGCTCTTCGAACCAGGCACGCAGGGCGAACACAAAGTCGCTCGGGGTTTCTCACCGGTAGCGACGTGGTCGGCGCACTGGCTCGCACGCCCTGAATTTGCTGATGCAATCGAACGTTACCTCGACGCGGAGGGCGAGCACGTCGAGCGATACATCGATGCCGTGGACGCACGCACGCCTTACAAGGCAGATGACGAATCCTGATCAATGGCCGCCAACCGCATACGCTGGATGAACGAAGACGACCCGCCCGGGGCGTTTCCGCCAGTCTCCGCCGCATTGCGTGAACCCGATGGTTTACTCGCGGCCGGCGGCGACCTGAGCAGCGCGCGTTTGCTCGAGGCCTACCGGCGCGGCATTTTCCCCTGGTACGACGAGGGCCAGCCGCTGTTGTGGTGGGCGCCGGATCCCCGCTGCGTGTTTCTCCCTGGCGACCTGCACGTCTCCCGGCGGCTACGCCGAGCTGTGCGTCGATCCGCCGCTGAAATTCGTTTCAATACTGCATTTGGTGAAGTCATCCGTGCCTGCGCCGAACCGCGCAGCTACGGCCCCGGCACCTGGATCACAAAAGACATGGTCGAAGCTTTCGAGCAGCTGCACGGCGAAGGCTGGGCACATTCGATCGAGGTCTGGCAGGACGACCGTCTCGTCGGCGGTCTATACGGCCTGGCCATTGGCGGCGCCCTGTTCGGCGAATCAATGTATTCGGATGCACCAAATGCGTCGAAATACTGCCTGGTTTTTCTGGATCAGCTCCTTGCAGATGGACGCCTCGGACTGATCGACTGCCAGGTCCAGTCGAGCCACCTGCTCTCTCTGGGCGCGAGCACGATCGCCAGGACGGATTTCGTCGAGCGGCTCGATGCCCTCTGCGAGCCAGTTTTGCGGTTTGAAACCTGGCCGGACGCCCCCATTAAGGTATTGGAATTGTTAGAAAAGTAATCGTTTCGGGCGATGCCAATTGCATTACCCGGGCCGTTTCTGCACAATTCGCGAGCCTTTTAGCAGCAGAGGAAATACAGACCCTTGGCGAAAGAAGAAGCCATTCAGATGGAAGGCGTGGTCAAGGAGACCTTGCCGAACACGACGTTCCGGGTAGAACTCGAGAACGGTCACGTGGTGACTGCGCATATCTCCGGCAAGATGCGCAAGAACTACATTCGAATTCTCACGGGTGACAAAGTCACCGTTGAGCTCACACCATACGACCTGTCCAAAGGCCGTATCGTCTATCGTGGACGTTAATTCCCGGCGCTAATCCGTCGCCTGATCTTCAGGTTGGTGCGTCAGTTCCTTTAGCACCGGTTCCGAAACCAGATCCAGTTCCCCGTCCTCATTGACGGTGATCCGCACGTGCCCGCCCTCTTCGAGGCTGCCGAACAGCAGCTCCTCAGCGAGCGGTCGTTTAATCTGCTCCTGGATGACCCGCGCCATAGGCCGAGCACCCATCTTCGGATCGTAGCCCCGTTCGGCGATCCACTCGCGCGCTATGTCGTCAAGTTCGAGCGTGACATTGTTGTTGCCAAGCTTGGCCTCGAGTTCGACAACGAGTTTGTCGACGACACGCATGATCGAGTCGAGTTCGAGCGGATCGAACTGGATGATCGCATCCAGACGATTCCGGAACTCGGGCGTGAACGACTTCTTCAGGATCTCCATGCCGTCGGCTGAGTGATCCTGCTTCGTGAAGCCGATCGAGGCGCGACTCATCTCCTGTGCACCGGCGTTGGTCGTCATGACCAGAATGACGTTGCGGAAGTCAGCCTTGCGACCGTTATTGTCTGTCAACGTGCCGTGGTCCATGACCTGCAGCAACAGGTTGAAGACCTCGGGGTGCGCTTTCTCGATTTCGTCGAGCAGTACTACCGCGTGCGGATTCTTGTTGACAGCCTCCGTCAGCAGGCCGCCCTGGTCGAAGCCAACGTAGCCCGGAGGCGCGCCGATCAGACGCGACACCGTGTGGCGCTCCATGTACTCGGACATATCGAAGCGGATCAACTCAACGCCCATTAGCAGGGCCAGTTGACGGGTTACCTCGGTCTTACCGACGCCCGTCGGACCGGCAAACAGGAAGGCGCCGATCGGCTTATCTTCCTCGCGCAGACCCGAGCGTGACATCTTGATCGCGCCGGACAACGCTTCGATCGCGCGGTTCTGGCCGAAGATTGTGAGCTTGAGGTCGCGATCCAGCGTGCGCAAGGTATCGCGATCCGACGCAGAAACGCTCTTGGCGGGAATGCGCGCCATTTTCGCCACGATGTTCTCGACCATCTCGACCGTCACGATTTCACCACGCTCTCCAACCGGCTGCAGCCGCAGGTTGGCGCCCGCCTCATCCATGACGTCGATCGCCTTGTCCGGAAGATGACGATCATTGATGTGCCGCGCCGACAATTCGACCGCCGCCTCGAGCGCCTCGGACTCGTAGCGAATACCGTGATGTTCCTCGAAACGGGATTTCAGGCCGTTCAGGATCGCAACCGTCTCCGGAATCGTGGGCTCAGGTACATCCACTTTCTGGAAACGTCGCGCAAGTGCATGATCTTTCTCAAAAATACCCCGGTATTCTGAGTAGGTTGTCGAGCCGATACAGCGCAGCTCGCCGTTGGCCAGAACCGGTTTGATCAGGTTGCTCGCGTCCATAACGCCGCCCGAGGCGGCACCCGCACCGATGACGGTGTGGATTTCATCGATAAACAGAATCGCCCCGGGATCCTTGCGAATCTCAGCAATAACGCCTTTCAGGCGCTTCTCGAAGTCGCCCCGGTACTTTGTGCCCGCAATCAGCGTGCCCATGTCGAGCGCGTAGATCGTGCTGTCCAGCAATACCTCGGGAACACGCTCCTCGGTAATCATGCGGGCGAGCCCTTCCGCCAGCGCCGTCTTGCCGACGCCTGCTTCACCCACGTACAGCGGGTTGTTTTTGCGGCGGCGGCAGAGGATCTGCACGGTACGCTCGATCTCGAGCTCTCGACCGATCAGCGGGTCGATCTTGCCTTCGATAGCCCGTTGGTTGAGGTTCGTCGCGAACTGCTCCAGGGGCGACGCGTCGGGCTCCGAGTCGCTGTCGACCTGCGTCTCACCTTCCTCGTTGTTCTCGCCGGGTACCTGCGGCATGCCGTGCGAAATGTAGTTGACGACGTCGAGACGCGTGACGTTCTGCAGGTTCAGGAAATAGACCGCCTGGGACTGCTTTTCGCTGAAGATCGCGACCAGCACGTTACTGCCCGTCACTTCCTTCTTGCCGCTCGACTGCACGTGAAACACCGCGCGTTGCAGCACACGCTGGAAGCCGAGCGTCGGCTGCACGTCAGCTTCCTCCCCGTCAGGCAGCAATGGTGTCTGCTCGTCGATGCACTCGACAAGCTGCCGCCGTAGTTCGGTGATATTGGCATCGCAGGCTTTCAGGATCTCGTGGACCTTCGGAATGTCCAGCAAAGCGAGCAGCAAATGCTCTACCGTCATGAATTCATGACGGCGTTCACGGGCCCGCTGAAAAGCCTCATTAAGACAGAATTCTAGTTCACTGCTCAGCATCCGCGTCGTTCCTCTCTAAGACTCTTCCATCGTACACAGCAAGGGATGCTGGTGCTGTTTCGCGACGCCCATAACCTGGGCGACCTTGGTCTCGGCGATCTCGAAATTATAGACGCCGCAGACGCCTTTTCCCTTGGTGTGTACCTCGAGCATGACCTGGGTCGCACGCGTGCGTTCCATCCCGAAGATCGATTCCAGGATTTCGACGACGAACTCCATCGGCGTGTAGTCGTCGTTGAGCAGCACTACCCGGTAGAGCGGCGGCTGTTTGACCTCCGGCCGCGCCTCTTCGACGGCAAGGTCGTAACTGCCGTGATCGCCATGCTGTTCGTTTTCGTCGTGTTGCTCGCTCATGTGAATTCGGGATATACGGTCAAATCGGGCCATTTCAATGCCCGTAACCGGGCTCGCGGCCATTATATATGGACCCGTTGGCGGGCCGTTATATTATTGCTCGATATAGCTTTTTCGGGCCCTTTCCCCATAGCTTTTTCGGGTCTTTAACCCGTATCATCGGGGCGCTGCGTTAATAGGGTGTGCCAGGTCACAACTCAACCTCTGGAATATGATCAGTAAAGCCAACTGGACGGACTTTTCGAGCGTCGACGGCGGGAATGCGCTCGCGACCATCAACAGGGTGCTGCCGCCCTGGGTCAGCCTGTTGCTGGTCATAGCGATCGGCTGGCAGATCGCCCGTATTGTCTGGATGCTGGTGCCGGCACCGGCAGCCGGCGACGTCATCGAAGCGCCGGCCAACCTTCCCGTTGCGGCAGCGCCGAGCGGCAGCAGCGCCGACGTGCAGGCCATCGCCGCCAATCACATGTTCGGTGTCGCCAGCGAGGACGATACCGCGGCCGCGCCTGTGCTCGTTGCCGACGACAACCTCAGCGATACGCGGCTGACCAACCTCGTGCTCAAGGGCACGATCGCCTCGGCTATTCCTGAGTTCTCGGTCGCGGTCATCGCCGACGGCAATGCCGAGCAGCAGGTCTACATCATTGGCGACCGGGTAACATCCGGCGCGTCTCTGCATGCCGTGTATGCAGACCGTGTTGTACTCAATGAAAACGGGGCGCTGACGAATCTGCGATTGCCAAGTGAATTCCCGGCGGCTTCCGCACCGGTGCGTCGTACGACAACGGCCACGCGACAAAGGGCCCAGAACCCTAACAGTCTGCAAAACGTTGTCACCCAGAACCTGACCAAGCTGACAGACGTTATCCGTCCGACGCCCTATCTGGTCAATGGACAACAGGCAGGCTATCGCGTTTACCCGGGGCGGAACCGCGAACAGTTCGCCGCACTCGGGCTGCGACCCGGCGACCTGATCAAGGACATCGAGGGCCAGTCCCTGACAGACCCTACGCAGGCCATGCAGATTTTCCAGTCACTCGGCAACGCAGAGCAGGTCTCCGTGACTATCGAACGCAATGGACAACCGCAGACGCTTGTTCTGAGAACCAGCCAGCTGAACCTGGACGGTGAGCAAACTAAATGACGCAAAGATCAAGAATGAAAATACGGAATCTACTCCGCACCCTCGTCGCCAGCGTGGTGTTATCGACGTGCCTGACCGTGTCCGCGCAGCAGCCTGCCGCTACGCTGAACTGGAAGGATGCCGATATACGCCAGGTTGTCGAAGCGGTCTCCGCGGTTACCGGCAAGAACTTCATCCTGGACCCGCGCGTCACTGGTCGGGTTACGCTCTTGTCGCCGACACCTCTCGGCCCCGACGCACTCTACGAGGCCTTTCTTTCCATCCTGCAGGTACACGGCTATGTCGCCGTGGAAAGCGGTGACCTGATCAAGATCATCCCGGATGCGACAGCCCGCCAGGTTCCGAGCACCTTTGGCACGGAAAGCGCTGCGGGTCCGGACGACATGACCACCCAGGTCGTGCAGTTGCAGAATGTCGGCGCCGTGCCACTCGTCTCGCTGCTGCGCCCTCTCATTCCGCAGTACGGTCATCTCGTCGCACACTCCGGCTCCAATATGCTGATCATCTCTGACCGGGCCGCTAACGTGAATCGCCTGGTCAGCATCATCCGCCGCATTGATCGAGCGAGTGACGAGGACATCGAGGTTGTGCCACTGCAACACGCCTCGGCGGCCGAAATCGTGCGCATCCTTACCGCTCTGACGCAGGCGCCACGCCAGGATAATGCGCCTGTCACGACCAGCCTCGTCGCCGACGCCCGCACCAACAGCGTGCTGATCGGCGGCGACAAGAATGAGCGGCTGCGGCTGCGCACGCTGATAGCGCATCTCGATACGCCCCTTGAGGACGGCGGCGATACGCGCGTCCGTTACCTGCGCTATGCCGACTCCGAAGAACTCGCCACGAAACTGCAGCAGCATTTCACCGCCCAGGGCACGGCGGCGGGAGCCGGCGGCGCGCCTGCCGCAGCGGCAGCGACGCAAGGGATCAATGTCTGGGCCGACACGCAGACGAATGCGCTCGTCATCAACGCCCCACCCAAGATCATGCGCTCGATGATGCAGATCGTCGACAAGCTCGATATCCGCCGGGCACAGGTGCTGGTGGAGGCCATCATCGTCGAGGTCATCATCGACAAGCAGAATGAGCTCGGCGTGTCCGTAGCCGTGGAAGGCAGCGGCTCGAATACACCGATTGGTGTCACCAACTTCCCCGACTTTCTCAGTGGCGTTGTGCAGCTGGGCGGCGCTGCAGCGGGCGGCACGCCCGATCCCGGTTTGATCGGCGAAGGCGCCACGATCGGCGTTGGCCGGATCACGGACGATGGTGTCAGCTTTGCCGCGATCCTGAGTGCCGTCGAAGGCGACGCCGATACCAACCTGATTTCGACGCCGTCGATCATGACGACGGATAACGAGGAAGCAACGCTCAACGTCGGCCAGGAAGTCCCGTTCGTATCCGGCTCTTTTACGAATACAGGCAGCACCGCCGGCTCGGTCAATCCGTTCACGACCGTCAATCGCGAACAGATCGGTGTAAAGCTCGCAATAACGCCGCAGATCAACGAAGGCGACTCGATGGTACTCGAGATCGCGCAGGAGATTTCGAGTATTGCGCAGTCGGCAGCTGGCGCCGTCGACCTCATCACAAACAAGCGCACGGTCGACACCACGGTTATCGTCGATGATGGCGAGATCATCGTGCTGGGCGGCTTGCTCGAAGATCAGTTGCGCGAGAGCGACCAGCGCGTGCCGGTGCTCGGGAAGCTCCCGTTGCTCGGCAACCTGTTCCGCTCCCGCAAGACCGAGAAGCTGAAGACCAATCTGATGATCTTCATCCGACCGACAATCCTCAGGGATGCGGCGCAGACAGCGCTTGAAACCGACGCGAAGTACAACATGATTCGCGACATTCAGAAGAGCCAGCAGGGCAGATCGATTCAACTGATGCCCGGTGAAGATCGCCTGTTGCTGCCGCCGCTCGAGGACTACCGAACTCCGCGCGAAGGCGAAGAAGCCGAAATGGGCGAGGAAGCCAATCAGTAAACCGATGGAAGTTGAAGCCGACATCGTACTCGAGACCGAGCCGACGCCCGAACAGGGTGAAGACCGGAAGACGCTGCCCTTCTCTTTTGCGAAGCGGCATGGCGTGCTGATTCGCGAACTAGGCGAAAGCGACGGGGAAGCCGTGTTTCGTGCCGGCGCATCGCCGTTTAGCCTCGCCGAGGCACGCCGCTTTGCCGGGGTACCTCTGAGACTCTCCAGAGTCTCGGCCGAGGTATTCGATACGCTGTTGCAGGAGTCCTACGAGCAGGACAGCACCAAGGCAGCGGCCATGGTCGATGGCCTCGATGAGGAATTCGACCTGACGCAGGTCGCGCAGGAATTGCAGGAACCGTCGGATCTGCTCGAAAGCGACGACGACGCGCCGATCATCCGCTTCATCAACGCGGTATTGACCGAAGCCATCAAGGAGAATGCGTCGGACGTGCACATCGAGACGTATGAGAATCGTCTCGGCGTGCGCTTTCGAGTGGACGGCGTGCTGCGCGAAGTACTGAAGACGCGTCGCGCGCTCGCGCCATTGGTCGTGTCGCGCATCAAGGTTATGTCGAAGCTCGACATTGCAGAAAAACGCCTGCCGCAGGACGGCCGCATCTCGCTCCGCATCGCCGGCCGCGCTGTCGACGTCCGCGTGTCGACAATGCCGTCGGGTCACGGCGAGCGGGTCGTCCTGCGCTTGCTCGACAAGCAGGCCGGGCGCCTGGATCTCATGTCGCTCGGCATGGATCCCGAAACCGAGAAGAAGGTCGACGACCTGATCCACAAACCGCACGGCATCATCCTTGTCACAGGCCCGACAGGCTCTGGCAAGACGACCACGCTGTACGCGGCACTTGAACGGATCAATGACAACAGCCGCAACATCATGACGGTCGAAGATCCAATCGAGTATTTCATCGACGGCATCGGCCAGACGCAGGTCAACACCAAGGTCGAGATGACCTTTGCGCGCGGCCTGCGCGCGATACTTCGCCAGGACCCGGACGTGGTGATGGTCGGTGAAATCCGCGACCTGGAAACTGCCGAGATTGCTGTACAGGCGAGCCTGACGGGCCACCTCGTGCTGTCGACGCTGCACACGAACACCGCGGCGGGCGCCGTGACGCGCCTGCGCGACATGGGCGTTGAGCCCTTCCTGCTGTCGTCGAGTCTCCTCGGCGTGCTCGCGCAACGACTCGTACGCGTTCTCGACGATGAAACCAAGGAACCGTATACGGCTGGCGAGTACGAATGTGGCCTGTTGGGAATTGACCCAGCCAAAGCGCCTACGCTGTATCACGCCGGCAACGTTCCCGGTGGGGGCTTCCAGGGACGCACCGGTATTTACGAACTGATCACCGTCGATGACGACATGCGCGAAATGATCCATGGTGGCGTCAGCGAGCAGGAGCTCGCCAGGCACGCCCGTAAAACGACGCCGAGCATTCGTGCCGACGGTCGACGCCAGGTGCTGGAAGGCCGAACTACGCTCGAAGAAGTCCTCCGCGTCACGCGCGAAGACTAAGGACGGCCAACCATGGGTGCGTTTGAATACGTCGCAATGGATCAGGCGGGCAAGCAGTCCAAGGGCTTGCTCGAGGGCGACACGCCGAAACACGTTCGCCAGATACTCCGAGACCGCAACCTGTTTCCGGTCAGCGTTACGGAGGTCGCGCAGAAAGAGGCACGCCGGCAGCGGAGTTTCTCCTTCCGCCGCGGTATGTCGCCGGCCGAACTTGCGCTGGTCACGCGACAGCTTGCGTCGCTATCGCAGTCGGGACTACCGCTCGAAGAGGCTCTGCTTGCGGTTGCACAGCAGAACGAACAACCACGCACCAAGAGCATTTTGCTCGGTGTCCGCGCCAAGGTCATGGAAGGCCATACGTTGGCCGACGGCTTCAGCGAATTCCCGCAGGCATTCCCGGAGCTGTATCGCGCGACCGTCGCGGCCGGTGAGCAATCGGGCCATCTCGACGTCGTGCTCGAACGACTCGCCGACTACACCGAGGCGCGCCAGGAACTCAGGCAGCGCGTCACAAACGCACTGGTCTACCCGATTGCGCTGGTCATCATGGCCGTCGGCATCATCGCTTTCATGCTTGCCACGGTCGTTCCCAAGATTGTGGGTGTTTTCGAGAACACGGCAGCAGAGCTGCCCGGCCTGACAACGGGACTGATCGCCACGAGCGACTTCCTGCGCGACTACTGGGTGTTTCTTATCGTTGCGCTGGGTGCACTGGGCTGGCTGACCTGGTGGGTATTACAGAAAGATGGGCCGCGCCGGCGCTATCACGACGTCTTGCTGCGCCTGCCGATCGTCGGGCGGCTGACACGTGGCGTCAATACGGCACGCTTCACGCGAACACTCAGCATTCTCGCCGGCAGCGGCGTGCCAATCCTGGAGGCATTGAAGATATCGGCCGAAGTTATCGAGAACCTGCCGATGCGCGACGCCGTTCTCGAGGCCAGCCTGCGCGTTCGCGAAGGTGCGTCGATTAGCAAGTCGCTCGCCGCAAGCAGGCTGTTCCCGCCAATGATGATTCACCTGATTTCGAGTGGCGAGGCCGGCGGTCGGCTTGAAGAGATGCTGAGCCGTTCAGCCGCCGGCCAGGAACGCGAGGTCGATGGACTGATCGCTGCCCTGCTCGGTATCCTGCAGCCACTCCTGATCGTTGCGATGGGTGCGATCGTGCTCACGATTGTGCTTGCAATTTTGCTCCCGATCTTCGAAATTAATAACCTGATTCAATAA
>JASJCM010000018.1 GCA_030065985.1 Woeseiaceae bacterium | reverse complement strand
ATTTTGCCTCTCCTACGGAATATCACCTCGAGGTCTACGATCGAAGCTATAACCTGTTGGGTGAGGTTCTGGCAGACAATAATCAGTTCGTGCTCGCCCCCGATGGCACGCGGCTGTATACCGTCTCGCCAGGCGCTATTCTGCGTAGCTACGATCTAACGGCCGCTCCGGTGGCAGGCCAGTACCCGGAGATCGGAACGGGGGTAGTACTGGCGGGAGATCCAGGAAACCCCTTGTTAGCGAGGATGGCGATTTCCCCGGACGGTCGCACCGTATTTGTCGCCTCATCGGACGGTATCGCGGTACAGCCGGTCAACTAACTGTCAGTCAGGCATACCAGCTCGGGGAGCTGACGTTCTACCATTGAACTACACCCGCTAATGAGGGAGTTAACTCTTGTCTGAACCTGAGTAAGCAAATACGAACAGGCTCACGAATCAGAGATTCTCTTCAATAAATCGTACGGTTGCCTTCAATGCCTGCGTGCGGGTGTCTCCGAACGAGAGGTAATGATCGTCTCCATCAAGCTCTAGGAGTTCAACTTTCTTTCCAGCTCGTTCCAAGGCCCTGTACATACGGCGAGATTGAGAAATAGGAACGATCTCGTCTGATTTCGAGTGAATGAGAAGGACCGGCGCTGCAAAATCGTCCGCCGCTAGTTCGGGCGATCTGGCACGCGCATCTTCCGGGGAATAATGGTCCCTTCCGATCTGCATTTCCCAATAGGCAAGCTCTTCACTGGACCGTCCCGTCTGTTCGCGAACCCAGTCGCGAAAACGCTCGAGATTTCCGATTCCGTTGATTGAGACCACGCATTTGTACAGCTCCGGACTGAATGCCCCGCCGGCCAATGCCGCATAACCCCCATAGCTGCCGCCGACGATACAAACCCGATCGGGATCGATGATTCCCTGCTCATCAAAGAAACGGACTGCGTCGCTGAGGTCGTCCTGCATTTTTCGACCCCACTCCCCGTATCCGGCCGTTCGGTGGCGACTCCCCAAGCCACTCGATCCCCGGAACTGCGGCATGATTACCAGATAGCCCTTGGAAGCGAGGGCCTGGGCCCTGTAGTCGAAGCCGATTTCATCGTACGACACGGGGCCACCATGCGGCATGATCACCGCTGGAAGATTCGTTAAGTCAGTCACACGCTCTCTTGGAACGGTAATGATGGTCGGAATGCGCAATCCGTCGCGGGCTGAAAATGTCACGGTCCCGACCGGGTTCACTTCCTCGGGCGGAATGTTCGGCCGCTGGGCACCGATGAACTCGGGTTCGGATCCCTCAGAAAACAGGTAGTACTCTCCCGATGACTGTGACCCTTCCATCAAAACGATAATGTGTTTCCAGTCAGGTGAATGGTCAACAATTCTGACCGAGTGCTCTGGAAAGACTGCCTGAATCTCTCTTACCTTCCGATCAACCGCTTCATCAAAGAACTTGTAAGTTGGCATTACTCCGGAATACTGAAGACCCTGCACGACTCTTTGCGTGTCCACAACAACCCTGGCAATGTCAGCGTCATCACGATCGTACAGCGGGTCACTGATGTCGCCGCTACTCAGGCTCAACGTGGAATAGGCTGTGCGGCCGGTATAGGCGCTGGTATCCAATACGACCAGGTGCTTTCTATCGGGCGTCAAACCGACAAAGCCCCGATCTCTCAATCGACCTTCGCTCCGGTAGATTTCCTGCCAACCATCTTGTTGAAGAGCACGGATGCTGTGCAGATTCTGAGTCTCGTCAAACTCCTCCATCACGATTGCCTCGCCTGAGTCGTCAACGAAATAATCAATCGTCGAACTGCGGCCCAATTCGACTCTCCTCGCTTTTCCAGGCCCGAGTGGAACCCTCAGCAACGAGTAGACCGGCTTGGCATATTCGCCCATTACGAGCGTGGGTACTCCGTAAAATGCGGGCATGAATAAATGCTTGCCGTTGGGCGAATCTCCGACTACTCGCCCTAATCCGGTTTGCCCGGGGTAGACAACCCCGTCTCCTGGCACCAAAAGCTGCTTTACTTTTCCTGAGTCAATATCCAGCGAAAACAGCGTGCTTACATCGAATCTGCCCCTGAACCCTCTGACACGCCTATACTCCGCGGCCCGCAGCAAGACCTGCTCATTATTGACGAAGAAAACGTCGCGGGGTTTGATGAGGCTGACGTCCAGCGCGGCTACTGCGGCATCTTCCTTGAAAGAAAAAACCACGATGAAGTCCCGGTCACCTGATACGTTCCTGTACGCAACCAGCTCCCCGTTCGGCGAAATCGCCATATTCTGAATTTCAGGTAGCGCGCCGTAATCTTCGATTGTTGGCTCGGCGTAGGTGGGAGAAAGAAACGAAGCGGCCAGGAGAAATATCAATATGCGCATAATGGGTAACTCATAAGTCCGGATTACCGGGCGATCAGTATGGAATGCCTTGCTGACGGGATAGAATATCAGCATTGTGGTCCGACCTTCCGTACTGCTCACTCTGCTCTTCGGCGCGACAGCCAGCGCCAGCGACGACCTGACCGCGAACATCGGTTTTGGCCGCCAGGGCGAAGCCGCGATGTCGGATGCCGGCCCTTCCGCGGCCGTCGCTGCGAAGGAACACTACACATCCCTGGACTGGCCCGTTCACTCTGATGACCGAAACCTGCTTGCGGTCGGCTTCCACTACCAGTACACACGCTACGAATACACCGGCATTAACAGCCGCAACCGTGACCTGCATCACCTGCAGTTGCCGGTGCGCCTCCGAGTGGCAAATGGTGACCGCCGGCTAAATGCCTACGTTGCGCCCGGCATCGCAACGTCGTCCAATGTTTTCAAGGACTTCCTGAATCGCGGCAGCGGCGGCGACTGGTACTTCAGTGGTGCGGTCGAAGTCGAGATTGGTGAACCTGGGCGACGGTGGCTTCTCGGCGCCGCCTATGACCGTTCGTTTGGCGAGAGCAGGATGTACCCGATCCTTGGGCTCGGATTGGCGCCTGGCGACAACCTGAACCTGCGTCTTGCGTATCCAGTCTCGGGAATCACCTGGGAGTATTCGGATCGCAATACGATGAGGGCAGGCGTCATGCCGGCCGGCTTCGAGTGGCGAGTCGTCACCGACGATTTCGCCTCCGATTTCGACTATCGCGTGGAAGGTTTCCGCACACACCTGAACTGGACGCACCGATTATTCGAGCGATGGTCGATCGATCTGTCAGCCGCCTACGAGACGGATCGGCGACACGAATTCGTCGACGACCTGGGTCAACCCGTTGTCGGCTATCCGCAAGACGAGTGGATTCTCGCTATCACCTTCGGGGTCGGTGGAACGCCGCGTACCTTCCCACACGCCATTCGTGTCGAATCAATAGTGGATTGATCCGCCGCTAGTCGACTACCAGGGCACGGTAGCACCGTTGTATCTGCGATACGTCCCCGTGTCTTCCACGGTCAAGCTGTCGATAACGGAGCGAATGCCGCTGATCGACTGCTCAGGCGTCAACGTCGCGTTCGGGCCACCCATGTCCGTCTGTACCCAGCCCGGATCCATGGCAACGACGATAAATCCATCACCGCCCAGTTCCGCCGCCAGCGTTCTGGAGAACATGTTCAAAGCCGCTTTGCTTTCCCGGTAGCCGTAGAACCGGCCCGACTGATTCTGAGCAATACTGCCGAGGCCGCTCGTTATATTGATGATCGTCTTGCGATCGCCTGCACCAAGGTTGGGAAGCAACGCCTGCGTCACGCGCAGCGGGCCCAGCGTATTGACGTCGAGGATCCAGGCGACCGTGTCCACTTCGGTCTCCGTTAACGTGTTCTGCGATGGCAGGATGCCAGCGTTGTTGATCAACATATCGATCGGCCGACCGTCGAGGTCCTTGGCCAGTTGGGCAACGCTGTCACCGTCGGTCACGTCCAGCTGCATGACCGTAACGCCCAGATTCTTGAGATCGGTCGCGGCATCCGGCTTTCGTGCGGTGCCGATGACCTGCCACCCTGCCTCCTCGTATTGCCGGGCGAACTCGAGGCCGAGGCCACGGTTGGCGCCAGTAATCAGCACAGTCGGAGATGACTCGCTGGCCGCGGGGGACGTTGTCGGCATTGCACTCGTACCAAGAACAAGCGTAAGCAGAGAAAAAGTAATGAGTTTCTTCATTGGGAACAAGCCTCGCTGCTGAATTTCGACCGATTCTCGCAGCCGCGTCCGCGCTGCGCAATGAGGCATACCAGCCCCTCGGACTGCCGCGCTTGACGTATACTCGGAGCTATTCGAGAAAGGCACACAGGAACAAAAAGATGTCAGGTCATCTCGATCGCGAAGCCCGCACGATGGTTAAGATGGTGCAGATCTATTGCGGCGCGCACCACCATACCGCTGGGGAACTGTGCGAGGACTGCTCGAAATTCCTCGACTATGCCGAGGTTCGCCTCGAGAAATGTCCGTACGGAGAGGACAAGCCGACCTGTTCCAACTGCCCTGTTCACTGTTACAAACCGCATTTCCGAGCCCAGGCCAAGGCGATCATGCGCTTCTCGGGCCCGCGGATGCTGCTCAGGCACCCGCTCCTTACAATCGCACATTACATGGATGGTCGGCGCCGCGCGCTGCACCCGCGAGATCTCACCCGCGAGCAACGCCTTGAGAAGACTGGCCGCTTCCCGACCTTGAAGGACAACGACAGCTAGTCCGAAGCGCACGATCGCGCTTACGCCAGCAGACCGGCCTGCCACTGGCCGCCGTTCTCGCAGTTTCACGGAAATTGCCCGATTTCCGTGGCCTTTCATGTGATTTCAGACCTTTTCAGGAAATGACAAAGCCCTCAATGGCGTTCGTCGTCATTCTCGCAACTGTTGGCAGTTGATTTCGACTTTCCACGAATTATCAAACAGTTAAGAGGGGACTGATGATGAATAGACGCACACTGAACAGCGTGACACTGGCGATCCTTGTTGGACTTCTATCCGCCTGCGGCGGTGGTAGTGGCGGCGGTGGCAGTGGTGGCGGAACCGCACCACCGCCGCCACCGCCGGTGCCGCCACCAACCCTGGACGCGCAGGTCAGGGACATGATCGCCGCCAAGGGGTTGACCGGCGACCCGACGACCGGACGCAGCCTGCCATCGATCAATGAACCGCTGGCGCAGCTCGGCAAGCTCTTGTTCTTCTCCAAGAGCCTGAGCGGCGACATGGATACCGCCTGCGCTTCCTGCCATCACCCCGCTCTCGGTGGCGGCGACGGTCTTGCCTTGCCCGTTGGCACTGGCGCGATCGATCCGGACCTCGTCGGTCCCGGCCGCAGCCGTGCGGACGGACTGCCCAACGTTGGCCGCCATTCCCAGAGTGTCTTCAATGTCGGCCTGTATGACAGCGCCCTTTTCTGGGACGCGCGCGTCGAAAGCACCGGGAAGGAGGCAGGACAGAATGGGACAGGATCCGGGATTCGCACGCCTGAGTCGCCGTTGCATGTTGCCGACTCAAATGTCCCACCCGGCTCGTCTCTCGTCGCGGCGCAGGCGCGGTTCCCGGTCACGGTCCCCGAGGAGATGCTGGGCTCATTCATGCCGGGAGCCACCTCCGAGGAAATCTGGCAACGGCTCGCGGAGCGCATCGGCGACTACGGTGCCGGCGCCGGCGAACTGACCAATAACAACTGGCTTACAGAATTTCGGGATGCGTTCGCCAGTTCGGTGCCCGCCGAGCAACTCGTCACGTTCGATAACATTGCGCTCGCGATTGGCGAATACCAGCGCTCGATGATCTTCGTCGAGACGCCGTGGAAAGCCTATGTCGAGGGCGACAACACGGCGATAAGCGATCTCGCCAAACGAGGTGCGCTGTTATTCTACGGCGACCTTAACCCCGGACTCGCCTGCGATCAGTGCCACAGCGGCGACTTCTTCACCGACGAACGCCAGACGATCACCGGATTCCCACAAACAGGTCCGGGCAAGGGCGATGGCCCTACCGGCGATCAGGATTTCGGTCGCGAACAACAAACCGGCGACAGCGTCGATCGTTTCAAGTTCCGCACCCCAACCCTGCTGAATCTGACGGCGACAGGGCCTTACTCGCATACCGGAACGTACACTCTGGGAGACGCCGGACTCCACTACTTCCTGCCCGAGGAGACGTTCCGGGGCCGCTTCCCGTCCGGTAGCCTTTGCAATGTGCCGCAGTTCGAGACACACCCTGATTGCGCAACGCTCTTTCCAAACACAATCACGAACAGCAGCATTACGCTCGATGCGGTAATGCAGCAGCGCATGATCGACCCGGCGTTGACGTTTCCGGACCTGGGATTCAGTCCGGAAAGCGACGCCGAACCGGTATTTGAGTTTATCGAGACATTGACAGACCCGTGCACACAGGACAGGGCGTGCCTTGCACCGTGGATCCCCGAGCCGTCGGAAGCGCCCGACGACAACCAGCTCAATGCGGTCAACGAAAACGGCGATCCCCTCTAGTCGCGCCCTGTTGGGGTGCGCAAAACGAAAAGGCCCCTCTCGCGAGGGGCCTCTTTCTTTGTCTGGGCAGAACGTCCCTAGTAGCGGAACGCTATCTCCACACCAGCCTGGCGTGGCTTGCTAGGCCATGCAATGTCCGCCGGCAAGCCAATGAAACGCGCTCCGAAGAACCACTCAATGTACTCTTCATCGAAGAGATTGTTCACGAAGAGCCGCCCGCTCCAGCGCTCGCCTGCGAGTCCGACGCTTGCATTCACCAGCGAGTACGCCGACTGCACGTCTTCGTTGTCGAGGGTCCAGTAGGTCTTGCCGCGATACTCCACGTCGAGGCGGCTGACGAGTTCTAGGTCGGCATCCAGCGACGCGGTGTGCTGCAGTCCGAGGTTCGCCGAAATCACTGGCGCCCCTGGCACTTCGCGACCGACGATCTGGCTCGCGGGAACGAGCACGCCCGGAATGTCCTCATACTCGACGATCTCGCTGGACGTGAATCCGAGTCCGAGATTGAGGAGCAAAGAATCGGCCGGTTGCGCAGTGAGCTCGATCTCACCACCCGAAATCTCGCTCTTCGGTACGTTTATGTTGGCCTGCGTCCCGGTCTGGTCGAACAGAAAGAACTGCTGGTCCTCGTAATCGATAAAGAACAGCGACATCCCTGCCCGCAAGCGACCGCCATACGCGCTGGTCTTCAGTCCGGTCTCGTAACTGACCAGCGACTCGCGATCGAAGCCGGGCTCGAAATTGCTGCCAGGCGCGAGGTTATTGAAGCCGCCGGCGCGAAAGCCCTTTCCTATGGTTACATAGCCGAGCACGCCCTCGCTGAATCGGTAGGCAATGCTGGCTTTAGGCTGGAATTCGTTGAACGTTTCGCTACGTCCTTGCGTTACGTCCTTTGGCGTCTCCTCATCCCAGCGAAATGCCAGTGTCACCTCGAGATCATCATTGATGTCGTAACTGAGGTTGCCAAAGACAGCGAAGTCCTTGAGCTCCAGGTCCTGAGCGGCAGCGGGAACGGGCGTGCCAAGAAACGTGGTCGCGAGCGAGCGGAACCGGTCCTGGCTGAAGTACGAAACACCGGCGACCCAGCGCAGGCGCTGTTCCGACGGCGAGACCAGTCTGAGCTCCTGGGCGAAGGTCTCTGATTCGTCAATGACGATGATGTCGATCGCCTCGACGAAGGTTTGATCGAGATCCTGATCGTTGCCCGAATCGACATCGGTGAACGAACTGACCGATGTCAACGTCGCCCAGCCAAGGTCATAGTCGATCTTCGCCGATATCTCGCCCGACCGGACAATAGACTCGCCAATCCTGTTTGACTGGATCTCGTATTCCGGCACGTCCACGACGATCGGCGGATTCGGCGGCGGCAACGGCAGGAAGAAGTCGCTACCGGGCGTGAAGTAACCCGAGCCACCCGTCTGGTCGAGATACTGGCCGCGCAGGTCGACGGAGAGTCGCTCATTCGGCGTGAACAACAGCTTGCCGCGAACGGCAGCGGACTCGGCAAAATCGACATACTGGTTACCGAGATAGGCGTTTCGGAGCTGCCCTTCCCGATCCTGCATGCGAAACGCAAGACGTCCCACGAGGTCATCGCCGGCGACCGGCCCGGATACGCTGCCCGCCAGCGTGTAGTCCTCACCATCCGCGGCTGTGAAGCGCAGACCAAGTTCGGGCGTCGCCGTTGGCTGGCGCGTCGTCACGAGTACCGCACCGCCAATCGCGTTTCGGCCATACAGCGCGCCCTGTGGCCCGCGCAGCACGTCGACGCTCTCGATATCGAACAGCTCCTGCGTGGTCAGCAGGTTGTTGGTGGCGCTGACGCCGTCGACACGGAACGATACGGGCGGCTGGCCGGTCCCGCGGTTCTGGCGCACGCCCCGGATGACGAGCGTGCTTACGCCAACCTCCTGGTCGTCGGAGAAGCGCAGGTTCGGCGTCAGAGACGCCACCCGATTGATGCGCTCGATGCGGTAGCGCTCGATGTCCGCGGCGGTGAATGCCGCGATCGAATCGGGCACATCGGACAGGTTCTCGTCCCGGTAGCGGGAAGAGACGACAATCTCGTCAAAGACAGCGTCTTCGGCGGTTTTCTCGACCGCCCCGGGTGCGTTGGCCGATGCCGCAGACGCACCCAGCAGCAAGGCTGCGCCGGCGGCGCAGGCAAATTGGTATCTCAAGAAACTTCCTTTGTAGTTTTACGTATCGAAAGGGCCGGCGGAGAGGCATAGATTCTGCCTCATGAACACACATAAACACCACACCTGGGCAGAGCCCTACAAGATCAAGATGGTCGAACTCCTGCGCATGACGACGCGCGAGGAGCGCCTCGAGGCTATCCGCGAAGCCGGCTACAACACGTTTCTGACGAAGAGCCGTGATGTCTATATCGACCTCCTGACCGATTCCGGCACGTCCGCAATGAGCGACCGCCAGTGGGCGGGGCTGATGCTCGGCGACGAGGCCTACTCCGGCAGCGAGAATTTCTATCATCTCGAACAGACCGTGCAGGAGTACTACGGCTACAAGTACCTGGTACCGACACACCAGGGGCGCGGTGCCGAGCACCTGATGTCGCAGATCCTGATCAGGGAAGGTGACCGTGTACCGGGCAACATGTATTTCACGACGACGCGTCTGCATCAGGAACTCGCGGGCGGCAAATTCGTGGATGTCATCGTCGATGAGGCACACGATCCGCAGAGCGAATTTCCTTTCAAGGGCAACGTCGACCTCGACAAGCTCGACGCATTGGTTCAGGAAGTCGGTGCCGACCGCGTTCCCTATATCAGCCTCGAAGGCAACGTGAACATGGCCGGCGGGCAGCCGTTCTCGATGGCAAACCTGCGCGAGCTGCGCGCCTACTGTGACACGCACGACATCCCAATCATGCTCGATGCCACGCGCACGATCGAAAACGCGTGGTTCATTCGCGAACGCGAAGAGGGCTACGCCGACAAGTCCGTTCGTGACATCTTGCGAGAAATCTGTGACATGACCGACGGCTGCACGATGTCAGCCAAGAAGGATGCACTCGTAAACATCGGCGGTTTCTTCTGCTGCAACGACGATGAGGTCTTCCGCAAAGCGCAAAACCTCGTGGTCGTCTACGAAGGCCTGCACACTTATGGGGGCCTTGCAGGACGCGACATGGAAGCGATGGCCCAGGGTATCCGCGAAGCCGTGACCGAGGAGCATATGGCAGCCCGCATCGGCCAGGTTCGCTACCTTGGCCGCAAGCTCATGGATGCCGGTATCCCGATCGTCAGGCCAATTGGTTCGCATGCGATCTTCATCGACGCAAGGCGGTTCCTGCCGCATATCGACCAGGACGACTACCCCGCGCAGACGCTCGCCGCTGCACTTTTTATCGAGGCGGGCGTGCGCACGATGGAGCGCGGCAATGTCTCGGCCGGTCGCAGCCCGATCACGGGCGAAAACCGCCGACCGAAGCTCGAGCTGGTAAGGCTGACGATTCCGCGCCGCGTCTACACGCAGGCGCACATGGATGTGGTTGCTGAAGCCGTCTGCGACGTCTACGAGCGCCGGGATGAGATACGCGGACTCAAGATGGTCTACGAGCCCGAGTACCTGCGCTTCTTCCAGGCGCGCTTCGAGCCATTGTAGGGCTTACTCGCCGATCAGGTCCTTGAGACCGTAAAGCACGAGTCGGTAGTAGCTGACCATGCCGATGATCTTGCCGTCTTCTTCAACAGGGGCATGGTTGATACCGAAGTTCTGGAACAACCGCGCACAATAGCGAATGTGCATGTTCGGGCCGACGGTGATCACCGGCTTCGCCATGATCTCGTAGACATTGACGCGCTCCGGCGCGCGGTCTTTGCCTATGACCTTTTTGGCGATGTCGGAAAACAGCACCATGCCGTACTCGTCGTTCTCGTCACGGCGCTTGACGATCAGGCTGGTCACGCTGTCTCTTTTCATGATCTTCAATGCCGACAAAACGTCGATCCGACCATCGACCTCGGTGACTTCGGGCTTCATGCAATCACGCACGCGTCCTTTATCTTCGACGGTCATAGGTTTTCCTCCACAATATCACTGAGTTCCTGGGCCTGGTGAGCGACGCCGACAGCATCGTCGACATCGATCATGACGGCAATACCGGTGCCTGGCGTTGCATCGAATTCGCCAACCTCGCCAATGTGTTCGAGAATGTGACGGCTCAGATGCTTCTCGACGAGCAACATCACCACGTCACGCTGCGTCGTCAACGAGAGGCCGAAGAAGGTCTTGCTCTCCTTGAGGCCCTCCCCGCGCGCGTTGTTGATGACCGTACAACCGGTGGCACCGGCCTCGCGTGCCGCATGCATCACGTCGTCGGTTTTGGTGTCCTCGACGAACGCTATTATGAGTTTAAAGTGCATGTTTATCTTCCTCTGGCAATTCCTCTTCCTCGTCGACGGCGACGGGCTTGGTCTGTCTGATCACCGACAGCTGACCATAGGCAAGCACGGCGATAATCGGAAACAGGCTCGCAAATGCGACCAGGCCAAAACCGTCCAGCAACGGGCTGCGACCGGGCACCGCCTCCGCGAGCCCGAGCCCGAGCGCCGTGATCAGCGGCACCGTTACCGTGGATGTCGTCACCCCGCCTGAATCGTAGGCGAGCGGGATGATCATCTTGGGCGCCATCGCGGTTTGCACGATGACGACCACATAGCCTGCCGCAATGAAATACTGCAGCGGCAGGCCCGTAATAATTCGATAACAGCCGAGGCTGACACCCACACCGACGCCGATCGCGACGGCAACGCGCAGACCCCAGACACCGATCGCGCCGCCCGAGACGGAGTTGGCCTTTATTGACACAGCCATCAGCGCCGGTTCGGCGAGCGTCGTGCTGAAACCGATCGCCGCGGCAAACAGGTACACCCAGTAGAAGTCCTGCCAGACCAGCGTGTCACCGATATGGCCGGTCAATTCGAACAGGAACTCGGGGTTCGTCAACTGCTGCGCCATGAGCCTGCCAAGCGGGAACAAGGTCTGTTCGAGCCCGACCAGGAACAGGCCGAGGCCGACCGTGACGAAGACGAAACCGACGAGCACCTGCTGCACGTTGCGAATGCGTTCACGCATTACGAACAGCTGGAACACGAACAGGAAGAACACGATCGGCGCAACGTCGAGCGCGCTGTTGAAGACAAACAGGAATGCGTTGACGATCAGATCCATTGCATCACGATTCCGTAAACGAGCACGAACAGAATGGGCGTCAACGAGGCAAACGCGATGAGACCAAAGCCGTCGGTCATCGGGTTGCGCCCTTTGAGCGAGCTGGCAAGGCCAACGCCAAGCGCAGTGACGAGCGGAACAGTAACCGTGGATGTCGTGACGCCGCCCGAGTCGTACGCAATGCCAACAATCTCAGCCGGCGCAATCGTCGTGACGATGACGACAAGGATGTACCCGCCGATGATCATGATCGGCAGTGACCAGTTTGTGATGATGCGAAGTACGCCGAGTATGAGCGCAACACCGACAGACAAAGCGACCACAAGACGAAGGCCCATCGCATAGTTCGAGATCGCCTCTTCGGTATCGGCGATGACGCCGGCGCCGACGGCTACTTCGGCAGCCTCCTCGGCCACGGCCAGCAGCGCCGGCTCCGCGATCGTCGTGCCGAAGCCGAGTACGAAGGCGAAGGTAAACAGCCAGAAAGCGCTGCCCTTGTGGGCCAGCGAGTGGGCGAGGTCCTCGCCGATTGGAAACAGCGCAATACGCAGCCCGAAGATGAAGAAGGTCAGACCTGCAACGACGAGTAGCCCACCGAAGACGATGGACAGGAATCCCGAGACAGGTTGCTGGATGACGAAGGCCTGGAACACCGCGATGACCAGGACAATCGGCGCAAGGTCACGCAGGCTCGACAGCGCGTCCTTCGACAGTGCAATCAACGAATCTTTCAAGCGCGGCGCTACCCTCTGGAATAGCCGAAAGCATAGTAAAGCACCGGTATAACAACAAGGGTAAGGAGCGTCGATACGAAAATGCCGAAGATCAGCGTGACGGCAAGTCCGTTGAAGATCGGGTCATCCAGGATAAAGAATGCGCCAAGCATTGCTGCAAAGGCCGTCAGCGCAATCGGTTTCGCTCGAACCGCGCCCGCTCGAATCACGGCTTCCTCGAAGTCCACGCCCGCAGCGACTTCCTGGTTAATAAAGTCGACGAGCAGGATCGAGTTGCGCACGATAATGCCAGCGAGCGCAATCATGCCGATCATGGACGTCGCCGTGAACTGCGCGCCGAGCAGCGCGTGGCCGGGCATTACGCCGATGATCGTCAATGGAATCGGCGCCATGATGATCAAGGGCACAGCGTACGACCGAAACTGGCCCACCACGAGCAGGTAGATCAGGACCAGGCCAACCGCGTAGGCCATGCCCATGTCGCGGAACGTTTCGTAGGTGATCTGCCATTCTCCGTCCCACTTGATGCTGTAGTCGTAGGTGTTCTCGGGCTGGCTGATGAAATGCTGCTCCAGTTCGATATCACCGACCATTGAGAACATGCCATACAGCGGCGAATCGAAGCGGCCTGCCATATCGCCGGTTACGAAGACCACGGGCAACAGGTCCTTGTGATAGATCGTCTGCTCCCATTGACCCTCTTCGACCGAGACGATTTCGGCGAGCGGAACGAGATTGCCATCCCGACCTGCGACACGAAGCATCATCAGGCTGTCGAGCTCGGCCTTCTCGGCCACGGGCAGTTCCAGACGAATCGGCACCGGGTACTTCTGATTGCCGTCCCGGATATAACTGACGTCCTCGCCGTTCAGGGCCATGTTCAGTGTCTGAACGACCGCGGCCTGCGACACGCCAAGGATTGCCGCTTTATTGCGGTCGACCGAAACGACCATGCGCGGTGCAGCTGATTCCACACTATCGTCGATGTCGACAATATCGGGCGTACTCGCAAACACGTCGCGAATCTGCTTGGCGACCGCCTGTTGGCCGGCATAGTCCGGGCCATACACCTCCGCGACGAGCGGTGCCTGCACCGGCGGACCCGGAGGCACTTCAACGACTTTCACGGATCCGCCGAAACGTTTGCCGATGGCATCGAGTGCAGGTCGCGCTGCACTCGCGATCTCGTGACTCTTGCGGTCGCGGTCCGATTTATCGAGCAGGTTGACCTGGATGTCGCCGACGTCAGGTCCCTCGCGCAGGTAGTACTGGCGCACGAGGCCGTTGAAATTGATTGGCGCTGCGGTGCCGACATACACCTGGTAGTCCGTGACCTCGGGAATCGTCTCGAGGTACGCCGCCATTTCATCGAGAACACGCCCCGTATGCTCGACGGTCGTCCCCTCCGGCATGTCGAGTACGACCTGGAACTCCGACTTGTTGTCGAACGGCAGCATTTTCATGATGACCGCGTTGACCGCAGCAAGACTCATCGCCAGGAGAATCGCGACGATGATGCCGCCGCCCAGCCAGCGCCGCGCCGGTCGTCCTTCCTGGCCGCGGAGGAACGGTCCGACCAGGCGACGGAACAGCCGATCGAGCCAGTCCGCCGACGTGTCTTCGGGCGCTTGATGTGTATCGGGCAGGAGCTTCTGGCTGGCCCAGGGCGTGATGATGAGCGCCACACCCAGAGACAGCAGCATACCGATGCTCGCGTTGATCGGGATCGGACTCATGTACGGCCCCATAAGCCCGCTCACGAAGGCCATCGGCAACAGTGCCGCAATGACAGTGAACGTCGCGAGAATCGTGGGACCGCCAACCTCGTCGACAGCGGGTGGGATCGCTTCGAGCAGGGTCTTGTTGCCCATGCCCATGTGACGATGAATGTTTTCGACAACGACGATTGCATCGTCAACGAGAATGCCGATGGAGAAGATCAGCGCGAACAGGGACACGCGGTTGATCGTGAAGCCCCATGCCCACGACGCGAACAGTGTCAGCATCAGCGTAATGATCACCGCGGAACCGACGACGACCGCCTCCCGCCATCCCAGCGTGACGAGAATCAGGACAATGACCGAGATCGTCGCAAACGCGAGCTTCTGGATGAGTTTTTTTGCTTTGTCGTCAGCGGTTTTTCCGTAGTCACGAGTGACCGCGTACTCGACGCCGTCCGGAATCGCGATGCCGCGCAGTGCTTCAATCCGATCGATGACTTCGCTCGATACGCGCGCCGCGTTCGTACCGGGCTTCTTGGCAACGGCGAGCGTCACGGCCGGGGAATCGCCATAGCGAACGTACTGTTCAGGCTGGTCGGGACCTGCCCGCACTATCGCGACGTCATCCAGGTAGATAGCTTTGCCATCAATAACGCCGACCACGAGCTCGGCAACGTCGTCGGCGCTGGCCAGGAATTCGCCTGCCGTGACGGGGACGTTGCGATTACCTGCGACGACAGCCCCCGCATGCGTAGCTACATTGCTTGCCTGCAGGGCCATGCGCAGCGCATCGAGCGACAGCCCATAGGCCGCGAGACGCTGCGGGTCGAGTTCGACGTGCACGACATTGTCGGGCCCGCCAATCGTATAGACGTCGCGCGTGCCGGGCACGCGCTTGATCTCGGCTTCCAGTGCATGCGCAACGCGCTGCAGTTCATGCGCGCCGCGTCTTTCGTCATCCGTCCACAGCGTGATCGTGACGGTCGGTACGTCATCGATGCCTTTTGGCTTGATCAGTGGCTGCAGAACGCCGCTGTCGGGCGGCAACCAGTCCTGGTGGGAATACACGGCGTTGTACAAACGCACAATGGCCGAGGTGCGATCCTCCCCGACTTCATACTGGATCGTCAGCACGGCCATCCCGGGTCGCGATACCGAGTAGGTGTGCTTGACGCCCTCGATTTCTGCCAGGACCTGCTCGAGCGGAATCGCGACGACGTTTTCAACGTCGGTGGCGCTGGCGCCGGGATACGCTACGAAGATATTCGCAAACGTCACGTTGATCTGTGGCTCTTCCTCGCGCGGCGTGACCGCGATCGCGAAGAAGCCCATCAGCAGGCCGGTCAGCGCCAGGAGCGGCGTGATCTTCGATGCCTGGAAACGGCGGGCAAGCGCCCCCGATATGCCGAGCTTGTCACTCATTGGCGCGACTCTTTGAGGTAAATCGCTGCGTCAACCGGATTCGTGGCGACCTGCTCGCCCTCGGCAAGTCCGGCCAGGATCTCGACCTGATCGCCGTAGCGTCGTCCAACGCGCACCTGGCGAAGCGTCACTCTCTCACCGTCCACGACGTAGACGGCGCTGAGCTCGCTGCGCCGCGCGACTGCGTCCGCCGGGACCAGCAGGCGCTTGGTCTCGCCAACAACGAAGCCGACCTTGATGAACATTCCCGGGTACAACGGGCCCGCGCCGTCCGGCAGGTTTACCCGAACACGAAACGTGTTGGCTGCCGAGTCGGCAACCGGGAAGTAGGTGATGCTTTCTGCGACGATGCGCTCATCGCCCACGTAGGCAAATGCCTTGCCGATCTTGCGGACGGTGTCGAACATACTCTGGGGAACATCCACGTTGATGCGCAGCTGCTGCAGTGACAAACCGGATATCAACGGCTGACCCGGCCGCACCAGCTCGCCAAGCTCAACGTGTCGTTCCGCCACGATACCGGCGTAAGGCGCGCGCACGACCGTGTACTCGAGCTGCTCACGTGCCGCGGCAACGCCGGACTGCGCCGCATTGACGCGTGCCTGAGCAGCATCCCGGTTAGCTTTGGACTGATCGAATCGCGCCTGCGAAATTGTCTGGTTCTCGATCATCGTCGAGAAGCGCTCGAATTCCTGGCTCGCCTCGGCCAACCGGGCGTTGGCCTCCTCGAGCGCCGCCAGCGCGCTGGCAAGCGCCGCCTGCTGCTCCGTATCCGTAAAACGCATCACCACGGCACCGGCATCAACGAAGTCATTGACGTCGAAAGGCAGTTCGGCGATACGCCCGGATGTCTGCGCCGAAATGGTCGCCCGATTTACGGCTTCGACACGGCCGTCCCAGATGCGCTCCCGGGCAGCGTCTTCGAGCGATGCGGCAACTGACTCGACGTGATCCGCGGCAAGCGCCGCGCTGGCGATGAATACCATGCCTAGGCCGAGAATTGATCTCATGGTAGAGCCTCTATATATTAGGATTTGCTACATTATACTTTTCTAAATTTCAATATCAAACCCCCTGGGCGGCCTCCGTGCTAGCCTCCGCGTATGTTCCTGCCGGTCAAAGCCGACTTTCCGCTGCCACGGTTTCCCTGGCTGACCGTGCTGGTTTGCCTGGTCTGCGTCGGCGTGTTCGTGAAGCAGCAGAGCGACTGGCACGAATTCGGCATGGCAATCGAGCGCTTCTGCAATGCCAACCGGAGCCACCTGGAGCAAATCGTGTTCGACCGCATCGCGGCGGCTGAAGGCACCGATAACTGTATCCAGATCATGTACACGATCGCTAATGACCCGGAGCGCAGCGAGCAGGAAGTGATCGCCGACATGGCGCGCAAGATGAAGCCGCTAACCGGCTTCAACACCGAGGACTCTCGCGAGTACGTGCGGATGATGCTCGAAGACGAAACGCGGCGCTTCAACAACCTGGTGCCCCCGGATCCGGACACCGGCCTCGCCTATTACACCGGCTCGTGGAACCCGATCACGATGATCACGTCCAGCTTTGCCCATGGCAGCTGGGGACACATCATCTTCAACCTGATCGTGTTCTTCGCATTTGCTGCCACGGTCGAGGTGCTGGTCGGTCCACTCTGGTATATCGCTTTCATCCTGGTCGATTCCTGGTTCATCGGCCTGACCGGATCGGCGATCGCGTCGCTGTCGGCGCAACACTATTCGACGGTCGGGCTATCGGGTGTTGTCATGGGCATGATCGGCCTGTTCGCCTATCTGCTGCCGCGCGGCAAGATCAAGTGCTTCTATTTTTTCATCGTGATTTTCGGCTGGGTTGCGATACCGGCCTGGGCCCTTGCCATCTGGGTCATCGGCAAGGACGTGTTCGCGCTTCTGACACAGGAAGAGTTTGGCGTTATCAACGTGATGGCGCACGTCATGGGCGGCATCGGCGGCTACCTGTTCGGCGTCATCTTCCTGCGCCACGTACGACGGGAGGCAATCGAGATTCAGGCAAACCTGGATCGCGCAGACTTTGAGCGGCGCTTTCGCTGATTAGCGCGCGCGTTCTTGCCGGGTCGACGAGATTCTTTGGCGCTGCTCGTCTTCTTACCGCTACCTTTTCGCGGACTACCTGAGCGTTGCGGTCGGCCCTTCTGCAGCGGTTCGGGCTGGATGGATTTGTCCACCTCGTAGCCCGTGGCATATTCCTTCTTGATGCCGCGCTTGAGCAGCTTCTCGATATCCTTGAGGAGCTTTAGCTCGTCGACACATACGAGTGACAATGCCGTGCCATCCTGACCAGCGCGTGCGGTGCGACCAATGCGGTGCACATAGTCTTCCGGAACGTGTGGCAATTCGAAGTTAACGACGTGGGGCAGTTTCTCGATGTCGAGACCGCGGGCCGCTATGTCGGTAGCTACAAGCACCCGGATCTTGCCAGCTTTGAAGTCGCGCAAAGCCTTTGCTCGAGCGCCCTGCCCCTTGTTGCCATGGATTGCATCCGTCTCGATGCCGTCCTGATTGAGCTGTTTCGCCAGTTTGTTCGCGCCGTGCTTTGTTCGTGTGAAGACAAGCACCTGTCGCCAGTCGCCGCGACCGATCATCTCGGACAACAGTTCTCGTTTTCGTGCCTTGTCGACCGGGTAAACGCGCTGCTCCACTCGATCCGCCGTGGTGTTGCGCTGTGCAACCTGGATCTCGGCAGGGTTGTCCAGGAGGTTGTTGGCAAGTTCGCGAATCTCTTTTGAGAAAGTTGCCGAAAACAGAAGGTTCTGCCGTGTATCAGGCAAGTGCTTGATGATCTGCCGAATGTCGCGGATAAAACCCATGTCGAGCATGCGATCAGCTTCGTCGAGAACGAATAACTCGACGGTGGAAAGATCGATATTCTTTTCGCGAACGTGATCGAGCAATCGGCCAGGTGTCGCGACGACGACGTCAACGCCGCGCTGAATCTTGGTGATCTGCGGCCGTGGGCTCACGCCGCCGTAAATCTCCATCGAACGGACCGGGCGGTACTTGCCGTAAGTCCGGACACTCTCGTTAACCTGGGCTGCGAGCTCTCGGGTCGGTGTCAGAATCAGCGCACGTACGCGCCGTGGTCCTGATGGGCGATCTTCGAGGCGCTGCAACATGGGAAGCGTGAAGCCGGCGGTCTTGCCGGTTCCGGTCTGGGCGCCGGCCAGGATATCGTGGCCTTCGAGAATATGGGGGATAGCCTGGCGCTGGATCGGCGTTGGCGTTTCATAGCCCTGCTCTTCGACAGCACGCAGCAAGTCGGCCGAAAGGCCGAGTTCGTTGAACTTCATTGGTTGTTCTCCGGGTCGCCTGATCCGACGTGCCTGTCACTCAAGCGATGGCGTGCGGTTCGGCCCAGGCTGGAATTGGATGGGTGACTCGCGGGCGGCGAAACTGCCTGCCCGGAGTGAATGGCGCAGACCGAGGTGCGCCAGGACGATGCGGACTGTAACAGAAACCCTTGAGAAAGAAAGGAAATTCTCGGCCTTTCGCCCAGCCAGCGCCAATCCGTGACATGGCGGGTGCCGTCACCTATTCTTGGCGCACCCATGTCCCGCAAACTCAAACGTCACCTGGCGCGCTGGAGCGCCAAAGACCTTGGAGCAATCGAGGTAAAGAACACTATGCCTATCAAGATTATTGCGACCGTCATTCTCGCCGGCATCGTCGCATTCATGAGCGCCTACACGGTCGAGACCGGAAACGTCGCGGTCGAAAGGACCCTCGGCAAAGTCAATCACGAGGAGCAGGACCAGGGCCTGAATTTCAAGATGCCTTTTCTCACGACCTCGATTGAATTCAGCGCCAAAGAGATCGCGATTGACATCAATGACCTGACACCCAAGGCTGCGGATAACCTGTCGCTCAAAGACCTCGACGTTTCGGTGTTCTATCGTGTTCCCCAGGATCGCGTCTCGGAACTCATGGTCAAGTACGCGGCCGCGGCAGCCCGCGGCAATGACGGCATCTACATGCCGGCTTATGGCCTGCTCTATCGTGAAGCGCGCGCTGCGATCTACGAGCAAGTGTCGCAGATCGACAGCCTGCAACTGCACAAGCAACGCGACTTCCTGCAGAACGAAGTACTCTCGGAGCTACAGGGGCGGTTGGAACGTACCGACCCGGGCGACATCATCATTACACGTGTAGTAGTCCGTGCGCTGAATACCGACCCGAGCATAGAAGCTGCTATTCGCGAAGCGGTCGAGGCCGAAAAACGTCTCGAGGCGAAACAGGTGCAGGTCGAAATTGCGAAGAAGGACGCAGAGATTGAGATCGAGCGGGCCAAAGGTATTGCCGAGGCCAACAGCATCATCAATTCGAGCCTTACCGCAGAATACCTGCAGCACGAAGTCAATCTTGCCCTGCAGGAATTCGCCAATAACCAGGGTAGCGTGGTCGTCATTCCCGCCAACATGCAGGGATTCGACCTGATCCTCGACAGCGGCCAGCTGCGCCGGGGTCAAAACTGATGCTGCGCCCGCTAGTCGTCGCGGTACTGGTGCTGTTTTCAGGCAGCATCCAGGCCGAAACCGTCGCCGTAATCGGCACCGGCAATGTCGGCATGGCACTCGGCACCGAGTTTGGCGGCATCGGCCATACGATCATTTACGGCTCGCGCTCGCCGGACTCAGAAAAGACGCAGGCACTCGTCGCGAAAACTGAAAATGCGACCGCCGCGCTGCCGGCCGACGCCGCGGCGAGAGCTGACGTCATCATTCTGGCCGTGCCTGGCATGGCGACCGAAGCCGTCGTCAAAGGGCTTGGCGATCTGTCCGGCAAGATCATCATCGATGCGACGAACCCGCTGATATTCACGGGCAGGCCCCCTACGGTGACCTACGGCACCGATCGTTCGCTGGGCGAGATTGTGCAGGAAGCACATCCCGACGCATTTGTCGTCAAGGCGTTCAATACAATCGGCTGGCCGCAGATGATCGACCCGCCGACACCGGCGCCCGTCATTCCTATTGCTGGCGAGAATGCCGAAGCCAAGGCCCAGGTCACCGAATGGGTGAACATGCTGGGGATCGAGACGGTCGACGTCGGGGGCATCTACCACGCACGCGGAACCGAGTTCCTGGTTGTCCTGATGCTCAACAACCGCTTCACGGGAAAAGAGAAATACGAGATGGTCTTCGTCAAGACCGAGTGAACGCGCAGAGAAAAATGGTGCCGATAGGGTGACTCGAACACCCGACCCACGCATTACGAATGCGTTGCTCTACCAACTGAGCTATATCGGCACACGGAAGCGGCGCGCAGTATAGCCCTGCGCGCTGCCGACGAAAAGGGGTAGGCAGTAAGTTTTCGGCCCTAATCCTTGCGGATCTTGATCAGAACCTCGACGCTCTCGAGGCGGCCCTGACCTTCGTAGTCGGGAATCTTCTCGAGCGTAATGGCGTCGGCCGGAATATCGATCAACTCGCCCGTGTCCACATTGAAGAAATGGTGGTGCGGTGCCGTGACCGAGTCGTAATAACGCCGCTCGGGGTCAAAGCTCCGCTCCTTGACGAGGCCTCGCTCATCAAACAGGTTCAATGTGTTGTAGACGGTGGCCTTGGACACACCGCTCCCGCGAGCACGCAGTTGCTCGATGATCTGATCAGCCGACAGATGCTGGGCCTTCTCCAGCAAAATCTCAGCAATTTCAAGCCGTTGGGGAGTCGGCAGGATTCCGTGCCTGTCAAACTCCAACAGAATCTCAGAACGATCCATGTGGTTTATTCCTGTCTTCCATCTTGGAAATGATCCAAAACCTAGCACGCGCCAAGCCGCGGAGCAGTCAGGAAAACCCTGAAAAATTTCCCGGCTTCCCTAATTTTAGCGCTTCGTCACACATTCGCCTGTGAGCCACACTGGGTATCGGACAGGGAGAGTCCAATGCCCCAAAGAAAACAAGGGTTTACGCTATATGAGCTGCTCGTGACGCTGGCGTTGCTGGCTGTTCTCGTCGGCATGGCCGTGCCGGCTTTTGGAATGTACATCGCCAAAGGTCGGCAAGCGGTTGAAATAAATGCGCTTTTTCACGCAGTGCATCGTGCTCGCAAGGCGTCCATCATGCGCCGCAAGGTCGTGTCGATCTGCCCGACACGGAACGGTTTGCAGTGCGGCTCAATTACCGACTGGTCGACCGGCTGGTTGCTGTTCGAGAACACGGACGCAGACTCACCGCCTCGGGTGGATGATGGCGAGCCCGTGCTCGCATCCCACCTGGTCGATGATGCTGTGGCGATCGAAGCGAATCGTCGCGGCTTCACGCTGCGGGCTACCGTGAAACGAGCGACCAACGGCACGCTCGTCGTCTGCGACCGCACTGGCCGTGCGGCCCCACGCGCGCTCGTCGTCAGCTACACGGGACGTCCGCGCATGGCCCGCGAGCGCCCCAACGGCACTCCCTACGTTTGCCCGGAATATGTCAACTAGGAGGCGCCCGGAACGACCGTTTATCGGTGCCAGGTGGCCGTTTGTCGGGTAATCCCGACGCCCGCAGCGGGACTCTTTATAGTGCGCGCATGAACAAGAGAACCCAACACGGCTTCACGCTGTATGAACTGCTGATCACGGTGCTGATCGTCGGGGTGGTCCTGACTGTTGGCGTGCCCAACATGCTGGCGTTCAATCAGAACAGTCGCATGACATCCACGGCCAATGATATCCACTCGGCTTTCCACCTGGCACGCAGCGAATCGTCTCGCGCCAAGACCAATATCACGGTCTGCGCGAGCTCCAGCTCCATGGGTGCCAGCCCCGACTGCGAGGGCACCTGGAACCAGGGCTTCATTGTCTTCGTTGACGATGACGGCGACCTGAGTGTCGATTCCGGTACCGATTCAGTCCTGCGGGCCTACCCTGCCGTCGACGACTCGATCACGCTGGCAGTCGAAGGCGACGCCACCTACTTCAGTTTCGCATCGACCGGCCTTGGCCGCGCCAATGTCGGCGGCAACACGGCCGTGAGCAGGATGGTGATGTGTGACAAGCGGGGTACTGAGACCGCTGCGGGCGGCCGCTCGGCGGCGCGCCTGTTTGTCATCACCCCGCTCGGCCGGGCGCAGATATTTAACGACAATTCGGAAGACATCATTGATGATGCGCTCACCGAAATGAGCAAGACCTGCCCGTAAGGAACGAACACGATGACGAAGAGAAAACTACAAGGCTTTTCGCTGGTTGAAGTGCTGATTGCCCTGATCATCATGTCCGTCGGCATGCTCGGCATCGCCGGACTCTATGTGCAGAGCATGCAGGCAGGTCGCACGTCGATGCTGCGACATCACGCTGTCACGCTGGCTGGCGACGTGGCCGACCGCATTCGCGCCAACCCCACGGCAGGTGCTGCCTACGCTGCGGCCACGGGAACGAACAACAACTGTGTCGCCCAGAGCACGAACTGCAATGCGGCGCAGATGGCAGCCAACGACATATTCGTCTGGCAGGCCCAGGCCGCGAGCTTCCTGCCCGTATTTGGCGACAGTTCGCAGCAGGTTCAAATCACGCACGATGCGACGACGAATCCGCAGACGTACACGATCGTCGTGCGGTGGGACGAGCCGACCCCGGACGGCGCTGTGCCCAATTACACCGTCATCATTCCCGTCAACCCGTTCTAGGAGCTGCCTGATATGAACACGCAAATTCAGAAGTCGCTCCGCTCACAGACGGGTATGACCCTGGTAGAACTCATGGTCGCTCTCGCGATCGGCTCGTTTCTCGTGATTGGCGCGGTACAGATCTACAACCAGAGCCGCCAGGCCTTCATCGTTAATGAATCTATTGCCCGCGTGCAGGAGACTGCGCAGTTTGCAATGGACACCATCGAGGCCGACCTCCGCATGGCGAGCAACTGGGGCCGCAACAGCCGTGGCCTCGCCGTTGAAGGGCGCTCGATTGTGGGCGACGCGAATCCCTCTGGCCTGACGACGCCGCTGCCGGATTGCGGTGCCGACTGGGCATTCGATCTTGCACGGCCAATCGATGGCAGCGACAACAGCTACGGCCTCAGCTGCACCGCCACGGGGGGCGCAGATGGCAACTCTGATGTCATTACCGTCCGCCGCACGACTGTCGCACCGATGCCGCTCGAAGCCGGCCGACTGCAGATTCAGTCGACACGGATTCAGGGTGAGATCTTCGGCAACGGGACCGTCCCTGCAGCGTTCGCGCCCGTGACGATTGACGCGACGACAGGCTTACCGTCATCGACGACGCACAACCTGATGGTCAACAGCTACTACGTGTCTCCCACGTCGGACCTGATTCCTGGCGTGCCGACACTGCGCCGCAAGACGCTGACGATGGCGGGCGGGGCACCGGTGGTCGACGACCAGGAGGTGGCGCCCGGCGTCGAGAACATCCAGCTGCAGCTCGGTATCGACATCGACGGGGACAACACGGTTGATCGCTACGTCAATCCGGGTAGCCAGATCTACGATCCGGCCGCGGCTGGGTATATCCCGGGCGCGCGCGTGATAACTGCACGAGTCTGGATCGTCGTACGTAGCGTCACGACCGAGTTCGGCCTGCAGGACGCCCGCGACTACCAGGTTGGCAATTACGACATGGGAACCCGGGACGACGGCTTCCGTCGCCTCCAGGTGTCCAAGACGATTCTTCTTCGCAACGCCAGAAGCTGATTGAGAGATAAATACAATGACTTTTAAACGCATCGCTTCACGAAATCACCAGCAGGGTGCGGCTCTCGTCGTCGGACTCATGCTGCTCGTCGTCATTACCGTGCTCGCCGTATCGGGCATGAACACGGCGACGACGGAACTCGCACTGGCGCGCAACGACCAGGCCTATGAAACCGCCTTCCAGACGGCCGAGAACGGCCTCGCCCAGGCGCTGGCGGCGGGTAGTTTTAACACGCTGACAAACACGACCTTGTCGCAGTACGTGACGACGGACAACCGCCAGCAGTATTCCGCGACGATCCAGTACGAGGACTCGACGCTGGTGCCGGATCGCGCCTTCAGCCTCGGCGTTGGCAGCGGTATCTCGGCGTATCACTTCCTCGCGACCTCGCAGGCCTCTTATGACAACGATCCGGGCAACGATACGGATCGCGACGCAACGGCCGTGCACACTCAGGCGTTTTATGTTGTCGGGCCTGAATCCCCGACGCTTTAAGCACGAGGGAAACGGAGAATCACAATGAAAAGACAATTGACTTTGATATTCGCCCTCGCCGCGCTGTCGTTGCCGGCAATGGCTGAGTTTGAAACCGTGTCGCGCGCCTATGAAGTGGCGCTTGGCAAGATGCGCATACCGACATCGATATACAGTTCTGTGGGCTTTCGTGAGTGCGACGAGTGCGAAATGCATACCGTGCGGCTGACAGGCAATACACGCTTCGTCGTGAATGGCCGGACGGTGTCGTTCGAGAAATTCCGGGAAATGGCTGCCGCCGTAAACGACGCAGACGCAGTGCCCGTTATCGTGCTTCGCCACCTCGAATCCGACACGATCACAAGAATTTCGGTTTCCCTGAAGTAGCGCGATGCTGCGAATCATTGAGGAAAAGATCATGAAGATCGCCATCAAGAGAACAACATGGATGACGGCCGGCGCATGTGTCGCACTGCTTTCGGGAGTGCACGCGATTGCTGACGACACGGAACTGCTGCTCATCAACCCGGATCCGACGCAGAACCCCAAACCGAATGTATTGTTCATCCTGGACACATCGGGATCGATGACGACGACGGAAACGACGATTGACCCGTACGACTCGACGGAGACTTACACCGGGGCGTGCGATCCCGATCGCGTCTACTGGACTGACGTCGATATCGTGCCGGTCTGCGATGTCAGCAATACCAGCTATATCGAGAAGTCGAGCTTCCATTGCCAGTACGCCGCGAACCAGATGTCCGGCATCGGCAGCTTCACGAATACGATGGTCCAGTACCGCGACGGCGGTAAGGATGGCACGAGCACTGGACCGACCCGTTGGCAATACCTGGCTCCCGGCTACAACACGGCACCGGTTGAATGCCAGGCTGATTCGGGCGTACACGGCGACGGCCGGGCGACGCATCTCTGGGCCGCCAACGGAACCAACCTGGCAGACCCGTTTACGGATAACGCCTCGAGCGAACTGTCGTGGGGCAGCGCACCACGCAACCTCGGCTACACGTTTTACGACGGCAACTACCTGAACTGGAAGAGCTCGCCGGAGAACGTGACGCTGTCGCGTTCGAACATCATGAAGGAGGTGACGAAGAAGGTTCTGGGTTCGGTGAACAACCTCAACGTCGGCCTGATGCGCTTTAACGAAAAGCAGGGCGGACCGGTCACCCTCGGTATTACGGACCTCGACACGAACCGCCAGGCCGTGATCGACGCGATCGACGCGCTGCCTGCGGACGGCTGGACACCGCTGTCGGAGACCATGTACGAGGCGGCCCTTTACTGGCGCGGCGAGGCCGCCCACTTCGGCGAGCTGATCAGCGAAAACCCGACGGATCCTGCCGCACTCGAGTCAACCTCACCCGAGGTCTACAAGGCACCGACCTGGGACGTGTGTGCGAAAAACTACAACGTGTTGCTGACCGACGGCCTGCCCACCGAGGATGCTGACGGTCCGACGCTGATTCCGACGCTACCCGGGTACGCGGCCGCAATGGGCCGCACCGACTGCACCGGAACTGGCCAGGGTCACTGCCTGGACGACGTGGCCGAGTATATGTCGACGTTTGACCTCGACCCGAACGAGTTGAACGACCAGCTGGTCACGACGCACACGATCGGCTTCACGATCGACCTGGATATACTGCGCGATACGGCGCAGAACTCCGGCGGCGAGTACTTCCTCGCCGACGACGTCGAGTCATTGACCAAGACGCTTCTCGATATCATCGCGAACATCAACGATCGTTCCCTGGCCTTCTCAGCTCCGGCCGTATCGGTCAATACGTTCAACCGCACGCAGAACCTCAATGATCTGTACATCACGATGTTCGGCGCGAGGGGCAAGACGCACTGGCCGGGCAACCTGAAGAAGTACCGCATTGACGATGGCGTCATTGTCGACAGCGCGGGCGACCCGGCAGTCGACCCGGCAACAGGTTTCTTCTCCGGTAGCGCGCAGAGCTTCTGGACAACTGGCACCGATGGCAACGACGTGCGCCTTGGGGGCGCGGCGAATCGGTTGCCTGATCCGGCCGACCGCAAACTGTACACCAACATCAACGGTGACGATCTGACGCTCGCAGCCAATGCAATCAGCACGGGTAACGCGTCATCGTTCCTCGATAGCGATCTCGGGCTGACAGGCGCCTCCGGCGAGCCGACGAAAGACGAGCTTATTCGCTGGGCTCGCGGCGAGGACATCCGTGATGAGAACTCGACGTCGGATGTGCGCTACGCGATGGGCGACCCGCTGCATTCACAGCCGGCGGCTGTTGTATACGGCGGCACGGCGGACAGTCCCGACCTGGTCGTCTACATGGCAACTAACGATGGTTACTTGCATGCGATTGATGGAGCTACCGGGCAGGAGCTCTGGTCCTTCATCCCGAAAGAGCTGCTGCCCAATCTGACGCGTCTCTTCTTCGATCCGAACGCGAAGTACAAGCAGTACGGCATTGACGGCAACCTTGTGCCCGTCATGAAGGACGTCGACAACGACGGCAAGATCGAGCCGCTAGATGGCGACTTCGTCTACCTCGTGTTTGGCATGCGGCGCGGCGGAAACGACTTTTATGCCCTCGACATTACCGACAAGACCGCGCCGGAGATGCTGTGGCAAGCGAATCTCCCCGAGTTCGGCGAGTCGTGGTCGACACCTGTCGTCGCCAAAGTCGACATCTCCGGCGTGTCACAGAACGCGGACAACGCAGTAATCATCGTAGGCGGCGGGTATGACACGGCCCACGACACCACGGCTCACCCAATCGCACCGGACGGCGCCGGCGCGGGCGTATTCATGCTCGACCTCGAAAGCGGAGCGCAATTGTGGCGCGCGGGCTCGGACATCAGTGCGAATCTTTCCGTGTCACGAATGACGCGTGCGATAGCAACCCAGATCAAGGTGACCGATCTCACGGGTAACGGTTTCGCCGACCGGATGTATGCATCGGATATGGGCGGCCAGGTCTGGCGCTTTGACATTCACAATGGCAGCACCGTCGGCAACCTCGCTACGGGCGGCGTCATCGCGCAGCTCGGCGCGGAAGGCACCGGCGACACGTCGCCGGCGGCAACGCGGCGATTCTACAACTCGCCGGATATCGCCATTTTCATCGACAACCAGCAGCAGCGTCGCTTTATGGCGGTCAATATCGGCTCCGGCTATCGTGCGCACCCGTTCGATTTGTCCGCCGCAGATCGCTTCTTCTCGCTGCGGGACCCGAATGTGTTTGCCAAACTCTCGCAGGATGACTACGACGACTACCCGATCATCACCGATGGCGACCTTGTCGAAGTCGCGGGGTCCAAGGGCGCAGTCATCTCTTCAAGCGACCGGGGATGGAAGCTGACGCTTCCGGCCAACCAGAAGATCCTTGCAGACTCGATTACGTTCGACGACACGGTGTTCTTCGTCGCATTCACGCCGGATAGTGTCCAGGCGCAGACCTGCGCAGCCGGCAAAGGCACGAACTTCCTGTATCGGGTGACGATCACCAACGGCGACCCGATTGTGCCGGACCTCGACCAGCTGGCGGACGACGATGCCGATGCGGCACGACAACAGGTACTCAGGCAGGGCGGCATCGCGCCGTCACCGCGAATCCTGTTCCCGAGCCCCGAGGCCGATTGCACGGGGGACGATTGCAAGCAACCGCCGATCGGTTGCATTGGCGTCGAATGTTTCGATCCGGGCTTTGTAAATAACCCGGTGCGGACGCTCTGGACGCAAGACGGAATTGAGTAATTGAGGCGTGGTTCGCGGCACGGATTGCCGCAAACCGCGAAAATATGGGCAAGTGTCTGTCTAGATGACATGGAGTTAGGAAAATGACAGTTCGAGCAATTTTGATCGCAGCACTACTGCTGGTTGCGCAGCCTGCGTTCTCGCAGATCGTCACCGCGGTCGCCGCTGTGGAAGCTTCGCCTGCCAATATAATACTGCCGGGCGGCACGGACGGAATGATGACGTTCCGGCCCTGCGACGGCGATTGTGACGAAGACTATGTAAGGGTGCGGCTGAGTGCCGACACGCGATTCACAGTAGATGGCAAGGCCGTAAGGTTTGCCGACTTCAGGAGGGAATTCGCCACCATTAAGAGTAGCCCAAAGAGTTACGCACTGGTGACGTACGAGACACAGACAAACACGGTAACAAGTATCCAGATCGCAAGATAGACACTCACAGTGTGACTTTTGAGCGATAAGTCACGGATTGACAAAAGAGGAACGGAACATGTTTATGTCCCGGATACGCACCGCTTGGGCCGCTGGTGCAACATTGCTGACCCTGCTCGTCGGGGCCCCTGTATGGGCTGATGACGTTGAGCTGCTGCTTTCGACCCCTGCGTCGAGCAATGCAGCGAAGCCGAATATTCTGTTCATTATCGACTCTTCGGGTTCGATGACGACAGTCGAGACGAGCCAGGAACCCTTCACCCCCGGTAAGGACTACACCGGCGGTAATTGTAATGACGATTACTATTACTGGACGACGGGCACGTCGATTCCGAAGTGCACCAGCGAATATCGCATCAAGAAAGGTGCGTTCCTGTGCCAGCAGGGCCTGACGCAGATTGCCAATGCGGGCTCGTACACCGACACGATGTCGATGTATCGCCCGAACGGCAAGGGCAAGTGGAAATGGCGCCAGCTCTCCAAAAACCGTACCGACAACGGCGTCGAGTGTAAGGGCGACTCCGGCGTACACGGCTACGGCAACAACCCCGGCCAGGAGCCGTATGCTCAGGCCGGCACCAATGTCGATCCGTACACCTCAGACAGCAGCCGCGAAGTCAACTGGGGCGTAAAGCCGACGCACCAGATCGTGACGATGTACGACTCGGACTACCTGAGTTGGTATTACAACCCGCCCGGCACGAGCATGAGTCGCACGAACATCGTGAAAGCGGTTACCAAGAACGTGCTTGGCTCGGTCAAGGACGTGAACGTGGGCTTCATGCGCTTCCACTACAGCGAAGGCGGCCCCGTTATTCATGGCCTCAAGGATCTTGACGCCAACCGCACCCAGGCGAATACCGTCGTGGACAACATCCCGGCCAGTGGCTGGACGCCGCTCTCCGAGACGCTTTACGAAGCGGCGCTCTACTGGCGCGGCATGGAAGGCGACTACGGCGGTGTGTCTGCAACTGACAAGGATGCGCTGGATGCCTGGGACAATGACAATGGCGCCAACTGGATCGACTACAAGGCGCCTGCCGAGTATGCCTGTTCCAAGAACTTCGTCGTGCTGCTGACGGACGGCGCACCCACGAAGGACACCGGCGCGTTCAACAAGGTTCCGGACCTGCCGGGCTTTGGCCGCTCAAGCTGCAACAGCATTACAGGCAATAACGACTCCAACGTCAACGGCGCCTGCCTCGATGACGTGGCCGAGTACCTGCAGCGCGTCGACATCAACCCGAATGTCGCCGGTAAGCAGGACGTGACAACGTATACGATCGGCTTCTCGGTCGATCTGCCGATTCTCGCCGATACGGCGAAGCGCGGCGGCGGCGAGTACTTCCTCGCCTCGGACGTTACGTCGCTGACAGCTGCTCTTACCGAGATCGTGACCGATATCTTCGACCGCGACATCTCCTTCACAGCGCCGGCTGTTGCCGTTAACGCGTTCAACCGCACGCAGCATCTCAACGATCTGTACGTATCGGTCTTCCGCGCTACCGACCAGGTACACTGGCCCGGTAACATGAAGAAATACCGCCTCAATGACACGACGATTGAAGACGTCAACGAAAACGACGCAGTCGATCCGAACACGGGCTTCTTCGCCGACACGTCCAAGAATTTCTGGGCACAGGGCGCTGTTGTAGATGGTTCTGATGTTTACCTGGGTGGCGTTGCCAATGCCCTGCCTAGTCCTGTCACACGCAAGCTGTACACAAACAACAGCTCGGGCGACCTTACCGTCACCACGAACCACATCTCGACAGCAAACATTGATTCGTTCGTAGCGTCGGACTTCGGCCTGACAGGTGCGGCTGGCGAACCCAGCGTCACCAACCTGATCGAGTGGATGCGTGGCGTCGACGTCAAGGATGAGGACAGCAATCCGGCAACGACCGTGCGCTATGCAATGGGCGACACGCTGCACTCGCAGCCCGCCGCACTGGTGTACGGCAAGTCGGGCGGCACGTATGACGTCATCCTGTTCAACGCGACGAACGATGGCTATCTGCACGCCGTGAACGCAGCCGACGGCAAGGAAATGTGGTCGTTCGTGCCGCGCGAACTGCTGCCCAACATGTTCGACTTCTACGAGAACGAGAACGTCGATTTCAAGACCTACGGGCTTGATGGCGACATCGTTCCGGTCGTCTATGACAAGAACGAAGACGGCATCATCGACACGACTGATGACTTCGTACGCCTGATCTTTGGCATGCGCCGCGGTGGCGACAACTACTACATGATCGACGTAACGGATCCGAACAAGCCGAAACTCGAGTGGATTCGCTCCTTCCCGGAGATGGGCGAGTCCTGGTCTCCGCCGGTCGTTGCGAAGGTCAAGGTCAATAGCCAGACGCAGACCAGCCCACAGGATGCGGTGCTCGTAATCGGCGGTGGCTATGACACGTCGCACGACGCGCCGGCACACCCGAATGCCGCCGATGCCGAGGGCGCGGCGATCTTCATGCTCGACCTGGAGACGGGTGACCAGCTCTGGCGTGCCGGCCGCGACCTGAACGCGAATCTGACCGTAACCAAGATGACGCGAGCGATCCCGAGTCGCGTTCGGGTTATCGATCTGAACGGCGACGGCTTTGCGGATCGCATGTACGCTGCGGATCTCGGTGGTCAAATATGGCGGTTCGACATTAACAACGGCGCGGTGCCGAACAGCCTCGTGCGCGGCGGCGTGATCGCTCGCCTCGGCGCCGAGGGATTAAATAACCCGACAGCTGCCGATACGCGCCGCTTCTACACGACGCCGGATGTCGCCATGTTCGCGGACAACCGCCATGATCGCCGTTACTTGGCGATCAATATCGGTACCGGATATCGCGCGCATCCGCTGGACAATTCGGCGTCGGATCGTTTTTACTCGCTCCGCGACCCGGACCTTTTCACGCCGCTGACGCAGACGCAGTACAATAACTACTCGATCATCACCGAGGATGACCTGATCGACGTAGCTGGCAAGCTCGACACGGTCATCCCGGCGGACGGTGGGGGCTGGATGATGACGCTGCCGGCAAACGAAAAGGTCCTGTCGGATGCACAGACGTTCGACAATGCGGTCTACTTCGTATCGTTCCAGCCGCAGGTCAACTCGGTCGATCCGTGCCAGGCTGGCCTGAGTCTGAACCGCCTGTATCGCATGAGCATCGTCAACGGTGATCCGATCATCGATACGAGCTCGCAGGTACCGCTGGCGCCGGAAGACGCCGACGATGCGCGCGTTACCGACCTCGAACAGGGCGGTATCGCACCGAAACCGACGTTCTTCTTCCCGAGCCCGACCGACCCGAACTGCACAGGCGACGACTGCACTCCGCCGCCGGTCGGCTGCGTCGGTGTAGAATGCTTCGATCCGGGCTTCCCGAACTTCCCGGTCAGAACGCTTTGGACACAGGATGGTATTGACTGATGCACTTTCTCAGAAAACAACGCGGTATCACGCTCATCGAACTGATGATCGTCGTGGTCATAATCAGCATTCTCGCGGCTGTGGCGTACCCCAACTACCAGGAGTTCGTGGCCCGCGCGAAGCGCAACGAAGCCAAGGCCGCATTGTTGCGGCTTGCGACGAACCAGGAGCGTTTCTACCTGAACAACAATACGTTCACAGACGACGTAAGGGAACTGGGTTTCGAGAGTGACGACAACGGCGAAACGTCCATCACAGAAAACGACTACTACGAGATCGAGGTAACAGCCTCCAACGCCAGTAATTTCACGGCAACGGCAACTTACCGCTTCGGTGAGCCCGAGAAGTCGAAGTGCGAAGTGTTCACGATCAACGGCCGCGGCGCCAAGACGTCGACGCCGTACACAGACTGCTGGGAGCGCACGCGCTAGACACACCCTGATACGGGGATGGCACAGATAAAAGGGGACATTCTGCATTTTCCTGGAAAATGCAGAATGTCCCCTTTTTTTATGCGGTTTCCTCTTCGCGTCCCGAGAAGAACAGCGCGTCGATAATCAGCAGCGCTGCGCCCACCGAGATGCCGGCGTCCGCGATATTGAACGAAGGGAATGGCCAGCTGCCGAACCATACCTGGATGAAGTCCGTAACGTAGCCAAGCATGATGCGATCGATCAGGTTGCCGACCGCGCCGCCAAGCACCAGGGCCAGCCCGGCCGAGAGAATCGTGTGTCCGTGGTTTCGGATCCGCCACAACCAGACAGCCAGCACGATGCTGACGATGCCCGCAAGTCCGATGAAGAACCAGCGCTGCCAGCCACCAGCCTCGGCGAGCAGACTGAACGCCGCACCGGTGTTTCTCTGGTGCGTCAGGTTAATAAACGAGTTCAGCGGGATCCGCTCATAAAGCGCTACCCACTCAATGATGGCCCACTTGGTAACCTGATCCGCGATCACGACGAGTGCCGCGACGGCCATCCACGCAAAGAAACGGGTACTTGTCGATTTGCTGTTGTCTGTCATTTGTTCTCGTTCCGATCAGGCCGGGTTCGCAAGCAACGCTGCACGGGCATTGTCTTCGTCGACCTGCATCTGCGCAACCAGTTCCTCGACGGAGTCGAATTTTTCCTCGTCGCGAACGTGCGCTATGAAATCAACATGAATGTACTCGCCGTAGATGTCACGGTCGAAATCGAACAGGTGGACCTCGAGCAGCGGCTTGGTCAGGTCGAATGTCGGCCGCGTCCCGACGCTGGCGACGCCGTCGAGCGGCCCTTCCGCCAGGCCATGCACGCGCACCGCATAGATTCCCATGACCGCGCTCTGGCGGCGCCTCAGGTCCACATTCGCCGTGGCATAACCCAGCTCGCGGCCAATCTGGCGACCTCGGACTATTCGCCCCGACATGCGGTACGGACGCCCGAGTAGCGCGGTGGCGCGCTGCAGGTCATGGCCGGCCAGTGCATCGCGGATTGCGGTGCTGCTGACGCGCGTATCGCCAACAAGAATACTCGGAACCTGCTCCACTGAAAGATCCAGGGCCGGACCGACGCGCAGCAGGTCCTCCACGGTCCCCTCGCGGCGGCGCGCAAAGCGGAAGTCGTCGCCAACAACGAGATGCCGGGTATTCAGACCGTGGATCAGGATACGTCGAATGAAGTCGGCGGCCGCAATGTCGCGCATCGCCTCCTCGAATCGCGGGCAGAAGAAAATATCGATTTTGCGCTTTGCAAGGGCCTCGTATTTTTCGCGAAACCGCATGAGTCGTGCCGGCGGGTTATCGCCGGAGAAGAATTCCTTGGGTGTTGGCTCGAAACTCATCGCAACAGCTGGCCGCCCGGAGTCCCTTGCGACATCAACGACACGACGCAGTAGCTGACGGTGTCCAAGATGGATGCCATCGAATGCACCGATCGTTACAACACTGCCGTTCGCGAGGTCGTCATGCGGTAGATCCACTACGTGTCGCACGAGGCGCATATCAGTCATGCCTCAGGCGAAACTGTGCGGGACGCAAACCAAGGGCCACGAGCACGATGAAATAGGTCGCGGCACCCGCGACGACCGAAACACCCAGCCAGGCAACGCGATCACCGAGGCTCGCATCAAGCCACCACTCCGTCGCCCTGTGTAGCTGCAACAGAACCGCGGTCATGGCAACGTTGGCAAGCAGGACACGCAACAGCAACATGCCCCACCCCGGACCATGCCGAACCACATCGTCTCTGCGCAGGCCACGGTACAGCAACGCGGCATTGAGAAGCGCCGCGACCGAGGTTGCCGCCGCAAGCCCCGTGTGCGGGCCGACAAAGCCGCTGCTGGTCAGGTACCAGGCCGTCGATGCACCGAGCACCAGATTCACGAGCAGCGCGAGGATACCAATGCGGACCGGCGTGCGAGTATCCTCGCGCGCGAAGAACGCCGGCGCGAGCACCTTTACAAACGAAAAGCCGACGAGACCCACCGCGTATGCCTGCAGTGCGAAAACGGTCAGCTTGACGGCCTTCGCATCGAACTCGCCGCCGAAGAACAGCGTGATAACGAGTGGCGTTGCCAGCACGATAAGCCCGACCGCGGCCGGTACTGCGATTAGCACGGCGATGCGCATGGACCACTCGAGCGTCTCCGAGAACTCGCGCCGGTTCTCATTCGCCCAGAGTCGCGACAGGTACGGCAGAGTCACGGTTGCGAGCGCGATGCCGAACAGGCCAAGCGGAAACTCCATGAGGCGATCCGAGTAATAGAGATAGCTGATACTGCCGACCGGCAACAACGAAGCGATGATGCCGGACAACAACACATTGATCTGCGCGACCGACGAACCGAAGATCGCGGGCACCATCAGGCGAAAGGCACGGCGCACGCCGTCGTGAGCCGGCTGCCAGCGCGGCCGCGGCATTGCCCGAATTCGTGCGAGGAATGGCAGCTGGAACAGCAGCTGCACCAGCCCGGCAACAAACACAGCGTAGGCCAGTGCCAGAATCGGCTCGTCGAGCATCGGTGCGACCCAGATCGCCGCCGCGATCAGCACGACGTTAAGAATGACCGGTGTGAAAGCCGGCACCCCAAACCGGCCATACGTATTGAGAATGCCGCCGGCAAAAGCGGTCAGTGACACGAAGAACAGGTATGGAAACGTAAACCGCAACATCAGTGCCGCAAGGTCGAAGTCCCCGCCATCGCCCACAAAACCCGGAGCGACAATCAGCACCAGTACCGGGGCGCCAATGACGCCTGCGATCGTTACGAGAAACAGCACGACGCCGAAGGTTCCTGCCATGGCATCGAGGTAGGCGCGTGTCTCGCCGTGCTCGTGCTGCTCCTTGTACCTGGCCATGACCGGCACGAAACCGGCCGAAAACGCCCCTTCGGCGAAGAAACGACGCAGCATGTTCGGGATGCGCTGGGCGACGAGAAACGCGTCCATGACGAGCGAAGCCCCGAAGAATCGCGCAAATACGATGTCGCGCACCAGACCCAGTATCCGTGACAGCAGCGTCATGCCGCTGACGATCGACGTCTTCAGCGCTAACTTCAGGCCAGATATACGTTTTTTCCCTTCCATGAGGCCTCGAGTTTAGCCCAAATACCGGGCCCCGAATGTCATTGACAACGGCCCTTAGGGTGCGAATAATACGCGGCTCTTTGACATCAAGACACGGTTAAAACCAGTGGCAAACATCAAATC
>JASJCM010000014.1 GCA_030065985.1 Woeseiaceae bacterium | reverse complement strand
ACGACGTGCTCGAGTTCCTCGGGCAGGTCGTCGCGATACGTGTGAATCGGCGGCGGCGTTGCGTACACGATCTGGTGCAGCAGCTTGGACAGGTTGTCAGCACGGAACGGGCGGAAGCCCGTCAGCAGTTCGTACATGACAGCGCCAAGGGAATAGAGATCGGAACGCGGCGTGAGCTCCTCAGACTGCACCTGCTCGGGCGACATGTAGCTCGGCGAACCGGCAATACCCTCAATACGGGACACTTCCGAATCGCTGACGATGGCGATGCCAAAATCGATGATGCGAACATCGTTGTCGATCGTGAGCATGACGTTCGACGGCTTGATGTCGCGATGGATCACGCCGCGGCCATGTGCGTAGTGCAGGGCCTTCGCGCACTTGTAGATGATCTCGACGACATCGTCGACGCGCAGCAGGTTGTCCGGACGACAATACGCAGCCAGTGTGCGCGCGCCCTGAATATGTTCGGTTACGACGTAGTAGCTGCCGTCTTCCTCGCCGGCATCATAGATCGGCATGATGTTCGGGTGCTGCAACATGCCCACCATGTGGGCTTCGTTGAAGAACATCTTGCGCGACACCTTGGCGCGCTCGGCATCGGTGTCTTCTTCGAGGTTGTAGACCTTGATCGCAACGTCGCGGCGATAGTACGGGTCGTGAGACAGGTAGACGGTTCCGGTGCTGCCCTTGCCGATCTTATTGATGATGACGTACTTACCGATCTTCTCGGGCACGTCACTCGGGCGCTGGATTTCAGAAACCTTGCTCGCCATGTTGTCTCACAGTCAGGTCATGAGCCACCCGTACAAAGCCAGTAATAACGCGGCGTACAGCGCAGCTACGAGGTCATCCAGCATAATTCCCAGACCCCCATGGATACTGTGATCCAGGTCGCGAATCGGCCATGGTTTGACGACGTCAAACAGCCTGAAAGCCACGAATGCCAAGGCCCAGCCGGTCATCGTCACAGGCGCCGCAAGAAGTGTGACATACATCCCGACGATCTCGTCCCAGACGATGCCGCCGTGGTCGTGAACGCCGATGCGGCGCGCACTTTCGCCGCACAGCCAGATGCCGGACAAAATGAGGGCAACAGCGACGCCCAATTGAACATAAAGTCCCAGATCGAGCGTCAGCCAGAACAGCAGGATGCCAGGCAACGAGCCGAACGTGCCCGGCGCAAAAGGTGCGAGACCGGTTCCAAACCCGAACGCCAGAAAGTGGACCGGGTCGGTCAGTACGGTACGCGTGAGATTATCGGGACCTTTGCTCATGAGAAGTGACGGTAGCCACTCGCGTCGACTTCGACAATCTCGTCATTCCTTCGGCAGACAATGCGATCGCCCTCAGTGACGACGCCGATGGCCGTGATGCCATCCAGGTCCGCGACGGCATCTGCCGGAGCCGTGAAACACAGCTCGTAGTCGTCCCCCCCGGTCAGTGCCAGTTGCTCGGCGCTGCCCCGATCGTAGCGGGCCAGCAGAGCGGCAGATAGCGGCAGCTTGCTCATGTCGATCTCTGCACCGACGCCGCTCGCGGCCGCAAGTTTGCCAAGGTCGGCAACGAGACCGTCAGAGATATCGATCACCGCGTGCGCCCGGCCGCGCAACTCCCTGCCCTGTTCGATGCGCGCCTCCGGCCGCAGGAATCGTTGCACAAGCCCGACATCGGTGACACCGGATTGCAGCAAACTGAGCCCGGCCGCGGCATCACCAACGGTCCCGGTGACATACACGGTATCGCCGACCTGTGCGCCGCTGCGCAGCAATGCCTCGCCCTGCTCAACTTCACCAGTCAGGTGGACGGTGGCGACCACCGAGTCGCCTTGCGTGGTATCACCGCCGACGAGGGCAACATTGTGAGCGCCAGCCGCCGCATAGAGGCCGTCCGCAAAGCCCTCGACCCACTGCTCGTCCTTGTCCCAGAGTGTCAATGCGAGCGTCATCCAGCGCGGCATCGCGCCCATGGCTGCGATGTCGGAAAGGTTGACCGCGACAACCCGGTAGCCGATATCGGCTGCGCTGATGTTGGCGGGAAAGTGCACGCCTTCGACCAGCGTGTCGATCACATGGACCTGGTCTGTCCCGGGTGTTGGCCTGAGTAGCGCCCCGTCGTCACCAACACCGACAACGACATCGCCAGCATTTGCGTCGCGCGAGAAGAAGCGCCGGATCAGTTCAAACTCATCCACTAGCGTTCGCTTGCACCTCGATCTGGCGCAACGACTGTGCCGCCACGTCGAGACAGGCATTGATGTACTTGTGACCGTCTAGCGCTCCAAAGCGCCGCGCGAGATTCACACCTTCGTTGATAACAACCTTGTAAGGGATGTCGATGCGGTGCTCGAGCTCGTGGACGCCGATGAGCAGAATGCTGAGCTCGATCGGGTCGAGCTGGTCAAGCGGCCGATCGATCAGGTCATCAATCTTGCTCTCCAGCCCGGACTGGCCGTTGCTGATCGCGGGAAACAGCTCGTCGAAGAATTCCTGGTCAATGCGCTCATACGACGGATCATCGCGGAACTGGGCCACGAGTTCCGTGGTCGAGTGGCCCGCGATCTGCTTCTGGTAGAGCGCCTGCACCATGAGCTCGCGGGCGCGTGTGCGAGCACCAGCGCCGGACGTCGTCGACTTGCCCATCAGTCGATGCGACGGAGCAGATTGACCATCTCGATCACGGCGAGTGTTGCTTCCTCGCCCTTGTTGCCGGCCTTGGTGCCAGCACGTTCAATCGCCTGTTCGATCGTGTCGACGGTCAGCACGCCGTTGCCAATTGGCACACCGTACTTGAGCTGCGTAACGCTGATCGCCTTGACGCACTCGCCGGCTACGTAGTCAAAGTGCGGCGTACCGCCACGGATAACAGCGCCTAGCGCAATGATGCCGTCGAAGCGTCGCGACGCCGCAACCTTGTCGATGGCAACACCCATTTCGAACGAGCCGGGTACCCGGAAGATTTCTATGTTGCCGTCATCCGCGCCGTGCTGGCTGAGCGCGTGCAGCGCTCCCTTGATGAGCGATTCGACGATGAAATCGTTGAAGCGCGTCGCAACGATGGCGAAGCGGCCGTCGCGTATGACGACGTCGCCTTCTGTGGTTTTGATTTTGGTCATGGCCTGTCGCTTCGATCAGACGTATTCGGTGATTTCGAGGTCAAAACCCGAGATCGCGTACATTTGCTTAGGCGCCGATAATACACGGATTTTGCTGAGTCCGAGGTCGCGCAGAATCTGCGCCCCGACGCCATAAGTGCGCAGCACGGAGTCGCCGGAACGCCGGCTTTCGAGTTCGTCGCGATGCTCGTCGAGACCCTCCACGGAATCCATGAATTCGCGCGATGTCTCCTGGTCGCGCAGCAGCACGATGACTCCGGTTTCTTCCTTGCCGATGCGCTCGATGGCGCTGTGCAGCGGCCAGCCCAGCGATTTGCTCTGGACACCGATCACGTCGCCGAGCGTGTCCTGCAAGTGGACGCGGACGAGCGGCGCATCGACCGACGCCAGGTCGCCTTTCACCAGCGCCACGTGGACCGAGCGATTGATATGATCGTCGTAGCAGTACATGACGAATTTGCCAAACTCGGTCTCGATCGGCTTCTCCGCGATGCGCTCGACGTTGCGCTCCTTCTCGAGCCGGTAGCGAATCAGGTCGGCGATCGTACCGATGCGAATGCCGCGTTCACGCGCGAACTTCTCGAGGTCGGGACGACGCGCCATCGTACCGTCTGCATTGAGTATTTCGACAATGGCAGCCGACGGTTCCAGGCCTGCGAGGCGCGCGAGATCGCATCCCGCCTCCGTATGCCCGGCGCGCGTCAGGACGCCACCGGACTGTGCCATGACCGGAAATATATGGCCCGGTTGGCTCAGGTGTTCGGGTTTGGCATCCGGCGCAACAGCCGCCTGGATCGTCTTGGCACGATCATGCGCCGAAATACCCGTCGTAATGCCTTCGGCGGCCTCAATCGAGATCGTGAAATTGGTGGCGTGATGCTGATCCGTGTCGCTGACCATCAACGGCAGACGCAATTGCTTGCACCGCTCACGCTCCATGGTCAGGCAAATCAGGCCACGGCCATGCGTGGCCATGTAGTTAATGTCCTCGGGCCGCACCTTCGCTGCCGCCATGATCAGGTCGCCTTCGTTCTCGCGATTTTCGTCGTCGACCATGATGACCATCTTGCCGCTACGAATGTCGTCGACGATGTCCTCGATCGAACTGAACGGCGTATTGGCCGCGCTTGGATGAGTTGTTGTGTTATCTGGCATAGCCATGTGTCTTCAGGAAATCGATCGAGATACCGTCGTAGTCTTTCGACAGCAGGCGCTCGATGTAGCGTGCCAGCAGGTCGACCTCGATATTGACGACGCTGCCAGGCGCATACTCGCCAAAGAGCGTTACCTCTGCAGTGTGCGGGATGATATTCATATCGAATGTGTTTCCCGATACCTCGTTAACGGTAAGGCTGACGCCGTCCACGGAAACAGAGCCTTTCTTCGCGACATAACGTGCGTAGGCTTCAGGGATCTCGATGACAAAGCGAATCGATCGAGCATCGGCCGTTCGCGAAACCACGGTACCCGTGCAGTCGACGTGACCGCTGACAAGGTGTCCGCCCAGCCGATCGCCGAGGCTCAGCGACGGCTCGAGATTGACCGACGAACCCACATCGAGCTTGCCGAGACCCGTCACGTCGAGCGTCTCGACGGAAACATCGGTATCGAATCCGTCCTCGTGCAATGCAACCGCAGTGAGGCAGACACCGTTGACCGCGATACTCTCGCCGATCTCGTAATCTGCCCAGGGCAGCCCGTCTGAGCGGACGCTCAGCCGCACGTCGCCGCCGCGCTTCTGCATGGCGCTGATCGTGCCTTTCGCCTTGATGATGCCGGTAAACATTCAGCTCTTAATCCGTGCCGTTATTCTTGTATCGTTCGCAATGCGGCGGACGTCGACGATGTCCAGCTCGCGGCGGTCCGCGAGCGCGGTCCAGGATGGGGTCCGGAACATGCCGCGCGTACCCGACCCCATTATGTGGGGTGACTGGTAAATCACAAGCTCATCGACGCAGTCTTTTTCCAGCAGGTAGCCGGCGATACCAGGGCCTGCCTCGACAAGCACGTCGTTGACGCCGCGTTCCGCCAGCTCAGCCAGCACCTCGCGCGCATCGACCTGGTCATCATCTGCGTTGAATTCCCGAACTTCGGTGCCTGCTTCGCGCAGCGCTGTCCCGTCCTGGCCAGGCCCGCAACACACCAACGTCTCGCCCGGCAGCGTCAGCATGCGGGCATCCGGTGGCATTCGCAGCTTGCTGTCGAGAATGACGCGCAGCGGTTGCCGGCCGTGCGTATCGACGTCCGGCGAGCGAACGTTAAGCGAGGGATCGTCCGCGAGAACTGTGCCGATGCCCGTCATGATCGCGCCAGAGCGGGCACGCAATCGCTGCACATCGTTGCGCGCCTCGGGACCAGTAATCCACTGGCTCTCGCCACTCTCCATCGCAATCGCGCCGTCGATGCTCGCGGCGATCTTCAGACTGACAAATGGTCGCCCTGCGGTGACCCGGCAAACGAAGCCGCGGTTCAGCTCAGCCGCCGTCGCCTCCATGAGTCCGACCGCTGTCGCAATGCCTGCGTCCTCGAGGCGCGCGAGTCCACGACCAGCCACTTCCTCGAACGGGTCTTGCATCGCTGCAACGACAGTCGCCACGCCTGCCTCGACAAGCGCGTCCGCGCAGGGTGGTGTCTTGCCATGATGCGCACAGGGTTCGAGCGTGACGTAGGCCGTTGCCCCGCTCGCCCGGTCGCCGGCTGCACGCAGCGCATTGATCTCCGCGTGCGCATTGCCAGCTGCTTCATGCCAGCCCTCGCCGACAACCTCATCATCGCGGGCAATCACGCATCCGACCATCGGGTTCGGATGTGCGGTATAGCGGCCACGCGCTGCGAGCTGCAGCGCGCGCGCCATGTGCGCACTGTCCACCGGTGTGAACATCGTCAGGAGCTCTTCTTGCCGAGCAGCTCAGGCAACAGCGACATCTGCTCACGACTCGCGGCCGTTTCCGAGATTTTCTGCAGCCGCTTAATCTCGTCTTCGAATTCGGTGATGTCCTGGAAGCGGCGATAGACCGAGGCAAAACGGACATAGGCGACTTCATCGAGTGCTCGCAGTTCTTCCATGACCAGTTCGCCGACAAGTCGCGAAGGTACTTCGCGCTCGCCCATGGTCCGGAGTTTGTGGATCAGGTGGCCAATGGCCTGCTCGAGCTCGTCCGATGGCACCGGGCGCTTTTCGAGCGCGCGCACCATGCTGCTGCGCAGCTTGTTCTCATCGAAGGGCTGGCGGCTGCTGTCGTTCTTGATGAGCCGCGGCATAACGAGCTCGGCGGTCTCGAAGGTCGTGAACCGCTCGTTGCAGTGGAGGCACTGCCGGCGCCTGCGAATCTGCCGACCCTCGCCGGCAAGGCGCGAATCTATGACCTTTGTTTCGTCATGGCCGCAAAACGGACAGTGCATGCAGTCTCACGATCAGCCGTACACCGGGAACCGGCCGCAGAGCTCCAGTACCTCGTTACGGACACGCTCGATCGTCTCCTCGTTTTCCAAGTCGTCAAGTATATCCGCTATCCAGCCCGTGAGCTGGCGGGTTTCCTCGACGCCGAAGCCGCGGGTCGTAATTGCCGGCGTGCCCAGGCGCAGGCCCGAGGTCACGAACGGCGACTGCGGGTCATTCGGCACGGAGTTCTTGTTGACCGTGATATTGGCGCGCCCGAGCGCCGCATCGGCGTCCTTGCCCGTGATGCCCTGGTCGATAAGGCTGACAAGCATCAGGTGATTCTCGGTGCCGCCCGATACCACCGAATAACCACGTTCCATGAGCACGGCGGCCATTGCTTTGGCGTTCTCGATGACGCGCGCCTGGTAGTCCCTGAAGCTGGGCTCGAGCGCCTCCTTGAACGCGACTGCTTTGGCCGCGATCACGTGCATGAGCGGCCCGCCCTGCGTACCCGGGAACACGAGGGAGTTGAATTTCTTTGTCAGCTCCGGGTTCTCACGCGCAACGATGATGCCGCCGCGCGGCCCGCGCAGAGTCTTGTGGGTCGTTGATGTGCAGACATCAGCGTACGGCACTGGATTGGGATACAGGCCCGCTGCGATAAGGCCCGATACGTGCGCCATGTCCACGAACAGGTAGGCACCGACGCTGTCCGCGATCTGGCGGAAGCGCGCCCAGTCGGCAATCTGCGAGTAAGCCGAAAAACCGCCGATGACCATCTTTGGCTTGTGCTCGTAGGCCAGCTCCTGGATGGCCTCGTAGTCGATGAGGCCGGTCTCGTGGTCGATACCGTAGGGAATGACGTTGAACAGCTTGCCGGAGAAGTTTACCGGCGAGCCGTGGGTTAGGTGGCCACCCTCGTTGAGGTTCATGCCCATGATCGTATCGCCGGGCTTCAACAGGGCGAGGTACACGGCGGCGTTCGCCTGCGAACCCGAGTGCGGTTGCACATTGGCGTAGTCCGCGCCGAACAGCTCTTTGCAACGCTCGATCGCCAGCGTCTCCACGTCGTCGACGTGTTCGCAGCCGCCATAGTAGCGCTTGCCCGGATAGCCCTCGGCGTACTTGTTCGTCAGCTTCGAACCCTGCGCCTTCATGACGAGCGGGCTCGTGTAGTTTTCAGAGGCAATCAGCTCAATGTGATCTTCCTGGCGCTGGTGCTCCAGCTCGATGGCTTTGGCGACTTCAGGATCGAAGGACGAGATCGTCTGCGAGGGGTCGAACATGCGGGAATTACTCCGGGAAACAGGGGGGTGTTGGGATAGCGAGATGGTACAGGTTTGCCCTCGTGGATGGCACCGTTAAGTTGTAACGAAGGACTGCACGACACGCGTCCATGCGCGCGCCAGGTTGCGGCGGTTGTAGCCACCCCCGCCGGTGCCGATGATGCGCCCGTCGCAGTGCTTCTCGGCCAGACGGCAAAGGCTGGCGGCGGCCTCGGCGTGCGCCTCCTCGGTCCAGCATAAGTGCGTGATCGGGTCACCCTCGAGACTGTCGGCGCCACACTGCATGATGATGAATTCGGGTTGCTGGTCGTCGATGTAGGCCTCGACCTGTTGCCAGGCTTCACGGAACTCGGCGTCGTCGGCGCCCGGGGCTACCGGGATGTTGAGCTTGGTGCCTTTCGCCCTGCCGGTGCCGGTCTCCCAGGCATGGCCCGTGCCGGGATACAGGTAGCGCCCATCCTCGTGGATGTCGGCAAAAATCAGGTCGGGGTCGTCCTCGAAGCCATAGAAAACGCCGTCGCCATGGTGGGCATCGATATCGACGTAGGCAATGCGCTTCAGGCCGAAGGCATTGCGCAGGTACTCGGCGGCGATACCGCAGTCGTTGAATACGCAGAAACCGGCAGCGCGATTGCGTGCTGCGTGGTGCAGGCCGGCGATCGGTATGAAAGCACGCTTGTAGTTGTCGTGCATTACCTCGTCGACCGCGCAAAGCACGGCGCCGACAACCGCCGATGCGGCGTCGTAGATACCCTTTACGGCGGGTGTGTCGCCCTCGTCGAGCCAGCCCTTGCCATCGGCCGACATGCGCGAAACCTTGTCGATGTAATCCGCGGTGTGAAAGAGCGCCAGCTCGTCGACGAGCGCCGGGCGCGGGTGGCCGAAGTCTATCGCGTCGCCGAGACCGGCCTGGTCGAGCTCGGCATGAAAGACGTCGTGCCGGTCGGTGCCGAACGGGTGCGGATCGCCAAAGCCGTAGGCTGCAATCTCTTTCCCCCGGTAGACCAGCACTTTGTCGCTCATTCAAGGCGCGCCGTGTGTTTTATTGAGCGGCAGCATACCCGATAATGCGCGCTTCTCAATACGCAGTGACACCATGGCCCAGTACATTTATACGATGAACCGCGTCGCGAAGGTCGTGCCGCCAAAGCGCTACCTGATTCGCGATATCTCCCTGTCCTTCTTCCCTGGCGCCAAGATCGGCGTCCTCGGCCTGAACGGCTCGGGCAAGTCGACCTTGATGCGCATCATGGCCGGCCTCGATACCGAAATCGACGGCGAGGCGCGCCCGCAGCCCGGGATCAAGATCGGCTACCTGCCGCAGGAGCCCGAGCTCGACCCGGACAAGGATGTGCGCGGCAATGTCGAGGAAGGCCTCGGTGAAACGATCGAACTGCTGCACCGCTTCAACGAAATCAGCGAAAAGTTCGCCGAGCCCATGGACGACGACGAGATGAATGCGCTGCTCGAGGAACAGGGCAATCTGCAAAACGCCATCGACGCCGCCGGCGGCTGGGAAGTCGACCGCAAGCTCGAAGTGGCCGCGGACGCACTGCGCCTGCCCTCCTGGGACGCCGATGTCACGAAGCTGTCCGGGGGTGAACGTCGTCGCGTGGCGCTATGCCGCCTGCTTCTGTCGCAGCCGGACATGCTGTTGCTTGACGAGCCCACCAACCACCTCGACGCCGAGTCGGTTGCATGGCTGGAGCGGTTTCTCGACGAGTATCCGAGCACGGTCATCGCAGTCACGCATGATCGCTACTTCCTCGACAACGTCGCGGGCTGGATTCTCGAACTCGACCGCGGCCACGGCATACCCTGGGAGGGCAACTACTCGTCGTGGCTCGAGCAGAAGGAAGCGCGCCTCAAGGTCGAGGAAGCCAGTGAGAAAGCGCGCAAGCGGGCCATGGAGCACGAGCTCGAGTGGGTGCGCAGCAATCCGAAAGGACGCCAGGCGAAATCCAAGGCGCGCCTCAAGCAGTTCGAGGAGCTGTCGTCGGCCTCATACCAGAAACGTAACGAGACCAACGAAATCTACATTCCGCCCGGACCACGGCTCGGCGATGTTGTGATCGAGGTCGAGAAGCTCAAGAAAGGGTTTGGCGACAAACTGCTCATCGACGGGCTGAGTTTTCAGCTTCCGCCTGGCGGTATCGTTGGTGTTATCGGCGCGAACGGCGCGGGCAAGACGACGTTCTTCCGCATGATCACGGGTGAGGAGCAACCCGATGAAGGGACTCTGCGAATCGGCGACACTGTGAGCGTCGCCGCAGTTGACCAGTCGCGCGACGCGCTCGACGACAGCAAGACCGTCTGGGAAGAGATCTCCGACGGTCTCGATATGATCAAAGTCGGCAACTACGAGACCTCGTCACGCGCGTACGTCGGTCGCTTCAATTTCCGCGGCCAGGATCAGCAAAAAAAGATCGGCCTGTTGTCGGGTGGCGAACGCAACCGCGTGCATCTCGCGAAGACGCTCAGGGCCGGCGGCAACCTGTTGTTGCTCGATGAACCGACCAACGATCTCGATGTCGAAACCTTACGTGCGCTCGAGGAAGCACTGCTCGAATTCCCGGGCTCGGCGATTGTGATCTCGCATGACCGCTGGTTCCTCGATCGCATCGCGACGCACATCCTCGCGTTCGAAGGCAACTCCGAGGTTGTCTGGTTTGCGGGCAACTATGCCGACTACGAAGCGGATCGGCGGCGACGACTCGGCACGGACGCGGACAATCCACACCGCATCAAATACAAGCGGCTCGACGCGTAACGCCTCATCGTTGTCGTGGAAAGGTGACAATAATCATTTCAGTATTATGTCAACGCGCCGTGGCGTAAGATGAATAAGGGTGCATACTCGATTTGCTGATCTACAAAAACAAAACTGAGCGATATGGCAATCGTAATTGATAGAGATCAGGGGATAAAAAGCGAGCTCGAGGACAATATTGGTCTCGAGTGCCCCTACTGCGGCGTGTATGCCCACATGCAACCGCAATCCGTCCCTGATGCATCCTCGCTACTGCGCGACAAGCCCAAGCACGTCGGCCTCGTGTACAAGTGCGACTCGTGCAATGCACCCGTATTCCTGCGCTTCGCGGTCCGCGAATACAAGGACAACAAGGTCGAGCTGTATCGCAACTTCGTGGAGCTGGAGCGGCCGAAGGAACGCTTTGCGTTCTCGTACCTGCCGAAGCACACCGAAGTCCTGTTCCGCGAAGCACTGAGCTGCTATTCCAGCAACAACTTCAATGCGTTCGCGTCAATGTGTCGGCGCGCCTCGGTCAGCGCCTACCGGGCACTTGGCGAAGGCGGCAAACTGCGTGCTTTCGAGGAAGTCATGGTGGCCCAGGACATCGCCGGCATCGACGATGAGTCTTTCGCACCGATCAAGGTAGTGCTGTTCGGGTCCGGTCCGCACGAGGAACTGCCGCTGCTGAACCGCGCGCAGGCGGGCATTCTGCTCGAGGTGCTGAAAGACATGTTCTACCAGTGCTTCGTGCGCCACGGAAAACTGACGCGTGCCCTGAAGGTTCGGCGGTTCTTCGTATCAGAGGCGAATAACGACGAAGCCGCGTCGGCCTAGTCGGCCTGGAACGCTATCGAGTCAATACTCTCCAGCGGGTGAACCTCCACGCGCTCGGTCAGGTGGTCGTACAGGAACACCCATTGCCCCGTCGTGCCGAGCAGCATGCGCGACGTGGCTGAATCCCCATCGGCATAGGTCACGTCGACGAACTTGCCCTCGCCCGCGCGCGTGATATCGGCTTTGTGGTGCGCCCATCCGTAAATGGCATAAAGTACCAGGAGCATCGCGGCGTAGTTATTGAAATGTCGGTACTTCGGCGATCCGTACCAGCGAAACCACTTCGACGGCCCTTTGCGTTCGACGCGGCGACTGGAGATGTTATCGAGCGATATGAAACCAACGATGACAAAGACGCACGCCCACGTGATCGGTTCTTTCAGAGACGCAACCAGGAAGTCGCTGATCTGCGCATAGTTGAAGACGTTGAGACCAAACTGGCGCAGGTACGACCAGGCATAGAACATGCCGATGACCGATGCCGCGACGTAGAACGCCGACACCAGCAGCGCCGGGTGCTCGCGGAAGATTCTGGTTATGTCTGAATTCGGGTCGCTGCTCATTGACGGCAAATACTACCCGATCGCGACGCGGGCGTTACGGAACATGCGCATCCACGGCCCGTCCTCGCCCCATTCGTCCGGGTGCCAGGAGTTGTGGCGCGTCAGTGCAACGCGTTCAGGGTGCGGCATCATGATCGTGATGCGACCATCGTCGTTGGCCAGTCCGCAGATGCCGTCCGTCGAGCCGTTCGGGTTCGCCGGATAGGCGTCGGCGACTTCACCGTAGTTGTCGACGTAGCGCATCGCGACCGTGTAAGACGCCGAGTAGCGTGCCGTATCGTCGGCAAACTCCGCCCTGCCCTCGCCGTGCGAGGTCGCGATCGGTAGCCGCGAGCCGGCCATGCCGTCGAGGAACAGCGACGGACTCTCGAGAATCTCAACCAGGTTCAGGCGCGCCTCGAACTGCTCGGAGCGATTGCGCAAAAAGCGTGGCCAGTGTGCTGCACCGGGAATAAGCTCCTTGAGCTGCGACAGCATCTGGCAACCGTTGCAGACTCCCAGCGCGAACGTGTCATTGCGCTCGAAGAACGACTGGAACTGGTCGCGCGTGCGGGTGTGAAACAGCACCGACTTCGCCCAGCCGCCACCGGCACCAAGCACATCGCCGAACGAAAAGCCGCCGCAGGCGACTACGCCCTGGTAGTTGTCGAGCGCGTCGCGCCCTTCGAGCAAATCGCTCATGTGCACATCGACCGCCGCGAAACCGGCCTTCATGAACGCGGCAGCCATTTCGTTCTGGCTGTTCACTCCCTGCTCGCGCAGAATCGCCACGCGCGGCCTAGCCGCGCCGCGGAATGGCCGCGCGATGTCGTCCTGGGGATCAAACGACAGTGTGACATTGAGTCCCGGATCCCTGTCATCGAGGATCCGGTCATATTCTTCCTTTGCCGTTGTCGGGTTGTCGCGCAAGGCCTGGATGCGGTAGCTCATCCCGGACCATTCGCGTTGCATAGTGACGCGATCCAGATCGAGGACCGTGTCGTCGTCGCTCTTGACGACGAGTCGCGCATCATCGGTCACTAGCCCGATCGCTTCGGCTTTGACGCCATTGCGATCGAGGACCATTTGCACCTGGGGCAGCTTGCTCTTGGCCACCTGCACGACTGCACCGACCTCCTCGGCAAAAAGGCGCTTCAGCAGCTCCACGCGTGATCCGCTCAGCGTCAGCGTCGCGCCGAGTCGGCTTGCAAAGATCATTTCCGCGACCGTGGCCAGCAGGCCACCGTCGCTGCGGTCGTGATACGCGAGCAGCATGTCGCGCTCATTGAGTTCCTGCACGGCTTCGAACAGGCCCCTGAGTGCGGCACGGTCATCGAGATCCGGCGTTTGCCCGCCCGTGCGCCGGTACGCCTGCGCGAGACAGGAAGTACCGAGACGATTCTTGCCGCCGCCTAGGTCGAACAGCAGCAGGTAGCTCGGCTCGATAATGTGGCGCAGCTGCGGCGTGAGTTGTCTCGTTACATCGGATACCGGCGCGAAAGCCGAGACGATCAGCGATACCGGCGCAACCACGTTGTGCTCGCCGGCATCATCGTCCCATCGCGTGCGCATCGACATCGAGTCCTTACCCACGGGGATGGCCACACCGATTTCGCGGCACAGTTCGTCGCCGACCGCTTTGACGGTATCGAAGAGATTCGCGTCCTCGCCGGGGTGTCCTGCGGCGGCCATCCAGTTGGCCGACAGGCGGACCTTGCTCAAGGTCTCGATGGGCGCGGCCGCGATATTGGTAATCGCTTCGGCAACGGCCATGCGGCCCGATGCCGGAGCATTCGTCGTGGCCAGCGGCGTGCGCTCGCCCATCGACATCGCCTCGCCCGTGGTGCTGTGGAAGCCGGAAGACGTGATAGCAACGTCGCTGACCGGGACCTGCCAGGGCCCGATGAGCTGGTCGCGAGCGCTCAGCCCGCCCACCGTGCGATCACCGATGTGAATCAGGAACGACTTGTCCGCAACCGCCGGGAACCGCAGTACGCGAAGTGCAGCTTCCTCGAGTTTTATGCCATCGAGATCGAGTGACGAATCGGGCAGCGGTGCGTGTGTAACGTCACGTTCCATTTTGGGCGGATTGCCGAGCAGCATCTGCATCGGCATGTCGACAATGTAGTTGGCAAAGGTACGATCGCTAACCCTGAGGTTGCCGTCGTCAGTCAGCGTGCCAACGATCGACATCGGGCAACGTTCGCGCTCGCAGAGCGCCGTGAATTCATCGATCCTGTCCGCGCCGATAATCAGTACGTAGCGCTCCTGCGCCTCGTTGCACCAGATGCCCATCGGGGACATCCCGGGCTCGGCGTTGTCCACCTCGCGCAGCTCAATTTCCGCGCCATGCTGCGAGTGATCGACCGCTTCGGGCACGGCATTCGACAGACCGCCCGCACCAACGTCGTGGATGAGCAGGATCGGGTTGTCACTGCCCATCTGCCAGCAGCGGTCGATGACCTCCTGGGCGCGCCGTTCGATCTCGGGGTTGCCACGTTGCACCGAAGCAAAGTCGAGCTCGGCGCTCGACGTGCCGCTCGCCAGCGATGACGCGGCGCCACCGCCAAGCCCGATGAGCATTGCCGGGCCACCAAGCACGACGACCCTGGCGCCGACAGGTACGTCGATCTTGTTCGCGTGTTCCTCGCGCACATTGCCGAGACCGCCCGCAATCATGATCGGCTTGTGGTAGCCACGAATCTCAGTGTCCGGCAGGCCGGGCAATCGCGCCTCGTAGGTGCGGAAGTACCCGGCCAGGTTGGGCCGTCCGAATTCATTGTTGAACGCTGCGCCGCCAATCGGCCCCTCGATCATGATGTCGAGCGGCGTCGCCTGGTGCTCGGGGATCGGGAAGTCGATCTCCCAGGGCTGCTGGTAGTCCGGGATGCGCAGGTGCGAAACCGTAAACCCGGTCAGTCCTGCTTTAGGCTTGGCACCGAGGCCTGTCGCGCCCTCGTCGCGGATCTCGCCACCCGAGCCCGTCGCGGCGCCCGGGAACGGAGAAATCGCGGTCGGATGGTTATGGGTTTCGACCTTGATCAGAACGTGAATCGGCTCGTCGACGAACTCGTACTCACGATCCGCCGTGCGTGGCATCAGCCGCGATCCGGACCAGCCTTCGAACACGGCGGCGTTATCGCTGTAAGCGGAGATCACGCCGTCCGGCGTCTTCTCGGTCGTCGACTTGATCATGCCGAACAGCCGTTTCTCCTGCGGCTCGCCGTCGATCGTCCAGCTGGCATTGAAAATCTTGTGCCGGCAGTGCTCCGAGTTGGCCTGCGCGAACATCATCAGCTCGGCGTCCGTCGGGTCGCGATCAAGATCCTCATAGCAGCTGACGAGATAATCGATCTCCTGCCCAGACAGGGCGAGGCCCAGATCGGTATTCGCGGCCACAAGCGCGTCGCGTCCCGATTCACGCAGCGGGATCATGCCCACCGGTGCCGGCTCGTGCGTCTCGAACAGCGTTTCGACGCCAGCGGCGTCGGCGAAAACGGCTTCGGTCATGCGATCGAACAGCAGATGACCGAGTGCCATGACCTCGTCGTCGCTGACCTTCGACGAGAACTTCAGCCCGTAGCAGACACCGCGTTCGATACGCTCAACGACGTCAAGGTCACAGGCTCTCGCAATGTCGGTCGCTTTCGACGACCAGGGCGAGATCGTGCCGGGTCGCGGTAATACGTACAGCGTCCGTGCACCACGCGTGAGCTTGCCAGGCTTGTCGCCGGAGAGCAGCAGCGCATCGAGTCTCGACCGGTCTTCCTTGGTTAGCGAATCGTAGGTCGCGATGAAATAGGCGTAGCGGGCTTCGACGGATTGGATACGGTCGTCGGCACGCCTCAGGGAGCGGGTCAGTTTGGCCAGGCGAAAGTCCGAGAGGGCCGCCTGTCCTGGCAGTTCGAGCATCGGGGTCGAGGACCTTGTCAGGGGTGAGTGCTATCGAGTCGCGATAATACCGTCGTTACGTGCTGTTGTCGCCGGGCGTATAGACGGGCAATGGGAACTGCGCGACATTGCCGCCTTCGAGCTTCGAAATCTTGGCTGTTCCCTGGCGGTCGACTTCGTCGATGCGAATGATCGAGTGCATCGGCAGGTAAGTGCGCCGGACGTTCTCGAATTCTGCCTTGATCTTCTCTTCGGACGGGTCCACCACGACCGTCGTGCGCTCGCCGAAAACAAGCTCTTCGACCTCGATGAAACCAAACATCTCGCCATGACCGACCGAGCGGGCGTAGATCTCGTAGACCTGCCCCTGGCTCATGAAAATGACTTTGAAAAGTGGCTGCTTGCTCATCAGAGGCGTCGAAGTTTACCCAAATACCGCAGCAATGGCTCGAAATACTATGAATCAATACCTTAGAGCCGTTTTTGACCCTTGATTATGTGAACTGCGTAGCAGTCCAAGTTCTTGATTCAGCGCACAATTGGCCGAACCATGAGGGAGCAGCCATGCCGCTAGTCATCAAGATCGTATCCGAGCACCGCGACCTGGTCGGTGACGACTTTGAGCGCGAGTACCACGAAGACGGTGGCTCCATCGGTCGCTCCTTGCAGAACGACTGGATTCTCCCTGACCCCGATCGCTATATCTCGGGTCGTCATGCCACGATCGACTACAAGGGCGGCATGTACTACCTGCTCGATACCAGCAGCAACGGCGTCTACATGAACGGTGAGGTCGAGCCGATCGGCAAAGGCAATCCGCGCCGCTTGTTCGACGGCGATCGCATGCGTATGGGCGACTTCGAATTTGAGGTTTCGATCGACAAGGGTGAGAGCCTCGTTATGCCCCTCGAACCGGATACCCCGTCGGTCGCACCGGACAACATCGAACAGTTCGTCGACGAAGACCTCATTGAGACCGGCATGCAGCTGCTCGACGAGGATGAGATCACGGGCGACGATGAATTTCAGAACGCGCTGTTCGGCGAAGAGGCAAAGCCGAAGAAGAAAGAGTCAAAACCTGAAGTGACGGACGAACCGGCCAACGACGATATCGCCGGCCACAAGGTCAAGGGCTTTGACGTGACGGCCGAGGACCTGTTCGACTCGTTCCTCGACGGACTCGGTATCAGCCGCGTCGAGCTGCACCCGACTGTGAATCGTCCTGACATGATGATGACGGCCGGTATCGTGCTGCGCGAGTTCGTTGAGGGCACGGTCAAGCTGCTGTCGAGCCGCGCCAACCTGAAGAACGCGTTCCGCCTCGAGCAAACCACGGTGCTGCCGCGTCACAACAACCCGATGAAGTTCTCGGACAACACGAACGACCTCGTGAAACAGCTGCTAATCGGTGAAGAAGGCGAATACCTCGGTGCTCGCGATGCCGTGCGCGAGACAACGCGCGACCTCGTGAACCACCAGAACGCATTCCTCGACGCGATGAACAGCGCGTTCATCGAGTTTGCAGAACGTTTCGATCCTGACGAGATGCAGGAAGGCTTCGACCGCGTTTCCGGGAGTTCCTTCCTCAAGTTCCTGCAGAAGTCCAAATACTGGGACATGTACCGCGACCTCTATCCGATCATCACGGAGAAAGGCGGCGGCCGCTTCCCGCAGATGTTCGCTGAGGAGTTTGTCCGGGCCTACGAACGGCAGGTCGCCGACTACCAGCGACGTGACCGTGAGGACACGCCGCCGGAATCAGGCGATTCGCATGAGGCCGTCGAGGAAGATCTCCTCGCAACCCAGAAACTCGATAATCCGATGCAGATCGCTGAGTCGGCCGTGGCCGATCAGCCTTTCGACGATGACAGCATCATCGAAGAGGTGCCCTCGTTCGATGCCGACGAGCTCGACCGAAGCTTTATCGACGAGCTCGATAACAGCCTCTCGCAGGAGATCGACCGCGACCAGCTCAAGGCCTGATCGCTACGATCGATTCTGACGATTCTCGATCAGATCATCGACGACCGACGGATCGGCCAGCGTCGACGTATCGCCCAGCTCACCGAAATCATCCGCAGCAACCTTGCGCAGGATACGGCGCATGATCTTGCCGGAGCGCGTCTTCGGCAGGCCCGGGGCCCACTGCAACAGGTCCGGCTTGGCGATGGGACCGATCTCCTTGCGTACCCACTGCTGCAATTCGCCGCGCAGCTCCTCGCTGGACTCGATGCCTTCCATCAGCGTGACGTAGGCATAGATGCCCTGGCCCTTGATCTCGTGCGGGTAGCCCACGACAGCGGCCTCAGCAACCTTGTCGTGCGATACCAGCGCGCTTTCAACCTCAGCGGTACCCATGCGATGGCCGGAGACGTTGATGACGTCGTCAGTACGACCGGTGATCCAGTAGTACCCGTCTTCGTCGCGGCGCGCGCCGTCGCCCGTCGTGTAGTAACCGTCATAGGTTGAGAAGTACGTGTCGATGAAGCGCTGGTGATCGCCGTAGACCGTACGCATCTGGCCGGGCCAGCTGTCTGCGATGACCAGGTTGCCGGAGACTGCGCCCTCAAGCGTTTTGCCTTCGGCGTCGAGCAGTTCCGGCATAACGCCGAAGAACGGCTTCGTCGCAGAACCCGGCTTCAACGCAATCGCGCCGGGCAGCGGCGTAATCAGGATGCCGCCTGTCTCGGTCTGCCACCACGTGTCGACGATCGGGCAGCGGCTGTCGCCAACCACGTCGTAGTACCACTGCCAGGCTTCGGGGTTGATCGGTTCGCCAACCGAACCCAGCAGGCGCAGGTCCTTGCGTGAAGTCTTCTTCACGGGGTCGTCGCCTTCGCGCATCAGCGCGCGGATCGCGGTCGGCGCCGTGTAGCAGATATTGACATTGTGTTTGTCGCAGACTTCCCAGAATCGTGACGACGTCGGGTAATTCGGCACGCCTTCGAACATCAGCGTGACCGCGCCGTTCGCGAGCGGGCCGTACACGATGTAGCTGTGGCCTGTTACCCAGCCGACGTCTGCCGTGCACCAGTAGATGTCGCCCGGGTGATAGTCGAACACATACTCGTGCGTCATCGCGGCGAACACCATGTAGCCGCCTGTCGTGTGCAGCACGCCTTTCGGTTTGCCCGTCGATCCTGACGTGTACAGGATGAACAGCGGGTCTTCAGCGTTCATTTCCTCGCACGGGCACTCCGCATCGACTTCTGCCTCGACTTCGTGCAGCCATGCATCGCGACCCTCGACCCAGCCGACGTCGTTGCCGGTATTCTTGACGACGAGGACTTTCTCGAGCGTCGTGACCTCCGGGTTTGCGGCCGCGGCATCGACGTTTGCCTTGAGCGGCACGATTCTGCCACCGCGCATGCCTTCGTCAGCTGTGATGACGATGTTCGATTCGCAGTCGACGATACGGCCGGCGAGTGCATCGGGCGAGAAGCCGCCAAACACAACCGAGTGCACGGCACCGATGCGGGCACAGGCCAGCATCGAGATCGCCGCTTCGGGAATCATCGGCATGTAAAGCGTGATGCGATCGCCCTTCTTCGCGCCAAGCGCTTTCAAGGCATTGGCGAATTTGCTGACGCGTTCATGCAGCTCGCGATACGTGATCTTGAGATCGCGGGACGGGTCGTCGCCTTCCCAGATGATCGCAACATCGTCGCCTTTCGTTTCAAGGTGGCGGTCAACACAGTTGTAGCAGGCATTCAGCGTGCCGTCTTCGTACCAGCGAATGTGCAAATCGTCTTTCGCGAAGGATACGTCCTTGACCTTGGTAAACGGCTTCATCCAGTCGATGCGTTTAGCCTGCTCGGCCCAGAAGCCCTCATTGTCTTCGACAGACTGGGCATACATTTCCTCGTAACGCGCCTCATCGATCAGAGCGCGTTCCTTCGTTGCCTCGGGAACCGGGTAGATTTGCGTATCCATTGTTTATCGCCTTTTTAGGTGTGTTACGTGCGTTTCGCCCGCAGTAATCGCTGCGCCTGAACCAGGTGCGGTCGGTCGATCATTTTACCATCGAGGGCAACCGTTCCAGCTCCAGGACTCTCATCAAAAAGTCTAATGATGCGCTCCGCACGTTGCAGTTCTTCGGCTGTCGGTTCGAACGCAGCGTTGATCGTCTCAACCTGGTTCGGGTGGATCGCCAGCATGCCCGTAAAGCCGTCACGGCGCGCTTTCGTGGCGTAATGTAGCAATCCGTCGGCGTCACGGAAGTCCGTAAAGACCGTATCTATAGCCGCAACTTCCGCAGCGGCCGCGGCGAACAGGCACAGGGAGCGCGCCAGCTCAAACTGGGGCAGCCAGTTGCCGTCCGGGCCGCGGTTGGCGCTGGCTCCGACAGCCTCGGAGAGGTCCTCAGCACCCCACGACAGTCCGTAAAGCCGCTCCGTTGCGCCCTGGTACTCGTGCAGCTTGAACAGCGCTTCGGGGCGCTCGGTGCACAGGGCCATGATCTGTGTCGATCCTGCCTCCAGCCCGTGCCGGGCTTCGAGGTCGTCGAGCCGAGCCGCGAGGGTCACGGCATCTTCGGCACTGCGCGGCTTGGGCAGGACAATGCCGGCCGGCCCTCCGGGCATGACAGCCTCGAGATCGGGAATGGCGTCCGGCGAATCCAGCGGGTTGATGCGCACCCAGACGTTGCTATTGCCCTGCAGGTAGTTGACCGTGAGCTCGCGCGCCCTCGGTCGCGCCTCCGGGACAATAGCGTCCTCGAGATCGAGAATCAGGGCATCGGCACCCACGCCGACAGCCTTTTCCATCTTGCGTTCCGAGTCAGCAGGAACGAACAGGAAGCTGCGCATCAGGCGGGCCGCCGCAGCATCAGCGCCGTGCGCTTGCACTCGCCGACCAGCACTTCGTCCTGGTTGTAAGCACGATGGGCGAACACGACGATGCCATTGTCGGGACGAGACTTGCTGTCGCGCAGCTCGAGGACCTCGGTCTCGACGCGGATCGTATCGCCGCAGAACAGCGGCGCCGGGAAGCGCACCTCGTCCCACCCGAGATTGGCAACCGTAGTGCCGTGCGTCGTGTCGTTGACCGAAATGCCAACCATGAAGCCCAGTGTCAGGCAGCTGTTCACAAGCGGCTTGCCGAACGGCGTGTTCTTCATGTACTCGGCATCGAGGTGCAGCGACGCCGGGTTGTGCGTCATCGTCGTAATGAGCACATTGTCGGTTTCAGTGATGGTGCGGCGGATCGAGTGATCGAAGGTCTGGCCGACCTCGAATTCTTCGTAGTAGAAACCAGGCATTTGCTGCTCTTTAATTTGGCTCGTAAGAGCGATAATTGTGCCAGCGTCGTGCACATCATTACAGTGGCATGCATAATGACTCGTCCAATAAAAACAAGGGGATGGACGTGACGGAATCGGCCGCCAACTCGCAGCACACCCTGTACATCGTCGTCATCAGTTGCATCGCCACGATCGGCGGCTTCCTGTTCGGTTTCGACAGTGGCGTCATCAACGGCACCGTCGACGGACTCCAGACCGCGTTCGACTCCGACAGTGTCGGTACCGGCTTCAACGTCGCGTCGATGCTGCTCGGCTGCGCGGCGGGCGCATTTTTCGCAGGACGCCTCGCCGATCGCTTCGGTCGCCGCACGATCATGCGCGTCGCGGCCGTGTTCTTCATTGTCAGCGCCTGGGGATCGGGCATCGCGACGGTATCGGCCGAATTCGTCGTCTACCGCTTCCTCGGCGGCCTTGCCGTTGGAGCGGCCAGCATTCTTGCCCCAGCCTACATCAGCGAGGTGACACCCGCACACTACCGCGGCACCCTGGCGACGGTGCAGCAGGTCGCGATCATCTTCGGCCTGTTCATGGCATTCATCAGCAACTACCTGATCGCCAGCACGGCCGGCTCATCGATGAACGAACTCTGGTGGGGTTTCGAGGCCTGGCGCTGGATGTTCTGGGTCGAAATCCTGCCTGCAACGTTTTTCCTCGTCGCCCTGCTCTTCATTCCCGAAAGTCCGCGTTTCCTTGTGCTGCACCGCCAGCGCGACAAGGCCGTTGATGTACTGACGAAACTCAGCGGGCGTGAAGCGGCCCTGAAGAAAGCGGACGAAATCGACGCTTCGCTTGCAGAAGACCATCACAATCCGCGGCTTGCCGACCTGCTCGATCCGGCGACGGGTCGCATTCGCAAGCTCGTCTGGGTCGGCATCGGACTTGCGACATTCCAGCAGCTCGTCGGCATCAATGTCGTCTTCTACTACGGCGCAGTGTTGTGGCAGTCGGTTGGCTTTGCCGAGAGCGACGCGCTCCTGATCAACATCGTGAGCGCCGGCCTGAGCATCGCGGCCGTTACGGTTTCGCTGCTGCTCATCGATCGCATCGGCCGCAAGCCGATCCTGTTCATCGGCTCGATCGGCATGGCAATCACGCTCGCGATCGTGACCTACGCGTTCACGAACGCGTCAACCGCGGCGGATGGCAGCCTGACGCTCGAGGGCATTTACGGTCCAATGGCCCTCGTCGCCGCGAACGTCTACGTCATGTTCTTCAACTTCTCCTGGGGCCCGGTCATGTGGGTCATGCTTGGCGAGATGTTCCCGAACCAGATTCGGGGAACTGGTCTCGCCGTTTCGGGTCTCGCTCAGTGGGGATCGAATTTCGGCATCACGATGACCTTCCCGATCATGCTCGCCGGTATCGGCCTGGCCGGGGCATACGGCTTCTACACCGTATGTGCCGTGTTCTCGATCTTCTTCGTGGCCAGGATGGTCCACGAAACCAGGGGCGTTGAACTCGAAGACATGGCGGGATGAGGAGAACCCAATGAAGATTTCACGACGCGACTTCAGCAAGGCAGGGCTAAGTGCCCTGTCGCTGGCAGCCATCGGCGCCCCCGCCATGGCAGGCCCTGAACACCTGTTACGCAAGCCCATCCCGTCGTCGGGCGAGACCGTACCCGTCATAGGCCTGGGCACGAACCGCTACGGTGTTGGTGACGACGCGGCGAAGCGCGCCGTGCTCAAAGAATCACTTGCCCGCTTCCACGCGCTCGGCGGCACCGTCATCGATACGGCGCCGATGTATCGCTCATCCGAGGTAGTACTCGGCGACCTGATTGCCGACCTCGGCATTCGTGACGACCTGTTCATCGCAACGAAGGTGGACGAGGACGCTGGCGGTGACGCCACGCATGCGCAAATCAAGGAATCGATGCGTCGCCTCAAGACTGACACGCTCGACCTGCTGCAGGTGCACAACCTGATCGCCTGGCAGGACGCGCTGCCGGTTCTGCGCGAATGGAAACAGGAAGGCAAGGTCCGCTATATCGGCATCACGACCTCACGGGCGCGGCAGTACGAAGAGTTCGAAAAAATCATGCGCCAGGAAGAACTCGATTTCATCCAGATCAACTACTCGCTCGAACAGCGTGAGGCGGCCAGGCGGATCCTGCCGCTCGCTGTGGATCGCGGCATGGCCGTCATGATCAACCGCGCATTCGGCGGTGGCCGTATCTTCCAGAAAGTCGGCGATCAGCCGCTACCTGAGTGGGCAAAGGACTTCGGCTGCAACAGCTGGGCGCAGTTCCTGCTCAACTACGCGTTGGGCCACCCCGCAGCAACGCTGAGCATCCCGGGCATGACCAAGGTTCATCACGTCGACGACAATTTCGGTGCCGCTCATGGCAACCTGCCAGACGCGGCGCAACGCAAACGCCAGGAGGCGCTCTTCGACGCGTTGTGAGCGTCAGGTTTTCGCGCGCGCGATCGCCTGGTTGATCATTTCCTTGGCGTCCTCGACGCCGTGCCAGTCGCCGATCTTGACCCATTTGCCGGGTTCGAGATCCTTGTAGTGCTCGAAGAAGTGTTCGATCTGGTGCAGCGTGATGTCGGGCAGGTCCGAATGCGTCAGAACATGATCGTAGCGCTGCGTTAACGAGTGCGACGGTACGGCAATGACCTTTTCGTCCTGACCGGCCTGATCCTCCATGATCAGCACCCCGACCGGGCGCGCATTGATTACGCAACCCGGGACGAGCTCACGTGTGTTGATGACGAGCACGTCGATCGGGTCGCCGTCTTCGGACAACGTGTGCGGCACGAAGCCGTAGTTGCCTGGATAAGACATCGGCGTATACAGGAAGCGATCGACAACCAGCGTGCCCGCATCCTTGTCCAGCTCGTACTTGATCGGCTGCCCACCAAGCGGGACCTCGATGATGACATTCACGTCGTCGGGGGGGTTATTGCCGATGGCAATGGCGTCGATGCGCATGGGTATCCCCTCAGAACAGCCCGTGAAGAACAGGGGCTATTCTAAGCGATGAGCGTGATGATGGCGTCACGCCTGACCTAGATATTTAGTATGACGGCAGCCGCCAACAGCAGAATTACGACAAGACCCTGCAGCGCGACCCGTTCCCACATGAACTTCTCGGCGTGCTCCCTATCGTAGTCGCCGCCCTTGGCCATGGAGCGCAGCCCCAGCATCATAACGACAATCGTCGCGATGAGTGCACCGATGATCAGCATGCTGACGATTGACATGCGGTCCTCCTTTCGCAATCCGCGCGAATTCCTCGTATCCACGCTACGCTGATCGGCACGCGGCGCAATCCAGACAAATACGGACCCGCGTAGCGGCTAGTCGACCGTAATCGGCATAACTACGGATTCCGGAGGCCTCCGCGACTCCGTAGCCTCGGGAAAGGAGGATCAGCGCCATGAACGAAAAGCACCCGAAAATGCCCGAGCGCGTGGCGTCGATCGTCTCTCGCGGTTTTGTCACGTGGGCGAGCGACGATATCGACAGCGCCCTGCGCGCCAAGTTCGATGAGGCCCGCATTCCCGTCGTCGGCGTTCGCAACGTCAGAATCTGGGGGCTGCAGGTCGACGACGAACGCGAACTGCCCGGACTCGAACGGACGCAGATCCCCGACGAGGAAATCTGGGAGGTCAACCTCGAAGCCAAGGACGGGTCACACTACGAATTCGATTCGCGCAAGCTCAAACCTGCGGATTAGACGAGTGGTCTAATCCGACGCTGGGGTGAACTTCAGGTAGGCCGCGATTGCCTGCCAGTCCTCCTCAGGCAGCTTGGCCATGTTTTCCTGTACTGCGACCATCGCGCCGCCAACGGAATCGAACTCGGGTGTGAAGCCACTCTGCAGGTAGTAGGCGATGTCGTTTGCCGACCAGTCGCCGATGCTCTCGCTCCCCGGCGTGATGTCCGGCACTTTGCCACCGCCTTCAGGACTTGGCGCCCCTGCCAGCCAACGCGAGTGGTCCATACCGCCGAGCAGGTTGCGCGGTGTATGACATTCGCCGCAGTGCCCTGCTCCCTCTACCAACGCCTGACCGCGCTGCACGAGTACGTCCGCGTCACTCGTGTCGATGACGGGGTCCGCATCGAGGTAGAGCCGCTTCCACAAGCCGATGCCGCGCCGCACACTCCAGGGGAAGGCAAGTTCGTGGTCCTCGACCCGACCTTCCATCGCGGGCAGCGTATCGAGGTAGGCCTTGAGATCGATCAGGTCCGCAACAGGCATGCGCGCGTACGACGCGTATGGGAATGAGGGGTAGTAATGCCGCCCGTCCGGCGCGATACCACGCTGCATCGCATTGACGAACTGCAGCGTCGTCCAGCCGCCGATGCCATCGTCCGGGTGAGGCGAGATATTCGGGATTCGAAACAGGCCAAACGGCGTGTCCAGTTCCTCGCCGCCGCCCAGCCGAAACTTGAAGAGCCCGCGAGCACGCTTACCCTCTAGCGGACTCGCATGACACGAGGCACAGCCGCCGGCCCAGAAGACGCGTTCGCCGGCTTCCAAATCCGGCACATGGTCGGGAATGACAGAGTCATCCAGGGGCTGTGGCGCAGTCAGCCACCACGCCACAGCGACAAGGACAATCGGTAATGCGACGAGAGCTCGACGCATTGGTCAGACTACTCGTCTTCGATGCGATACGAGTCGTGGCAGTTCTTGCAGGTGCCGAACACAGGTCCGATCGACACCTTGGCGTCTTCGAGCGTTTGGGGATTAGCCGCAATCGCCGCGGCCGTTGCGTCCTGCCATTCCTTCAACGCAGCGTTGAAGCCTTCGCGGTCTTCCCAGATCGCTGGCGCCGCTTCGCCGCCCTCACTGCCTTCGGGGAACAGATCGCCGAATTTGCTGCCAACGTCCTGCCAAACTTCAAGCGCCTGCATCGCCGCGACCGCATCGTATTCCTTCTTACCCTGCGCCATGGGTCCGAGAACCTGGGCCGCTTCCTTCACAGTCTCCATGAGCTCATGGCGCTCGTCCTGCGGGCTCATCGCATCGACCGCTGCTTCGGCCGCTGCTTCGGCTTCAGCCTGCGGCTCTTCAGGGGCTTCCTGCTTGCTGCATGCGCCCAAAAAGGCGGACATCGCAAATACGGTCAGGACCAGGGACAGTGACTTATTCTTCGGTGACATAGTGCCTCTCACAAACAGTGCGTAAATTCGGTCTGCGGACTATATCGCGGAATACTTACGGCGTCGCGTCTCAGGACGTCTCGAGGTACAGGTCCCACATGTAGTCGCTCTGCGTATGACAGATTGTCAGGAACTCTCGAATGGCTCGCTGCACTTTGCGGCCTTTGAGGTCTTGTTCGATCGCCGCGCGTGCCCGCAGCAGGGACGCGTGGTCTTGCGCACCGAGCGTCAACAAGCGCGTGTACTCGCCACCAACCGTCTGCTTGAGCCAATTCCAGGACGTCAGTTTGCCGTCCCCAACATGGGCGTCGTAGACCGGCGCGAGAACCGTCCTTACCAGTTCGTCCGCACGGTCTTCAGATGCCAGGCTGCATTCCATGTACGTTGAGAACGCGGCTGATCCGCGCTGTGCCGAAACCGGCCCGCCGCCGACGCCCGGAATCGACTGCCACATGTAATCGTCATGCGAGCTGCAGATTTCCGAGAACGCGCGGCCGGCTTCGGGGGTTCGATCGCTGATGATCTCACCGAGCGCGCCCGAGGTTTCAAGCGCCGACTCCAGCTCGTTCGTCACCACGACCAACATGCGCCGCCACTTGCCACCAATGTAGTGTTGCATCCATGCCCAGGAAACGATTTGCTCCTGTTCGACCGCCTGATCGTAGTGCGGCTTGTAGCTCGACGCGATGATTTCATCGGCGCGAGATTCGCGATCGGGCGTGCACTCGAAGTACGTTGCGTAGGCAAAGATGGTGTCGGGCGCAGTATCCTGGGGCTGCGCAGGTGATGCGATCGCCAGCAGAACGACGATCAGCACAGCGGACGTTATTCTCATCATGGTAATCCCCCTCCCGGATCAGACCAGTGAAAGTGAATAAGACTGCTCTCTATTAAATATAGCAGGGGATTTTCAGGCCGCCGCTTTTTGCTCCAGGCGCGCGAGCCATTCGGGATAGGACATCGAATCTTCGGCCAGTAGCGTCGCCGGGAAATCCTGGCCGAACCAGTGTGACGCTGCGCGGTGCAACAACCCGCCAACCTCATTGGCCGGGCCGAAAGCCTCGAGCGAAAAGCTCCACCAGCGCTCAGCCTTTTTCCAATCGTGCGCCGACGGTTCGACGTCGGTATCGAGGACGATAACTCTGAGGTCGGTCTTTTCCGCCTGGCAACCGACGTGCAGGTGCCTCGACCCGGGGGCGATTTCATCAGGCGATTCCGCTTCAAGGGTTAGCAGCCGCAGTACCCGGGCTTTTTCGACGCAGGCCCAGCACTCCGGAATGCTTGGCGCTGCAAATACGGCGTCCGGGTTCGCTGCGGGTCGAGACCATTTCACCCAGGCGTCCTGGAATCCGCCGACTCGATCCGAAATCTCGAGGAGCTCGGAGTTCTGCGTCTGCGCTTTGACTTCGATATTGCCCTGCCGAATCTTGACGCCGGCTGTTTTGCAGCGCGGCAGGATGATGTAGTTGTCTACGCGCGGTGGCTCGGTGACAGCCAAGGCGCAACTCGAGAACCACTGGTCCACTTCACACCGCGGACCGTCCCGGAAGAACCAGCGAATCTCGCTGCTGTGATACACACCTCTCTCCACACCGAGCGGGGAACCTGAATCGTCGGACAGGACTGAGAGGAAAACAAGGCTTTCTCGGCCCGCCATGAGTCTGGCCGTGAAAATGGCGATCCTGCCGACCGTGAGATAGATTAGACGCGTTACAGACAGGTAGCCCGTATCGTTGATCATGTCCAATAAATCGCTAGGCCTGGGGGCGGCATTCTTCGCGATTTTCGCTATCGGCTTCGCTATGTCGTCATGCCACGACGCGGACACTACTCCCGTCATTGTCGTTGACGACGATGACGCGCTCGCCGAAGCCGAGCTTCTTCACCCGCCAGCTCCCGCGCGTCAGCCGGGCGTCTATTATTTCGGGTTCGACTTGCGCTCAAGTCCGCAGGAAGACGCGGCGCAGTACCTGCCGTTTCTGCGCTACCTCGAGGAAGCAACGGGGCTGCGTTTCAAGCTGCATTTCGCGGCTAACAGCAGCGCTACGTCTGATGACCTGGGGCTGGACCGCACGCAGTTTGCGGCAATGGGCGCCGTCAGCTTTCTGCGGGCCAACGATCAGTACGGCGCTATTTCGATCGCGCGCGGTCTCAACGAAAAGAACAAGGCAACCTACCGAAGCGTGTTCGCCGTTTCTCCAGAAAGCCCATTAACGGAAATCTCGCAATTGCGGGGACGGCGGCTCGCCTTTGGCAGTTCCGACTCGACACAGGGCCACCTCATTCCGCGGATCGAACTGCGACAGAACGCTATCTCTCTCGACGAGCTGGACTCGTACTTCTTTACCAATTCGCACGAGAGTGCTGCTGAGGCAGTGGTCTCGGGTCGGGCTGACGCCGCCGCTTTGCAGGACACACTTGCCGAAAGACTTGCCAGTGAGGGTCGAATCAAGATTATCCACTACTCCGACGAATACCCATCAAGCAGCATCGTCGCCAATGCTTCGGTTCCCGAGGATGTCATTCAGCTGGTCACGCAGGCGCTAATCGCATTCGATCCCTCAGGAGATCACGGCGAAAACCTTTATAACTGGGACAGGACGGAGATGCCCAACGGATTCCAGCGATCAACCTACGAGGACTATCGCGAACTGCACGAGTGGCTCGTTGAGCTCGATTTGTGGCAGCAGCTCAGGGAACAGGCGGATTGAAGCTGGCGACGCGCATCCTGTTGCTCATTGTCGCGATCGTATCGCTCAGTGCACTTGCGCACGTTGGGCTAACGCGTTACCAACAGGTCGCGCTCAACCGAGAGTCCGAAGCGATTCTTGCGCAGACAATCGTCAATTCCGTACGCGACGCCGTTGTACGCGACGTGATCGACGGTAACGCTCTGCGAGTGGCCAGCCTTCTGCAAAGTATCCAGCGCGATAACGACCCAATTGAGTATCTGTTCGTCACAGGGCTAGACGGGGGCGTATTCGCTCATTCGTTCGAGGTCGGGTTTCCCCGCTATCTGGCGAGGCAGGATTTTCAGATGGTAGAACGCGAGGACCTGTATGTTAGTCGCAGGTTCCGGACAGGGGAGCAGCTGATTTACGAGTACCACGCTCCTCTGATCGAGGGCCTTGAGCCCACGGTATACATCGGCATCAATCAATCCAATATCACGGCAAGGCTATCGCGGTCATCGGGACTGACTCTGCTCACGAGTTTCGTCATCGCCTTGCTTGCAATCGGATTGGGACTCGCCTCGAGCCGGCGAATTACGGCGCCATTGACCCGATTCACCGATTTCCTGCGTCGCTACGGAATAAGCGAGAAAGCAAGGTTCAAGGCAGTCGGTTCAAGCACCCGAGAAATCGACGAGCTCGCTGGAGCCTTTGCCGTTGCCGCCAAGAGTCGTGACAACGCGGTTGACGCGCTTCGCGCACAGCAACGGGACCTGGCCATTACGCTGGACAGTATCGGCGATGCGATCGTGGTATTCGACGATACCGGTTCCATTCTGTCCTTCAATAAGAGCGCCGAAAGGGTGTTCGAATATGCGGCACAGGAGATAGTCGGTCGCAAAATAAATTCTCTCTTCGTGAACGATGTAGAGACCCGCGAGCTTCCGACGGCGGGCTCATCTCGAGAAACTGAAGCGCTGCACAAAAATGGCGAGCAATTTCCTGTACGTCTGAACCTGACCTCAATGCCCCGGACAAGTGACGCGGAACAGCGATTCATTGCGTCGTGTCAGGACCTCACTGTCGCAAGAGAACAAGAAGAGCAGATTCGCCGCACGCAGAAAATGGATGCGCTCGGGAAACTCACCGGCGGCATGGCGCACGACTTCAACAACCTGCTCGGCATCATTCTTGGCTACGCCAATTTGCTTGAAGTCGAGCTCGAGAAGAATGCTACGTTGGCGGGCTACGTCGATGAGATCACCAGAGCCACGGAACGCGGTGCGCGCCTCTCGCAGCGGCTCTTGGCGTTTTCACGAAGATCCGGTGGCAGAAGCGAAAGTGTCGACATCAATTCGCTACTGGAACGCGAGCGGGACCTGTTGAAAAAATCGCTAACTCCGCGTATCGACCTTGAGTATGAACTGGAGTCGGACCTTTGGCCGGTATTGCTGGACGAAGGCGATCTTGCCGATGCCATCATCAATATGGCTATTAACGCTGCACACGCCATCAACGACACAGGGAAACTTTTGTTCCGGACACGCAACAAGTCGCTTGACGAAATCAACGCGGAAACCCTGGGGCTCGAGCCCGGCGATTACGTTGAGATGAGCGTCGTCGATAGCGGCTGCGGCATGAGCGACGAGACGCGGAGCCGGATGTTCGAGCCGTTCTTTACAACCAAGGAGGGGCAAGGCACGGGGCTCGGCCTTAGTCAGGTGTACGGTATGGTCGAGCGCAGCCACGGCGCCGTCAATGTGCATTCGCAACTCGGTCAGGGAACCCGTGTTGACCTGTACTTTCCGCGCCAACGTGAATCCGCCCAGGTATTGGAAGGTGAAGATCGGGCTCCGGTGGTGGCCGCACTCGGAACCGAAACGATACTGGTCGTCGACGACGAGCCAGCTCTTCTCAAACTCAACACCAGCATTATTTCGAGCTACGGCTACAGAGTGATAACCGCCGGCAGCGGTGCCGAGGCCCTTGAGATTCTCGAGCGTGAAAAGGTCGACCTTGTCTTTAGCGATGTCCTGATGCCAGGGATGGATGGTTTTCGGCTAGCCGCTATCGTTGCAAAGCAGTACCCGGACACCAAGATTCAGTTGGCGAGTGGATTCACCGACGGTCCCGGCCCGGTCAGTACAGACGGCTATCTACGCGAGACAATGCTCCGAAAGCCGTATTCCTCGCACGACCTGCTGGACGCAATTCGGGCAACACTGGACCGGTGACGCGTGGTCCATGCCGACTGCGGACGTATGTTCATTGACCCGCTAGTTGTCGACTTCGATTGCTCCGATATCGCCTGACAGATCCGCCGGCCGGGAGTTGCCCAGCTGATCGACAGTAACTGGCGCAACGCTGAGCGTCGTTTCGCCAAGACGCACGGTAACACCGTTGAAAAAGCTGTCTCCGAGGCCGAAAAGCGACAGCCAGATGTCGTCGTTAATCGCTGCGGGTCCGACGCCCGTGATCTGATCGACGTTGACCCCCGGGATGTCGTTCGCAAGTGCCTTGTCAAGGTGATGCCAGAAATGGATGTAAGCGTGGTTGAACTCATGTTGTGGCCAGGTCTGAGCGGGGCCGCACCAAAATGCCTGCTCGAGCGTATCGATCGTTGCGCCGCCACAGTTGGCGTACTGCTGTGCACCGGCAGTGTCCGGATCGACGTCCGACAGGAATCCTTCGAAGTGGCTTCTGAAAGCGCTTGCGAAGCCCGGCTGGCTGTGAGTCGATTCAATCTGGTCCAGGACCAGTGGGATGAGAAGCGGGTTCCGGCCTTCATCGGTTGGCCCAACCAGCTCGCCGAGGATCTCGGTGACTGCGTAGCCGCTGCCGGGAACCTGGTCCAGCGCACTGCCCTGCGGCTCATAGTGAAGCACTGCGAAAGGATCGGCCAATATGCCGGACGTGCTGATGTATGTGGATAACTGCGCGGCGCCAAGCACATCATCAATCAACACACCGTGCTCGTCGTTCGTCTGCGGATAGTGTTTCCTCGAGAGGGATGCCCACCCGGGCTCACCGATCGGTACCAGGATCTGGCTGAAATCGATGACGCCGATCCGGTTATGGCCCATGCTGCGGAACTCGAAGACAGAGCCGGTGAAGATATCGTGTGGATATACAGTGCTGATCGTGTAGCCGCCCGGTCCACCACCATCGATCTCGTGAACAGTGTTTCCAACGATGATCGAGTGACCAATAATCATGTCTTCGACAGCATGTGCGTTGCCGATTGTCGCCGCGATGCCGCCGGCCATGTTCGGCTTGTCGAGCTCGGTGGTCCGCGGCTTGCCAAAGACCTGGTTCTCGACGATTGTGCTGCTTTGAACCTGCATGTAACCGTTGGACATATAGAGTCCGCCGCCGCGCCAGTAACCGATGTCCAGCAGGCCAAACAGGAACGGAGGAAGCAGCGGCGGCTCGACGAGATTTCTCGCAAGAGTGCTGTTCTCGACATGAATGCGCGTCGATCGGCCGATACCGCCGCCATCCGAATAGACGCCACCGCCATAAGCAAACAGGCCTGAGATGCGGTTCTCGGTGATGCTTGAGCGACGTATCGACGACGTATCAACACCGGTATGGCGCCCGCCGACAGAGAACACGCCGCCGCCGGCCGCGCCCCCGCCGTAGATCGAGTTACCGCTGACGATGCAGCCGTCCATGACGACCGTGTCAGCATACACACCACCGCCGTAGGCGCCGCCGTCGCGAGATGTATCGCTGTCATCACCGACACCGTGGTTGTCATAGATGACGCAGTCGTTAAGCGTTGCGATACCCCAGACCGCGATGCCCGCGCCTCGGGCCAGCGTCGACGTCTGGTTGTCGTCCGGGTGCTGGCCGACGTCTGCCGCTGCATCAAACGCCAGGGTACCGCCGGTAATCGTTACGTTGGTCAATGTAAGGTCGCCGGACACGGCCAGGACCCTTGCGGCATCCGCGCCGTCCCAGTTCAGCGTTATGCCGTCCGGCAGATTGGATGCGTCGATAACGACATTCTTGTCAGCGAACAGAGCTGACTTGCCGTAGTCCCGGTCGTGGTAGCCGATCAGATACGACATGTTGTTGACGGCGTCAAAGCCCATGACCTCGCCGACCAGCACGGTGTGTTCTTCGGCGACGAAGATCAGGTTAATCGTGCCGCCGTTCAAAGTGGGATCGAAGGTGATTGGCTGTCCGGACGAAGCGGCCGCCAGCGCCGAGCGAAACGTCACCGTGCCGCTCGGGGGTGAAGCATCGTCAAGCAGGCTATTGACGGTAATCGCAGGCTGCGGAGGAACGACACCGCCACCACCGCTGCCATCGCCACAACTGGCGAGACCGGTAAGGATCACGACGTAAAGGAAGGTGGTTCCGACGACCCGGAACGAGCCGCGACTAGCATGCAAATGTGGTCGCATCGCAGACCTCCACACGAGCGGGACCGGAGCCCAAGATTGGCCCAGCACGTAAGTTAGACCCTATGCGCATTTTTGCCCGGCAGCTATAGGTAGAACTAGCGAGTCGATCACGGTTGGCACAGCGGCAAGATGCCGCCGAACATGCGCAATTTCCCATATACCCTCGTGCGCCGCACCAGGGGTACGATCAGGAGATTGCTGGAGGGTTTTGCATCGTGGCCCATACAACACTGAAAACGAGTTACTCCGCCCTTACCGACAGGTTGAATCGTTTTCCGCAGGGCGCGCCTCCTTCCGATCTGCTCTTCAATATCCTGTCGATGCTGTTCAGCGAAGAAGAAGCTGGCCTGGTTTCATTGATGCCGATAAGGCCGTTTACGGCAAGAAAAGCCAGTCGGATCTGGAAGAAGAACCTCGTCGAAACGCAGAACACGCTCGATGAGCTGGCCGACAGGGCCATTCTGGTCGACTTCGAGCAAAACGGTGAGACGGTCTATGCCCTGCCGCCGCCTATGGCCGGGTTCTTCGAATTCTCTCTGATGCGGGTTCGCGATGACCTCGACCAGAAATTACTGAGCGAGCTATTTCATGAGTATATGAATGTCGAGGAGGACTTCATCAGGGAGCTGTTCACTCGTGGTGACACGCAGTTGGGTCGAGCCTTCGTCAGTGAACCTGCCTTGTCTGAAGAAAATGCACTTCACGTGCTGGATTACGAGCGCGCCAGCGAGGTGATCGAAACTGCGAGCCATATCGGTGTGGGACGCTGTTATTGCCGCCACAAAATGGAACACATGGGCAAGGCGTGTTCTGCACCGCAGGATATTTGCATGACGTTCAACACCACCGCGTCCTCGCTGACGAGACACGGTGTCGCTCGTGAGATCGACAAGGAGGAATGTCACGACCTGCTGCAAGAGGCTTACGACAACAACCTCGTGCAGTTTGGGGAAAATGTCCGTGAGCATGTCAACTTCATCTGCAATTGCTGCAGCTGCTGTTGCGAGGCCATGATCGCCGCACGCCGTTTTGCCATTCTCAACCCCGTACACACAACCAACTTCATCCCGGTTATCGACGAGGAAACCTGCAACGGTTGCGGCAAATGCGTGAACGTCTGCCCGGTCGAGGCAATGACCCTGGTTTCATCCCACGATCCGGAAAAGCCCAAGATGAAAATTGCCCGCTTGAACGAAGAGCTCTGCCTGGGCTGCGGCGTGTGCATACGCAGCTGCAACAAGCACGACAGCCTGTCTCTGGAATCACGACCGAAACGCGTTCTTACACCGCTGAACGGCACGCACCGGGCCGTGGTCATGGCGATTGAGCGGGGCAAATTGCAGAACCTGATTTTCGACAACCACGTCCTGTGGAGTCACCGTGCGATGGCAGCGGTATTGGGTGTGATCCTGAAGCTGCCGCCCATCAAGCAGTTCCTGGCAAGCGAGCAGCTCAAATCCCGCTACCTGGAAACGCTAATCAGTCATACGAGGCACTGACTGAGTTTCGACGTTAACGACGCCCGGCCAGACAAGAAAAAGGCCCCGCAGGGGGCCTATTCGTTGCATGGGTCGGTGGTGAGCTCAGTCGGATGCTGCTGCCGGTGCATCTGGTTTCTTCGTTACGGCGATCGACCACGTGATCGGTATGGCGATGAATGCGAGGAAGTAGAAGTTCTGTCCCGGCAAAACCACCTGCGGCGCCACGACACCTGCCGCAATACTGATCAGCGGGGGCAACAGGCCGACCAGAGCTCCAATCATCATGAGTTTCAGACCGCTGGCTTCACGCTCTGAGGCGGTTGCGCCGACGAAGCTGCGGTATACCGTGACGAGCGCTGCGATCAGGTAGAACACGGCAACGATGCCAACAAATACATTGGTGAAATTATTCAGTCCGTCGGTCGCCGCCGGAGTGGCCAGTATGCGCCAGGCGATGAACAGACCGACTGCCAGACCTGGCAGGTATAGCAGGCGATTGCCGCCGTCACGCAGATGCACCAACAGGAAGTTCAGGATCGAGGCCACGCCGAGCCAAACCAGCAATACTCCGACCGCGTTGTCGATACTGCGCAACATCGGACTGCCAAAATATGGGCCGGTAATAAACACGAAGCTGAAAAGGATTCCCGCGAGCGCCAGGGCTTGCGTTGATGCTGTTTGATTCTGCATGAATGCGCGAACCGTGAATATGATGAAACAGAACCCGACGAGGAAGGTGGCATGTGCCAGGAATTTGCGTTCGGGCACCATCTCGCCAAAAGTAATGTCGAAAGAGACGGTCGCGCCGTCACGTTGCACGACGAATTCCCAGGCTTCGCCGACTTCAGGTCGGCCCCGCTGAGACTGGGCGGCCGCATCTGAAACATCAACACCGCCCAGGCTCACCAACTTGTCCCCCACCTGCAGCCCACCGGACTCGGCGGGGCTTCCCGGCAGGACCTGGGTGACTGTGTTGTCGGGCGCCGTAGCCCAGCCGCCTTGGGCGTAGTTCTTTACGTCCAGCCAGCCGAGGATCGCGTAGATCGCGACTATCGCGGCAAATATCAGGATCGGTGTCTTGCTGTCACTTGGATTCATAGCTAACTCCCTGTTCTTATTATTGATAGAGCTTGCAAGCGAACGATCCTACTCCGCAAAAAATCCGTTTCAAAGTTGAAATTCGGGTCACCGTGGTCTACGGGACCCGCGGCGTCAGGCTGCGGCCGACGCCCTGGCGAATTCCCGATACGAGACCATGCGCTGCAATCCCTCATCCCACAGGCAGCAGTGGAAGCAGGCCACGATGTCCTGCAACGACAGCGAAATCGTTGCGGGTGACTGGAGTTCGGCGATCGCGTCCATCGCCTCCGGAAGTCGATAGAACGGGATTCGCACGTTCAGGTGATGAATATGGTGGTAACCGATATTCCCTGTGAACCAGCGCATAACCGGGTTCATCTTCATGTAGCTCGAGGATTCCAATGCTGCTCGCCTGCTCGTCCATGTCTCCGCCGGCAGGATGTGCATTTCTTCAAAGCTGTGTTGGGCGAAGAACAGGAAGCTCCCGATCATCGAAGCAATCGTCATTGGCAACAGGACGACGAAAAACGCCATATCGAATCCGCCAAGCACCCACAGCGCCGCGATCAGTGCCCCGTGACCGGCTACGACCACTAGCGAGTCCCAGTTACGGGATGGACTCCTTATGAACGGAAGAAGCGTCACGCTAAGGAAGAAGACGGTGAAATACCCGGCCAGGATAGTGAGCGGATGACGTTCGACACGGTAAGCGAAGCGAGTCCAGGGCGAAGCCTCACGCCACATGTCCGTCGTCATCAATTTGAATGCGCCGTCGGCGGCAGCATCAATGTTGCCGACATGGCCATGATGGTAGTTATGGCTGTACTTCCATGCTCTTGGCGGCGTGAGCGCGATGACCGAGAACAGACGAAATAACCACTTTGCGAGTCGCGACCGTGACAGGATCGCATTGTGCATATAGTCGTGGTACGTAATGAACGCGCGAACCATGAGCAGCGCCGACAGGACTGAGAACAACAGTCGTATCGACCAGTGCGGTGCGAGCGCGGCGCCAGTCAGCGATGCAGTCAGCAACAGGAACGTCGAACCGACGACCCACCAGCTGGTTCTTACAGATTCGACACCGAATGGCAGAGTTGCCTTGAACAGGTCCCTGTCTGCCTGCACGTCGGTCCGTGTCTTCGGGAGATTTCCGTCCATAGTCCTGTGCAGCTCATATGAACATTGCGTGGCGGCATTGTGAACCCAGCGGGTCGAAAGTCCTTTAGATTTCGCGCCAATTTTTCGTTTATCAGGAAATGGAATGAGCAAGCTCATTTCTGTAGGCTGTCCTGCCAGTTTGAAGCTCTCAGGAATCGTCGTGAAACATCAATTTCTGCTGTTAGGTGTATTGGCAATGCTGTTAGGTTGTTCGACCGATTCGGGCGACACGTACAACGCCGAGATCCGCTGGACAGGCTACGGTATTCCGCACGTCAAGGCGGAAGACTGGGGCAGCCTCGGATACGGCTTTGCGTACGCGACCGCTAACGACGGCATCTGCGTGTTTGCGCGCGAGGTCGCGAGGGCGAACGGAACGCTGTCGGCCGACTTTGGCGCATCGGACGAGAATCTTGCCAGCGACACATTCCATCGCGCGATCGTTACGCCGGAAATGGTGCGCACAAGTGCTGCGGCCATGTCCGAAAACATGCGCATGTATCACGCCGGTTTCGTCGCCGGCTACAACCGGTTTATCGAGGACAATCTCCAGAGTCTTCCGGCAGCGTGTGCCGGCCAGAAATGGGTGCGGCTGATCGACGAACTCGAACTGGGTCGAATGTTCATCGCATTCGGTATTCGCTACGGCGTCGGCCGCTTCAATACAGGAATCGCCGCCGCGGCACCGCCCGGTGAGCCGGTCGCCTCGGTGCAGCTTGATTACGACATGACACCAGGAATCGGCAGCAACGCGATCGCATTGGGCAGCGAGCTTACGCAGTCCGGCAAGGGCATCCTGTTTGGAAATCCCCACTATCCATGGCATGGCCCGGCACGCTTTCACATGATCCACACGACGATTCCGGGCGAGATCGACACGATGGGTGCAAGCCTGTTGTCAGGAAGCTTCATCGCCATTGGATTCAACGAGGACGTCGCATGGACGCACACAGTATCGACGGCACTCCGCATGACGCTGTTCGAGCTCGAGCTGAATCCGGAAAACCCCATGCAGTATCGCTATGGCGATGACTACCGTGACATCGAAGTAATCGAGGTCTCGGTGCCGCTGGCAGATGGCGACAGCAGGCAAACCGTCTACCTGACTCATCTCGGGCCGGTTCTCGTCAGCGATGAGCTGCCGTGGACGCAGACGCGCGCTTATGCCGCCCGCGACGCCATTCTGAATAACAACGCGGCGTTTGCGACCTACGAGGCCCTGCACACCGCAGCGTCTGTGGCCGATGTCGAAGCGGCGATTAGCAAACAGGGTGTCTATTTCGTCAACACGATTGCTGCCGATCGTGAAGGCAACGCGTTTTATGCCGACATATCCGCAACGCCGCATCTCGATATGGACATTCTTGGAAACTGCCGCCGCGAGGTGCGTGGTTTGCCCGCGCAGATAGTCGTGCTTGATGGCTCGAGTCCCGAATGTGATTGGCGCGATGATCCACGAAGCGCTGTTCCGGGAAACCTGCCAGCGGACGACATGCCACGTGCGACGAGCAGGCGCTATTTCAGTAATTCGAACGACAGTTACTGGCTGTCGAACCCGGATGAACCGCTCGAAGGTTACTTGCCGACCATCGGTCCGGAGCGGACTGCCCGCACGTTGCGTACACGTGCCGGCCTCGTGTTTCTTAATGAACATCTGCAACGGGGCAGCAAGCTACGCCCCGATGACATCCAGTCGCTCCTGCTAAGCCATCGGCACTTCGGCGCGGAGCTGCTGCTCGACGACGTGCTCTCAGTCTGTGAGGACAATGACGAGATTGCGAAGAGCTGTGACGTGCTTCGGGAATGGGATCGCACGGCCAGTATTGACAGCCGCGGCATGCAGGTTTGGACAGAATTCTGGGAGTCCGCGCGCCGTATCGACGGCATCTACGCGATTCCATTCGACCCGGCCGACCCGGTCAACACGCCTCGTGGAATCGCAGTCGATAACCAGGCCGTCCGTGACGCCGTCCGCGAAGCACTTACAGCGGCGCAGCAACGTCTGCAGGATGCAGGCATCGAGTTGGATAAGCCATGGGGTGATGTGCAGTTCGCCGAACGCAATGGCACCCGGATTCCGGTGCCCGGCGGACCTGGCCGTCACGGCATGTTCAGCTATATCAACACGGATTTCACGGACGGCAAGGGCTATACGCCCATTGTTCACGGCAACAGTTATATCCAGGTCGTTACGTGGGGTGAAGACGGTAAGCCTGACGCGCGCGGCATACTGACTTATTCGCAATCGCCGGAAGCCGACTCGCCACATTACTACGACCAGACCGAGCTGTACGCTCGCGGCGAGTGGCTGCAATTGCCGTTTACCGAAGAAGAAATTCTTGCCGACCCGAACCTGAAGACATTGATTCTGCGGGGCAACTAGAAGGTGGGATTCAGCTCGGCTCGAACAGCGTTGGCTAGTGCAAACCGTTCCGACTAATTGTCATGGAAGTACTTTTCTACGATTTCTCGATCCAGAACCTGGTCGACGGGCAATCCCTCTAGTTCGTCGTTGTGCGGACTAAATCTCTGAATAGCCTTCTTGATCTCGTCCGGAACCGATTCGTAGAACAAATAGTACGCCGACCCATGCATCTTGGTTTTGTACTTATCGATCAGCTCGCGCATCTCCGAGAACGCGACGACGACCATGTCGTCTTGCTTCTTGAACAGCCTCCGGGGCGCAAGCTCTTGTCTACCGATCAAGAGGTAGTCAACTTCGGGAAGAACTGACGGAATCGCATCTGGCCAGACGGCTGCCGTTATCGGGATTCCGTTTCTCTTTACGAGCATGATTTTAGGAACAAATACATCGTCTTCGACAGAGCCCTGGAGATCCTCTTTGTTGAAATTCCACTCCCAAAGTTGGTGCAGCTGCGCCTGGGGAAGTGAATAGACATCTTGATGGTTCTTTAATATTGAGCTGTACCCGAAATCGTTGCCATGCAGCCAGCCGGTCTTGAACCGCTCAGCGCTATAGTCCCCGGTGCCCATCCCCTCCATTTGCGGATCCATGACGGTCATGGAGAATCTTTTTATGAATGCCGTTACCTCAGGTTCAGCCTCCAATACGAAATAGGTCGGCCGAAAGTAATTCATGTTGAACGCAACGGGATAGAAGTCCTCGCCAGCCTCTGAATCATCTTCGCCCTGCAATTCGAAGAGAAAATAGACGCCGGTCGCCTCGTTCTGGTACCAGGCTTGCGAGCCCTGGACGTTGTAGTGGGCTCTCTGGGAGAAGTACTGTTCGAATGACGTCGCGTCGAAACTGTTGTCTTCGGATCTTAGGAATAGGTCGTAGCTCATGGCCTCTGATATCCGTCAGGTTTAAAAGAAGGTCGATTGCCGCTCGTACTGAAAACTAACGTCCCTGGAGTCGTGCCGCAATCGTGCCAAATGGGATGGGCGCTGCGCTGGGTGGGATTCACGCTTGCCTGCGGCTGCGCGTGCTCACTGGGCGCTGCGCGCCTGCGTGAGTCGAACAGGGTTCGAATCCTCAACCCTCGACGGCCATGAAAAACGAAAAAGGGCCCCGAATGGGGCCCTTTCGTTTTTCTGGCGGAGAGGGTGGGATTCGAACCCACGGTACGGTGTAACCGTACACCTGATTTCGAATCAGGCCCGTTCGACCACTCCGGCACCTCTCCTGCGCGGTCGGGAGGCGGATTGTACGCAAACCCTCCTGTCCTGACCAGCCGATTGCCGCCCTGACGCGCTGAATTTGGAGCGCTTCTAGGGTAGCCTTTGGGGAGTGCGAATAATTCTCATCATTCTGACCGCAGGGCTGATCGGGACCTGTTCGTCGCCGCCGTCGATCCTCGAGCAGGTGATTGATACCGGCGAACTCCGCGTCGTCACCCTCGACAGCCCGACGTCGTATACATTGGGCCCTGACGGACCGAGTGGCCCCGAGTACGACCTTGTGCTCGAATTCGCCGAGCACCTTGGCGCGGCGCTGGTCATTCAGTCGGTCGAGAGCGTTTCCGAAATCCTGCCAATGCTGCTTTCCGGCGAATCGCACATGGCGGCCGCTGGCCTTTCCGTCACGGACTCGCGCCGCGAGTACCTGAACTTTGGCTTCCCGTACGAAACCGTAGATGTCCACCTGATCTACAAGCTGGGTACCGGCCGGCCACGGTCGATTGACGACGTTCTCGATCGTTCGATCGAAGTCATGGCATCGACAAGTCATGTCGATATTCTCGAGTCACTTCAGGAGAGCCACCCAACCCTGAGCTGGACCGAGAATGCCGACATCGACGCGGCCCAGTTGCTCGAAAAGGTCGCAGTTGGCGACATCGACCTGACCATTGCGGACAGCACGGACTTCAACATCCAGCGTCACTTCTACCCGGACCTTCGGGTCGCCCTCGACCTTTTTCTTGACGACCCGCTTGCGTGGGCGTTCCCGAAGGGCACCGCCGATTCCCTGCTGTCAGCGGCCGATGACTTCCTGATCAGTGCCGACCGATCCGGCCTGCTTGCGCGCGTCCACGACCGCTACTACGGCCATACCAAGAAGTACGACTATGTCGGCACGCGGAACTTCATTCGTCATTTCGAGAGCCGCCTGCCGCGGTACCGCCCCTGGTTCGAGGAGGCCGGCGCGCAGTGGGGCGTCGACTGGCGCCTGCTGGCGGCGATTGGTTATCAAGAGTCGCACTGGCGCGCCAACGCCGTTTCCCCGACCGGGGTACGCGGCATCATGATGCTCACGGAAGCCACGGCAGACTACCTCGGCATCGATGACCGCAGAGATCCGAAGAACAGCATTTTCGGCGGCGCGCAGTATTTTGCGCGCCAGACCGAGCGCGTAGCGGACTCGGTTGGCGAACCGGATCGCACCTGGATGGCGCTGGCCGCGTACAACGTCGGTTTTAATCACGTCAAAGACGCGCGCCTGATCGTCGAGTGGCAAGGCGGTGACCCGGATTCCTGGATCGACCTCAGCAAGGCGCTGCCGTTGAAAGCACAGCGCAAATGGTACTCGAAGCTCCCGTATGGTTACGCGCGTGGCTGGGAGCCAGTGCTGTACGTCCAGAATATCCGCGCCTACTACAACATCCTGAAGTGGCTGACCGACCAGGAAGGATCGCCGCCTGAGGACACGGCCGAGGGTGCGCCCGATACCGCCTAGCGCTACTCCCGACCCGGGCCGGTCACGCCGCGCTGCGTCACGAGATAGGTTGCAAAGCTACCCAGCCAATGGCTGCCGGAATAGTGTTCGTCGGACACGGCCGCGATACCGGTTTCGCGATGCAGTGCTGCCGAAGCCATCAGCGCTGCTTCCCTTGGATCCCCGGCGGGCAGGCCCGACGCGATACCCTCAAGCGCCCAGGCGCGTGACAGGTTCACGCCGTCAAGGTGCACGAGCTTGCCATCCTTGGCGTCGAGCACGACGCCAGGCGCGAGCCAGTCGTTGCTGCCGTCCAACGGGATGCCCGGCAGAAAGGCCCCGAGCCACGCAGCGAATTCTGTTTCATTGAGCACACGGCGCATCAGGTCCGCCTCCATCAGGCAAGGCGACAGGAAGTCTTCACCCGAAGGCTCGTAGTCCAGCGGGCAATCTACGTCATTGCGATGAAACGCCAGCGTTTTTTCCTCAAGCGCCTGCTCGAGATCTGCGTCGCCAACGGTGCGCGCATAGTCCAGCATCAGCCCGAACGCAAACGCCGACTGATTGTGCGTGCCGAGGCGAATCGGGTACGCAAGATTCGGCAACCAAGCCTGGATGCGCGACACAATCTCGCGTTCGAGCGGCGCAAGGATCTGCCGCCAGGCACGTAGCTTCGGGTCGTCGCTTTCGTGCAGTTCGGCGACGAGTTGCAAAAACCAGGCGATACCGTAGGGCCGCTCGAAAGAGCTGCGGTCCGGCCCCGTGTAGTACACGACCTCTGCGGCTATATTGTCCGCCGTAAACGAAACATCGAGCGCATCGACGATAGCTGCGCGAAACGGGGTGTCCGGGTCCATGCGCAGTATCCGCACGAGCAGCCAGTGACCGTGCACTGACGAATGCCAGTCAAAACAACCATAGAACGCCGGCGTCAGTTCCCTCGGCGGACGGGCGTCAGCGTCGCCGGTCAGAACGTGTGCGATCTTGTTCGGGTATTCCCGGTGCACACACGACAGGGCAAGAATTGCAAACCTGTCCTCGACGACCCCGTCGCGAGCCGCGGGCGGCGCAACGCCGGCGTCGGGCGCGACAGCGCCGGTCACAGTGTCTTCCGGATCGGGCGCATCGCTACATGCGACCAATAAGAAAAGGGCGATACACCCAACAGTCATTACCAGTTTCATGCGCACCTCGCTGTTTCCTGATCATCGGCGAGCCTCAAAGAACGCCCTCAGAAGTTCGCCGCACTCGTCTGCCAGAACACCGCCGTTGACCTCGAATCGATGATTCAGAGCCCTGGACATAGACAGGTCCTCGACGCTGCCCAGTGCGCCGGCTTTCATATCGTAGGCGCCGAATACAACCCTCGAGATGCGCGCATGCGCCATGGCGCCGACGCACATAACACAGGGCTCGAGCGTGACATAGAGGGTCGCGTCGTTGAGACGATGGTTGCCGAGCGCGTTGGCTGCGGCGCGCAACGCCACGACTTCGGCATGTCCGCTAGGGTCGGCATCGCTAACAGAAATGTTGTGACCATCGGCGACAATCTTGCCGCCTGCCACGACCACGGCGCCAACCGGTACTTCGCCGGCCGCCTCGGCCTGTCGCGCCGCACCAAGTGCGGCGTGCATGTGTTCAGTGTCTTCGGGTGACCAGCTCATGCGTTGACGAGCCGCCCTACTCCCACTCGATGGTCGCGGGCGGTTTGCCGGAAATGTCGTAGGTTACGCGGGAAATGCCGTCAACTTCGTTAATGATGCGCAAGCTGACGTGTTCGAGAAACTCGTAGGGCAGCCGTGCCCAGCGTGCCGTCATGAAGTCGATCGTCTCAACGGCGCGCAGGGCAACCACATAGTCGTAGCGACGTCCATCGCCCATGACACCGACAGACTTGACCGGCAGGAAGACAGCAAACGCCTGGCTCGTCTCGTCGTAGAGTTTTTGCGCGTGCAGTTCCTCGATGAAAATGTCATCGGCGAGCTGCAGCAACTTCGCATACTCGGGTTTAACTTCACCGAGAATACGGACACCCAGGCCGGGGCCCGGGAAAGGATGGCGATAGACCATCTCGCGCGGCAGACCGAGTTCGAGCCCGATCTTGCGCACTTCGTCCTTGAACAGCTCGCGCAGCGGTTCAACGAGTTTCATGCGCATCTTCTCGGGTAAGCCACCAACGTTGTGATGGGATTTGATCACGTGCGCCTTGCCCGTCTTCCCGCCAGCCGACTCGATGACGTCAGGGTAGATCGTCCCTTGCGCCAGCCAGTCAATGCCTTCAAGTTTGTGCGCCTCCTCATCGAAGACCTCGATGAACAGGCGACCGATGATCTTGCGCTTTTCTTCCGGATCAGAGACGCCTTCGAGCGCCGCGAAGAAACGGTCGGCGGCGTTCACCCGAATCACATTGATGTGCATATGCTCGGCGAACGTCTCCATAACCTGGTCGCCTTCGTTGTGCCTTAGCAGGCCGTGATCAACGAATACACAGACCAGCTGGTCGCCAATCGCCTCGTGCAGCAGCGCGGCAACGACCGACGAATCAACCCCGCCCGAAAGACCGAGCAGGACTTTGCCATCACCGACCTGCTTGCGAACCTGCTCGATGCCGTCCGCAACGATGTTGCCCGGGGTCCAGTCCCCCGCGCAGCCGCAGATCTCGTGCACAAACCGGCGCAGGATCTTGAGGCCCTGCAGCGTGTGCGTGACCTCTGGATGGAACTGCACGCCAAAGAAGTTCCGGTCGACGTCTTCCATCGCCGCGAGCGGTGAGTTGGCACTCGAGGCCGTCGCAACAAACCCCGGCGGAATCGCCTCGACGCGATCACCGTGACTCATCCAGACCTTGAGCATGGCGTGACTGGCTTCGTCACTGAGGCTATGCAGCAGGCGGCACTCGATCGGTTCGATCTCGGCATAGCCGAACTCGCGATGCGAAGATGCCTCGACCTTGCCACCAAGCTGCGCCGCCATGGTCTGCATGCCGTAACAAATACCGAGGACCGGCACGCCGAGCTCGAAGACAGCCTGCGGCGCCCGCGGTGGGTCGTCGAGGTTGACCGACTCGGGACCGCCGGAAAGAATGATGCCGTCGGGAGCGAATGCACGAATATCATCGTCCGTCATGTCCCACGGATGAATCTCGGAATAAACGCCGACTTCACGGACGCGCCGCGCGATCAACTGGGTGTACTGGCTGCCGAAATCGATGATCAGCAGCTTGTTGGCATGGATATCGACGGACATCAGTTCTGGCTGCGGTAGTTGGGTGCTTCCTTCGTGATCGTCACGTCATGCACGTGGCTTTCCTTGATGCCGGCGCCTGTCATGCGTACGAACTGTGGCTTGGTGCGCATTTCGTCGATGTTTGAGCAACCCGTGTAGCCCATCGATGCACGTACACCACCGATAAGCTGGTGCACGATCGCGACGAGACCGCCTTTGTACGCGACGCGCCCCTCGATGCCCTCCGGCACGAGTTTCTCGAGTTCCTCGGTCGCGTCCTGGAAATAGCGATCCGACGAGCCGTGTGATCCTCCCATCGCGCCGACAGAACCCATGCCGCGATAGGACTTGTACGACCGACCCTGGTAGAGCTCGACCTCGCCGGGTGATTCCTCGGTACCGGCGAACAGCCCACCAATCATGACCGCGTAGGCACCGGCGACGAGCGCCTTGGCGATATCGCCGGAATAGCGAATGCCGCCGTCTGCGATGAGTGGTACGCCGCTCTTAGCCAGCGCATCGGCCACTTCCGCCACGGCCGAAACCTGCGGCACGCCAACGCCCGCAACGACGCGGGTTGTGCAGATCGAGCCCGGTCCGATACCGACCTTGACGCCATCCGCACCGGCTTCAACCAGCGCCTGCGCGGCAGCGCCAGTTGCGATGTTGCCGCCGATGACCTGGAGGTCCGGGAAGGTCTGCTTGACGCGTTTGACGCGCTCCAGCACACCCTTCGAGTGCCCGTGTGCCGTGTCCACAACGATGATGTCGACGCCTGCTTCGACGAGCGCGTCGACACGATCATCGGTGTCAGCGCCGGTTCCAACCGCTGCGCCAACCCGCAGCGCGCCGGCATTGTCCTTGCAGGAGAGCGGGTAGTCCTTGGCCTTCTGGAAGTCCTTGGCCGTAATCATGCCCTCGAGCTTGTAGTCATCGCCAACGACGAGAACCTTCTCGATACGGTGTTTATGCAGGAGACCGAGCACTTCTTCGTCGGGAGCGCCCTCGCGCACGGTGACGAGCCGCTCCTGCGGTGTCATGACTTTGGACACCGGCGCATCGAGTTGCGTTTCGAAGCGCAGATCCCTGCCCGTTACGATGCCAACCGTGACGTCGTTATCGACGACGGGAACGCCCGAGATGTTCATCGCGCGGGTCAGTTCAATGACCTCGCGAATGGTCATGTCGGACGAAACCGTGATCGGGTTGCGCACCATGCCGGACTCGAACTTCTTGACGAGCAACACCTCGTGCGCCTGCGCCTCGATCGTCATGTTCTTGTGAATGACACCGAGACCGCCTTCCTGCGCCAGGGCAATCGCAAGCCGTGACTCGGTGACCGTGTCCATGGCTGCGGACAGCAGCGGAATATTGAGGCGAATTTCCCGCGTCAGTGGCGTACTGAGATCGACTTCTCTCGGCAGCACGTCGGAGTACCCGGGCTGCAGGAGAACGTCGTCAAAAGTCAGGGCTTCCTTGGCGATTCGCATGCTGGGAACACTTGCTCGGTTGCGGGGTAGCGGGCGATTGTACGCCTGCCGGATGAGCGGGTAAACGCCCAATCGGACGGATATAATCCGACGATGCCCACCGAAGCCGCCATCAGCGTCAGCCAGCTCAATCGCCGCGCCAAATCCCTGCTTGAACAGGGCATTCCGAAGCTCTGGGTCGAAGGCGAGATTTCCAATATGGCGCGTCCGGCTTCGGGCCACATCTATTTCAGCCTCAAGGACGAGAAAGCCCAGGTCCGCGCCGCCTGGTTCCGCCAGCGACAGCGCGGTCCGGCGATCCACTTCAAGAACGGCGACAAGGTCCTGGCATTCGGTCGGATCAGCATTTACGAAGCCCGCGGCGACTACCAGCTGATCGTGGAACAGCTGGAGCCAGCCGGTGAAGGCGTCCTGAAGCAGCGTTTCGATGCGCTCAAGAAGAAGCTGCTGGCTGAAGGCCTGTTCGATGAAGAACGCAAGCAGCCCCTGCCCGACCTGCCGGCACGTATCGGCGTGATCACTTCGCCAAGCGGCGCGGCCGTGCGCGACGTCGTCAGCGTGCTGAGACGGCGCTTTCCCGCAGTACCCGTCGTGGTTTACCCGGCGGCGGTGCAAGGGGACGCGGCGCCCGGCGAACTCATCGCAGCGTTGGAAACAGCGATCCGCCGCAATGAGTGTGACGTCCTGATCGTGGGACGCGGCGGTGGGTCGCTCGAGGATCTCTGGGCGTTCAATGACGAAACGCTGGCACGCGCGATCGTCGAATGCCCGATCCCGGTGATCAGTGCGGTCGGGCACGAAGTCGATTTCACGATCGCCGACTTCGTTGCAGATGTACGCGCGCCAACGCCATCAGGCGCCGCCGAGATCGTTGTGCCTGACCAGCACGACTGGCTGCGGCGCATCGCCGCGCTAACCGCTCGCCTTGCACGTGTCGGTGAGCGCAACGTCGAAGACCGCGCGCAGCAGATCGACTGGCTGACACGACGGCTGCTTTCTTCCAGCCCGGCGGCGACCCTGGCGCGCCAGCAGGACAGCTTGCGGGAGAACCGCGCACGGCTCGCAAGCGCAATGCGGCAGCAGCTGCTGGAGCGCTTGAGTGACGTGCAGAGCATGCGCAGCGACCTGTTGCGGTGCTCGCCGGCGCTTGCCGTCCAACGCACGATCGGCAAGCTGGGGGCGCTACGTCAACGGCTCAGCTCGGGCGCACATGACCGCGTCGCAGATCTGCAGCACCGTGTCGCTCTGCTCGGGCGCACGTTGCATTCAGTCAGCCCGCTCGCCACGCTGGATCGGGGTTATGCCATCGTGCTGGATAGTGACGGCAAGGCCATGACTGATGCCGCAACGGCGGCAGCCGGGGACGAAGTCCGTGCGAAACTGTCCAAAGGAGAGTTGGTCGCAAACGTAACCAGGGTGATCAAAGAATGAATCGAATACTGCTGCTGGCGGCCTGTGCACTGGCGAGCAATGCGTTTGCCGCACCCGAACACTCGCCACGGCCGGGCGGGATCGCCGTCATCGATGTGGGTTCTCTCGAAGTGGCGGCTCCGGACGTGGCCTACGACGGCAAGCCGGTGCTCCTGCTGCAGGAACACGATCGGTGGAAGGCCGTCGTCGGCGTTCCGCTGGACACGACGCCTGGTGAACTGACCGTTGCCGTCGGCAGTGATGAAGTGAGTATTGCGATCAGCGAGCACGCCTATGCCGAGCAGCGGCTGACTGTGACGAACCAGAGCTACGTCACGCCGGACCAGGCGCAGCTGGACCGCATCGTCCGGGAGCGCAAAATCCTCGATTCGGCGCTGAATAGTTTCCGTGACGTTCCTGTGGCCGGCATTGAACTCATTGCGCCGGTTGATGGACGGCGCAGCTCCAGTTTCGGCCTGCGGCGCTTCTTCAACGATCAGCCGCGCTCGCCTCACAAGGGCATGGATATCGCCGCCGGAACGGGTACGCCGATCGCGGCGCCGCTGGATGGCATCGTCGCGGTCATCGGGGACTTCTTCTTCAATGGCAACACCGTCATCATTGACCATGGCCAGGGCTTTGTGACGATGTACTGTCACCTGAGCGCGATAGGCGTCGAAGATGGCCAGACGGTCAGCGCTGGCGATGCGATTGGACTTGTCGGTGCAACGGGGCGTGTAACCGGACCACACCTGCATTTCGGAACCTACCTGAACGGGACCGCGGTCGATCCGGCGATCCTGATTGCCGACTAGCCGCGCGGCGGACCCTTCGTTTTACGATGCCGGTCGCCGGCGAGCATCTTGATGATGTTGGTCGATTCGAGGCTGTGCTCGTCGGGATCATAGATGACGAAATCGTCCTCACGTCGAAATACGACGCAGTTGCGGCCCGAGGCCTTGGCCCGGTACAGCGCATCGTCGGCGGCCTTGACCAATGACGTCGCTTCTTCGTCATGCGTCGGCACGACCGAGGCAGCGCCGATACTCACCGACACCAGACCTTCGTCAGTCTTTGGATGAACCATCCCAAGATCCAGCACGGCGTGACGCATGTTCTCGGCGACAATCAGAGCGTCTGCAACGGCGGCACCGCCAAGCACGGCCACAAATTCCTCACCGCCGTAACGCGCCACGAGGTCGAGCGGGCGATTAGCAGAACCTTCGAGCGCCTTGGCGACCAGTTTCAGGCAGGTGTCGCCAGCCTGATGGCCGAGCGTGTCGTTGTATGCCTTGAAGTGATCGATGTCGATCAGGACAACTGCAACCGGCATTTTTTCCCGCGCGCCGAGATTCCAGATGCGATTCTCGAACGCCTCGAATTCGCGGCGGTTCGCGATCTTTGTCAGCGGGTCGCGCTTGCTCTGTGAACTGAGCTCTTCATTTGCTTTCTCGAGTTCGGCAGTGCGCTCCGCGATCTCGACGTCCTTGAGCGCAATGGCCTGAGTCAGTTCCTTGCGCAGTTTTTCGCCAGTTTCGATCGAGTTGCTGAGGCGCTTGTAAGCGCCCCGGAGCCTGGCCGCACGATCCTGCATGTGCGCAAAAACCGGCTCAAATTCGGTCGGCATGTCTTGTGGCAGTCGAACCGACGTGTCACTGCCGTCAACGGACAGCCCGTCGATCGCGTCGTTGACCTGACCAAGCGCCGTACTGAAGCGACGCGTGAGTGCGCTTGCCATGAGCAATGAAATAGCCGCTGTAACAGACAACAGCAGCAGGCCAACCTTGTAGTCGCCAAGCATCTGCTGGGCAATCGGGTCGGTCGGCACACGAACGAAGACTCTCCAGCCGAGAGCAGTCGTCGCATATGCAGCCATGTGGTTGCGGTTACGATCCAGCGACTGGTCATCGTAGTCGAAGGCCACGCCCTGGCGAAGGCCTTCTGCCGAAATAACCAGCGCATCGCCACTCAGGTCTTCAAGGAACACGAGCTTGGCCTCGGGGCTGGCGTAGATGACCTCGTCGTCGTTGTCGAGGATGATGAGATTGGCTCCATCGATATGCGGGTGCTCACGGTCGATTTCGTCAAAAGCGCTCAGGTTCAATGAGCCCTCGACGATGCCAACGCGAGTACCCCCCTGTTCTCGCAGCGATGCGCTGATCGCGACGATCGGGTCCGCGCCAAATCCGCGCCCCCGGAATGCCTGGGAGACGAACGGAAAGCCGTTCGTCATTGGTGCCTTGAAGTACTCCCTGTCGGCGACACTAAGCCCCGACAGCTGGTCGAACGGCGCCAGCACGCCATCGAGACGCGAACTTGCTGCAATAATGTCGCCCTTTGCATCGGTGCCCAGCATCGTCAAAAAGTCGCCGTAGATCTCGTGGTACAGCAGCAGGGATTCCTGGATCGATGTCGCACTGAAGTCGCCTGATGCGTTTATCGACGAGGCGGCGGACGTCATTCCCGATACATGCTTGTCGACGAAACGTTCGACCGAATGGGCAACGGCTGTGGCCATTTCCTCGATGCGCGTTTCCATACGATCGTGGCGCATGTATGCGGATCGCTCGGTCATCAATACGACCAGTGCCACGATAGGAATAAGGCCCAGCAGGACAGCGCCAACGCCAATCGACGTGCCCAGGCTCTTGCCGCCAAACCACCTGAGACCAGCAGCCGTGCGCCTGGAGCGCACGAACTGGAGCGTCGCCAGCACCAGCAGCGCGCCCAGCAGCCCGAAGGAGAACCACTGCACCGAATCGTGCCAGTCGAGAAACAGGCGTATTGTGAAAAATGAATCCGTCATCGATAACCAGACCTTCAGTCAAGGTTATCGGCCACGCCGTGGGCAGCTTTAGATCGGATTCAGGCCTTTAAAAAGTCCCAAATGACGGGGCGGAACGCGTCCATATCAACCAGGAACGAATCGTGTCCGCGAATGCAGTCCAGCTCGACCAGCTGGGTGTCCGGGCACACACCGGAAATGCCCTCGGCCAGCTCGCGCTGCTGTTCCGGCGGGAACAGGATGTCGGTGCGCACGCCAATTACGAGGGCCCGTTCGAGCTGCAGTCTCCGGAAGCCGCATTCGAGTGATCCGCCATACTCGGCGAGATCGAACAGGTCCGACGCATGCGACAGGTACAGGTAGCAGTTCGGGTCGAATGCGCCCGTAAATTTTTGCCCGTGATTCTCGAGGTAAGACTCCACCGCGAATTCGGCGACGAACTGGTCCTCGATTCGCGCATGCGACGTAGACCGTTCGCGACCGAAGCGTATCTTCCACTCCTCGGCCGAGCGATACGTGATCATGCCGAGCTTGCGCGCAAGCCGTTGGCCCGTGATCGGCGGATCGCCGACGTCGTACTCGCCCTTCTTCCACTTGGGATCCGAGCGGATCATTTCGCGCTGCAGCGAACGCACTGCGATGGAAAACGGCAGCGCGCGGGCCGCGGACGACACCGAAAGGAAATTGCGCACGTTGTCAGGATGCCGCACACAGAACGCAAGCCCGGTCATGCCGCCCATCGAACAGCCAACGACCGTATGCAGTACGTCTACGCCAAGGTGCTGCACGACGTACCAGGCCGACTCAGCGACGTCTTCAAGGTGCAGCACCGGAAAGGACAGGCGATAACGCTTCCCGGTCTCCGGATTGATGGACGCAGGGCCGGTAGAGCCAAAGCAGCTGCCGAGCGAATTTACACAGATGACGAAGTAGCGGTCGGTGTCGATCGGCAATTCCTTGCCGATCATCTCTTCCCACCAGCCCGGCGTCGGGTCTTCCGCGCACGACGTCGCATGCGCCGATGGCGACAGACCGGTGAAGATCAGGATAGCGTTGTCGCGCGCTTCGTTTAGCGTGCCCCAGGTCTCGTAGGCAAGCGACGGCGATTCGAGATAGCCCGCACGGTGCATGCGGAACTGCCCCTCATAGGTCACAAGTTTTCTCGCCGCTGTCATGTGCCCTCCTCGACGTCCCAGTATAGCCCGCGCTACTTCTTGACGCGCTTCATCAGCCGCGCGCGCTTGCGTTCCTGGCGCGGCGTCAGCTTGTTGCGCCGGCCTTTGTACGGGTTGTCACTGGTTTTGAAACTCAGGCGCACTGGCGTGCCTTTCAGCTTGAAAGCCTTGCGAAACCGATTGATGAGATAACGTCGATACGCCTCGGGGAGGCGCTCGGTCTGGTTGCCATGGATCACGATGACCGGCGGATTTCGCCCACCCTGGTGCGCATAGCGCAAACGAATACGGCGGCCGCGCACGAGGGGCGGCGGATGTGCCATGACCGCCGCTTCGAGTTCGTTGGTCAGATCTGTCGTTGGCATGTCACGCGTCGCAGCTTTGTAAGCACGTTCGACGGCAGGCAGCAGATCGCCGACAGCAGTACCGTGCAGCGCTGAAATTGTGATCCGTTCGGCAAAATCCAGGAACGGTAATCGACGATCAAGATCGTCACGAACTTGCTTGCGTTTTTCCGCCGACAGTCCGTCCCACTTGTTTGTCACAACAACGAGCGCACGACCACGTTCCAGGACGAGCCCGAGCAGACTCACATCCTGTTCGGTCACGCCCTCCTGCGCATCAAGCACGGCGATCACGACATGCGCACGTTCGATCGCCTGCAGCGCCTTGATGATGCTGAACTTCTCGATCGCTTCATTGACGCGCGCTTTGCGTCGAATACCCGCCGTATCGATCAGCATGTATTTGCGATCGCTGCGTTCGAACGGCACCTCGACCGTGTCGCGCGTCGTGCCTGGCATGTCGTAGACCACCAGGCGATCCTCGCCCAGCAGGCGATTCGCCAGTGTGGATTTTCCAACGTTGGGCCGACCGACAATGGCAATTCGCAGTTCGTGGTCATCATCGGCATCGGGCGCAGCTTCGTCAGGCTCGAAGTCGCCGAGAACGCCGTCCATCAGCGCCGCGATGCGATCGCCGTGGGCGGCCGAGACCGCAATGGGTTCGCCGAGTCCGAGTCCGTAGAAATCAGCATTGGCTGTCGTGGACTCCAGGCCCTCAGCCTTGTTCACGGCCAGCCAGGTCTTCCTCGCATGACGACGCGCGAGCTCCGCAACGTGTTCGTCAGCGGCCGTGATGCCACTGCGCCCGTCGACCATGATGATCGCGACGTCGGCCTCCTGCAGAGCCTTGACGGTTTGCTCGGCCATCGCCTCGTCGATGCCTTCCTCGCCGCCGGCAACGCCGCCCGTATCAATGACGATATAGGGAACAGGGCCGAGCTTGCCGAAGCCGTACTTGCGATCGCGTGTCAGCCCGGGGTAATCGGCAACAAGCGCATCCCGTGAGCGCGTCAGACGATTGAACAGCGTCGACTTGCCTACGTTAGGACGGCCAACCAGGGCAATGACAGGGAGCACGGGATAACACCTTCAGCGCAGTCGCTCAGGAACCGTCTTCGGCGATGTCGGGGGCGCTGCGCCTGGGACGATCGTCAACCACGGTATAAGCCGCAAGCGTGCCATTGTCGCTTTGCACGTAGAGCTGATTCGCAATGACCACGGGGTCGCTGGTGATCGCCGCGTTGCTGTGACGCACCCGCGCGACGGCTTCGCCGTCGATGTTGCTAAAGAAGTGCAGGTATCCCTCGAAATCGCCGGCGACGATGGTCGTATTGAAAGGTACTGCCAGCGTCGGTTCGCGCCGCAGCAGCGAAGCATTGCGCCATTCCTCGGCGCCGTTACGACGCGTCAGCGCAACAATCTCGCCATCCTCACGGACGGTGTAAATCGAGTTCCAGCTCGCCGCGATTCCCGTGAGCGAGGAAATGTCGCGGTACCACAGTACCTGCCCGGATTCGGATGCCAGTGCTGCGGTGCGTCCCTGGTACCCGGATACATAGACGTCCTGCCCAACGACGGCAATCGCACCGTCGATGTCCGCAAGCCGATCCAGATCCGAACGGCCAGACGGCGGGGAGATCAGTGACTCCCAGACGACGGTGCCGGTGTCAAGTTCCGCAGCGACCAGGCGGCCGTTGTCGAAACCAGAGATCACGGTCGTGCCGACAAGCACGGGCGTTGCCGAACCGCGAACAGACAGTGCCGGAGCTGTTTGCTGCAGCGACCAGCGCGCGCGGCCGTCAAACAGCGACAGCGCCTGAAGTCGATTGTCGATAGTTTGCACGACCACTGTCTCGCCACGAATCAGCGGGCTTGCCAGCGACTCAGCCGCTATGTCGACTCGCCACTGTTCTTCGCCACTCGCGGCATCGAGCACGATCGCCGTGCCGTCCTTGCCGAGCACCACGAGACGGCCTTCGCCGACGCCGGGACCGGCAGACAGCTCGAGGTCGAGATCGATACGCCATATCTGCTTGCCCGACTCCGGGTCGAATGCCGACACCTTGCCGTCCTGGCTCGCCGCGTAAATACGATTGCCGTCGCCTGCCGGCTGCAAGGCGACGAGCATGAACTCCGACTCGCCGCCGAGTCGAGCATCCCATACTCGCTTGATCTTGACGGTCGGCTCGAAGTCGACGAGTTCGGCCGGCTTCAGCTCCTCGTCATCTTTGCCGAACAGGCCGCAAGCGCCAAGTAACGACGTCGCGGCGATGACCGCCAGTGCTCGCAACCTGTTGTTCACTCGTTATTCCTCTGTCTCAGTCGCTTCGACAGGCTCTTCGACGGCGGGTTCCTCGACCGCCGGTTCTGCGGTATCGGTCTCGTTGGCCGCCTCGACTTCAGGCAGATCGAGCGCTTTCCACTGCACGAGCTGACGGTCAACCGTGCCCTGCGCCACCGGGTCGAGCAGCACAGCCTGGTAGGCAGCCTGCGCGTCCTCAATGCGGCCGAGCGCGTGATAAGCATCACCCAGGAGTTCCATGTAGGTCGCGCCAAAGCCGCTGCTGTCCTGGCCTTCGAGCAATTCGAGGACCGCCTCGGCATCGCCCTGATAGAGTCGCACGCGCGCCAGTCGCGCACGCGCTACGTGCTTGACCGCGTCATCGGCATCGCTGTCGAGCAGCTCCTGCAGCGTGGCCGCGGCCTCCTGATCGCGGTTCTTGTCCATGTAGAGGCGCGCCATCGCGAGCTTCGACTGTGCCGCGTATGTCGTGCCCGCATAGTTAACAGTCAACTGATTCGCGACGACCTCGGCCTCTTCGAGGCTGCCGTCGACCACGTGTTCGGTCAGCGTCTCGTAGAGCGCCGATCCTTCGAGCTGCGCTTCGAGCTTGCTGTCCTGGTAGTAGTTCCAGCCGACGAGCGTCGCGATGCCGAGACCCAGCCCGCCAATCACGTAGCCGCCGTACTCCGACCACCACGCGCGAATCTGTTCGATTTGTTCCTTCTCTGAAAGTGTATCGTCCACGAGACTGCCTTTGTTGCGTTGCGGCTATGCGCCGCCAAGTTTGTCCTGCAGCACCGACGCCAGATCGTCCAGCCCGATGCTTTCCTGTTCCTCACCGATGCGCAGGGGCTTAAACCCGATGCGCTGTTCGCTCAGCTCCTGTTCACCCAGGATCAATGCGAACGCCGCGGCGCTCTTGTCGGCACGCTTCATCTGTGACTTGAAGCTGCCACCGCCGAGATTCAACTCGACGCGAATTCCCTCGACCTTGTCGCGCAACTCTTCGGCCAGCGCAAACGCGCGCGCCTGGGTGCCCTCACCGACTGCGACGAGATACACGTCAGGGTCCGTCGCCGGCGCTTCACCTCCGCAGGCTTCATAAAGCGCGACAAAGCGCTCGATGCCCATGGCCCAGCCAATTGCCGGCGTCGCCCGCCCGCCGAGCTTCTCGACGAGTCCGTCATAACGGCCACCCGAGCAAACGGCGCCTTGCGCTCCCAGCGCATCGGTCACCCACTCGAACACGGTGCGCGAGTAGTAGTCCAGCCCGCGGACCAGCCGCGGGTTGACCTCAAACTCGACACCAGCCGCCCTCAGCAGGTCCTGCAACCCGGCGAAATGCGCGGCCGACTCCTCATCGAGGTAGTCGATCATGACCGGCGCCGTATGGACGATGTCCTGCATCTCCGGGTTCTTGCTATCGAGGATCCGCAGCGGGTTCGTGTCGAGCCGGCGAATACTATCCTCATCGAGCCGACTTTTCACGCCGCTGAAGTACTTGACGAGCGCCTCGCGGTAGCGTGCCCGGGACTCCGGGACGCCGAGCGAATTGAGCTCGAGGCGAATCCGGTCGATACCGAGCCGTTGCCACATGCGCGCGCTCATGATGATCAGCTCGGCATCAATATCCGGCCCTTCATAGCCCATGGCTTCGACATCGAACTGGTAGAACTGCCGGTAGCGGCCGGCCTGCGGCTTTTCGCGGCGGAACATCGGACCCGTCGTCCACAGTTTCTGTTTCTGATTGTGAAATAGCCCGTGCGTCATGCCAGCGCGTACCATGCTCGCCGTCGCTTCGGGTCGCAGCGTCAGGCTGTCGCCGTTGCGGTCGTCGAACGTGTACATCTCCTTCTCGACGATGTCGGTGACCTCGCCGATCGAGCGCTTGAACAGCTCGGTGTGCTCGAGCAGCGGCAACCGCACCTGGCGGTAACCGTAAGACTCGACAATATCCTCGACTTCCGATTCAAGGTATTCCCAGGTGTGTGCGACGTCAGGCAGGATGTCGTTCATCCCGCGCACTGTTGGTGGCTTCTTGCTCATGTTCCCGAGATGGTCAGGCGTAGTGGACGGTCCGGCCGGCTGGATGCCGGCAACGCATAGTCACCGCCATTGACGACTACGCTGACATTGCCCGGATTGCCAAACAGCACATTGAATGGTTCCGCGCCGGTCAGCTCGACAGTGCGGCCGTCTTTGCCGAGATCGAAAAACAGGCGACGCCCGCTCGCATCGGTGATCTCGGTCCAACAGTCGCCGGTGTACGTCAGCAAGATGCGCATCTGGCCTTCGGCGAGCACCGGGGAACTCGTTTCTTCGATGGGCGGTTCAGAGGCTTCGGTCGCAGTGTCTTCAGGCTCGACATCCGGCTCGTCAGCGATTTGCTCTGACGCAACCTCCATAGCGTCGTCGGTTGCCTGCGGCTCAACGGACATGCTCTCGTCGGTCCCCGGCGCGGCGACCACATCCGGGGCCGCTTCCGTCTGCAAGGGGCGCGACGTAAACCACCAGTACGCCGTTGCAACGACAACCACGACAACGATGACCGCGATCCACGGACCCGGTGACAGCTCCTGGCGCGGACGGCGGCGCGTAGATACCAGCGGCGGCATTTCACCGGCTCTCTCGAGCTGATAGTAGTCAGCCAGGATGTCGTCGGGATCGACGCTGACGAGCTCGGCGTATTTCTTCAGATGTCCCTTGGCGAAAACCGGGGCGCCAAGGACTTCGAATTCGTTGCGCTCAAGCGCACGAACCTTAGGCTCATCGAGGTGCAGTTCTTTCGCTATCTCGAGCACGGAAATCTGTTGCTCACGACGCGCAGCCGCAAGACGCTCCCCCCCGACCGGCCCTTGCGGCTCGTCGACGTTGTCGTCGGTATCCTGGTTTTCGACGTCCTCGGTCATGCGTTCTCGCGTCGTTCTAGCTGCTGCTAAGTGCCCTGCGCGCCTCGGGCGATTCCGGGAACTCGCGCAGCAACTGGTTGATGTATTCGGTACGGCCCCGGTCGTTACCCAGCTTCCCTTCGATTTCGGCAGCCAGGAAAAGAACGCCGGCGGTCGTCCGGTTCGCACTCATGAATCGCTGCAGAAATGCACGCGACCCCAGGAAATCCTCCTGCTGGAACTTGAGCAGACACAGCTGCAACAACGCTTCGCCGTAGTTCGACTGGCGCTCGAGTGCCTCGCGATAGAAAGCCTCGGCCGCCGCCGCATCCGGCTTCTGCTGCATGCACAAACCTGCGTTAGTCAGCGTCGTTGCCGCCGTATCGTTTTCCGGGTGGTTAGCCGCACGGTTGAAGTGCTTCTTCGCCTTGTCGTAGTCGCGTTGCTTGCACAGGAAGACGGCGTAACCGTTTTGCAGCTCGAAGTTGCGGGGCTCCACGCGTACCGACGACTCGTAGGACTCGGTCGCAAGGCGCAAATTGCCCAGCCGCTCGTAGGTCATGCCCAGGGTCATGTGCGCTTTACCCAGGCGCGGGTCGATCTCCAGCGCCCTTTCGAGCCGGTCGCGCGCCAGGTCGTAATTCTCGTTCTGCAGGTAACGCACGCCGAGCTGGTAGTTGTACTCCGCCGCGTCGTCACCGGTCTCCGGTTCCGAGGATCCCGTCGTCGTCGTTACGCAACCGCCGAGAACCAGTCCCGACAGTGCCAGTACCGCTAGAAGCTCGCTCTTGTTCACGCTGACGCCACCTTTATGTTCCTGTCACCGATTTTCTTGTCACCAAGCCGATTGCGTACGCGGTTGGCAACATCTCCGGCCAGTTGCCCGCACGCCGCATCGATGTCGTCGCCGCGCGTCCTGCGCGTGGTTGCGACGAGTCCCCGCTGGCGAAGGCGGTCCTGGAAATGCCTGATTGTAGCCGCAGAGGAGCGCTTGAATACCGTTCCGGGAAATGGATTGAACGGAATCAGGTTCACCTTTGCAGGCTTGTTGTTGAGTAATTCATAGAGTTCGTCAGCATGCGCAAGCGAATCGTTGACGCCGCGCAACATGACGTACTCGAAGGTAATGAAGCGGTTCGCGTGTTTGGCTGCATACGCCCAGCAGGCATCGAGCAGGCTGGCGATCGGGTGCAGCTTGTTGATCGGCACGATCTGGTCCCGCAACGCGTCATTCGGTGCATGCAGAGACACGGCCAGCGAGACGTTGCAGTCGTCTGCGAGCTTGTTCATGTGCGGCACAATGCCGGAGGTGCTGACCGTTACGCGGCGGCGTGACAGTCCAAAGGACCAGTCGGAGATCAGCAGTTTCAGAACCGGCACCACGTTGCGGTAGTTGGCAAGTGGCTCGCCCATGCCCATGAGAACGACGTTGGTAACTGCCGGGTCGCCGTTGTCGCGTCGCGGCAGCTCCTGATTGGCCACGAACACCTGGCCGATAATCTCGGCGCTGGTCAGGTTGCGATTGAAGCCCTGTGCACCGGTTGCACAGAACGCGCAGTCAAGCGCACAGCCAACCTGCGATGAAATACACAACGTGCCGCGTCCCGGCTCGGGAATGAAGACGGTTTCGATGGCTTGCCCGCAGTCGGTTGCGAACAACCATTTGACGGTACCGTCCGCCGAGTCAAAACGTGACAGGGCCTCTGGCAGGCGAATCTCGGTTTCCGCGGCAAGCCGCGCGCGCAGTTTCTTCGACAGGTCCGTCATCTCGTCAATGTCGACGACGCCGCGCTGGTAGATCCACTGCATGATCTGCCGGGTGCGAAACGGTTTTTCCTGCCAGTCCGCAAAAAACTGCTCGAGCATGTCTTGCGACATGCCGAGCAGGTTCGTTTTTGCGGCAGTGGCGCTCATGCGTCTCCTAGCGGGTTCGCGGGCAGACGCCGTCGTCGCCGAAGAAGAAAGCGATCTCGACCGCGGCCGTCTCGGCGGCATCCGATCCGTGCACGACGTTCTCTTCGATGCTCGCGGCAAAATCCGCGCGAATCGTGCCAGGATCGGCCTCCGCCGGGTTTGTTGCGCCCATGATCTCGCGATTCTTCGCGATTGCGCCTTCGCCCTGCAGCGCCTGCACGACAACCGGACCCGACGTCATGTAGCTGACGAGGTCGTTAAAGAAGGGACGTTCCTTGTGAACGGCATAAAATCCCTGCGCCTGCTCCTCGGTGAGGTGCATCATGCGCGCAGCGACGATTTCGAGCCCGGCTTTTTCGAAGCGGCTGTAGATCTCTCCAATCAGGTTTTTTTGTACGCCATCCGGCTTGATGATGGAGAGCGTCTGCTCAACGGCCATGGGTTGTATCCTTTAGTTCAGGTGGTGATGATAAGCGCCCGGCATCGAGCCGGGCGCAGAAAGACATAAGTCGTCGATTTTACTATGGATTGTGGCGGCGGTACTAGGTTGCTGACGCACATCCCTGTGCCCCGCAGCACAGGGCTGTCCTTGCTCTAGACTGTGAAGCTCTCACCGCAGCCACATTCCCCCTTGATGTTGGGGTTGCGGAAGCTGAAGGCCTCGTTCAGGCCGTTCTTGACGAAGTCGACCTCGGTGCCATCGATCAGCTCCAGGGCCTCGGGGTCTATGACCACCTTGACGCCCTTGTCCTCGAAGATGACGTCGTCGTCTTCAATCGACTCGGCATAGTTGATGACGTAGGAATAGCCCGAGCAGCCGGTCGCCGTGACCCCGACCCTCAGGCCAAGCCCCGTGCCACGCTTTTCGAGGTAGCTACGAACGCGGTCCGCTGCCGCTTCTGTGAGCGATATCGCCATGGTTTCCATCCAGTTACGTTCAGGATCCCTCGCCAAACTTCTGCCCAAGCGAGCGAACCGTATCTTCAAGGACAAGTATACGTCCGGTTTTCTCCGTCGGTATAGCCAGATTCTCCATAATCGGGGCGCGCGGGAATTCCTCAAGGGCTGCCAGGGGCCGGCCTTCGTAGTAGCCGCATAGCCATTCCGCCGCCGCAATCAGGTGCGGGCAGCCCCAGGCCCGGAAGCGCATGGCTTCGATCGTCCCCGCCTTCGCCACTGCGGAAAGCCGCACGCGGACCCCCTGCTCGTCGAGCATTGCCCATTCGCCACCATCCACATCGCCGACGTGCCCTGGCTCCGCGAACAACGCACGTACAGCGGGACTGTAAGGGTCGCCGCTCAAGCAGCCTGCCCCGGCGCCATGCCCCGCAGGCGTGCTACCGCGTCGCGGTACTTCGAGACGGCAAATTCGACCTCGGCGCGCGTCGTCGGCCGCCCCATGCTAAAGCGGATTGCGCTCTGCGCCTCGAGATCGGTCCGCCCGAGCGCCCGCAGCACATAGGATGGCTCCTGGCTCTTTGAATTGCAGGCACTGCCGGTCGCCACGCAGATCGGCTCGAGATCGAGCAGCAGGCTCTCGCCTTCGATATCCGCGATGCTGACATTGAGAATCCCGGGAAACCCATCCGCGCTGCCATTCAGCCGGATGCCGTCAATGTCCTGGATGCCGGTCCAGAGGATATCGCGCAGTTCTCGCAGGTGCGCAAGGTCGGCCTCGATAAGGCCCGATGCGATCTCGGCGGCCTCGCCGAGCCCCGCGATCAGGTCGGTGGGCAGCGTGCCTGGACGGATGCGCCGCTGCTGCCCGCCACCATAAAAGAGCGGCTCAACGTGGCAGTCCGACCGGTCGACAATGTAGAGCGCACCGACCCCTTTGGGCCCATAGAACTTGTGACCCGTCAGCGACATCAGGTCGACGGGCAGTTTGCTGAGGTCGATCGGCAATTTGCCAACGGCCTGCGCCGCGTCGACGTGAAAGAGCACATTACGCTCGCGGCAGATAGCGCCGAGCGTTTCTATATCCTGGATGACGCCGGTTTCGTTGTTGACGTACATGATCGAGGCGAACTGCGTGTCGTCTCGCAGCGCTGCTTCGAAATCCGCCGGATCCAGTACGCCGTCAGGTCCTGGATCGACGTACGTCACGTCGAAATCCTGTCCCCGCAGCATGTCGAATACGTCGGTAACGGCCTTGTGCTCAGTGCGCATCGACACGAGGTGTCGGCCACGATGTGCCCGGTAGCGTGCGGTGCCCGAGATTGCGAGATTGTCGGATTCGGTTGCGCCGGACGTCCAGATCAACGTCTGCGGGTCCACGTTGAGAAGGCCGCCGAGCTGCTTCGCCGCCCCGGCAATGATTGTGTGTGTCTGACGACCTGCCGCGTGCGTCGACGACGGATTGGCATACGCTGATTCCGCGACCTCGCGAATGCGGTCGAGAACCCGCGGATCCACCGGCGTCGAAGCCGCGTAGTCGAGGTAAACCATCTCAGTCGTCATCGTCTTTTCGTGTCCGGTCGACCGCGGTCAGAATGCCGCGCAGGATGTTGACTTCGTTCTTGTCGGGCCGCGCACGAATAAAAAGGCGCCGCATGCGACGCATCAGGTGGCGCGGGTTATCCGGATCCAGAAAACGAATGTCACGCAGCACGTTTTCGAGATGCTCGTAAAAGTGCTCCATCTCGTCGCTGGTCGCGGGCGGCGCCTCGACATCGAACACCGGGCCCTCGCCGAGCATGCTCGCAACGCGCACCTCGTAGGTGAATACCTGCACAGCCATGGCGAGATTCAACGAACTGAAGCCGGGATCGGTCGGAATCGTCAGCAGCGTGTGGCACAGGTCGAGGTCGTCATTATGCAGCCCCGTCTTTTCCGGTCCGAAGACGCAGGCAACATCGCCATGCTCGCTCTCCTGGATCATGCGCTCGGCACAGTCTCGCGGTCCCATGCAGGGCCAGTTGATGGTCCGTGACCGCGCACTGGCACCTGCCACATACACGCAGTCGACCAGTGCCTTATCGAGCGTATCGACAACCCTGGCTCGTTCGAGAATGTCCGAAGCACCGGATGCCCGAGCCGTCGCATCCTCATGCGGGAACACCTTCGGATTCACAAGGTACAGGTCACCAAGCCCCATGTTTTTCATGGCGCGTGCGACGGCCCCGATGTTGCCGGGATGGGTGGTGCCAACAAGGACGATGCGAATGGGCATGCGGAAGGGACAGGTAATCGAAAGTCGGGTATTCTACCGCCCCGCAGGCCCGGTCTGCCCAGTTCTTTTACATTGACGGAATCGTTTCATGCACGCATTACAGAATGTGGCCGTGATGGCTGCGCGCCGCGGCGGCACAATCCTCATCCGGCACCTCAACAAGCTCGACAAGATCAAAGTTGAGAAGAAGGGTCATAACGATTTCGTCAGTGACGCCGATCGCGCCGCCGAAGCGGCCGTGATCGAGGAAATCCATAAGCACTATCCCGACCACGCCATCCTCGCCGAGGAATCCGGCGTCAGCGGCGACTCCGACACGGTCTGGATCATCGACCCCCTGGACGGCACCACGAACTTCCTGCACGGCTTCCCGCAGTTCTGCGTGTCGGTCGGGGTCCAGGTGAAGGGCCGCATGGAGGCCGCGGCCGTCTACGACCCGCTGCGCCAGGAGATCTTCGCCGCATCGCGGGGTAACGGCGCAACGCTCGATGACCGCAAGATCCGGGTCAGCGGGCGCCGCGAAATGGAACACGCATTAATCGGTACCGGCTTCCCGTTTCGGCAGCCTGATATGGACATGGGCCCGTATCTCGCAATGCTCGGCAAGGTCGTACGCAATACGGCGGGCGTGCGTCGTCCGGGCGCCGCGGCACTGGATCTGTGCTACGTCGCAGCGGGACGGCTCGACGGGTTCTGGGAAACCGGCCTCAAGGCCTGGGATCTCGCGGCCGGGTCGCTGATTATCCGTGAAGCCGGTGGGATCGTGAGTGGCCTGGACGGTAGCGAGAACTACCTGGACAAAGGCCACATCCTCTGCGGCACACCGAAAATCTACGCCGGTCTCGCGCGGCTCTGCTCCCACGACATCAAAGCCATTCTCCACGCCGCCGGGTAACCGCTACCGGAGACTTCGCGAACGCGGCTGCTACCCGCGGAGCATCACCAGTCGCTCGGACAATCTGCGATAACTCGCTTGATGGCGATGCTCCGCGCGCGCCGCGCCGACCCGTGTGAACTCCGCCGACGCACCTATCGCGGACAGGAAGCAGAATGCCGGGCTCGGGTGTTGCCTCGGGCGTCGTGCGCAGCGCGGCTAATCAGCTTGATCGCGTCGTCTAGGGCAGATCGTCGATCAAAGACGGATCCTTGATCGGCTCGATGAGGTCCTGTGGACTGACGTTGAGCGCGAGTGCCGTGGCGCTTGCCGTGTAGATTGACGAGTACGTGCCGACGATGATGCCGACGATCAGTGCGATCGAGAACGGCGCAATCGACTCACCACCCAGCGTGAGCAGTGCAATCAATACAAGCAACGTCGTAATACCCGTGATCAACGTACGTGCGAGCATCTCGTTGATCGAGATGTTCATCGCGTCTTCCGCTGACACGCCACGCAGGGCAAAGAAGTTCTCGCGAATTCGGTCGAACGCAACGACGGTGTCGTTGAGCGAATAACCGATCACGGCGAGCACGGCCGCAACGACGGTCAGGTCGAACGGCAACCCGAAAATCGAGAAGAAGCCGACGGTCACGATCGCATCGTGCGCGAGTGCCGCGACGGCGCCGGCCGAGAACTTCCACTGGAAGCGGATCATCACGTACACGAAGATCATCAGCAGCGCCACGACCATGGCGAGCGCGCCTTTTTCTGCGAGCTCACTGCCGACCTGAGCACTGACGCTCTCGAGTCGACGCAGGTCTATTTCTTCGCCGCCTGCTTCGAGCGTCGCCCGCAGCTGATCGCGAACCTCGGCAGCGCTCTCAATATCCTGTGGGGGCAAACGAACGAGCACATCGGTCTCGCGACCGAAGAGCTGTACCTGGGCATCCTCGAAACCCGCGGCCGCAAGATCGCCGCGAATCGCCTCGAGGTCCGCCGGCTGTTCGTAGGCAACCTCGAGCAGGATACCGCCAGTAAAGTCGATACCGAATTCGAGACCGCGCGTGAACAGCGAGACGAGTGAGACGATGACAAACAGTGCCGAGAATATCAGCGCTACCCTGCGGCGTACCGGGCTCAGAAAGTCGATGCTGGTTTTTTCTTTTATAAGTCGCATGGCGAACTCCTAAACCGGCAACGACTGCAGCTTGCGCCCGCCGAAGATCAGATTGACGACAGCTCGGGTACCGACGATCGCCGTAAACATCGACGTGATGATGCCGAGCAATAGCGTAATCGCGAACCCTTTGATCGGTCCGGTACCGAGGGCGAACAGCACGATGGCCGCAATCAGTGTCGTGACGTTGGCATCGGTGATCGATGAGAGCGCTTTCTCATAGCCGGAATTGATCGCAGTCTGTGGCGACGCACCGGCCGAGAGTTCCTCGCGTATTCGTTCGAATATGAGCACGTTTGCGTCCACCGCCATACCAACCGTCAGGACGATGCCGGCAATGCCCGGCAGGGTCAGCGAAGCGCCGAGTACAGAAAGCATTGCAACGATGAAGACGAGATTCGAGAGCAGCGCGAGGTTGGCAATCAAGCCAAACGCGCGATAGTAGATCGCCATGAATACGATCACCGCGAGGAAACCGATCTTGATGGCATTGAAGCCGCGATCAATGTTGTCCTGGCCAAGACTCGGTCCGATCGTACGATCATCGATCTTGTAGACCGGCGCGGCGAGCGCACCCGCGCGCAGCAACAGCGCGAGGTCCTGCGCCTCGAACGCGGTCAGCCCGCTGATCTGGAAGCGATTCTTGAACACGCCCTGGATCGTTGCCGTATTGACGATCTCTTCAGTCTTGATCGTCCGATATTCGGTGACGCCGTTGCGCTCGATTTCCTCGCGCTCCGTTTCAATGAAGACCGTCGACATCGGCTTCTTGAGGTTGTTCATCGTTGTTTCGAGCATGCTCTCGCCGCCGGCCGAATCCAGCGTGATCGATACGATCGGCTGACCCTGGTCCTGGCCGACGCGCGCGTCGATGATCTGGTCGCCCGAGGCAATGACCTTGCGCTTGAGAACCTGCGACTCTTCGCCCGCCCGCCCCGGGTAACGACGTGAGCCGGGCTCATCGCCCGACAGATCCACGAGCCGGAACTCGAGTGTTGCCGTCGCCGTCAGGATTTTGTCGAGCTGGTTCGGGTCCTGTACACCAGGCAACTGCACAACGATCCGATCAACGCCCTGCCGCTGTACGAGCGGCTCTGCGACACCGAGCTGGTTGACGCGATTACGCAGCGTCGTCAGGTTCTGCTCGATGGCGAAGTTCTGTCGCTCCTCGATTTGCGCTTCGCTCATGCGGACCAGCAGCGATTTACCGTCGGGGCCGTCGAGGACGACGACATCCGGATCGGCACGCTCGATAACTTCGCGTGCTGCTGCGGCATCCTCGGGCCCGGTGAGGCGTACCGTGATGGTGTCGCCCTCGAGATCGACGCGATGCCGAATGCGTGCATCGCGCAGTCGATCATCGAAGTCCTGTTCGTAACCGCTCATACGCGTAGCAAGCGCCGACGCCATGTCAACCTCGAGCAGCACATACACGCCGCCGCGCAGATCGAGGCCAAGACTCATCGGGTTCAGGCCGAGTGCCCGGATCCACTCCGGCAGTTTCGGCGCCAGCGTCGGTGCAACGCTGACAGAGCGGCCAAAGGTCTCCTTAAGCTGCTCGCCGGCCTGCTCCTGGTCAATGCTGCCGTCGAAGCGCATGACCACGCGCCCATCCTGCAGATAAGCAGCTTCAGGCGTGACTCCCGCCTCCTCTACAACCGCTACGAAACGGTCGATATCGGATACTTCATATTCGGTACCGTCGTTGCTGGCCAGCTGAACGGCCTCGACGCTACCGTAGATATTCGGTAGCGCGAGCAGGCAGCCGGCCGCCACGATGGCGAGAACCAGCAGGTTTAGCCACGCAGGAAACTTGTTCATGCTTCGTCGAACGTGCCCTTCGGTACAACAGCCGAGACGCTCTGCTTCTGTACCTTGATCTCGGTGTTGTCACTGACGCTGATGATCGCGTAGTGCTCGCTGACGCCCGTGATCTTCCCGAGTATGCCCCCGGCGGTCATCACTTCGTCGCCAACCTGCAGTGCCGACACCAGTTCCTGGTGCTGCTTTTGCTTCTTCTGTTGCGGACGAATGAGCAGGAAATAAAAAGCGGCAAACATCAGCACCATCATGATGATGAAACTGGTGCCGCCCCCCTGGGGTTGCGCTGCTTGCGCGTAAGCATTCTGTATGAAGAAATCCATGACGTGTCCCTGAAAAAGAGCGCGGTATTATGGCACAAGCTTTGGACGTGGGGACGACTTTGCAGAACCCAAGCCCGGGCGGCGTAGTCCGGGCTACGTCGCGTAGGTCTGGCGCAGCCCCGCCGCGAAATCCTCGAGCGTGCCGGCCGCGATCGCGGCCCGGATGTCGCGCATAAGTTTTTGATAATAATGAAGATTATGGATCGTCGCGAGACGCGGCCCCAGAATCTCTCCACACTTCTCCAGGTGGCGAAGGTACGCGAGGCTGTAGTTCCGGCAGGTGTAGCATTCACAGGTCGGGTCCGGCGGCGAGGTATCGTCGCGGTACTTTGCGTGCCGAAACTTGACGTAGCCCTGCGAGGTAAACAGCTGGCCCGTCCTCGCATGGCGCGTCGGGATCACGCAGTCAAACATGTCAACGCCGCGCAACACCGCCTCCGCGATATCGACCGGCGTACCTACGCCCATCAGGTAACGCGGCGCATCGACAGGCATCTTCGGCATCAGGTCATCGAGCACCTGCAGGCGTTCTTCTTCCGGCTCGCCGACGGCCAGCCCACCAACGGCATAGCCGTCGAAACCGATCTCGACGAGGCCGGCAAGCGATGCATCCCGCAGCGACCCGTACATGCCGCCTTGCACAATGCCAAACAGCGCTTCACCACGATCGGGTTCCTCTCGCTTGAGTTCGTCGAAGCGGGTACGACTTCGCGCCGCCCAGCGCAGCGACAGTTCCATCGACTCACGCGCTTCGGATTCGCTCGCCGGGTACGGCGTGCACTCGTCGAAGATCATCGTGATGTCTGCGTTCAGGTCGTGCTGAACGTCCATGGACGACTCGGGCGTCAGGAACACGGGATCGCCATTGACGGGCGACTGGAAGCGGACGCCCTCCTCCGACACCTTGCGCATGTCGGCCAGGGAGAACACCTGGAAACCGCCCGAATCGGTAAGAATGGGTCGGTGCCAGTTCATAAACTCGTGCAGTCCGCCGTGCTTGCGAACGACGTCGGTCCCGGGCCGCAGCATCAGATGGAACGTATTGCCGAGAATTATCTCGGCGCCGTGACCTTCGACTTCTTCCGGAGTCACTCCCTTGACCGTGCCATAAGTACCGACCGGCATGAACACAGGCGTCTGGATAGCACCACGCCGGAACTCGAGCGTGCTGGTGCGCGCCGCACCGCACGTATCGTGCACGGTGAACTTCATCGCGCGTTCTCCGGCGTCAGGAACATCGCGTCACCGTAACTGAAGAAGCGGTATTTCTCACGCACGGCGTGCGCATACGCGTCGAGCATGCGCTCCCTGCCAGAGAACGCCGATACCAGCATCAGGAGCGACGACTGCGGCAGGTGGAAGTTTGTGATCATCGCGTCAACCGAGCGAAACTCGTAACCTGGCATGATGAACAAGTCCGTCTCGCCCGAATACGGCAGGAGCAGGCCGCCGGCCGAGGCGCATTCCAGTGAACGCACTGTCGTCGTTCCGACGGCAATAACACGCCCGCCCGCCGCTCGCGTGGCGTTTACCGCGTTGACGCAGTCCTGACCTACCTCGACGCGCTCGGCATGCAGGCGATTCTCCTCGATGTGCTCTTCGCGCAGGTTTTGAAATGTGCCCGCACCGACGTGCAGGGTCACATTGGCATGGCGTACGCCCGCAGCCCGCGTTTCCTCGAGCATCGCGCTGTCGAAGTGCAGGCCTGCTGTTGGCGCCGCAACGGCGCCGGGATCCTGTGCGTACACGGTCTGGTAGCGCTCATCGTCAGACTCGTCTGCCTCCCGCTCCAGGTACGGCGGCAATGGCACTTCGCCGAACGCATCGAGGTAATGGAGCACATTCGTCGAGAACGCGAGGTCGAACAGGTCGCCCTCGCGGCCCAGTACCGTCGCCTCGGCGCCGCCTTCGATGAGCAAACGCGTGTCTGGTTTCGGCGTCTTGCTGGCGCGAACGTGCGCAAGCGCTCGACGATCGTCCTCGATCCGTTCGATCAGGATTTCCACTTTGCCACCCGTTTCCTTGCGCGCACGCAGACGCGCCTTGATGACGCGCGTGTCGTTGAATACGAGCAGATCGTTGGGACGCAGCAGCGACGGCAGCTCGGCGAAGCCGAGATCGCGAAGACCGTCGTCGACCACTAGCAAGCGGCTGCCACGACGCTGAGGCGTCGGATAGCGGGCAATCAGCTCCTCCGGGAGCTCGTAATCGAAGTCAGAAATCAGCATGGGCGCGCATGGTAGCAAAGCCATGCGCGCCCGGGGTGCCCCGCGTGACGGGGTTCAGGAGATGATATCGACAGTGACGTCCTGGTCTGCCGCCTCGGGCGGCGGTACGGCTGCAGGCGCCCGTGGGCTGCGCGGCGCAGCCGGTGCAACGGCAGGCCGTACCTTGAACTCGAAATCGGGTGCGAGGCTGCCGCGATGATCGGCCGGAATCTCGACGTCAACCGTCACCTTCTTCTTGTCACGCATGATGCCGAGCTCGAGTTTCTCACCGCTCGAATATGAGCTGAGAATACGGATCGCATGGCGCGTGTCCTTGGGCTCGCGTCCATCGATGCTCTGAATGACATCGCCATCGCGAATATCGTAGGCATCGGACTTCGGTGCGCTGACCACGAGCAGGCCCTTGTCCGTGCCGAAGTACCGGCCAAGCCCTTCATTGAGTTCAACGAGCTCCATGTCACCGAGACCGGAGTGATGCCACGGATGGGTAAACTCCATCTTGAAGCTTTGGACAACACCCGGTGCCATCGGCGCACGCGGGATATGCAAATCTCCGTCGCCTTTCCAGACAAACGACCAGCTATCGACGACGCGGGGTTCGATCTCGACCGAGCCGACTTTGCCACCGCGCAGATATTCGACAGCGAGTACATCACCCTCTTCCACGCCTGTCATAAAATCAAGGAGCCTGCTGTTGGCCTCTTTGGAGCTCCCGGCACTCAAACCCTCATCGTTGACCGATGTCAGGACATCACCCGGACGCAGTCCGACATCGGCCGCAGCGCTGCCCGGCGTGACGCCGAGAATCCTGACGCCTTCGACAGGTCCCGGCTCTTCGGTCGTCTCAATCGTGACGCCAAGCCTTGGCTTGTTCGCCAAGGCGAAACGCTCCTCGATCGCGGCCACGCGAGGCAGCCGCTCCTTCGAGATCTCTGCGATCTCGCGAGCAGCAGCGGCCATGCGTTCCTCGGCCATGCGCAAGCGCTCTTTGACTTCAAGCTCCCGAGCTTCCATTGCACGCAGGCGTTCTTCTTCCTCGGTCTGCGCAGCTGCCTGTCCCGCAAACAACAGGATTGCTGTAACGGGCACAATAATCTTCCACATCTTCATCTGGGTCCTACTCCTTCATTCAAAACACCGCCCGTTGCGTCTGCGCATAACGCAACTGCAGCAGCGATCTCATCAACCTGACGCGTTCGCGCCAGAAAAGCTCGCGATCCGCGTCCGACATCTGGACGTTCGGATCATTCAACTGGAAATCGATGGCCGCGATACGGTCCTCAAGATCCGAAATCGTCGCCATGGTGCCGGCACGCTGCACGCGCGGCGCATCGGGCAACGCTCGCAGGCTGCTCTCGAGCTGGCGCGATTCCGTCATTAGCGCCTGCAACGTGTTCAGCGGGATTTCTGATTCGGTACCGAGTTCCTGCGGCACTGTCGGTAGTGGTTCGGATGACTTTTGCAACAGCCCGGGCAACATGAACGCGGCTACGAGCGCTGCCGCGGCAACACCGACGCCTGTGTACCAGATCGTTCGCTTGCGCAGGTGCGGCACTTGCACGAGACCTTCGGCCTCGGCCTGCTCACGAATGCGCTGCCATACGACGCGCGGCGGCATCGTGTCGGGAAGCGAATTCAGCTCCCGCTCCAGTGCTGCCTGTTCGTCAGCTGTCAGTGCGCAAATCATTTCGTCGTCCTTCTTGTTACCGCTCATGCTGGTAACTCCTGCTGTCATTCTCTTGTCAGTAACTAATCGCAGCGCCTTCGGCCTGCGGGTCTTCCTCATTCACTTCGAGCAACGGCCGGAGCCGCTGGTAGGCACGCGACAATTGCGACTTCGAAAAGCTCTCGGACTTGCCCATGAACCCGGCAATCTCCTTGTGCGTAAAGCCCTCAACATCGTGCAGCCACACGACGGCGCGACTCACATCAGACAGGCTAGCCAGCGCCGCATCCAGGTCGAGCGCATCGTCCGGGTGACGCGAAACGCCGTGACTTAGCGCGTCGCCCTCGGTCACGTCATGCCAGTCGTCGGCAAGCAACTGGCCACGCTTGGTCCAGGCCGAACGCAAGAACATCAGTGCCTTGGTGACCGCGATACGCCGGATCCAGCTACCCAGTGCGGCTTCGCCACGAAACTTCGCGATGGACCGCATGATCTCGATAAACGTCTCCTGCGTGAGGTCCTCGGCATGCGCCGGCACTTTCGTGAACCGCAGGCAAATCGAGTAGACCGGGGCCGAAAACGCCCGGTAGATGATCTCGTGGGCACGCGCGTCGCCGCGTGCAGCCCGCTTGATAATCCCCGGATCGATATCGATGTCGGCAAACTTGCTCATACCTGCCATCTTAGATGCAGAACCGCGGTAAAGGGTCGCACAGTCGAGAATCCGGGCATATACTGTGCGCCCTTGAAATGGGCCGGGATGGCGGAACTGGTAGACGCGCCGGATTCAAAATCCGGTTTCCGAGAGGAAGTGGGGGTTCGATTCCCCCTCCCGGCACCATCAACACCGACGACTCTCCGGAGCGCAAGGACTGCGTGAGCGACACGTGCACTACCTGAACAAGATGAAATTTTGCTCGGACTGCGGCGGCAACATCAGTTACCGAATTCCCGGAGACGACAATCGCGAGCGGGCCATCTGCGACGACTGTGGACATATTCACTACCGCAATCCGCTGGTCGTAGTCGGCTGCGTCCCGGAGCGCAATGGCAAAGTCCTGCTCTGCAAACGCGCCATCGAGCCTCGTTACGGCTGCTGGACCGTGCCAGCGGGGTTCATGGAGCTTGGCGAAACCGTCGCGGGTGGTGCGGCGCGCGAAACGCTCGAGGAGGCGCTTGCTACGGTCGAACTCGGACACCTGTTCGCCCTCGTCGATGTCGTCGATGCGGGACAGGTACACCTCTTCTATACGGGCAAGCTCGTCAGTGACTATGGCGTTGGCGAGGAGACGCTCGAAACCGCGCTATTCAGCGAAGACGAAATTCCCTGGGACGACATTGCGTTCCAGAGCGGCAAGTTCGCGCTCGAGAAATACTTCGAGGATCGTGGCAAGAATCGCGGTGTGCACGTACACGAGCTGCGCCGCTCGCATTCCTGATCAGCTAGTTCGTATTCGAGTTCTCGAGCCGGCTCGCCAGTGCGGCGGGCGGCAGGTAGCCGGCAACCAGCGTGCCGTCTTCGAACACGATCGCCGGTGTACCACTGAGCCCTATGTCCTGCCCGAGCATGTAGTGCGTAGAGATCATCGACGCGTCGCACTTCGAGGTCTGGAACTCTCGATCCAGCTTGGCCGCAGTCAGCGCCTTGCCGCGATCGCGCGAACACCAGACGTCTTCCGAGGTGCTCCAGGCACGTGACGCCGGTCCGTTTCGCGGGTACAGCACATAACGCACCTCGATACCTCGTTCCAGATACCCGTCAATCTGGGCGTGCAGCTTCCGACAGTAACCGCAGTCGATGTCGGTGAACACCGTTACAGAGTGCTTCACCTCGCCGGGCGAAAACAGGATCGCCTGCCGGTCCTCCAGGGCCCCGACGAGTTCGCGGCGCGAATCATTGCGGCTCAGCTCGCTGAGGTTAACGTTGAGGTCGAGATCGATCAGGTCACCCTGCAAAAGGTAGCGACCGTCTTCACTGACATAAGCGACGATCGAACCTTTCTGAACGGTGTACCAGCCGTCCACCGGACTGTTCGAAACATCCTTTGGCTCGATAGCTTCGAACATTTCGGAGATCTTTGCCTGGACCGCGGCAAGCCGGGGATCGGTGTCCGCTGCATGCGCGGCCGTGACGCCCGCAAGCATCAACACGGTCAGCAATTTGAATGTCCAGGTAGAGCGGCTCATAGATAAGGTCCCTTGGCAAAGCGCGGAAAGTCTACCAAAGAGACCCTCGAACCGGGCATTTTGTTGCAGCGGATTTGCGCCGCTCTCCCTTAACCGCGCGGATGGTGCTCGCCGTGCAGGTCCTTGAGGCGCTCGCGAGCCACGTGCGTGTAAATCTGCGTGGTCGAGAGGTCGCTGTGTCCCAGCAGCATCTGGACGACACGCAGGTCGGCACCGCGGTTGAGCAGGTGCGTGGCAAACGCGTGGCGGAGGCTGTGCGGCGACATCTTCTTGCGCACCCCGGCTTTCTCGGCATAGCGCTTGATGATGTGCCAGAACGCCTGGCGGGTCATGCGATCGCCGCGCCGCGTCGGGAAGAGGTAGTCGGTTTGCCGCTCGAGCAGGATCTCCATGCGCGGGCCGTTGATGAACTCTTTGAGCCAGCGCTGAGCCTCATCGGTCAGCGGGATCAGGCGCTCACGGTCGCCTTTGCCGACGATGCGCAGGACGCCCTGGTTGAAATTGATCTGTGACTGCTTGAGGTTAATCAGCTCGGATACGCGCAGACCGGTGGCATACAGCAGTTCGAGCATTGCGCGGTCGCGATGACCAAGCGGCTCGTCCGTGTTCGGTGCATTGAGGAGCGAATCGACCTCGTCTTCCGACAGCGTCTTCGGCAACGAGCGGCCGATACGCGGCATCTCGATCTCTGCCGTCGGGTCCGTATCACGCATGCCTTCACGCATGATGTAACGGAAGAAGCGGCGGAAACTCGACAACTGCCGTGCCGTAGAGCGAGGCTTGGCGCCTGATTCCACGCGCTTGGCAATAAAGTCCAGGAGGTCGGCCTTGTCCGCCTGCTCGATGGACTTGTTGCTTTCAGAGAGACCGCGGCCCAGTGTCATCAGGTCAGCGCGATACGCGCCGAGCGTGTTCTTCGACAGGCCTCGTTCCATCCAGATTGCATCGAGAAAGCGATCCACGAGCTCCTCCGAGCGCTGGACCACCTTCGATTCCGGCGTACTTTGCTTGTTGCTACTGCCCATAAGCGTCCATCTTCTGAAGTCGCGCAGTCCTTTGCAGCGACGAGTACCTGTCCATGCCGGCGTGCCGCTGGTAGCATACCGGCTCGCAAATATCGCCAAGCGACGGATTTTTCAAGGTTTCTGAGTATGCTGGGGATACTCATAGCCGGGCGTGACCGCTGTCACATATTAGGGA
>JASJCM010000001.1 GCA_030065985.1 Woeseiaceae bacterium | reverse complement strand
ATGGTATTCACTGGCACGTCGACCCGGATGTCAAGATTCGCTATCGCTCCGACGAGACGCGCGAGGATATCTACGAAATCGAGTTCGCGCATGGTGACGACGAGGCCGTAATTTACAAAGATCGCAAAGCGCCAGAAGACGAGGGCGTTTGGCGCGAGATGGACTGCGTCGATTGTCACAACCGCCCGTCGCACATCTATGAATCGCCGGGTCCGGCTATAGACGATGCCATCGCAGACGGGCGTATCGATCGCTCGCTGCCGTTCGTCAAACGCGAGGCGATGCGAATCGTCCAGGCACAATACGACTCGCATGAAACGGCGCGCGCAGGGATAGCCACTGAGCTGCAGTCTTTCTACGCGGATAACTACCCCGAGGTTGCCGAGGGCCAGGCCGAACTTGTCGATTCGGCAGCTGCTACGCTTGGCGACATTTACTCCGTCAACGTCTTCCCCGGCATGGAGGTCTGGTGGGACGTTTACCCGGATCACATTGGCCATGAACAGTCGGATGGCTGCTTGCGCTGCCACAGACGCAGCATGCGGACGGCGGACCGCAAACAAGTGTCGAACGACTGTGAGACCTGCCACGTTGTGCTGGCCGAAGAGGAGGAGAACCCGGACATCCTGTCCGTTCTGAACGCTGAATGACCCAGCCTGCCGTCAGTTCCGCAAAACGCCAACTCACTCACGAGATCATAAGCGGCGGCAGCGGCCTGCTGCTTGCCTTGTTCATGTGGGGGCATGTGATCCTGGTCGGCTCGATCCTGACGGGGGAACGCGGTTTCGACTGGGTAGCGACGATGCTCGAGGACTACTACATTGCGCAACCGGCGATTCTCGCGATCTTCGCGCTGTTCGTGATCCATGCCGTATACGCGGCACGTAAGGTCCCGGCGCAGCTTGAGGAGCGGCGACGCTTGCAGTCACTGGCCAAGGGTCTGCGCAATTCGGGCCGTGAACACGTGCCAACGCGCACCAAGCATTCCCCGTTTCGCCCGCATCTGGAATCGATGTTGTGGATTTGGCAGGTGCGCACGGGCTTCATCATCCTCGTGCTTGGCAGTTTTCATCTTGTACTCATTGGGATCGATATCTTTACGCCGCTGTATGGAGACATCACCGGACTTGAATCCATCTCATCGACGGCACGCGTCGCCGCAGGGCTCTGGATCCCGTATGCCGTGCTCCTGCTGTGCGTCGAGTTTCATGCCAGCGTCGGCCTGTATCGCCTTGCTATCAAGTGGGGCGCGGATCTGTGGTTGTCACGAGCGGCTATGCACCGCATCGAGCAGGTTATCTTCTGGGTCGTGCTCGCCGTCGGCGCGTTGACGCTGGTCGTGCTGGCAGGCTGGGTCGATCCGCCGCTGGCATTCCTGCTGGATGGAGGTGGCGCATGAGCGGTCGCCTCGTAACAACGGATGTCCTCGTCATCGGCGGCGGACTCGCGGGCGAACGCTGCGCCATCGAGGCCGCAGCGGCAGGGCACGACACGTTGATATTGTCGCTGGTCCCGCCGCGGCGCAGCCACAGCTGCGCGGCGCAGGGCGGTATGCAGGCGGCGCTCGCCAGCTGTGCGAAGGCTGAAGGCGACAGTCCGCTCGTTCACTTTCTCGACACGGTGCGTGGCAGCGACTGGGGCGCCGACCAGGAGGTCGCCAATATCTTTGCGAAGGAGGCGATTGTCGCGGTCCGCGAACTCGCGCACTACGGCGTGCCGTGGACGCGTGTCAAGGGCGGCAAGAATCACTACTTCATCAAAGGCGACGAAGTCGAGATCGACGAAGCCCTGGAGAACGACGGGTTAATCACACACCGCGACTTCGGCGGCACGGCGAAATGGCGTGCCTGCTACGCCGCAGCCGGCACCGGCCATGCGGCGCTTTACGCGGTTGACAGCGAAGTTGTCAGACTGGGCATTACCGTGCGCGATCGCACAGAGGCCGTCGCGCTCGTTCACGACGGCAGTCGGTGCCTCGGCGCGGTGGTGCGCTGCCTGCGCACGGGCTCGCATTTCGTGGTTCTCGCCAAGGCCACGGTCATTGCGACGGGCGGGTACGGACGCATCTACGGCCAGTACACGAGCAACGCGACGATCAACGAGGGCATGGGCGCGTCAATCGCGCTGGATACGGGAGTCGTGCCGCTCGGCAACATGGAGGCCGTGCAATTCCACCCGACAACGCTCGTGCCGAGCGGCATTCTGGTTACCGAAGGGTGCCGAGGCGACGGTGGGTACTTGCTCGACAACAACCTCGAACGCTTCATGGTCAAGGCCGAGCCGGAGAAGCAGGAACTCGCGAGCCGCGATGTTGTGTCCAGGCACATGGTGCAGGCCATTCGCGACGGCACTGGCGTCGATTCGCCCTACGGTCCGCATCTCTGGCTCGACATTCGCCACCTGGGTGAGGAACACCTCAGAACGAAACTGCTCGAAGTCTGGGATATTTGCCGCGACTTCGTTGGCCGCAACCCTGCCGAAGAACTGATCCCGGTGCGTCCTACCCAGCACTATTCGATGGGTGGCGTACGCGTGAACAAGGATGGCCAGGCTTACGGTCTTGCCGGGCTCTTCGCGGTGGGCGAAGCCGCGTGCTGGGATATGCACGGCTTCAACCGGCTGGGTGGCAACAGTTTGTCGGAAACGATTGTGACTGGACGTCTCGTTGGACGCCGCGTTGCAGAATTTGCTGACGGAATCACGCTAAGTGCCGATACCAGTATCGGCTTTGATGCGCTGGCCGCTGCGGAACGGCGCGCGGAGGACTGGCTCACCCGCACGGGGAACAGCCGCAGTATCTACGACCTCCGCGATGCGATGGGCGACATCATGATGCACAAGGTTGGCATCTTCCGTAACGGCGAGGAGCTTGCCGAGGCGGTCGAGGAACTTGGGCAATTGCTCGACGAATCCGACAGCGCGGTGCTGCGATGCAAGGATCCCGGTGTGAATCCCGAGCTCGCGTTTGCGCTGAGACTCAAAGGCATGCTGCGGCTGGCGATGACCGTGGCAAAAGGTGCGCTGGCGCGCACCGAGAGTCGTGGCGCGCATTTCCGCAGTGACTATCCGCTGCGCAATGATCGTGACTGGCTGAATCGAACGCTGGTCCGTTGGGGGCTGGATGACGGAGAGCCAGAATTCACTTACGAGCCGACGGGCCTCATCGACCTGCCACCCGGTTATCGCGGCTATGGCGCCGACGAGCGCATCGAGATGACGGAATCCCTCGATGATCACAATGCTCGTGTCGTCGACGAACAACGTCGCCACGGCAGACTGGAAACAACCGAAGACATGGGGAGCCGGCTCGACCGCGACGCGTGGCGCGCCGTGACGGGGTAATTACATTGAGCACCGAGCCTCGCAAACTGACTTTTGAGATCTTCCGCTACAACCCGGAAGACCCGCAATCCGCGCCGCACACGGACACGTTCGAACTCGATGAGACCCCGTTCATGACGCTCTACATCGCGCTCAACCAGATTCGCGAGACGTTTGATCCGGGTCTGCAGTTCGACTTTGCGTGCCGGTCCGCCATCTGCGGTTCCTGCGGAATGATGGTTAACGGACGCCCGGCACTCGCCTGCCGGACGTTGACGGGTGACCTGCCCGAAAACATCCAGCTCTATCCGCTGCCAGCCTTCAAGCTCGTTGGCGATCTGTCCGTGGATACCGGGACGTGGTTCCGGGAAATGTCAGAGCGGACCGAAGCCTGGATTCACGAACGCCAGCCGTTCGATGAGGGTGCCACCGAAGAACGCATGAGCGATGAACTCGCGGACGCTATCTACGAGAACGATCGTTGCATCGAGTGCGGTTGCTGTGTCGCGTCATGCGGGGTCGCGAATCTCGACGACGCGTTCCTGGCGGGTGCCGGTCTGAATCGCGTGGCGCGATTCATGCTCGACCCGCGTGATACGCGCTCCGATGCCGACTGGTTCGACATCGTGGCAGGCGAGCAGGGCGTGTTCGGCTGTCTCGGCATGATGGCGTGCGCCGATGTATGTCCGAAGGAGTTGCCGTTGCTCGACGTCTACGCCTATCTGCGTCGCAAGACGCTCGGTGCCCGCTTCGTCAGCGAGGACGACAAGAAAACCTAGGGCGCGAGGCTTTCGATTGCGTTGACAAGGACGGCGCGACGGAGCAGGTTCATCTCGGGTGCATTGATACGTTGCGGTGACTGGTCGCACCAGTCCTTCCGCGAACCCATTGGTGCAGCATTCAACTTTTTCTCGAGTTCGTCGTTGGTCAGCCGCGCCTGCACGCCAATCTGCACACGCTCGTCGTGCGAGAGTTGCGACTTCAGTATGTTTCCTGCCTTGGTCAGGAGATCGAGATGCCTGTCCATCCAGGTTTCACGAGCCGCCTTCACAGCGCCGGCTGTCGACGGAAACTCGGACGCGCAGTACCCCTCCCAGCGCTCGATAGAGTAGGACGCTGAATAAACGATGACGGACGCGATCAACGGATCGCTTTCATCCAGCACAGGCTGCGCAACGGCCTGGCCGGCCAGGAGCAGGAAGCTTGCTATCAGGAGCAGTCGCATTGCGGTTACCCGGTCGGTTACAAATACCTGCCCCATCATGACTGCCGAAAGACAGCCTCAACAGTGCGTGGTTATCAGTTTGTTGACAATGCCCCAGTGCTTGGCAGCTCGCTTCGGGTCTGGATCGCGTATTGCTGGTGTAGCTTCGATTCGCCTTACGTAGCTGCCTGGAAAGCCGTGGAGCTCCACGCCGGCAAGGACCAGCGCCTTGTACCAGTCGTAAGGGACCAGTGATCTGTCCACGAATGCGTCCTGGGCGATGTAGGAAAAGCATGTGCCGAAATCCGGAATGTGCAACGTGATTTCGTCGTAGCCGCTGCCGAGACCCTCGATCTCGTCGAGCACAGCTCTGTCTTCAGTATCCATCGCGTAAATGGCGAAGTGCACGCCTTCAATGCTGCGGTGAATCGTGCACTTGCCCGACGCATCCTTGCTGCGTTTATAGAAGTTCAGCGACCACTCAGGCAAGTGGGCCGTGCCGAGAAGGCGCGCAGACGGTGTTCGTTGTTGGAGCTTCTGCGGATGCAGGTTCGATCCGTAAGCTGCGTAATCTAGTCGCTTGATTCCCTTTCCTTCGCAATGCACGTTGCGGTGGAACTTGCGTCGTAGGCTTTGCGGGGTCCCGTGGAGCCGACCGGGTACTTTTCGCCCGTAGGCAACTCGACATACTCTTCGCCGGCTTCTACATCGTCGAACAGGTTATCGAGGCTGCCCTGGAGGCTGCGTTCATTCTTCTCGACATAAATGCAGTAGCTGGTTTCCGGTTTCCAGAGCTGCACCTTATCCCTATGCGGGTTCTTGCTCCTTGGACCCCTGTCGTCATTCACGTCGGTGAAAAGATTCAATGCCAGGTCCAGAGGAATTCCGACCGCGTCGTATGTCGAGCACCCGGCCAGAAGGCAGGCGGCGAGTATCACAGTGAGACTTTTGTTTCGCATTGGGGGTTCTCACCCAGTCGACGTTACAACAGGCTGCCGCATCGCAAGCCGCGACGCAAGGAACTGCTCCTCGGTACTGTCAGCCGTGGGAAAGGACTTCGAGTGCGCGCAGCACGTCGCGTCGGCTGATCTGGCCGACCAGGCGGTTATTGTCGGTAACCGGGAAACGCCGATAGCCTTCTTCCGCGAATTTCTGCGCGAGATCGACGATGCTCATCTCGGCATTGACCGTCGTGACGCCGCGGCTCATGAAATCGGAAACCGGGCCGCCATAGTCGCCGTGATACCCAGCCTGGAGCGCTACCTTGATGCAATCGAATTCGGACAACATGCCGATGATGTTGCCCTGGTCGTCTACGACGGGCGCACCGGCAATGCGATGTTCGACAAGCGTATGGACAGCATCCAGGACGTTGGTGTCCGGTTTGAACGTCACCAGCGTCTTGGCCATATAGTCTTTGACGAGACAGGATCTCAAAGGCATCTCATTCCTCCGTCGTAGCGGCCGCGCGTTTCCGCTGGCACTGACCTTTGCCGCTGCAGAGCTCGCAGCCACCGCTGTTCAGCCCGCCGCAACTGCCGCTGATGGCGCGGCGTCCGTTCATGACGCCCACAGCCATCCCTGCGATGACCAGCAGGATCACGATGAAGCTCAATAGCAGCGTTGTCATGATGGTGTTCATTGTGTTCCCAACCGGTCAAATGCGGTCGTTGTAGTCTCCCGGACTGCACCGGCCTCGCGAACCAGGAAATAGGCTGCGAGGTCGAGCTCCCCGGCCAGCTTCGGGCCGGCCTCGGGCCCCAGTACCAGCAACGCTGTTGCCATTGCGTCGGCGTATGCGGTCGACGGGTCGATTACCGTTACCGCAGCCAGGTTATGCGCTACAGGGCGGCCGGTACGTGGGTCGATCGTATGCGAATAATTCGAGCCATCGTACTCGAAGTAGTTCCGATAGTCGCCCGAGGTCGCGACACTCGTATCCGAGATACGCACAACGGCTTGGGGTAACCGTTCGGATGTCGTCGGTGCTTCGACAGCGACCGCCCAGCCGAGGCCTTCGCTGTTGTGCCCTTTGACCCGGATCTCCCCGCCTACCTCGACGAGGTAATTTCCGAGACCAGTCTGGTCAAGCAGCGCTGCAAGTTCGTCAACGGCATGACCTTTCGCCCAACCGGACAAGTCGACGTACAGCGCCGGGACGTCCTTGCGCACGAGCTTTGCGTCGCAGTCCGCCTCGATCTTGTCGTGGCCAACGGAGACAAGCGCAGCCGCTATCGACTCGTCAGAAGGCGGCTCGTTCACGGGACCGTCCGGTCCAAAGCCCCAGAGATTGACCAGCGGGCCGACCGTCACGTCAAAGGCGCCGCCGGTCGTTTTGCTGACGCTCAGGGCGCGGTCGAGCATGTCGCAAAGTTCCGCGGATACCAGGATCCAGTCGCTGGACGGATTCGCGTTCAGCGTCGAGAGCTCGGAATCATCGCGCCAGGTAGACGCAAGACCGTCAACAGTGGCGAGGGTGGCAACTACATTGGCCTCGAGCGCGTCTGTGTCGAGTCCTTCCGGCGCGTCAACGATCGCAACCTTGAACGTGGTTCCCAGCGCAGTGCCCGTGAGTTCCAGCTGCGGCAGGCGGTCGCTGCCGCACGCGGCAAGCATCAGTGCACAGAACAGACCCAGAGCGCGGCGCATCACAAACTAGCCGCCGAAGTCGTCGAGCAGGATATTCTCTTTCTGGACGCCAAGACTCTCGAGCATCTTGATGACCGCCGTATTCATCATCGGTGGCCCGCAAATGTAGTACTCACAGTCTTCGGGCGCTTCGTGCTGTCTCAGGTACTCGTCGTACAGCACCTGGTGGATAAAGCCCTTCAGGCCGGCCCAGTTGTCTTCGGGTTGCGGCTCCGAAAGCGCAAGGTGCCACTCGAAGTTATCGTTGTTCGCGGCAAGCTCGTCGAATTCTTCCGCGTAGAACATCTCGCGCAGGCTGCGCGCGCCGTACCAGAACGACATCTTGCGGTTGCTGTGTTTGCGCTTGAGCTGGTCGAAGATATGCGAGCGCATCGGTGCCATGCCGGCGCCGCCGCCGATGAACACCATCTCGTTGTCAGTGTCCTTGGCGAAGAACTCGCCGAACGGTCCCGAAATGATCGCTTTGTCGCCGGGTTTCAGGTTGAAGATGTACGATGACATGATGCCCGGTGGCACCGAGGCATCGGCTCCAGGGGGCGGCGTCGCAATGCGAACATTGAGCTTGATCACGGTGCGTTCGTCCGGATAGCTCGCCATTGAGTAGGCACGCATCTCATTGCTCTTGACGTGCGACTCGTAGCGCCAAAGGTCGTACTTGTCCCACTCGTCGCGGAATTCCTCGTCGATGTCGAAGTCCGAGTACTTGAGATCGTGTGGCGGGCACTCGATCTGGATATAGCCACCGGCGCGGAAATCGAGTTCCTCGCCCTCGGGCAGTGCGACAACCAGTTCCTTGATGAAACTGGCCACATTCCGATTGGAAACGACCGTGGTCTCGTAGCGTTTGACGCCAAAGACTTCGTCAGCGACCTGTACCGTCATGTCCTGCTTGACGGCCACCTGGCACGCCAGGCGATAGTGATCGGCCGCATCCCGCTTGTTGATGACCGATGTCTCGGTCGGCAGGATTGCGCCGCCGCCGGACAGCACACGCACCCGGCATTGGGCACAGGTGCCGCCGCCACCGCAGGCAGAGGGAACGAACAGCTCGGCATCCGCCAGGCCCTGCAGCAACTTGCTGCCGACAGGGATCGCGATTTCGCGTTCGTCGTTGACGATCACCTTGACGCTACCCGTCGAAACCAGCCTCGAGCGGGCCATGAGAATGACGAAGACCAGCAATAGGACGATTGCCGTAAACAGGCCAACGCCCAGCAGCACTTCCTGAATGACAGTTGATTCGGCGTTCACGTTAGATACCCGAGAAGCCCATGAAGCTAAGCGACATGAGGCCGACAATGATGAATGCGATGCCGAGACCCTGCAGTCCGTCAGGGACGTCGGAATACTTGAGTTTCTCGCGGATTCCGGCCAGCGCGATCAGCGCAATGGCCCAGCCCGAGCCGCTGCCGACGCCAAAGACGACGGATTCCGCGAAGTCGTACTGGCGCTCGACCATGAACAACGTGCCGCCGAGGATCGCGCAGTTCACCGTGATCAGAGGCAGGAAAATGCCAAGGGCGTTGTAGAGTTTCGGGAAGAACTTGTCGAGCGTCATCTCGAGGATCTGCACGAGCGCGGCGATGACGCCGATGTAGGACACGAGACCAAGGAAACTCAGGTCGATATTCGGCATGCCGGCCCAGGCGAGCGCGCCGTCGGCCAGCAGATAGGTGTAGATCAGGTAGTTGACGGGAACCGTGATGACCTGGATCGCGATCACGGCGAGGCCAAGGCCGATCGCCGTTTCCACGCGCTTTGACACGGCCAGGAACGTGCACATGCCAAGGAAGAAGGCGAGTGCGAGATTCTCGACGAAGGCGGCCTGGATGAAGAGGCTGACATAGGCTTCCATTTAAAAGACCTCCGTCCGGTGCACGGCGTGAATCTGGTATTCGGGCTTCTCGACCTGCTGTTTGCGCCAGGTGCGGATGCCCCAGATCAGCAGTCCGATAATGAAAAACGCGCTTGGCGGCAAGAGCATGAGGCCGTTCGGTTCGTACCAGCCGCCGTTGGAGACGGTTTCGAGTACGGGGTAACCGAGCAGGGTGCCCGCGCCGAACAGTTCGCGCAGCGTGGCAACCGCGATCAGGATGACGCTGTAGCCGAGGCCGTTGCCCAGTCCGTCGATGAAACTCAGGACGACGCCATTCTTCATAGCAAACGCTTCGGCGCGCCCGAGCACGATGCAATTCGTGATGATCAGGCCAACGAATACGGAGAGCTGTTTGCTCGTCTCGAAGGCGTAGGCCTTGAGCAGCTGGTCGACGAGTATCACCAGTGACGCAATGATCGTCATGTGCACGATGATGCGAATGTTGTTCGGGATGCGATGCCGCAGCGCGCTGATCGCAGCACCGGCCAGTGCCGCGACGCTTGTCAGTGCGAGACACATGAGCAATGCGGGAAGCAACGAGGTGGTAACGGCGAGCGCCGAACAGATACCGAGCATTTGCAGCGTAACCGGGTTGTTGTCGACAAGCGGGTCGATCAGGACTTTACGGGTTTCACTCATCGTTAGCTGCTCTCACGAAAGTTGTTCAGGTAGGGGCCGAAGCCGTGCGAACCGGTCCAGTACTGCAGGAGCCCGGTGATGCCGTTGCCAGTAAGCGTGGCGCCGGACATACCGTCAATCATGTGTTCGCCGCCTTCAATGCCGTCCGGCACGAGACCTTTGATGACTCGGACCTGCGGCTGATCACTGTCGCCGTAGAGTTCCTTGCTGTCCCACTGTGCGCGCCAGTCTTCCTTGTCCATCTGGTCGCCGAGACCGGGCGTTTCACCGTGTGCGTAGAACTGCAGGCCGCGCGTTGAATTGCCGTCGGGCGCAACAGAAAGATAGCCGTACATGGTCGACCAGAGACCCTTGCCATAGACCGGCAGGATGAGCTGCTCGATCTCGCCGTCCTTCATGACGTGATAGACCGGAATATAGCGCGCTCGCTCGCCGATGCTGGCGAGGTCCAGATCATCTGGAATGGTCACCATCTCGTCCGTATCGACGCCTTCGACGTAGTCGCCTGACTCGAGGTCGACGACGCGTTCCTCGATCGCCTCGAACAGGACAGTCACGTCTGCATCCGGCTCCATGAGGCCGGCGACTTCGAGGATGATCTGTTGCCGAAACAGCTCTTCGTTCTTTTGCTGAACCGGTTTCAGCACGATGGCGGCGCTCGAAACGATTATCGAGCAGACGAGGCTCAGGCCGATGGCGACGATCAGCGTATTGGAGATGCTGTCGCGATCAAATTCTTTAGCCATTGCGTTTCAGCCTCCGTTTTACGTTGGCTCGCACGACGAAGTGATCGATCACCGGTGCGAACACGTTGGCAAACAGTATCGCGAGCATGATGCCCTCCGGGAACGCCGGGTTGATGACGCGGATCAACCACGTCATGAAACCGATCAACAGGCCGAATACCCATTTGCCGACATCGGTCTGCGCGGCGCTGACCGGGTCGGTTGCCATGAAGACGGCGCCGAATGCGAAGCCGCCGACGACGACGTGCCAGTGCCACGGCATCGACAGCATCGGGTTGCTGCTGTCTGCGCTGCCAAAGATCAACGTAGGAATGATCAGGCCGGCGAACACGGCGACAATGATGCGCCATGACGCGATGCCCGTGTAAACCAGGAACGCGCCGCCAATCAGGCAGGCCGCAGCCGACGTCTCGCCAATCGAACCCTGCATCTGGCCGATGAACGCCTGGGTCCAGGTTAGTCCCATGTTGGCAATGCCCTGCATGCCTTCGATGGCGCTGACGCCCAGCGCGGTGGCGCCGGTAAAGCCGTCGACGGGCGTCCAGACAGCGTCGCCCGAAATCTGCGCCGGGTAGGCGAAATAGAGAAACGCGCGTGCGACCAGCGCGACGTTAAGGAAGTTTTTGCCGGTACCCCCAAACACCTCTTTGGCGATGATGACGCCGAAGGTGATGCCGACCGCCACTTGCCAGAGAGGGATCGTGGCCGGGACGATCAGGGCAAACAGCCAGCCCGTGACGAAGAAGCCCTCATTGACCTCATGATTGCGAATGCCGGCAAACAGGATCTCCCAGGACAGGCCAACAACCATGGTCACGATATAGATCGGAATGAAGTACAGCGCACCATGGAGCAGGCAATCCCAGATGTTCTGCGGGTCGTAACCGGCTCCGAGCAGCGGCAGTAGCGCGCCGCGCCAGCCTTCGATGCCGGCGATTCCGAGCGACTGCAGGGCCATGTTCGCCTGGTAGCCCGTATTCCACATGCCCATCAGTGCAACGGGTATTCCCGCGATGACGACAATGATCATGACGCGTTTCAGGTCCAGTGCGTCACGGACGTGCGGCGAACCACGTGCGAGGTCTGCCGGCGAATAGAAGAACGTGTCGACGGCCTCGAAGAGTGCGTACAGTTTTTCGAAGCGTCCGCCTGGCGTGAACAGCGGTTCGACCTTGTCGAGGAAAGAGCGTAGCGGTTTCATCAGCCGTTCACCTCGATCTCATGAAGATTCTGCCGCAGGTGCGGGCCGTATTCGTATTTGCCGTTGCAAACGAATGAGCACAACGCGAGATCTTCCTCATCCAGCTCGAGGCAGCCAAGGTCGCGAGCGCCGTCCGTGTCGCGGACGAGCAGTGCTTTGAGCAAAGGCGTCGGCAGTATGTCCAGTGGCATGACCTGCTCGAAGCTGCCGATCGAGACCATGGCGCGGGGACTGCCGTTCTGCGATGTAGTGAAGCGATAGTCTTTGCCGAACAGCTTGCCGACGAACGCGCGCGCGGACGAAAACTTGCCAAAACCAGGCCGCATAAACGACAGGAACTCCCGAGGGGTGCCTTCCTGGAGGACCGAAACCTGCTGGTGATAGCGACCCAGGTAGGTTGCCCAGCCGGCAGCGCGATAGCCGCTCAGCGCCGACCCGGAGATGACGCGAACGTCACCTGGCCGCAGTGAGCCGCTGATGAGCTCGCTCGTGTTGGCGCCAAGTCGTGTACTGACGAGGCGCGGTGTTTCTATCATTGGACCGCCAATCGCGACAACCCGCTCGACCGGCAACCGCCCGGTTGTGAAAAGGCGTGCCATCGCCATAACGTCCTGGTAACCAATATGCCAGACAACCTTCGATTCGCTCACAGGTTCGAGGAAATGAATGTGCGTGCCGGGCAGTCCCGCGGGGTGCGGGCCCTGAAAGACCGCATGGCGGAACGGCAGGTCGTTGGGGCACTCGATATTCGCATTGTCCGCGGTGCAGATGTAGACAGGCCCATGCACCAGCTTCTTCACCAGTCGCAGGCCCAATCTGAACGAATCCGGATCCTCGTTAATGACAACCCCTGGATCGGGAGCCAGCGGGTTCGTGTCGATCGCCGTCACGAAGATCGCTCGTGGCGAAGAATCGGCCGCCGGTATCTTGCTGAAAGGCCGCGTTCGGAATGCCGTCCAAAGGCCTGACGCAAGCATGGTCTCGCGAATCGTGTCGGAATCGAGGTCGGCGAGCTCGCCGGGCGATACGTGCGGGAATTGCACAGCGTCGTCACCGTCGAGATCAATGACCACCGACTGCAGTATGCGTCGCTCGCCACGGTTGATGTGTGCCACGACACCGCTGCCCGGGGACGTGAAGTTGATGCCCGGGTTGGCCTTGTCGTTGTAAAGCGGCTGACCGAGCTGAACGCGATCACCCTCGCGAACCAACATGCGCGGCTTCAGGTCGTGAGTATCCGGACCCAGCAGGGCGACAGAGGTCACCTCGGGGCCGGCGGAGATTCTCTGCTCAGGCGAGCCGTCCAGGGGGACGTTCAGACCTTTCTTGATTTTGATGTGCATAAACTTCGTCGTTACTTAGAACCAAAGTGCAAACAGAGCGCACCCGGCGATCCAGATGCAGCCGATCGTATGAATCCCGAGCGTGCCCTCTATGGCTTTCGTCATCGCCTCGCGGTTCTCCATGCCACCGCGAATGCCGCTCGCCGACTTCCAGCCCAGCAGCAGCAGGCCAAGCGGCACGAGAGGTGCCAGAAGCGGGAGCGCGCCCTGGTAGGTGAGCCACCCGATCGCGGCTGCGGCGGCGATGTGCAGCAGGAAATAGAGGTTTGCCGTTGCGCCAATCCCGAGGCGCACCGGGAGGGTGTGCTTGCCGGTAGCGCCGTCGGCCTCGATGTCCGGTACTTCGTTGATCAGCAGGATGGCCGCGACCCAGAGGCTGACCGGCAAGGAGAAGACGATCAGTTGCGCATCGATCGCTGCGCCCTGCAACCACGCGGCGCCTGTGACCGGCAGTACCCCGAAAGCGATCGCAACCGCGGTTTCACCGAGACCCAGCGTGCTGAGCTTGACGGGGCCGAGCGAATACAGCACGCCAAGCAGGATACCGATGATGCCAAACGTAATGACCATCGGGCCGCGCTCGAGGAATAGCAGCAGTCCGGCGATCGCTGCAATGACAAGCAGTGATGTGCCAAGTCGGGCCATGCTGGCTTGCGACAGGATGCCGGTCTGGATGAACCGCGAGCCGCCCGTGTACGGGTAGATGCGCTGTTCATTGCGGGCGTCGGTGCCAATTGATTCGTCACCGACGTCGTTGAGCACGTTGCTTGCGGCGTGGACGCAGACCGTGGCGATAAGTGCGAGCAGGAACACGTAAACGCTGAAGGTGCCCGACGCCAGTGCGCCCCATGCTGTGCCGACCACTACGGGCAGTACGGATGCAGGGAAAAACTTCGGACGGGTAGCATGGAACGCTCGCTTGAGGCCCCGTGACAATGAGTTGCCGGCGAACTCCTCCGGAACCGGGTTAAGCGGCCGAGCCGATTGTGATGACATGCCTGATCCCTGCGTGTTTCTGGCCGGGCGAGCGCGGCCAGGCAATTATTGTTGTGAACCTTTTATACCGGAATCAGACTCTTTATACATACGCGCTTACCGAGAACGGTCAGGGAAGCGGCTTCGCTCGCGCAGACCCTGTACAATAGCCGCCCTTGTCGAGACCGGAACGGCCTCTCGGGAAGCGAAAATCAAGGAAAATGTTAGGAAAATCATTATGAAATTCAGTAGGTTGATTAGTTTATGGCTGGTCGCAATGATGCTGGGCGCCTGTGGCGGCGCGGACCAGGGCGAGACGGCGACGGACGCTGCTGACGAGGCTACCGACGAGATTGCCGTGACCGATGCCGAGCTCGAGGGCAATCCGTTCCTCGAGAGCTGGGACACGCCCTATGGCGTGCCTCCTTTCGCGGTCATCGCAGACGACCATTACATGCCTGCCATCAAGAAGGGCGTTCTCGAGCTGCGAGACGATATCGCCGCAATCGCAGACAATGCCGAGGCACCGACCTTCGAGAACACGATCGTGGCGCTCGAGCTGGCGGGTGACCTTCTGGACAAGTCGAGCTACACGTTCGGCAACATCACAGGTACTGAAACCAATGACACACTGCGGGCACTCGAGACCGAAATCTGGCCGATGCTGACGCGTGAATATGATGCGATCGTCATGAACGATGCGCTCTGGCAGCGCATCAAGACAGTTTACGAGCAGCGCGATAGCCTCGACCTCGATGAGCAGGATGCGCGCCTGCTCGAATTGCGCCATCGCTCGTTCGTGCGCGCAGGCGCGGCGCTGCCGACGGACGTCAAAGAACAGATCGCCGAAATCAATGCCAAGATTTCGGGCCTGACGACAAAGTTTGCCCAGAACCTGCTGCTCGAGACCAAGGGATTCACGCTGGAGCTGAAGACTGATGAGGAAATCGCTGGACTGAGCGACGACTTCAAGGGCGCTATCTGGGACGAAGAGAAGGAAGCCTGGGTTGTCGGCCTGAACCGCTCTTCTTACGAGTCGTTCATGACGCAATCGGAAAACCGGAAGCTGCGCGAGAAGCTGTTTAACGGCTATCGGCTGCGCGCGTCTGCAGGCGAGCGCGATAATGGACCGCTCGCAATCGAGATCGCCCAGCTGCGCGCCAAGCGTGCTGAGCTGATGGGCTACGAGTCACATGCGCACTACATCCTCGAGTACAACATGGCGAAGACGCCGCAGGGCGCCGAGGACTTCCTGCTGCGCGTATGGCGCCCGGGGCTTGAGACGGCAAAGGAAGAACGTGCCGACATGCAGGACATGATCGGCGACGAGTTTACCTTCGCCGCGCACGACTGGTGGCATTACTCCGAGAAGGTCCGCAAGGCCAAGTTCGATGTCGACGAGAACGAGACCAAGCCTTACTTCGATCTCGTGAACGTGCGTGCCGGTATGTTCGAAATGGCGACGCGGCTGTTTGGTGTGACGTTTGAGGAAGTCGACGTCGAGGGCTGGAACCCGGTTGTCGTGTCATTTGACGTTAAAGACGCTGATGGTGACCATCTCGGCCTGTTCATGACCGATATGTATGCTCGCGACTCCAAGCGCGGCGGCGCATGGATGAGTTCCTACCGGGGCACGTCGAATATCGGCGGCAATAGCATTCGCCCGCTCGTGACGAACAACCTGAACCTGCCGACGCCGCCGGAGGGTGAGCCAACGCTGATGCGCTTCGGCGACGTTGAAACGCTGTTCCACGAGTTCGGCCACGGGCTGCACGGCATCATGACGCAGATCGACTACCCGATGTTCTCAGGCGTAGACGGGCCTCGCGACTACACCGAGTTCCCCGCGCAGATTCTGGAACACTGGGTCTCGGAGCCAGAGATGCTGGAAATGTACGCGCGGCATCATGAGACCGGCGAGGTCATTCCTGATGACCTGGTCGAGCGCATGCTGGCTGCCGGCAACCACAATCAGGGGTTCGCGACAACGGAGTACATCGCTGCCTCATTGCTGGACCTTAACTGGCATATGCTGAGCTCCGAGGAAGCCGCGAAGATCACGGATGCACGTGCGTTCGAAAAGCAGGTGCTTGAGGGTTACGGCCTGATTCCCGAGATTGAACCACGCTACCGTTCGCAGTACTTCAGCCACATCTTTGCTGGCGGTTACTCAGCGGGGTACTACGCGTACCTGTGGTCCGAGATTCTCGATGCCGACGGCTTTGCTGCATTCAAGCAGGCCGAGGATATCTGGGATCCGGAAATCGCCGCGCGCCTGAAGAAGTGGGTCTATGAGGCAGGCGGCCTGCAGGAAGCGGACGAGCTGTATCGCAAATTCCGCGGCCAGGATCCGAGCATCGAGCCGCTGCTCGAGGGCCGTGGATTTGCCGTAGAAGAAGCGGGCGGCAACTAGTCAACCACTTCAGCAGTACAAGGGGCGTCCGCTTCGCGGGCGCCCTTTCTTCATGCGATCAGTCGGGTGATGCCCCACCAAAGCCCCGTCAGGCCAATTACCAGTGAGGCGGGCATGGCGACGAACTGGCGATACCGCATCGTGCCGTCCGGGTCGGCCAGCCGGCGCCGAATCCAGACGCCGAGCAATGCGGCGACCAGCACAACGGAAAGCTGCCCGATTTCCACACCGATATTGAATCCGATCAGGGCACTCCAGAACTGGTTCGGAGGCAGGCCGAGTTCGCCGAAGAAGCCCGCGAAGCCAAGGCCATGTATCAGCCCGAAGCTGAACACGACCGGCGGCCGCCACTTCGTCATGTCCTTGAATACAAGGTTCTCGATCGCGACGAACGCAATCGTGAACGCAATTAATGGTTCGACGACAGCGGCGGAGGGCGTTATGAAACCGGCTGCGGCGAGTCCGAGCGTCGCGGTGTGTGCAACTGTAAACGCCGAGATTTGCCAGACGAGCGCTGCGATCCGCGTCGACGCCAGGAAGATGGCAAGAACAAAGAGGATGTGGTCGGCACCGTCCGGCAGAATGTGGCCAATCCCGATCGTGATATAGAGCCCCGCGGTCTCGAAAAAGCCGCGGCGTTCACCGAACTCATCGAGTAGCGGAGAGCTTCCGGTCTGGTTGTAAGCGCCTTCGGCGCTGTTCATCTCCGCGAGCAGCGCACACAGTTCGGGATCCATGCCATCCTCGCCCGGCACACACAGCTCGTCCTCGGGATGGCCAAGCACGAGGGTGCTGGCGAACAGCAACAGGAGCGCGGCAACCCAAATTGACCGCTTGTGCATCACGCCATCTGCAGTGCGACCTTGCCAAGTACGCGTCGTTCAGTAATGACCCGAAACGCCTCGGCGCAGTCGTCAAACGCAAACGTTGTCGGCTCGCGCGGACGAATCGTGCCCGCCGCGATCATGCTCGCGAGTTCCTCGAAATTCGCGCGCATTTCCTCCGGATGGCGTTCGGCCCAGGTGCCGAACCACGTACCGGTGATGCTCGCTTCCTTAAGCAATGCGAGGTTGGCCGGGAACTTCGGGATGGTGCCGCTCGCGAAACCGACCACGATAAAGCGCCCGTGCCAGGCCGTCGCGCGCAGCGCCTGCTCAGCGAGGTCGCCACCGACCGGGTCGTAAACGACATCTACACCCCGACCGTCGGTCAGTGATTTGACCGTTTCCTTGAGAGGTTGGTTCGAGTAGTCAATGAACTCGTCCGCGCCGGCGTGTGCCACGAAATCCAGTTTCTCCTGGCTGCTCGCCGCGGCGATGACGGTCGCGCCCATGGCTTTCGCCAGTTCGACCGCGGCATAGCCCACGCCGCCAGCGGCGCCGAGCACGAGGACGGTTTCGCCGTCCTGGAGCCGGGCGTTTTGCTTTAACGCGTGGTAACCCGTGCCGTAGGCGACGGAGTAAGCCGCGGCCTGCTCAAAACCGAGTTCAGCAGGGGCGGCAAGTGCGGCAACCTCAGGGACGATCGATTTTTCGGCGAAGCCGCCGCCGCGCAGCGCGCCAATAACGCGATCGCCTGGCTTGAACCGGGTGACGTTCCTGCCAACGGCAGTGACGATCCCGGCGGCTTCATTGCCCGCGATGAAGGGCAGGGGTGCCTTAACCTGGTACTGGCCGGCCATCGAGAGGATGTCGGCAAAGTTCAGTGCCGCCGCCTTGACGTCGAAGGCAATGTCATAGTCGCCGGGCTCCGGATCGTCCCAATCGACGATGGCGTGGCTCTCCGGCGGTCCATATTTTTTGCATACCAATGCGCGCATGCGGCGAGTCTACACGCACCTCGGCATTCCCGCGCCCCTTGTATTAGAATCCCGGCTCCGCGGACCCCCATCGAGACCGAGATGACCCGAAAGATCTTGTATTTCGCCCTTGCGATTCTGTCTGTTTCCGCCTGCTCGAGAGATGCGCCCGAGGTCGACGACTACGATCCAGCGCGTGACTACTACACGTTTGCCAATACGGAACAGTTCGTCACGGAACACGTGGAACTGGACCTCGATATCGATTTCGACGCGCAGGTGTTCCGCGGCAACGCGACGCTGACAATGAAGCGGCTCGATCCAGCTGCAGAAAACATCATTCTTGACACGCGAGACCTCGAGATTGTCAGCGCTGCAGTTGTCACTGACGGGTCGTCGGTAGCTGCCGAGTACTACCTTGGCGAAAGCGATGAACTCCTCGGGACGCCGCTAAGCGTAACGTTACCGCCGGATTCCGGGGAGCGGTTTGACCTGGTACTCGAATACTCGACAAGCCCGGCCTCTACGGCGCTGCAGTGGCTGCCGCCCAATCTGACCGCCGGTGGCAAACAGCCTATGGTGTATTCGCAGTCACAGTCGATTCATGCGCGCAGCTGGGTGCCCTTGCAGGACACGCCGGCGCTGCGTATCACCTACGAGGCAACGATCCGCACGCCCAGAAACCTGCTCGCGGTAATGAGTGCCGATAACGACCCGCTGGCCGCACGGACTGGTGAGTACCGCTTTGAAATGCCGCAACCGATTCCGTCCTACCTGCTTGCCATCGCGGTCGGCAATTTCTACTTTGCCCCGTTGGGCAAGGACACGGGCATCTACACGGAGCCCGAGCTGCTCGATGCCTCGGTCTACGAATTCGCTGACACGCAGGCCATGCTGGAGACGGCCGAGTCGATGTTCGGGCCGTACCAATGGGGTCGCTACGACCTGCTGGTTCTGCCACCGAGCTTTCCGTTCGGCGGTATGGAAAACCCTCGGCTGTCCTTCCTGACACCGAGCCTGCTTGCCGGAGATCGCAGTCTGGTTGCCGTCGTCGCGCACGAACTCGCGCATTCGTGGTCCGGCAATCTCGTTACCAACCGAACGTGGCGGGACATCTGGCTCAACGAAGGGGTGACGAGCTATCTCGAATCCCGGCTGATGGAAGTCATCTACGATGTCGACCGTGCTAACGAAGAGCGCGTGATCGGCTATCGTGAACTGCTTGACAGTTTCGAGCAGGTGCCCGAGGAAATGCAGGCGCTGGCGCCGCGGATGACGCCTGAAGACGGCGAAGATTCCCAGGGCACGGTTCACTACCACAAAGGCCAGCTATTCCTGGAGAATCTCGAGGCAGCTTTCGGGCGCGAGGCGTTTGACGCGTTCCTCAACGGCTATTTCGAAACCTATGCCTGGCAGACCATCACGACGGAGATGTTCCTTGCTCATCTCGAACAGGAATTGATGAGCGTGGAGGGCGCGCCGTTGACACGTGCGCAGGTCGAAGCGTGGCTCTACGAACCCGGCCTTCCCGCCGATGCGAGGGTCCCGGCATCCGCGACGCTCGAAGCCGCGGCCGGCATGGCCGCCGACTGGGCGTCGGGTGCAGTGGCGACAGCGGATATTCCGATTGACGTGTGGAGCGCCCAGGCCGCCATCCACTTCATTAACAGCCTTCCGGATGACCTCGTGCATGAAAAGCTGGCCGATCTCGATGCTGTGCATTCATTCAGCGAGACAAGAAATGCCGAGATTGCGCGCACCTGGTTTATTCAGGTCGCTACGCGCCGCTATACGCCCGCGTATCCGCAGCTCGAGGCACACCTGAGCCGCTTTGGCCGCGGACGCCTGATCGCTCCGGTCTATCGGGCGCTGGCCTCAAATGGCGAGGATCTGGATCTGGCCCGCGAAATGTACGAGCGGGCGAAGGAAACCTATCATCCGCTCGTCAAGATGTGGATTGCCCAGGGTCTGGAAGACGCGCCGGGCTAGTCCCTGGATTGCTTCAGCTACCAGCCGTGTCCATCACGGCAGGCTTGAGTGAATACAGGATTGCCTTCACTTCCCGTCAGCCATGTGACGAGCGCGCCATCGCACCAAGTTCTGGCGCAAATAGGCGTCGGACCGGGAGTGATAGACTCGATCGCAGACTGCGTCTTGTCGCAAGGAGGGAGGGACTATGAAGCGTGCACTACTGGTACTGGGCCTGTTAATCCCGTTGTCGGGACTCGCTGATGTTGTTGTGCCGGCCGACCGGGTCGAGGACAGCGTGAATATTCGGCTGGACCCCGATACAAGCTCCGATGTCGTCGGCAAACTCGCCAAGGGCACGTCGCTGCCGCATGTCGGCAGCGTTGATGGCTGGCACGAGGTTCAGCTCGAAGGCGGCGCGACTGGCTTCGTCAGTGCTGACTGGTCGAAGGTCGAGTCCGATTCGGTACCGGAAGCGGCTACGGTCGACGTTGCAGCCGAGGAGGTTGTCGAGGAAGTTGTCGAAGAAGCCGCAGCGGACGTTGTCGAAGAGGCGGTCATCGAATCGGTAGTCGAAGCCGTCGAGGATGTCGTCGAGGAGGTATCGCCGGCGCCGGAACCCGAACCCGTGCCAGAGCCGCAACCCGTTCCCGAGTTGGAACCGGTTGTTGAGGCTGAGTTCGCAGAACCGCAGGAGGCGCCGCCCGCACCACCCGCTGCGACATCCCTGGAGATAAAAGCCGACCGCGACTACGTCGTAAAGCTCCGCAAGGAAGGAGAGCTAGGCAATTCGCAGCTCTTCGACGACGGCAATCGTGTGGGCATCGGCACCAGCGCGCCAGAACAAAGGCTGGAGGTTAACGGCAGCATTCGCATTCACGACCAGAACAGCAACGTTGCGGGGCTGATGATCACGCAGTCTTCCGGAGAGACGGGGTATGTCATGCACAATCGTGCGAGCACGTTGACGATAGGTGCAGGGTCGATCGATCGCATCACAATAGACCGAGACGGCAACGTCGGTTTCGGCGTGTCTCGCCCGTCGCACCCCCTTGAAATGGCCAGTGGCGCCTATGTGACCGCGGGTGGGGTATGGACAAATCGCTCCTCACGCGAGAGCAAGGAGAATATCGCCATGCTGACGAGCGACGATGCGCTGGCCGCGGTGATGGCGCTCGAGCCCGTGACGTTCACGTACCGAGTCGAGCAAGGTGAAGACTACGTCGGGTTCATCGCCGAAGACGTCCCAGCCGAACTGGCAAGCAGCGACGGACAATCGCTAAGCACGATGGACCTCGTTGCTGCCCTGACCAAGGTCGTGCAGGAACAGCAGCGACGGATTGAGGATCTGGAAGCGCGGCTAGCGGTCGAGGTCGACGAAACTGCCCGTCCGCAGGAATGAACGCGTATTGCGCAGCACCGCCGCGCTGCGCACGATGTAGCGATGGGAGTCCTCGACAACGAGGTGGTCCTGCATCCCGTCGACCATGGTCCGTTTGACGGTTACCTTGCCGTCATCCAGGTCCGGCAGCATCGCCGAGGCGAGTACGTTGATCGTATTCGTGCCGGCGATGACGCCGAGTTCGAAATCGACCGGGCCCAGCTGTGACGGGATGCTCTCGGGTGACGTGCCAAGTTGCATGCCCGCGGGCCCGCTGAGGGCTGCAAATCCGGGCCAGGTACGCGTGCGATCGATGAGCTCGCTTCCCTGGTTGGGCGGTCCAAGCATGACGACGCGTCCGAGTTCCTTGATCGGTGCCTGTTCGTTCGCGTAGCGCAGCAGGATGCCGCCCATCGAGTGCGTGACGAAGTGCACTTTGCTGGCGCCGGCTGAGCGGCACTGCTCGAGTCCAAGTCCGACCGCCATAGGTGCCAGTTCCTGGATCGTTCCGAGCTGTGAAGGATAGTCGACATTGACGGTCGTGTAGCCGTCGTCCTGCAACGCGCGCGCCATCGGCTGCATTGCGCGCCAGCTGCGATTCAGGCCATGCAACAGCACGACGCACTCGCTGGATTGCGCAGACTGGACGACCCGGCTCGCCGGCTCGGTCGCGCAGCCCGAGGCCAGCGTGGCCGCCATGATCACGGTGAATGCAGTGAAAAGTCGTCGCAAAATCATGCACCTATTCTGCCAGACGCGTCTCGCCAGGGGGAGACACCATACGGGATAAGACCTATGGTGTTGATGTAACGACAAAAAATAGAATGAAGCAGTGATTGACCACACAAAATCATGCATGACGGTTGGCTCGCGGGAGGTGGCGCCGTGAACGAGGCCCAGGTCCTGATTACGACGGCCGCGGCAATCGCGTTCCTGCATACCATCCTGGGGCCGGACCACTACCTCGTCTTCACCGCGATGGGCAAGGCGCGCGGTTGGTCGCTGGCAAGAACGCTGCGCGTGACGACGCTCTGCGGCATCGGTCATGTACTGAGCTCCATCGTTATCGGAACTATCGGCATCGTTCTCGGTGCGAAGCTCACGTCGCTGGTCGCGATAGAGACGAGCAGGGGAAACCTTGCGGCCTACGCGATGCTGGCTTTTGGTCTCATGTACTTCGCGTGGGGATTACGCAAGGCAGGGCGCGACTACCGGCACTCGCACATCCATACGCATGGCGACGTCGTGCATAACCACGAGCACGATCATCATTTCGATCACACGCATGTTCATGAAAAAGAGGCCGCCAGCTCCATAACGCCGTGGGCCCTGTTCATCATCTTCCTGCTTGGCCCGTGCGAGGCATTGATTCCGTTATTCATGTATCCGGCGGCGCAGCAAAGTGGATTGCTGGTGCTGTCCGTTGCTGCGGTATTCGGGCTGGTCACTTTGCTGACCATGATCGCGTGCGTCGCGGCGACGACTCTCGGCCTTGAGAAACTGAAACTGCCGACAACAGGACGCTATGCGCACGCGGTTGCCGGTGCCTCGATCGCGCTGTGCGCCGTTGCGATTAGCTTCATCGGGCTTTAGAGGCCAAGAGTCACATTGCCTGGCAGCACCCTCGGTTTTCTGAGACTCTCTGACGTCAGTTAATCAACCTGGCTCAGAGGAAGCCCATGCGCTCACTACTGGCAGTCCTGCTTCTGTCCTTCCCATCGCTCTCGTTCGCGTCCGAATTGCCGCCGCTCGAAGCGTATGGCCGCCTGCCAATGATGGACATACTCGAGCTGTCGCCTGACGGTACGCGCGCGGCGAGTCGTGTAATGAGGGACGGCCGTGACCTTGTCATGGTTATTGACCTGGAGAGCATGGAGTTCGTGACCGGGCTGGACGCGGCCGAGGTCAACCCTCGCTGGCTGCGCTGGATCAGCGAAGATCAGCTCGTTCTCGTGGTCAGCGATACCGTGCGGACGTGGTCTGTCCGAAATGCCTTCGACTACAGCCAGGCCTACTCATTCGATGTTGCGACGAGAGATATTCGCGTATTGCTCAAGAGAGCGCCGGACTTGTACCCCTTCCAGGGCGGTCTCGGCCGCATCATCGGCCGCGATCCGGCGAATAAAACCGTCTTCATGCCGGCTTTCACGGGCACTCGAGCGTCGCAGCCCACCGGGGGCATTTACGCGGTCCGGCTCGACAGGGGCCGCGACAAGCTCATCGCCAAGGGAAACCAACACACGATCGACTGGTTCCTCGACGCCAACAACAAACCACTCGTGCGCGAGGATTTCAACGACAAGGCGAACGTCCACAGCATCTGGACCGTTTCCGAACGAGGTCGGAACGAAAAGCTGCTCTACGAAAGAGAAGGCGCGATGCCCGCCTACGGGGTGGTCGGACTGACGCCGGCACGCGACGCGCTCGTGCTGCTGTCCAATTCCCAGGCTGCAGGCGGTGTCGTCTATTACCTGATGAGTCTCGAAGACGGATCGATCGATGGGCCCGTTCTTGCCAGAGAAGGTGCTGACATTCGCAACGTCATCACCGATGCCAGCCGCGTCGTGTACGGCGTCGAGTACGCGGGGTTCAAACCGAGCTACCAGTTTTTCGACGCAGAACTCAATGAGCGTGTCGCGGACTTGCAGCGCCGCTTACCGGACCTGGCGTCGGAACTGGTGAGCTGGAGTGATGACTTCAGACGACTGGTATTCGCGATCCAGGGCGGTTGGAGTTCGGGTGCCTACCTGATGTTCGAGAAAGACGTTGCGCAACCCGTGGTGATAGGTCGCTTCCGCGAGGATATCGCGCGCGAGCACGTCGCGCCGGTCGAGATCATCGAGTACGAAGCACGTGACGCGTGGCCCATTCCAGCGCTCGTCACAGCGCGCGCTGATGTGCGAGAAAATGGCAACGCCCCGCTAATCGTCATGCCGCACGGCGGACCCGAGTCGCATGATCGCTATGGCTTCGACTGGATGGCGCAGTATTTCGCCGCTCGCGGCTACGTCGTCCTGCAACCCCAGTTCCGAGGCTCAACCGGGTTCGGCTATGCGCATAATGTGGCCGGTGAGGGGGAGTGGGGCGGCAGGATGCAGTCGGATCTCGATGATGGTGTGCTGCACCTCATTGACAAGGGGCTCGTGGATGCGGAGCGCGTCTGCATGGTGGGCGCCAGTTACGGCGGTTACGCGGCACTCGCGGCCGGCGCCTTCTCGCCGGACATGTACAAGTGTATCGCCGCGATCGCCCCGGTCTCCGACTTGCGCAGGCAAATACGCCGCGCGAGGTCCACCCGTGGCCGCAATAGCTGGGTCATTGACTATTGGGAGCGCCAGTTCGGCGCAGAAGCTTCCGAGAAGGAGATCCTGCAGACAATCTCCCCCGTTTTTAACGCCGAGGCATTCACGGCGCCCGTGCTGCTCATCCATGGCGAGAAGGACACCGTGGTGCACATTGAACAGAGCAAAGTCATGGAGAAGGCGCTGCGCAAGGCGAAAAAAGATGTCGAATTCGTCAAACTCAAGGGCGAGGATCACTGGCTGACTCGGGAAGAGACCAGAATTGAGACGCTGCGCCATCTCGCGGCGTTTATCGACGAGCATCTTTAAGTATAATCCTCGTTGATTTTTCAGCGGAAAAGCGATGCCGGCCTCTCTTATCGACCAGGGCGTGACGCTCATGCTTGTAGGCATGGGCACCGTGTTCGTGTTTCTGACGGCTCTCGTAATCGCGATGTCGCTGATGGCCGCAATCGTGCGTCGTCTGACGCCCGCGCCAGAGGCAACCGTCAGTGACGAAGAGGTTGCTGCAATCACCGCGGCAATCGCCCGGCATCGCAACAAGCATTCCTAGATTTCAGCCAGAGTTTCCATGAGCGAAAAGAAACCCCTCGGGATTACCGAACTCGCATTACGCGATGCACACCAGAGCCTGTTCGCCACGCGCATGCGTATCGAGGACATGCTGCCGATCGCCGACAAGCTCGATCAGGTTGGCTTCTGGTCAATCGAATCATGGGGCGGGGCGACCTTCGATGCCTGCATCCGCTACCTCGGCGAAGATCCGTGGGAACGCATACGGAAACTCAAAGCGGCAATGCCCAACACGCCGCAGCAGATGTTGTTCCGCGGCCAGAATATCCTCGGCTACCGGCATTATGCCGACGACCTCGTGCGTGAGTTCGTCGAACGCTGTGCCGTCAATGGCGTGGACGTTTTTCGCATCTTCGACGCGATGAACGACGTGCGCAATCTCGAGACGGCCATCAAGGCCACGATCGAGGTTGGCAAGCACGCCCAGGGCACGATCTCCTACACAGTCAGCGACGTACACACGATCGACCTGTATGTCGACATGGGCAAGCGTCTCGCGGATCTCGGCTCGCACTCGATCTGCGTCAAGGACATGGCGGGTTTGCTGCGACCCTATGAAGCCTTCGAACTCGTCAGCCGTCTCAAGGAAGCCGTGGATCTGCCTGTCCATTTGCACTGCCACGCAACGACTGGACTGGCGGTGCCGACGCTCGTGAAAGCCGCCGAGGCAGGCGTCGACGTCGTCGACACCGCCGTCTCGTCAATGAGCATGACGTATGGGCACTCGCCGACCGAAACGCTGGTTGCAACCATGGAAGGGACGGAACGCGACACCGGCCTCGACATGAATCTCATCGACGAGATCGCGGCCTATTTCCGCGAGGTCCGCAAAAAATACGCGAAGTTCGAAGGCTCGCTGCGCGGCGTCGATTCACGGATTCTTATTGCACAGGTTCCGGGCGGCATGCTTACGAACCTGGAGAGCCAGCTCAAAGAGCAGGGCGCCAGCGACAAGCTCGACGAAGTGCTCGAGGAAATCCCGCGTGTTCGTGAGGACCTCGGCATGATTCCGCTCGTCACGCCGACATCGCAGATTGTTGGCACGCAGGCGGTGATCAACGTCCTGCAGGGCGAACGCTACAAGGTCATCAGCAACGAAACGTCGGGCGTGCTCAAGGGCGAGTACGGCGCGACGGCGGCACCCGTAAATGTCGAGTTGCAGGCACGCGTACTCGAAGGCGCCGAGCCGATAACCTGTCGTCCCGCCGACCTGCTGGAACCTGAACTCGAGCACCAGATCGAAGAGCTGACGCGGATAGCGGGTGAAAAGGGCATTCGTCTCGCCGACGATGTTGTCGACGATGTGCTGACCTACGCGTTGTTCCCCCAGATCGGATTGATGTTCCTCGAAAACAGGGACGATCCGGATGCGTTCGAGCCGCCCCCCTGGGACGAGCCGGAGCCGGCAGTGCCGGCCGCGGCCGCCGGCGGCGGTGGTGCCGGCGTGTACTCGGTACGCGTAAACGGCAAGGCGTTCACGGTCGAGGTGGCCGAGAGCGGTCAGCTCGCAAACATCGCTCCCGCCGCAGCTGCCGAATCGGCCCCTGCGGCGCCGGCGCCAACGGGCAACGGCGAACCGGTCAACGCGGCGCTGGCCGGCAATATCTTCAAGGTCCATGTCACGCCGGGCACGGTGGTGAACGAAGGCGATCCGTTGCTCATCGTTGAAGCAATGAAGATGGAAACAGTGGTCCCGGCGCCAAAAGCCGGCACCGTCACCGATGTGTACGTCGCCGAAGGCGACAAGGTCGCAGTTGGCGACGCCCTGGTCGCGATCGGCTAGCAGCGCATGGATCTCGTCGAGCAAATCTGGACCGGCTCGGGCCTCTACCAGATTACGGGTGGGCAGCTTGGGATGCTGGCGGTCTGCCTTGCCCTGCTTTATCTCGGTATTGCCAAGAAGTTCGAACCGCTGTTGCTCGTGACCATCGGTTTTGGCGGTCTGCTCGCCAACATTCCGGCCGCCGGCATTGCCGAACCGGGCGGGCTGCTCTACCTGACCTATGAAATTGGCATCAAGTCTGGCGCGTTTCCGCTGATTATTTTCATGGGTGTTGGCGCGATGACCGATTTCGGTCCGTTACTCGCCAACCCTCGAACGCTGTTTCTCGGCGCGGCTGCGCAATTCGGGATATTCGCGACGCTTCTTGGCGCGCTCGGCATGACTGAACTCGGCTTAATGGACTTTTCGCTCAGGGAGGCCGCCGCCATCGGCATTATCGGTGGTGCGGACGGACCGACCGCGATTTACGTCGCCGGCCAGCTTGCGCCCAACCTGCTGGGCGCTATTGCGGTGGCCGCATACTCCTACATGGCGCTCGTACCAATCATTCAGCCGCCAATCATGCGCGCGCTGACCTCGCAGCATGAACGCGAGATCACGATGGTGCAGCTGCGTGACGTGTCAAAAGTGGAGCGCGTGCTGTTCCCGTTGCTCCTGTTGTTGCTGGTTGGCCTGCTGCTGCCGACCGCAGCGCCACTGCTCGGTATGTTGGCATTCGGCAATCTGATGCGTGAGTGTGGCGTGGTCGAGCGCTTGTCAGACACGACGCAGAATGCGCTGATCAACATCGTCACGATTTTCCTCGGGCTCGCGGTCGGTTCGAGACTGCGCGCCGAAGAATTCCTGGTCCCTGAAACGCTCGGCATAATCGTGCTCGGCATGGTCGCTTTCGCGATTGGCACGGCGAGCGGCGTCATCATGGGCAAGATCATGAATCGCATGTCGCGTCAGCCGATCAACCCGCTAATCGGCGCCGCGGGCGTTTCGGCAGTGCCGATGGCAGCGCGGGTTGCCAATAAGGTCGGGCTCGAGTCCAACCCGCACAATATTCTGCTGATGCACGCAATGGGTCCAAATGTGGCAGGCGTCATAGGCTCAGCGGTCGCGGCGGGTATCATGATCATGTTTACGTCCTAGGAAGCCAGATGAGCTCATTGTCCATTGTCATTCCCGCCAAGAACGAAGGCGGCGCTATCGGTGACGTTGTTGCGGCCGCGGTCAAAGAGTATCCCGAGGCCGAGATCATCGTCGTTGACGACGGCTCGACGGACAACACAGCTGACGCGGCACGCGATGCCGGTGCGAAGGTCATCCAACACCCGGAGAGCCTCGGCAATGGCGCGGCTGTGAAAGCTGGTGCGCGCGCGGCGAGCGGCGGCATCATCGCGTTTATGGATGGTGACGGGCAGCACAGTGCGCAGGAATTCGGGCACTTGCTGAAAAAGCTCGACGAGGGCTTCGACATGGCTATCGGTGCGCGCAGCTCTGACATGCACGCCAACGTAGGGCGTCTTGCTGCCAACGGTATTTACAATGTCGTCGCTTCCTGGCTGACGAACAGGCGCATTCCCGACCTGACCTCCGGTTTTCGCGTCGTGCGCGCCAAGTTGTTCAAGAAGTTCCTGTACCTGTTGCCGAACGGCTTTTCGTATCCGACTACGATCACGATGGCGTTCATGCGCGCCGGCTACCCAATCTGTTTCGAGCCGATCCCGGTGGCGAAACGCATTGGCAAAAGCCATATCCGGCCGATTCGGGACGGGGTTCGGTTCATGGTGATCATCTTCAAGATCGCCACGCTGTACTCACCGCTCAAGATTTTCCTGCCCATCAGCATGCTGTTCTTTGCGACCGGCGCAGGTTGGTACGCGTATACGTATGCGACGCTCGGTCGTTTCACGAATATGAGCATGTTGCTGTTCAGTGCCGCTGTCATCGTGTTTCTGATCGGCCTGATTTCTGAACAGATCACGGCGCTAACGTACAGCAAGTCCTGATATGCGCCATGTCATCCATGTTGTCGGGAGCGAGGAGCAGTTCCGGCTTGCGCCGCCTCGCATATTGCCCGGAGGCAAGGAAAGCCAGCACGAGACCACCTGGTACGCGTGCGCCGATCAAAAGAACCCATCCAAATTTCTCGACGACAGCGGCAGTTTCATTGTGCGTTTCCTGCGCGGCATTGCAATGGGCTACAACTTTTACCAGCACGTGCATGGCACCAAGCTGTGGAGTGGAGGGCGGCCGCTGATCCTGGTGCGCGATCGCAGCTTCTCCAGTCGCGTCGCTGCGTACACCGGGACATGGGGCGGTGGTGACGTCGTGATGCCAGCGGTAGGCGGTGAAAAGCCGCTCGGACCCACCCGATTCCTGCTCGCTGAGGATGGCAGCCTGAAACTGCACGACGGTCAGAGCTGAATGCAATCGTCGCGTCCCCGGCTACTCGTACTCGCCTCCACGTTTCCGCGCTGGGACGGCGACACGGAGCCGCGGTTTGTTGAAAGCCTGTCTTACGAACTGGCTGAGCATTTCGACGTTTCAGTCCTTGTGCCGCATTGCCGAGGCGCAGCCAGGCAAGAGACATTGAAAAACGGCGACCGCAAGCTCGAGGTGTGCCGTTTCCGCTATTGCTTTGAAACGCTGGAAACCCTGGCTTACGACGGCGGCATGCTGTCGCGGGTGCGCAGCAATCCGCTGCGCTTGCTGTTGTTGCCATTGTTCATTGTCGCGCAGATGCGCACTTTAAGGCGCCTGCACAGGGAGCAGGCGTTTGACGCGATCCACGCCCACTGGATTATTCCGCAGGGGTTTTCGATAGCGCTCTTGCGCTTCTTGCGATTTACGCTGCCACCGGTCCTCCTGACTTCCCACGGCGGCGACTTGTATGCGTTGCGCGGCAGGTTTCTCGAGGAAATCAAGCGCCGCATTCTTTCACGCGTCGATGCAGTGACCGTGGTCAGCGAAGCCATGCGGCAATACTGCGAAGAAAAGGAGATCGCGCCCAGCCGCATCGATGTGCAGTCGATGGGCGTCGATCTGGACACCACGTTTACGCCGGGTGATAGCGATTCACCGCGAGAAGGCCTCGTGTTCGTTGGACGGCTGGTCGAGAAAAAGGGTGTCGAGTATCTGATCGATGCGGTGGCGATACTGGCCCCGCAACATCCGGGCCTGACACTGAAGATTGTCGGTGATGGGCCGTTGCGCAATTCGCTTGCGGGCCGGGCTAACGAGCAAGGAGTAAGCGACCGAATTGATTTCGTCGGCGCTGTCCTCAATGTCGATGTCCCTGGATACCTGCGCTCGGCGTCGATCTCGGTTATGCCGTCCGTCGTCGCTGCCTCCGGAGACCAGGAGGGCCTCGGGCTGGTTGCAGTTGAGGCAATGGGTTGCGGATGTGCCGTTGTGGCTTCGGATCTTCCTGCAGTGCGCGATACCGTGATTGATGGCCGGACCGGTCTCATGGCCAAGCCCGCGGATGCCGCGGATCTGGCCGATACGATTGGCCGACTGCTCACCGACGATTCCCTGCGTCAGCAGCTGGCGGAGGAGGGCCGGCGCCACGCGCTCGCAAACTTCAACTGGAAGGCCGTGGGCGCGAGCTACGCAGAGATCATCAACGAGCGACTGCTGGACGACTGAGTGATGCGAATCCGGTTTATCGGCAAGCGCTACTACACGAACCGCGACGCGTACAGCGAACGTTTCGGCAGGATCTACCAGCTCCCGTACTGGTGGGCGAGAGCGGGACATGAGGTTGATCTATGGTTGATCGACTATCACAGTCGAGAGGCAGGCGTGACCCAGGATGGCTCGCTGCACGTCGAGACTACGCCGTTACTGCGCTGGAGATTCATTGTTCGACTGGTTTCTGCCTGTCGGTTCTGGCGGCGATCGAGACGTCCGGACGTGGTTGTTGCAAGCGGAGACTGCTACATAGGGCTGCTGGGATACCTGGTCGCGCGCCTGCGAGGCGCCAGGTTTGTGTTCGACATGTACGATCGCTACGACCTGTTTGCGAGTTATCGAAAACTGCCGGGCTTCGATCCGCAGACGTTCCTGTTGCGCCGCGCCGATATCGTATGCTTCGCGAGTGCCTCGGTTCGTGAAAAATACCGGGGCTTGGCCAGAGCTACATGCCTGGTTCCCAACGGGGTTGATACAACTCGCTTTCGACCATCGTCCATGAGCGACTCGCGTGAACAGTTCGAACTTCCTCAAGATAAGATACTGGTTGGCTACTTCGGCAGCATGGAGCCGGATCGAGGAGTTGGCGATCTGGTTGCAGCTGTTGGTCGTCTGGTTGATGATGGCGTCAACGTCATCCTGGTAATCGGTGGCAGGGCGAATCCCGATATAAAGATTGATCAACCTTGGGTGCGTCATCTCGGTAACCTGGATTTCGAACAAATGCCGGCTGCACTGTCTTGCTGCGACATACTTGCTCTGCCCTATCGGCAGTCAGAGTTCATGGACAGCGGCGCATCCTGCAAGATCGCCGAGTACATTGCCGTTGGACGGCCAGTGTTTGCGACGCGCACGTCGAATCTCGTGAATAACTTCCCTGAACAGGCCCTCGAGCTGGATGATCTTCTGGCGAACCCTGGCGATGTGGCGGACATCAGCCGCTGCCTGCATGCACAGATCGCGGAACGTCGCATCGCAAGCATGCCCGGGAACATGGAGTGGCAAACTATCGCCGAGACCCTGCTCGTGAACCTCGAGGCTGAACGTACGTCGAGGGAAGGCGCGAAAAGCTAGACTGCGCGCTTTCCGGTGATCAGCTCCTTGCCACCTCTCACCCAGAAACTGAATTGTGCGTAGAGATGTTTGACGGGTATCAGCAAGGCAATACTCAGTTTCGTCAGTGGCCTGCGTGAGTACCTGACATAGGCGAGGTAATAGCGCAGCGGGTGGATTCGATAGAGGATCTTCTTCCAGCCCTTCCATTTTCCTGAGTACTGCAGGCCCAGGTTTTCGTCATGCAGTCTGTAACGCAGGCTGGTTTGGTCAACGGTTCTCAGAGACCCCTGTTCGAGCAGGCAGTAGATCAGTAGTGCGTCGGGATAATACTCGAACTTGAACGACTCGAGATCAGCGCCAAGCAGTTTTTCTCGATTGAACAGGCTATAGGCGTAATGACTGCGGTAGTCGTTTTCGTTGTGTAGGAAGCAGCGCGCGAAATCGAAGCGGCGAAAATCCGGTGGTTTTTTCTCAGCGATCACTTGACCGTCACGGGTAAGATCTATCCTTCCGCGAACCCCTATGTCCTCCGGCGTAATGCAATCGCATAGTACTTCCAGCCAGTTTTCTTCCCAGATGTCGTCATGGGATGCCCACATAAAGAGTTCGGCTCTCGCTTCGGACAATACAAAGAGGAAATTATCGTGGGCGCCGATGTTCTCCGCTTGGCGAACAGCCCTGATTCTGGAATCCGCAGCCGCGTGCCTGGCGATGATGTCTGCCGTGGAGTCCGTCGAGGCATTGTCCGAAATAATCAACTCGAAGTCCTGGAAGGTCTGCTCGCGCAACGAGCTCAGCGCTTCGTGAAGGAATAACTCGCCGTTATAGACAGGCAAGCCGATGGTGACCTTCGGCAGGCGTTCTTCTTGCTCCGAACCGGGGGTATTTCGTTCAGACAGGGGATTCACGCTCTCGGCAATCGATTCGACCATGCGGCGACAGGCCTGATGCAGTGGCAGTCAACCAGCAATAACTTCAGGTGCAAGAAAGTCCTGGTCACGGGCTGATCTTTTCTTGCCAAAAAGGTTATCCTCTTGCTGGGTTGCGTAGGCCATTGATTGTAAACGCTTGCGCGGACCGGCAACAATAATCCTACTGAGGCTCAGGGCAATCATCCAATCAGCGACAGGACAGAGCTCACACCCCAGACGCCCGAGTAATCCCCTGTTTCAGGAGTTTCAGACTGCAAGGAAATCCGAGCGGGAGGGGACGGGTGCACCGCACGTCGATCGCGATGGCGAAGTGGGTCTTTCATGAAGCGCGTTCTTGTGGTTTTCGGGACTCGCCCCGAGGCGATCAAAATGGCGCCAGTGGTGCAGGCTCTCAAGAGTTCCCCATTGTTGGAGACCCGAGTTTGCATTAGCAGTCAGCACAAGGAGTTGCTTATTCCCGTGCTTGAGCTGTTCGAGATTGAGTTTGACTACGATCTTGACGTCATGCGGCCGAACCAGACGCTCAGTACGATCACGGTTCGAATTCTCGAGGCAATGGAGCGAGTCTTCGCAGATTTTGAGCCCGACATGATTGCAGTCCACGGAGATACGACGACCGCTTTCGCCGCCGCGCTGTCGGCGTTCTACCACAAGGTTTCCGTTGCGCATGTCGAGGCTGGACTGCGGACCTTCGATCTGATGTCTCCCTGGCCGGAGGAGCTGAACCGAAAGCTGGTCGGGGGCATTGCCGACCTGCACTTCGCGCCGACGGAGAGTGCGCGCGGCAACCTGTTGCTTGAAAACGCAGCGGAAGAGAGCATTCATGTTACTGGCAACACTGTCGTCGATGCGCTGCTGTACATGCGACAGAAGATTCATGATCAGGCACGCCTTCGCGCCCGGGTCGAGCAGACATTCTCGTATCTTGATGACGAGAAGAAGCTGATACTCGTAACCGGTCACCGCAGGGAGAGTTATGGTTCGGGTTTTCAATCAATCTGTGACGCATTGAGCGATATTGCAACAGAGTTTGAGGAGGCTGCTGAGATCGTCTATCCGGTACACCTGAATCCTAATGTGAAGGGCCCGGTTACGGAACGTCTGTCGGACATTTCAAATCTGCATCTGATTGAGCCTACCGATTATGTGGAGTTCATTTATCTCCTGGAGCGGTCGCATATCATTCTGACGGACTCGGGCGGCATTCAGGAGGAAGCGCCCGCGTTCGGCAAACCCGTGCTGGTGATGAGAAACAAGACGGAGCGCCGAGAGGCGATTGATGCGGGCAGCGCGCAACTGGTAGGCACGGACCGTCAGAAGATCTTCGATGCGGTATCCAGTCTCTTGACACGTCCCGAGATCTACGAGGAGATGTCGCAGGTCAGTAATCCTTTTGGCGACGGCAAAGCAGCCGTGCGAATAGCGAAAGCGATTAGCAGCCACCTGGGGCTGACCTGACGCCGGCTACAGAACGTGTCTGCGACTGATCTGTGGCACCGGTAAACAGTGACTCATCTCTCAACCCTGCTTACCCTCTGCACGATAGAATTTCCTTATATTGCAAAGACGTATCGCTGGTACAATTTCGCCGAGCTCGAGTTGCCGGTGATTTTCACCGTAGTATGCGAATTACGTAACGATAGGTTTTAGTCCATGAAAGCTGTCATTCTTGCCGGTGGTCTCGGTACGCGAATCTCTGAAGAGTCTCACCTCAAGCCGAAGCCCATGATCGAAATTGGCGGTAAGCCAATTCTTTGGCACGTCATGAAGATCTACTCTCATTTCGGCATCAATGATTTCGTCATTTGCCTGGGCTACAAGGGCTACGTCATCAAGGAGTATTTCGCCAACTACTTCCTACACATGTCTGACGTGACCTTCGACATGCACAGCAATGAAATGATGGTTCACCAGAAACATGTTGAACCATGGAAGGTAACGCTCGTGGATACCGGTGAGACAACGCTCACCGGGGGTCGGCTCAAGCGGGTTGCAGAGTACATCGACTCGGAATCGTTTTGTCTGACTTACGGTGATGGCGTCGCGGATATCGATATTGGCGCGCTTGTTGGATTTCACAAGAAACATGGCAAGAAAGCGACGGTGACAGCCATTCAGCCACCGGGACGTTACGGAGCGCTCAACCTGGATGGCTCTGCCGTGTCGAGTTTCCAGGAGAAGCCGGCGGGCGACGGTGCCTGGATTAATGGCGGGTTTTTCGTGCTCGAGCCGGCTGTTCTGGACCTTATTGAGGGGGACGACTACAGCTGGGAGTCGACGCCACTGATGCAACTCGCGAACGAAGGTGCGCTGCAGGCCTATCAGCACAGAGGATTCTGGCAGGCGATGGATACCTTGCGGGACAAGAACCAGCTTGAAGACCTCTGGGCAGATGGCGATCCGCCGTGGAAAGTCTGGGAATGATCCAGTTCGGTGATTGCTATCGTGGCCGTCGAGTTCTGATTACAGGTCATACCGGATTCAAGGGAAGTTGGCTGGCCCTCTGGCTCAATGAGTTAGGGGCGGATGTGTCCGGTATCTCGCTCGATCCGGATACCCAACCCAATCACTGGGACTTGTTGGGTCTGCGCATCGATGATCATCGACTGGACATCCGCGATCTGGAGAAGGTCAACTCGACGATGGCGAAGATTCGTCCCGACGTTGTTTTTCACCTCGCCGCGCAGCCACTGGTGAGACGGTCGTACCGCGATCCCATCGAAAACTGGTCCAGCAATGTGATGGGTACGGCGCATGTGCTGGAGGCAGGCCGTTGTGTCGACAGTGTCCAGGCTATCGTCGCCATAACCACCGACAAGATCTATGAAAACAAGGAGAGGGCACAAGGCTATCGGGAGAGCGACCCACTCGGGGGCCACGATCCTTACAGTGCTTCGAAAGCTGCCTGCGAACTGTTGATTGACAGTTACCGGAAGGCTTTCTTCAGTGATCAGAACAGTCCGTTCCTGGCGTCGGCGCGAGCCGGGAACGTGATCGGAGGAGGGGATTGGGCGGAAGATCGACTGATTCCGGATCTGGTCAGGGCCGTTGCGGAATCTGAGCTCTTGACGATTCGATCGCCGCACGCGACGCGGCCCTGGCAGCACGTGCTGGAGTGCCTGGCCGGCTACCTGTTGCTGGGTCAGCGACTTCTCGAGAATGGACCGGATTTTGCTGAGGCCTGGAATTTCGGCCCTCGCTCAGAGGACAATCGGACAGTGGCAGAAATTCTGAACGCGCTGCAAACGCATTGGCCAGATATCGCCTGGCAACAGACTGTTAGCCCTCAGCCTCACGAAGCAACACTGCTGTATCTGGACAGCCAAAAGGCCAATGAGAAACTGGATTGGCGACCTGTATGGAGCCTGGACCAGGCGTTGCAGGCGACAGCGGATTGGTATCGGGCGTTTCAGGAGCAGGGCCTGGCAACCACGGGCGAGCAACTTGCGGCGTATGTGTCCGACGCGCACTCGGCGGGCGTCTCCTGGGTACACGCATGAAGACGCATAGACTGCCGATCGAGGGTCTGGTGCTGGTCGAGTCGAAGCCGCAGGCTGATGAGCGTGGCCATTTCACGCGGCTGTATTGCCCCGACGAACTTGGCGAGGTCATTGGTGAGCGACACATTGTGCAGATCAATCAATCCTCGACGCGGGCTGTCGGGGCAGTTCGTGGCATGCACTATCAGAGCCAGCCACACGCCGAGATGAAATTGGTCCGCTGCATCAAGGGACGCGTCTGGGACGTCGCCGTCGATCTGAGAGCAGGGTCCCCGACCTTTCTCCGCTGGCATGCTGAGGAGTTGTCTGCTGAGAACACGCATATGATGGTGATTCCCGAAGGATTCGCCCACGGGTTTCAGGTGCTGGAGCAAGATAGTGAGCTCTTGTATTTACACACGGCCCTCTACACGCCCTCGGCGGAGGGCGGCGTTCGGCCCACGGACCCGGCGCTCTCGATCGCATGGCCACTGCCGCCGCAGGATCTTTCGGATCGGGATCTCAACCACCCGTTGTTGACGTCGGAATTCACGGGACTGGTTCAATGAAGTGTCGCCATTGTGGCTCGCCCCTGGAGAATACGTTTCTTGATCTCGGCTATGCACCGCCATCGAATGCGTACTTGAGCGAGGCAGACCTCGGAAATCCGGAACTGTACTACCCGCTGAAGATCATGGTGTGCACGACGTGCTGGCTGGTGCAAACGGAAGACTACGCCGAGGCGGAGGATCTTTTCTCGCCGGAGTACGCGTACTTCTCATCGACGTCGTCAAGCTGGCTGGCCCATGCAAAAGCTTATGCCGACGCAATGACAGAACGGCTCGGCCTTGGTGCGGAGAGCCTGGTCATCGAAGTCGCATCCAATGATGGCTATCTGCTGCGGAACTTTGTCGAGAGCGGCATCCCTTGCCTCGGCATCGAGCCGACTGACAGCACCGCAGATGCGGCGGAGGCGCTCGGCATTCCCGTGATGCGAGAGTTTTTCGGCGCGTCACTAGGGCGACAGCTTGCCGGCGAGGGCAGGCAGGCCGACCTGGTTGTTGGCAAAAACGTTTATGCGCATGTCCCGGACATTAATGACTTTACGGCGGGGCTGAAAGCTGTTCTGAAGGCGACCGGTACCGTTACCCTGGAGTTTCCGCATTTGATGCGTCTGCTGGAGCACACGCAGTTTGACACGGTCTATCACGAACATTTTTCGTATCTCTCCCTCAATACTGTCAGCCGCATATTTGAACACGCCGGTCTGCGCGTATTCGACGTCGAGGAACTGCCGACTCATGGCGGGAGTCTGCGAATTTTCGGTTGTCACGATGACGATCCGAGGGCGACTGCGGAGTCGGTTACCAGCCTGATCAAGGAAGAGGCGACTCGGGGATTGCAAACGCTTTCGACGTACGCTGACTTCCAGGGCAGGGCTGACCAGGTCAAGAATGCGCTGCTGAATTTCCTGTTAAAGCAAAAACGAAAAGGGAAGACCGTGCTGGCTTACGGTGCGGCCGCCAAGGGCAATACGATTCTCAATTACGCAGGGGTCAAACCTGACCTCTTGCCGCTTGTATTCGACGCCGCTCCTGCGAAACAAGGCAAGTTTATGCCTGGCAGCCATATTCCTATCCTGTCGCCGGCTGAGCTGGACCGGCACAAACCGGATTTTCTGTTGATACTGCCCTGGAATATAGCCGAGGAGGTGAAGCAGCAGAACGCTGCCCTGGAAGCTTCGGGAACGCGATTTGTGACGGCATTGCCTGAGCTGGCGGTGTCGTGACCAGAACGGTTCTCATCACAGGTGCGACCGGTTTCGTCGGTCACCAGGTGCTTCGCCAGCTCTCGAGCAGGCCGGTTAAGTTGCGAGTCGTGGTGCGCGAAGGCTCTCGGGACAAGTTGACTGAGGGCCCGCCGCCTGAGCAAGTCATCAGCACACCGGATCTGTTTGCGGAATCTGCCGACTGGTGGGCAACGGTGTGTGAGGGCGTGGATACCGTGATACATGTCGCCTGGTACGCGGAACCCGGGGAGTATTTGCGGTCGCCCAGGAACCTGGACTGCTTGACCGGCAGCGTGAACATGGCGAAGGGCGCAAGTCGTGCCGGAGTGCGCAGGTTCATCGGGATCGGGAGTTGTCTTGAATACGATCTGACCGGAGGCAAGCTGTCCGTTGAGACACCGCTCAAACCCTCATCGCTTTATGCAGCCGCCAAGGCGGCCGTTTATTCGACGTTGTCGCAGTTTCTGCCGTCTCAAGGTGTTGAGTTTTTGTGGTGTCGAGTCTTCTATCTCTACGGTGATCGGGAAGATCCGCGCAGGCTGGTGCCCTACATCAGGTCGATGCTCGCCGCCGGCAAACCGGCTGAGCTGGGCAGTGGCGATCAGATCCGGGATTTCACGGATGTCGCTGTTGCGGGGGAGAGGATCGCTGACGAAGCGATGGGCGATCGACGGGGTGCGGTGAATATCTGTTCGGGAATCCCGGTGACAGTCAGGGAGATTGCCGAACGGATTGCCGACGAATACGGCCGTCGAGACTTGCTGCACTTTGGGGCAAGGTCGGACAATGAAACGGACCCGGCTTGCATAGTGGGGATCAAATGAATGAGAAAGTGTTAGTGACAATCGACAAATTCAAAGGCGCGGGTACAGACCATGGGTGATTACGACGTTGAAGTTGCAGAACGGATCGAGGCGGTAAAGGAGCTGCGCGATCTGCGAAAGGCCGGCGCCGATTTTATGCGCGAGTCGACCACGCCGAAATACTCCTACAACTTCTTCTCTCTCGGCCGTCCGATCATTCAGTATCCCCAGGATATGGTTGCGATGCAGGAGCTTATCTGGTCCGTGAGACCCGATCTGATCATTGAAATGGGCATAGCCCATGGCGGATCACTGATAATGAGCGCATCCGCTCTCGCCCTGCTCGATTACACGGATGCCGTGGAAGCCGGGCTAGCGCTGGACCCGCAAGCCAGCAAGCGGAAAGTACTTGGCGTGGATATCGACATTCGGCAGCACAACCGTGAGGCGATCGAAGCTCATCCCATGGCTCACATGATAGAGATGATCGAGGGGTCCAGCATCGAGCCGGACATCATTGCCCAGGTACAACATTTCGCGAAGGACTATAAGACTGTCCTCGTCTGTCTCGATTCCAACCATACGCACGATCATGTGCTGGCCGAACTGGAAGCCTATGCGCCCCTTACAAGCAAGGGCAGCTATTGCGTTGTATTCGACACCATTATCGAAGACCTGCCCGATGATATGTACCCGAACCGCCCCTGGGGTGTTGGCGATAATCCGAAGACGGCCGTGTGGGAGTACCTCAAGACTCACCCCGAGTTCGAAATAGACAAATCGATCGATCTCAAGCTGCTGATCAGCGTGGCGCCGGACGGGTATCTGAAGCGCGTCGAGTAGTGGGCGGCCTGTCTTTTACCCATGTCTCTGAAGAGAAACGTTCTCGCCAACTACTTTGGTCAGGCCTATGCCGCCATCATGGCGCTGGCCTTTGTACCGCTCTATATCAAGTTCCTCGGAATCGAGGCCTACGGACTGATCGGCATCTTTGTCGTGCTGCAGGCCTGGCTGAGCCTCCTCGATATGGGCATGAAGCCTGCGTTGGCGCGCGAGATGGCACGATTTACCGGCGGTGGCCTCGATGCGCAGTCGGTCTGGGACCTGCTGCGCAGTGTGGAAGTCATAGCACTTGGAATCGCTGCGTTTACCGGCGTCGCTATGTACCTGGCTTCGGCGTCGTTGGCTACCAGCTGGGTGCAGCCGGAGGAACTGTCCGAGGAGGCGGTGGTTCGAGCGTTTACGTTGATGGGCCTGGTGATTGCAGCCCGATTTATCGAGAACATCTACACCAACAGCATTGCCGGACTGCAGCGGCAGGTTCTACAGAATGCGATTACAGTTGTCATGGCAACGCTGCGCGGCCTGGGGTCTGTGGCGGTCCTGGTATGGGTATCGCCCACGATTGAAGCCTTCTTTATCTGGCAAGGAATCGTCTCTGTTCTGACAGCCTTCATCTTCATGGGCGTTGTCTACAAGATACTGCCCAAGCCGCCTCGAGCCGCCCGCTTTTCCGCGTCGGAGATCCGCAATGTCTGGAAGTTCGCCGCAGGCATGGTGGGTATCACTTTCTTGACGCTGCTTCTGACGCAGATAGACAAAGTCCTGTTATCACGACTGCTGACGCTGGAAGCATTTGGCTACTACTCGCTGGCAGCGATAGTGGCCAGCGGGTTGCACATCATGACAACGCCTGTGGCAAATGCGTTCTATCCGCGCTTTACCGAGCTCATTACCCGTCGGGATGAGCGGATTTTGCGGGAGGCATACCACTTGGGGTCGCAACTGGTGACGGTTCTTATGGGTTCGTCAGCCGTCATACTGATCGTCTTTTGCGAGCGCATACTGCTGCTCTGGACAGCCGATCCTGAACTGACGACGCAAGTCGCGCCCATCGCGGGCGTTTTGGCACTGGGTACATGTCTGAATTGCCTGCTGTGGATCCCGTATCAGATGCAGCTTGCGCACGGCTGGACATCGTTGACGATCAGGATCAACACGGTGGCCGTCGTGCTGATGATTCCAGCGATACTGCTGGTAGTGCCGGTCTACGGCGCGATAGGGGTGGCATGGGTATGGGTCATACTGAATTCAGGCTACCTGGTGGTCAGCATCTTCTTCATGCACCGGCGCCTGTTGCCTGCCGAGAAATGGCCCTGGTACGGCCAGGACGTTGTTATGCCACTGGCTATCGCCATTGCTGCCGCGCTGTCTATGCGCTGGTTGATCCCGGACAACCTGGGCAGGCTCAGTGAGCTCGGTGCGCTCCTCGTGAGTGCCGGTTGCATAATGATCCTGGCCGCGATGGCGGCACCACTCGTTCGCCAGCAGCTCGTCCAACATCTGATGATCAGACGTCAGGAATGACACGCAAGCGCGTGCTCCAGGCTGCGCGAAGTTCCGCTGATATGTCGGCTACAGCTACGCGCGATTGAAGTGATCTTCCAGAACTTGCGCGACGCAGCAGGTCACGCGTTTCCCGGTTTCGATATGCAGGAACTCATTCGGGCCGTGTGCGTTCGACTTCGGTCCAAGCAATCCCGTGATCAGGAACTGTGCATCGGGGAAGCGCTCGCCCAGCATGCCCATGAACGGGATAGTGCCGCCAGTGCCCATGTACATCGATGGCTTGCCGAAGAACGCGTCGGATGCTCTTTGCATCGATGCTTCCAGCCACGGTGCAATCTCGGGTGCGTTCCAGCCGGCCATGCTGGAGTCTGCGTCAAACTCGACCTCAACGAGCGGTGGCGTATCCGCCTCGAGCGCTGCCTTGACCGCCACTGCTGCATTCTCGGCGTCAATGGTTGGCGGCAGTCGGAACGACAATTTCAGTACCGTGTAGGGCAGCAGCACATTGCCTGCATCCACCAGCGCCGGCATGCCTTCCTGGCCGGTCACGGCCAGCGTCGGGCGCCACGTGTTGTTGAGCAACAGCTCCGTGTGTGACTCGCCAGGTGCCGGGGACTCGACGGCCCAGGGAAACTTCTCGTAGACCAGTTCCTCGAGTGTCTCAGCCGCCTTGCCAGCCTGGTCGAGGCGTTGTTCGGGGATCTCGGCATGTAGCGCGTCGAGTTTTATCTGGCCTGTATCCTCGTCTTCGATGCGACTGATCAGCTGCCGTGCCGTGCGGAAACTCGACGGCACAACGCCGCTGGCCGTACCGGAGTGCACGCCTTCGGTAAGCACATCGACGCGCAGCGTCCCTGTCAGGTTGCCGCGCAGTGAAGTCGTGCACCAGAGCTGCTCGTAATTGCCGCACTCCGCATCGAGGCAGACGACCAGGTCGGGAGAGCCGATGCGATCCTCGAGCAGGTCAATGTAGTAGGGCAAGTCGAAGCTGCCACTTTCTTCACAACCTTCGACGACAACGACACAGTGCGCGTGCGGGATGCCCTGTTCCTGCAATGCCCGTACCGCCGTCAGTGAGCCAAACACCGCATAGCCGTCGTCGGCGCCGCCGCGGCCATACAACTTGCCGTCCTTGATGACTGGCGTCCAGGGATCGAGGTCCTCGTCCCAGCCGCTGAACTCGGGCTGCTTGTCATAGTGACCGTACAACAACACGACTTCGTCGGACTGGCCGGGAATGTCGATGAACAGCAGCGGTGTACGTCCTTCAATACGCACAATCTCAATCGTCATGTCCTTGATCGGCTGCGTCTTGCACCAGGCCTCGAGCATCTGTACGGCCGTTTCCATGTGGCCGTGCTTTTCCCAGTCCGGGTCGAAGTGCGGCGACTTGTTCGGGACTTTGATGTACTCGGCGATCTCGGGAATGATCGAGTCATCCCACATCGAGTTGACGAATTCGGCAGTCTTGCTGTTGTCCATGTCTGTTATTTTTCCGTCGAAAGGGATCGATACAGGGTCCGCGTCATGCGTTCTGACGTAATGAAGCCCCAGTTGAAGGAGTCGAATTTGGCGAGCGGGTTTGCCGCGACAATGTCATCGACACTCATTCCTTTGTCAATGAGTGCTTTTACGAGTTCCTGACTCTCGACGAGCATGTCGATGTCGGACTTCAATCCCGCTTTGTCGGTCAGTGAACCGTGGCCCGCAATAATTTTCGTGTCGTCGTCTGCTAACGCCCAGATTTTCTTCTGCGCTTCGATATAGCCGCCAACCGTGCCCCCGCTGTCGAGGTCGATGAACGGGAAGATCGCGTGAAAAAGGATGTCGCCCGTGTGAATGACATTGGCATTGGGGAAGTAAATGATGGCGTCGCCGTCGGTGTGGGCGTGAGGCATGTGAATGACGCGGGCCTCAATGTTGCCGAGATGGAAAGTCACGCCATCGCCGAACGTGACAACCGGCAGTCCACCAATGCCGCCGGCACCTGAGGGGTCGGCAAGCAGGCGCTTGCGAATATTGTCGTGCGCGAAGACGACGGTGCCGCTCGCGGCAAAGTGGGCATTGCCGCCGGTGTGATCGCCATGCACGTGCGTGTTGATCATGAAGTCGATCGGCCTGCCAGCGGTTTCGGTGACGTGCGCCAGAAGAGACTCGGCCAGCGGTGGCATGCTGTCGTCAACCATCGCAACGTGGTCTTCGCCGACCAGCACCGCCATGTTGCCACCGCCGAATCCCCCAACAGCCTCGACCATGAAGATGCCGGGTTCGATCTCGGTGGACTGGAATGTTATTTCGGCGTCCTGGGCAAAGACCGCAGGCGCCAGTGATAAAAGCAACAGGGCAAGCTTCTTCATGGCTGTCTCCTCATCGTGGGGACAGCGATTGTAGCCTAGATTCGTTATTGGCGGCCTGGGAAAGAGAACTGTGCCTTTTCGCGAACGCCCCCCGACGGCCAGCGCTGGGTGATCGTTTTGCGGCGCGTGTAAAAGCGCACGCTGTCCGGGCCGTAAGCGTACAGGTCGCCGAACAATGAACGCTTCCAGCCACCAAAGCTGTGATAGGCCACCGGAACCGGCAAGGGCACATTGATGCCGACCATGCCGACCTTGATGTTGTCGGCAAAGTAGCGCGCGGCTTCGCCGTCGCGCGTGAAAATGCACGTACCGTTGCCATACTCATGGTCGTCGATGAGCTGCATCGCCTGCTCCTCGGACTCTGCGCGCACGACGCACAACACCGGGCCGAAGATCTCTTCCTGGTAGATACGCATGTCGGCGGTGACCTTGTCGAACAGGCACGGACCCAGGAAATAGCCATTCTCATGACCATCGACGACGAGGCCGCGACCATCGGCGATAAGGTCCGCGCCTTCTTCGACGCCGAGATCGACGTAGCTGCGCACCTTTTCGAAGTGCGGCTGCGTCACGAGCGGGCCCATGTGGTTCGACGTGTCGGTACCTGGCCCGACCTTGAGGTCGGCGATTTCGACCTTGAGCTTGCCGACAACCTCGTCCGCTGTGTCTTCGCCAACGCAGACCGCCACAGAGATCGCCATGCAGCGCTCGCCGCAGGAGCCGAACGCCGCGCCCATGAGAGCGCTTACTGCGTTGTCGACATCCGCGTCGGGCATGATGACTGCGTGGTTTTTTGCACCACCCAGTGCCTGGACGCGTTTGCCATTCGCGGTGCCGGTCGAGTAAATGTACTCGGCGATCGGAGTCGAGCCAACGAAACTGATTGCCTGGACACGCTCATCGTTGAGCAGCGTATCGACGGCTTCCTTGTCGCCATTGACGAGATTGAAGACGCCGTCGGGAAGACCGGCTTCTTTAAGCAGGCGCGCTACGACCATCGGCGCGGTCGGGTCTTTCTCTGACGGTTTTAGCACGAACGTGTTGCCGCAGGCGATCGCCATTGGATACATCCACATCGGGACCATCGCCGGGAAATTGAACGGCGTAATTCCTGCGACAACGCCGAGCGGCTGATGATCGGACCAGCTGTCAATTCCCGGGCCGACGTTGCGCGAGTACTCACCCTTGAGAAGCTCGGGAATACCACAGGCATAGTCGACTACCTCAACGCCGCGCCCAAACTCGCCCATGGCGTCATCGAACACCTTGCCGTGCTCGGCCGTGATCGCCGCGGCGATCTCGTCGGCGTTCTCCTCGAGCAGCTGCTTGAAGCGGAACATGATGCGCGCGCGCTTTGCCGGCGGCGTGTCTCGCCACGCCGGAAAGGCTGCTTCGGCCGCAGCGATGGCATCTTCCACCGTTGCCTTGGACGCCATTGCGACGTGCCTTGTGAGTTCGCCGGTTGCCGGGTTAAAGACAGGCTCCGGTCGGTTGTCGTCGGCGACTTCTGCGCCATTAATGAAGTGGCCGAGGATGCTCGCCGCGTCGACGTTGCTCGCAGGTGTTGCGTTCATTGGTTTGTCGTTCCTGTTATTCGACGGCGTCGAGTACACGACGCAGTTTGACAAAGGACTGTTCCATCTCGTCCGGGTCAGAGTTCAGGAACGGCGAAAACTGCAGGATGTCCATGCCATTTCGGACCACCATGTGCTCGTCCCAGAAACAGCGCTTATGAACTTCCATACCGCGCTGCCCGGGCGCGCCGGGTCGCGACGCCATTTCAATCGAGCCCATGAGTCCGAAGTTGCGCACGTCGATGACGTGGTCGTGATCCGTGAACGAGTGCAGCAGGTCCTCGAAGTGCTGCTCGAGGCCACGAGCCTGCTCAAAGGTGCCTTCTTCCTCGTAAACGTCCATCGTCGCGAGGCCCGCGGCAGCAGCCACCGGGTGACCCGAGTAGGTGTAGCCATGGAACAGTTCGATCATGTGTGCCGGACCATTCATGAACGCGTCGTAGATCTCGTCTTTGACAAGGACTGCACCCATCGGAATGACGCCGTTGGTCAGTCCCTTGGCGGTTGTGATGATGTCGGGCGTAACACCAAAGCGCGTTGCGCCGAATGGCTCGCCCAGACGACCGAACGCCGCTATGACCTCGTCGAAGATCAACAGGATGCCGTGCGCATCACAGATCTCGCGAAGTCGCTCGAGGTAGCCGACAGGCGGCGGGACAACGCCGGCCGAACCCACCACCGGCTCGACGATGACCGCAGCGATGTTGCTGCCGTCGTGCAGCAGGCACAGACGCTCCAGGTCCTCGGCGAGTTCGGCGCCGTGTTCGGGCAGGCCTCGCGAGAACGCGTTGCGTTCTATATCGAGCGTGTGACGCAGGTGATCGACACCGGGCAACAATGCGGCGCTGAATACCTTGCGATTCGGCACCATGCCGCCGACCGACATGCCGCCGAAGTTCACGCCGTGATAGCCCTTCTCGCGCCCGATCAGTCGGGTGCGATTGCCTTCGCCGCGGGCACGGTGATAGCCAAGCGCGATCTTGAGCGCGGTGTCGACAGACTCGGAGCCGGAATTCGTGAAGAAGCAGTGCGATATGCCGTCCGGCGCCATGCCGGTCACGCGCTCGGCAAGCGCGAGCGCCTTGTCGTTGGTTACCTGGAACGTGATGCAGTAGTCGAGCGTTGCGACCTGCTTTTGCACGGCCTCGACGATCTTCGGGTGGCAATGACCGAGACCGGTAGTCCACAGTCCGGAGAACGTGTCGTAGAGCTTGGTGCCGTCCTGTGCCGTGTACCAGTGCCCCGACGCTCCTGAGATAACACGCGGTTTCTTATTGAAATCTCGATTGGCCGTAAATGGCATCCAATAGGGGTTTTCGACAGCGGCGTTCATGCGCGGCCCTCCGGCAGGAATCGGGGTATACACAGAGTGTACGCCTGAGGCGTGATGTTAAACAATGCGTTACTTGATTGAATGTAAGTCATTGAAACGTTTAGAATCCGAAGGCAAAACGTTCATTAAGCTAAACACGTACCGGAGATTCTCATGGATCAGGACATCGCGCTGCGACTTAAGCACATTCGTGAGCAGCTCAAACTGTCGCAGCGTCAGCTGGCACGCCAGTCCGGCGTCGCGAATGCAACGATATCCCAGGTCGAGGCCGGCAAGCTCAATCCGACCGTGAGCATGCTCAAGAAGATCCTCGACGGCATCCCGATGAGTCTCGGTCAGTTCTTCTCTGATGATGCACCGGGGCAGGAACGCATGTTCTTCCGCGCCGATGAGCTCATTGAGATCGCCGAGGGCGGCGTGTCGTATCGTCAGGTTGGGGCCAATCTTTCGACCAAGGCTATCCAGTTGCTCAAGGAGTGCTACCAGCCAGGCGCGGGCACCGGGAGGCACGAACTCACGCACGAAGGTGAGGAGTGCGGCATTGTTCTGAGCGGGCGCCTCGAAGTCACGGTTGGCGATGAAGTGGCTGTGCTGGGACGGGGTGACGCGTACTACTTTCGCAGCAGCCTGCCGCACCAGTTCCGCAACATCGGCAGTGAGCCCTGCGAACTGATTTCGGCCTGCACCCCGCCGAGCTTCTGACACGGGTACTACCACGATGTAAGTAGACGCGAGGTCGCAGAATACGTGCATATACCTCTGGTCAATGGCAGCCCAACGATGGCAAAGTACCGGCATTCAAGTTCTTTCGAGCTAGTCCAATCATGAAGGCCTTCGGCACCGAATTTTGCGATCAATTCGCGATCGCACGATATGTGGATGGCGCCTGGGGAGAGGCGTCTGTCCAACCAACCGCACCCATTCCAATGCACCCGGCAGCGCATGTGCTGCATTACGCGAGTTCCTGTTTCGAGGGCTTCAAAGCCTACCGCTGGAGCGACGGCAAGGGCCGCATATTCCGGCTGCACGACCACGTCGCGCGCATGCAGCGCAGTGCGACCTCATTGCGGCTGCCGGTCCCGGATGCAGATTTGCTCGCCGGCATGGTCATCGACGCCGTGCATGCCAATATTGATGCGATTCCGGAGCCGCCTGCATCGCTGTACCTGCGGCCGACACTGGTAGGCACGCTGGAGAACATCGGTGCCGCGGCGGCGCCTTCGTCCGAGGCGTTGCTGTACGTCTTGTGCTCGCCGGTCGGCGACTACTTTGCCGGTGGCGCCGCAGCGCTGAAACTGCTCGTCGAAGACGAGCGCTGGCGCACCACGGAACAGCTCGGCAGCACCAAGACGGGCGGTAACTATGCCGCCGCGCTCGGCCCAACACTCGATGCGAAAGAGAAGTACGGAACCGATCAGGTGCTGTTCTGCCCGGGCGGCGATGTCCAGGAAACCGGCGCGGCGAATTTCCTGTTGATCAGCGACGACGAGATCCTTACGAAGTCACTCGACACGACGTTCCTGCACGGCATGACGCGCGACTCGATCCTGAAACTCGGCGCGGAGTTGGGCTACAAGATCAGCGAGCGGCCGTTCACGGTCGACGAGCTGCTTGAGAAGGTCAAAACCTGGGAGGCCTGCCTGTCCGGAACCGCGGCGACACTGTCACCGGTGGGGACACTGGTCTACCACGGCGAGGAGATCCTGGTGCGTGACGGCCAGCCCGGCCCGAACCGCAAGAAACTCCAGACAGCCTTGCAGGATATCCAGTACGGCAACCGTGAAGATACCCACGGCTGGTTGACGGTCGTCAGCTAGTTGCCCGAAAGGGCGTCGGGGAAAACGTCCCCGAATCCATAGCCGAGCTGGCACTGCGATTGAATTACGCGAAGAGTCCTGAACACGCGAGGCGTGTGAGGGGACGTTATTCCGCGGCGCCAGTCCTTTCGACTAGATAGCTTTCGAAAACCGGCTGTCGTTCTCGGCGAGGTTGATGTAGCGGTCAAAGGTCATCGCAATGTTGCGCAGCAGCAGCCGGCCGCGCGGCGTGATCGTGATACCCGAGTCTGACAATTCGATCAGGCCGTCTTTCTCGAGCACGTCGAGTTGCTCGACTTCGGCAGCGAAGTAGTCGCGAAAGTCGATACCGTGCCTGTCGCCGAAGGTGTCGAAATCAAGGCTGTCGTAGCACATCAGGTCCTGAATGACGGCGGCGCGAACGAGATCATCGTTGTCAACGAGCAGGCCTTTCTTGATGGGCAATTCGCCGCGCTCGATGATCTCTTCGTATTCCATCGTCGTGACGGCGTTCTGCGCGAACATGTTGCCGATCCCGCCGATGCCCGAAACGCCGAGCGCGATCAGATCGCACTGCCGGTGCGTAGAGTACCCCTGGAAGTTGCGCTGCAGCGTGCCGTCCTCGCGGGCGAGCACCAGCTCGTCCTCGGGCAGCGCGAAATGATCCATGCCGATGTAGATGTAGCCCTCGGCGCACAGCTTGTCGATCGTATGATGCAAGAGATCGAGTTTGACCTCGGGCGCCGGGATATCGTTGGCGTTGATCATGCGCTGACCCTTGAATCGCTGGGGCAGGTGCGCGTAGTTGTAGACGGCAAGGCGATCGGGCTTCATCGCGATGACGACGTCCAGGGTTGCGTCGAACGAGTCAACGGTCTGGTGCGGCAGGCCGTAAATCAGGTCAAAGGATATGGAGCCGAAGCCGGCGTTGCGGGCGCTATCGACGAGCGCCCGCACCTCGGCAGGTGACTGCGCGCGGTTGACCGCTTTTTGCACGTCCTCATTGAAGTCCTGGATGCCAAGGCTCAGGCGATTGAAGCCGAGATCCCAAAGTTCCTGTATGCGACCGGCGTCGACAGTGCGCGGGTCGACTTCGATAGAGAATTCGCGCTCATCGCTGTCGTCGAAATTGAAGGCACCGCGCAGGTGCTGCATGAGCGCGCCCAGCTGCTCCTTGTCCAGGTACGTTGGCGTGCCGCCACCGAAATGCAATTGCTCGATCTTGCGCGACGAGTCGAACAACGCCGACTGCATGTCGATTTCCTTGTAGAGCATCTCCATGTAGCGCGCGACACGCTGCTCATTGCGGGTGACAATCTTGTTGCAGCCGCAGTAGTAGCAAAGCGAGTGGCAGAACGGGATGTGCACGTAGAGCGACAGCGGTACGTCGCTATCGTTGCTCTCGGCCGCCTTGGCGCGATAGTCGTCCGGTGTCAGCTGATCATTGAACTGCAACGCCGTCGGGTACGACGTGTAGCGCGGTCCGCGCCCGCCGTAACGAACGATGAGTTCCTGGTCAAAACAGACTTCCATCAAACGCGCCTCAATGCATGAACGAGGTAGAGAATGACCGTTAACAATACCATTGCGACGGCCTGATGTGCGGCGCCGAGCACGACCGGCACGGCCATCAGCAGTGTCGAGATACCTAGCACAACCTGGAGTACGACAGTATGCAGCAGTGCATTGGCCGCCGGACGGGCCCGCCGGGGCAAGTCAGCCTTGCGGGCTTTGGCCCAGTAGAGAACAACGACGACGAACGTCGTGACCGCCAGGAGTCGATGATCGAACTGTGCCGTCACCATGTTATCGAAGAAGTTGCGCCAGAACGGTTCAAGCGCCATCAGGCCGGGTGGAATCCAGAAGTCGCCCATCATCGGGAACGTATTGTAGATCTTGCCGGCTTTGAGGCCCGCGACGAAACCGCCTGAAATAATCGTCACCGCGATAAGTACCGCAACAGCGAGCGTACGGCCGTAAAGCGGGTGCTTCCTGGCACCGTCCGGTACCGGAAACAGCAGGGACATAGCCACCCAGAACATGTACGCATAAATGATGAACGCTGCCGCCAGGTGCGCCGTAAGACGGTACTGGCTGACTTCCGGGACGTCGACGAGGCCGCTCTTGACCATGTACCAGCCGAGCAGCCCCTGCATGCCCCCGAGGATGAACATGACCAGGTACTTGAACCAGTCGGAGCGCTGGATATAACCCTTCACCACGAAGTAGATGAAGGGCAGGAGAAACGCCAGTCCGATCAGCCGGCCGAGCACGCGGTGCAGGTACTCAAGCCAGAAGATGCCCTTGAATTCATTGATGCCGAAATCGAAGTTCACCTTCTGGAACTCCGGGCTTTGCTTGTACATCTCGAAAATGCGCTGCCAGTCGGCATCCGTCAGCGGTGGCAGGATACCCATGATCGGGCGCCAGTCGACCATCGACAGGCCGGAGCCGGTAAGGCGCGTGAATCCGCCCAGGACGACCATGCCAAAAACCAGGCCGCACATAGCGAGGAGCCAGGTTGCGACGATACGATTCTGGTGCGGTGAATCAGACATGGCGCCGGATCATACGGCATAATTCAGCCCATGGGGATTACCAACTGTTATAACGTCATGGACTTCCGTCGCATCGCAAAGCGCCGGCTGCCGGCACCCGTTTTTCACTACATTGATGGCGGCGCTGACGACGAATGGACCATGCGGCGCAACACCGATGCATATGATGACTATGAGTTGTTGCCGGCACACTTATCGGACGTGAGTTCCATCGATACACGTGCGTCGCTGTTCGGCAAAACGCTCGACTGGCCGGTCATGATTGCGCCGACGGGCGCGTCGAAGCTGTTTCATCGCGATGGCGAAGCAGCCGTCGCCCGCGCAGCAGAGAATTTCAACATGCCGTACAGCCTGTCGACCGTCGGTACGACGTCGATCGAGGATGTGGCGGCGATCGGCGAGCATCCCAAAGTCTTCCAGATCTACGTCTTCAGAGACCGCGCGCTGACGCGCAGTCTCGTGCAGCGTTGCAAGGACAGCCGTTTCACGGCGCTCTGCCTGACGGTTGACACGCCCGTTGCCGGCAATCGCGAACGCGACAATTACTACGGCATGATGGCGACGGCGAAACCGGCACTGCGCAGTGTGCCGAGCATGTTGAGACATCCCGGGTGGTTGTACCGCGCTGTCGTCAAGAAGGACATGGAGCTCGTCAACGTCATCGAGAGCATTGGCTCGCAGAAATTCACCGACATGAGCGTCAAGGATTTCATCGACAGTCAGTTCGACCGGTCGCTGACCTGGAAGGACGTCGAATGGCTCGCCAGTGAGTGGGATGGCCCGATCATCATCAAGGGCGTCCAGACGGTCGAGGACTGCAGACATGCAGCAAACTCGGGCGCGACGGCGGTCATGATTTCGAACCACGGCGGGCGGCAGCTCGAGGGTTCACCGGCGCCTGTCGATTGCATCGCAGATATCGCCGACGCATTGCATGACCGACTCGAGATCATCTGCGACGGCGGCATCCGCCGCGGCAGCCACATCGTCAAGGCGCTGGCACTTGGCGCAACGGCCTGCAGTATCGGGCGTGCTTACCTCTACCCGCTCGCGGCGGGAGGGCAGGCCGGGGTCGAACGTGGGCTCGCGCTTCTGCGGGACGAACTCGAGCGCACGCTTGCGCTCGTCGGCTGCGACTCGACATCAAAACTGGACGGCAGTTACATAAGAAAACGCGGCTGAATTCCGCCATTTGCGCATTTGCAGAAGATTTCCCATATGAATCGCGCCTTTCTTTGCCGTGCACTCCGGCGGTGCATGGGCCCGGAAACCCCTAAATTCACAGCGTCAGCGGGCTTTTCTTGTCCATCCAGACGATGATTCCCTGATTTTGTTACGAAATTGTCATTTAATTCCGAGTAGACTGAATTCAGCCGCGACCAGGTTAGGGGCGGTGCTGGACCCGCTCTTTGCAGCGGTGCGTTTTACAAGAGGTATGTATGTCAGGCGAGAGAGTTGTAGGAACCGTCAAGTGGTTCAACGATGATAAGGGCTTTGGGTTCATCGAGCGCGATGGCGGTCAGGATGTGTTCGTGCATCACACGGCGATCCAGATGGAAGGATTCAAGTCCCTGAAAGAGGGACAGAAGGTCTCGATGGAAGTCACCCAGGGACAGAAAGGGCCTCAGGCGGATAACGTAATCCCCGAGTAGTCCTGTTCCTGCAGCGAGGAGTCAGTCGGCCATCACGGTCCGCTGATTCCATCGCTGATCAGCTTCAAAGACACCAGGAACAACAGCACATACGCGAACCGGAAGAAGAACCGGTCCGAAACGCGTCTGTGCAGCCAGTAGCCGATCGCAATCCCGATCGGTGCCAGTGGCGCGAGCACGAGTGACGCCACAAGGTTGTCCGTGGACAACTGTCCCAGCCATCCGTACGGAATCAGTTTTGCGTAATTCACGGCCGTGAAGAAGATCACGGTCGTGGCGACGTATGCGGTGCGATCGAGGTTGCGTCGCAGCATGTACATATTGAGTGGCGGACCGCCGGCATGTGCCACGAAGCTCGTGAACCCCGCACTCATACCGCTCGTTACCGCACCGACGTATGACGCATCCGAGCGTTCGTCCAGTCGTCTGTGTCTGTCGAAGAACCAGTAATGCAATGAGAACAGCAACGCGGTTATGCCGACGATGAGCTTCACGTGCCCGACCGTCAGGATGCCGTATAGCACGGCGCCGATCGTGATGCCGACGAAGGCCGACGGTATGAGTACGCGAACATCGGCCATTACCCATTTGCCACGGTAGGCCGCGAGCCCCAGCAGGTCCATCAGGCAAAGGATCGGCAGCAGGATCGCAGCCGCCTGCACGGGCGACATGACGAGCGACATGATCGGCACGCCGAGCACGCCGAGGCTGCCGCCAAAGCCGCCTTTGGCGATACCGAAGATCAGGACGGCCGGCACGGCTGCCGCGTAGAACCAGGGATCAGTGGGCAAGATTGACCATTTCTGTTTTAATCGAGGGCCGCATAATAATGACCTAAAAAGCGCTGTGAAACTCAGGATTCGTGACAACTCGATTCGGGTTCGCCTGATGCGAGGCGAAGTCGATACGCTCCGCGATGTTGGACTCGTGACAGCCGTTACCGGATTCCCGGGCAACCGGACGTTTCGTTACAGCGTGGAAAGCAGCCCGGCCAGCGTCAATCCGGCGGCTTTCTTCTCGGACAACCAGATCATTGTCAGATTGCCGGAAACCGTCGTGCTGGCCTGGGCGAATTCTGACCAGATATCGATGACCGGCGAGCAGGTGCTCGATGATGGCGAGAAGCTGAACATTCTGGTCGAGAAGGACTTCGAGTGCCTGACGGGCAGGGACGACGAGGACGAGTCCGACATGTTCCCGCATCCTGAAGCCGACAAGCTGAGCTGCTGACGTTGTCGCGTTACGCCCGATTCGAGCCGCGCACGCTGCGCTTCCTCGAGGAGCTGCGGGCGAATAACAATCGCGAGTGGTTCAAGGAACATAAGGCGCGCTATGAGGATGACGTTCTCGACGTTGCGCTGCGCTTTATTATCTCCATGCAGGATCCGCTCGCGGAGATAGCGCCGCGCTTTACCGCGGTGCCAACGCGCGTCGGTGGATCCCTGATGCGCGTTTATCGAGACACGCGCTTCTCGAAGAACAAGCTGCCATACAAAACCAATATCGGTATCCAGTTTCGTCACGAGCAGGCTAGGGATGTGCACTCGCCCGGCTACTACGTACACATCGACCCCGACCAGGTATTTATCGGCGCGGGTATGTGGCGTCCGGATTCGGAGCCGCTAAAGGGAATCCGTGAGCGCATCGTCGCTCGACCCGCGGAGTGGCAGCGCGCCATCGGCGGCAGGACATTCAAGCGACAGTTCGACCTTGGGGGCGAGCGGCTGACCCGTCCGCCGCGAGGTTTTGACAAGGATCACCCCTGCATCGAGGACATCAAACGCAAGAGCTTCATCGCGGTGCGTGAATTCGATGTGGGTGACTGCCTGAAACCTCAGTTTCAGCGCACTGTCGAGACGACGTTCCGCACGGCGGAGCCACTCATGCATTTCCTTTGCAGTGCCGTCGGCGTCAGGTTTTGATCGTCTTCCGGATTTCCCGCAGGAGCACGGCGGGGTCGGGGCGATCAGAGATGTGCTTCGATAATTCCGTGTAGCGAATAATCCCGGCAGCATCGATGACCAGCGCCGTCGGCCAGATTGTGTCGCGACCGTATTCTTTCTCGTAATCCCTCGGCACACCGCCTTGCTGCAGCAGGCCGAGTTGGCGTGTCACACTCAGCTCGTCGTCTAGCCAGAAATCGAACTCGACGTTGAAAAACTCCGCCACACGACGAGTGGTCTCAAGCGGTTTCGGAGTGATGAGAATGAGACGCCCGCCGAGATCGATGATATCCCGGTAGTGCTGCGTGAGATTGCTGACCTGGCGACTGCAGAAGGGACACCAGTTACCGCGCACGAACAGGATGACCGTAGGCGAGCCATGCAGTTCGGTTGAGCGGACCGGGTTTCCGTGCTCGTCAGCCGCAAGAAAGTCGGGCAAGGGAGAGCCGGGCTTGAGCTGCGATGGCGTTGCTCGCAGCCCGCGATGCCGGATCCAGTACCAGGCAATTAGCACGATCGAAATGACCGTGGCGATGATGGCAATTGTGGTTGAAGACATGGCGTCAGTATTACTCCCGGCGCGGCATGGACACAAGGCGCTAATTATGGATACTGGCTGGCACCATGCCCCGCAACCCGATCGTCTGGCAGCCCGATTCCGACCGCGCAACGCGCTCAGCAATGCACGATTTCATGCGGCAGTCCGGTTTCGCAGACTATAGCGCGCTCTACGATTGGTCGGTCTCGGACCCACCTTCGTTCTGGGAGCGACTTGTCGATTATTGCGACGTTCGGTTTGACCGACAGCCCGACGAGACTCTCGCCAATCCCTCAGACATCATGTCGGCGGGATGGTTTCGCGGCGCGCAACTCAATTTTGCGGCGCACCTGCTACGCCATAGCGGTGAACAGGCCGCCATTATCTTCGTCGGAGAGGACGGCACTCGTCGCGAGCTGAGCCGGGATGCGCTGCGTGGCGAAGTCGCTGCGGTCGCAGCCGGACTGCGAGCCCAAGGGGTCGAGCGCGGAGATCGCGTTGGCGGCTACCTGCCGAACTGTCCCGAGGCCGTCATCGCGATGCTGGCGACATCGAGTCTTGGTGCGATCTGGTCATCGTGCTCTCCCGATTTCGGCATCAACGGCGTCGTCGATCGCTTTGGCCAGATCGAGCCCAAGGTGCTGTTCGCCGCCAACGGCTACTACTACAACGGCAAGATCTGCGATACGCGCGCAACGATCGCAGGCATTGTCGCGGCGGTCACGAGTATCGAGCGAGCGGTCGTTGTTCCGTTCGCTGCCAACGTCGCGCCCGACACCGCGCTCGACAATGCGGCAACCTGGGATGAGTTCGCGATCAGGGGCAAGGGATTGTCGTTCGAGCCCGTCGAATTCGATCATCCTCTCTACATCATGTATTCGTCCGGCACGACCGGCGTGCCGAAGTGCATCGTGCACGGGCATGGTGGTTCGCTGTTACAGCACCTCAAGGAACATGTCCTGCACACGGACATCGGAGCGAGCGACAGGCTGTTCTATTTCACGACCTGCGGCTGGATGATGTGGAACTGGCTCGTAAGCGGACTCGCGACGGGCGCAACGATCCTGCTCTATGACGGTTCGCCGTTCTTTGCTGACGGGCACGTGCTATGGCGCATGGCTGAGGCGGAAAAGATCACCGTGTTTGGCACCAGCGCCAAGTACATTTCGGCTCTCGAGAAGGCCGGCGTTCGGCCGGGCGACGACTACGAGCTGTCATCGCTCAGGGCCGTGCTGTCGACTGGCTCGCCGCTGGCGCCCGAAAGCTACGACTATGTGTACGACGCGATCGGCGCTGACCTGCAGCTGGCCTCGATTTCCGGCGGCACCGATATCCTGAGCTGTTTTGCCCTGGGCAATCCGCTGCTCCCTGTGCGACGCGGCGAACTGCAGTGCCGTGGCCTGGGCATGGCCGTCGAGATCTGGAACGACGCCGGGGAGCCCGTCGTTGGCGAACACGGCGAACTCGTCTGCACGAAACCGTTCCCATCGGCACCGGTCGGCTTCTGGAATGACGCGGATGGCGGGCGCTACCGCGCTGCTTACTTCGAACGGTTTCCCGGAATCTGGGCGCACGGCGATTTTGCCGAACTGACCGAAGACGGCGGTCTGGTCATTCACGGCCGCTCCGATGCCGTGCTGAATCCGGGCGGCGTGCGAATCGGTACAGCCGAAATCTATCGACAAGTCGAGAAACTCGATGAGATCGTCGAGAGCATAGCGATAGGTCAGAACTGGAACGACGACGTGCGGGTCGTACTGTTTGTCATCCTGCGCGACGGCGTTGCTCTGGACGATGCGCTGCGCGCGCGTATTCGCAGCGTCATTCGCGAGAACACGACGCCGCGCCACGTGCCGGCCAAGGTCGTCGCGGTCCCGGAGATTCCGCGCACCAAGAGCGGCAAGATTGTCGAACTTGCGGTGCGTTCCGTCGTGCACGGCGACCCTGTAAAGAACACCGAGGCGCTCGCGAATCCCGGTGCGCTCGAGTATTTCGCGGATATCGCGGATCTGGCCACGGATTGATCGGAGTCGAGATAAGGAAATGCAAGGTATCGAAGTAGCGCGCGGCACCGTTCTGCCAGAGTGGATCGACATCAACGATCATATGAACGTGGCCTACTACCTGCTCGCGTTCGATCAGGCCGTGGACGCGCTCTGGCAGACGTTTGGCCTTACGGACGATTACATCAGGACGCATGACAGCTCGACCATTGCCGTCGAATCACACGTGACCTGGCAACGCGAAATCGTGGAGGGTGCGCCGTATGTGGTCACATCCCAGATCCTCGCGTACGACGACAAGCGCATTCACCAGTTCCAGCGCATGTACCACGCGACCGAGGGCTTCCTTGCGGCCACGTGTGAGTGGATGAATCTGCACTTCGACAAGGGCATCCGCCGCGTCGCACCATGGCCTGAAGAAATCCGTGCACGCATCGCAGACTTCGCGGACAATCAGGGTGATCAACCCTGGCCCGTAGAGGCAGGGCAAACGATGCGCGTCAAGGCGCCGTTTTTCAGTGTGAGAAAAGAGTCATCATGAGAGGAAAATTCCTGCTTGCCATCGATCAGGGGACCAGCAGCAGTCGCACCGTCATTTATGACCATGACGCCAACGTCGTCGCGAGCGACCAGCAGGAGTTTCCGCAAATATACCCGCAGCCCGGGTGGGTCGAGCACGATCCTGAAGAAATCTGGAAGTGCGTCACTGACGTTACGCGGGGTGCGATGCAAAAAGCCGGCGCGGCCGCCGCCGACGTATCGGCAATCGGCATTACCAATCAGCGCGAGACAACGGTCATCTGGGATCGGGAATCCGGTAAGCCGGTCTACAACGCGATCGTCTGGCAGGACCGTCGCACGGCAGACTATTGCCAGGCAAAGAAAGACGACGGCCTCGAGAAACCGGTAACCGAAAAGACCGGGCTCAAGCTTGACCCTTATTTCTCGGGTACCAAGGTTGCGTGGCTTCTCGACAATGTCGACGGCGTGCGGGCGCGCGCCGAGGCGGGAAAACTCGCCTTCGGCACAATCGACTGTTTCCTGCTATGGCGCCTCACGGGCGGTCGCGTGCACGCCACTGATGCGACCAATGCCTCGCGAACGCTGTTGTTCAATATTCATACCCAGGACTGGGACGACGAGCTCCTCTCGATGTTCGGTATTCCGCGCTCGTTGCTGCCGGATGTCCGCGACTGCGCGGCGGACTATGGCATCGCAAGTGCGGACTGCATTGGGGGCGATGTGCCCGTTTGCGGTATCGCGGGCGACCAGCAGTCCGCGCTGATCGGGCAGGCGGGTTTTGAACCCGGGATGACGAAAAGCACTTACGGTACGGGTTGTTTCGTCGTTGCCAACACAGGCAATACGGCACTGCCCTCGCACAACCAGCTATTGACAACCGTTGGCATGCGCATCGGCGGCGAGGTGACCTACGCGCTGGAGGGCAGCGTCTTCGTCGCAGGGTCGGCGATGCAGTGGCTGCGTGACGAACTGCGCATCATTGACTCGGCACCCGAGTCGGAGGCTATCGCCAGGCGCAACGGTGTTGTCGAAGACGTCTACGTGGTACCTGCGTTTGCGGGTCTGGGTGCGCCTTACTGGGATCCGGACGCGCGCGGCGCGATCCTCGGCCTGACCCGAGGCAGCGGCCGAGACGACATCGTGACGGCAACGCTGCAGTCAGTAGCATTCCAGACCAGCGATCTGATCAACGCGATGGGCGACGACGGCATGCGTCCGAGCGTGATACGCGTCGACGGCGGCATGGTAGCTAACGACTGGTTCCTTCAATTCCTTGCCGATGTGCTCGATACACCCGTCGAACGTCCCGACAATGTCGAATCGACCGTGCTCGGTGCTGCTTATCTCGCCGGTTTCCAGGCGGGCGTCGTCGATTCGCTCGGCAACCTCGGCGACCTCTGGCAACGTGATGCTGTCTTCGAGCCGGCGATGGATGCAGCCCGGCGCGAGCGCCTCCTCGAGGGCTGGAACGACGCCGTGCGGCGCGTCAGAACGGACGATTAACCTTGCTGAGGGCGCGCCAGAGGGTCGGGAAGTACCGCGTTCTTGGTCGTATCGCGACGGGGCCACTCGCGGACGTGTATCGCGCGCAGGATACGATCCAGAACATCAAGGTCGCACTCAAGATCCCCAAGACGGATCCGTATACCGGTGAAAAGGAGATTCTGCACGAGGTACGCGTTGCGACGAAGCTGCGCCACCCGAATATCCTGTCGGTCCTGAACGCCAGCTATATCGATGAGCATTTCGTCATCGCAATGGAACTTGGCGAAGAGTCGCTGGCGGACCGCATCGAACGTCGAACGTCGACGGCGAGCAAGCTCGATCTCGCCGGACAGGGCCTGGCGGCGCTGGCACACGCGCATGAGCACCGGATTATTCACTGCGACATCAAGCCCGAGAATTTCATCCTGTTTCCGGGCAATCAGCTCAAGCTTGCCGACTTTGGTTTCGCAAAGCGTTGTTTGCGCACGCTGAAGGCCTCCGGCTCCGGCACGATCGACTACATTGCGCCGGAACAGGCGATGGGACGGCCGAAGTTCCAGTCCGATGTGTTCTCGATGGGCCTGGTCCTGTATCGCCTGTTTTCGGGCAAGCTGCCGGAATGGCCGTTCGAATGGCCGTTCTCTGGCCACGACAAACTGCAGGCACGGGTGCGGCCCGAAGTCATCGAGATTCTGCGCAAGGCAATCCAGCTGGATCCTGCCAGACGCTATCGCGACGCCGTGCAGATGCAGGCCGACTTCGAACGCATCGACAGTCACGCGCGAAAGCAAAAGCGTGCGCGGGCAAAAAAGAACGGCACGCGTCGCGGCAGTTCATGGCGCCAGATGCAGTGGCGCGAATTCAAGCGCCAGTTTGGCAAGCAGCTGGACTGTCGTCACCAGTGCCGCAACTGCGAAGGACCCGTGTCAGAGAGTATGCAGGCGTGCCCCTGGTGCGGATTCGACAATCCAACCCGTGGTTGCGATACGCGTATGCCCGCGCACTGCCCGCGCTGCGAGCGCGGTGTCAAAAACGACTGGGACTATTGCGCCTGGTGCTACGGTCCGGGATTTGTCGAAGAGACGACCCGACGTTACCCGGACAAACGCTATACCGCCAAGTGCGCAAACAGACGCTGCCGGGGGCCGCTGATGCCGTTCATGCGTTATTGTCCGCACTGCCGCACGAAGGTGCGGCGTCCGTGGAAGCTCCGCGGCAGCCGCCATTCCTGCAAGGCCTGCAACTGGGGTATTGCGCACGAGTTCTGGAACTACTGTGCCTGGTGCAGGGAACCTGTGAGACGCGAATGACCGACACCGAACCGACCCAACAGTCCGACCTGCTGATCCTGGATGGTGCCGTGGCACCGGACCGGATCGAGGTTGACGTCGCGGGCGGCTCGGCCGTCGCATGCACCTGCCGCGAGCCCGGAAAGACCACCGAGAACGAGGACACCACGGCATTGATTCCGTACGGTCCCGGCGCGGCTGTGCTCGTTGTCGCAGACGGTGCAGGCGGGTTGCCCGCCGGCAAGCGGGCATCCCTGACCGCCGTCACGAGGCTGGCCGCAGCGCTTCAGACCGCGATGGACAAAACGATGCTGCTGCGCACGGCGATTCTCAACGGCATCGAGGCAGCGAACGAGGCCGTCATGGCGCTCGGCAACGGTTCCGCAACCACGCTGACGGTAATCACGATCGAGGGCCTCGTCGCGCGTTCCTACCAGATCGGCGATTCCGAGGCACTCGTGGTGGGCCAGCGGGGCGCAATCAAACTGCAAACGACCGCGCATTCGCCGACAGGCTTTGCCGTCGAAGCCGGCTTCCTGGATGAACGCGAGGCCCTGCATCACGAGGACCGCCATCTCGTGTCGAATTTCCTCGGTACGAGCGATATGCGTATTGACGTTGGCGCCGGTGTCGAACTGCGCCCGCGCGATACGGTACTGGTGGCGAGCGATGGTCTGACGGATAACGTGCATCTCGACGAGATTATCGAGCGCATTCGCAAAGGCCCGCTCGCTGATGGCGCTGACGGACTTATGTCACTTGCAACGCGTCGCATGGCGGGGCGAAGCGCCGGGACGCCCAGCAAGCCGGACGATCTGTCGCTGATCCTGTTCCGCAAACCGGGCCGATCACGTGGTATCGTTGGAACACCCCCCAATGACGGGAACTTGGCGCCCTGACAGGGTTCCAAGGTAAGGATTCGGGAGAGAATTGATGAACCAGCATACCCTCAGGAATCCCAAACTCGCTCGCGCAGTGCGTAGCTGCGTCGCGATCGCCTGCACAGGCCTGATACTCGCCGGCTGTTCAACGTCTATCGGTGTTGGCGGCGGCGGCATGGGCGGCGGCATGGGCGGTGGCGTCCAGTTGCCGGGCGGCGGTTCGTCGGGTGGCGGCATGGGCGGTGGCGGATCGTCCGGCGGCGGAATGCCGGGTGGCTCATCCGGTGGCGGCTCGTCTGGCGGAGGCTCGATGGGCGGAGGCTCGATGGGCGGCGGTTCCATGGGCGGCGGTTCCATGGGCGGTGGCTCAATGGGCGGTGGCTCAATGGGCGGTGGCTCAATGGGCGGCGGCTCCTCCGGCGGTGGTTCGATGGGCGGCGGCTCCTCGGGCGGAGGTTCGATGGGCGGCGGCTCGATGGGCGGTTCTGACGGCATGGGCAGCGTCCAGACAGGATCGAGCGATTGCAATGACGGCGGAATCTCCGGCGGCGGATTCGGCGGCGGCCTTGGTGGTTGCGACGGCAGCAGCGGCGGCGCCGGTGGTGCCGGCGGAGTCGGCCAGTTCCCGGGCGGCGATCAGGAACGGGCAGACGAGCTCGGCAAGGAGCTGGACAAGTCCATGGGTGACTTTGACGAAGCGCTTGGCGAAGAGCAGCGCGAAATCTCGTCGACGACCCGCAACACGGAAGGCTTCGATACAGGATCCGGCGGCAATCGCGGCGGTTCTATCAGTCTTGGTGAGCAGGCAGCCGGTGCCATGGGCGGCGCATCCGGCGGTGGCGGCGGTGGCGGCGGAGGTGACTCGGCTGGTGGCGTCGGTGCGCGCGAGGGGGCGGGTTCCCTGGATCCGCAGGAAGTTGCCGAACGTACACCTGACGACATCGAAGCGATCATTGACGATGACATCGTTGCCAAGCAGCTGCGTGAAGCCGCGTTGTCAGAGGAAGACCCCGAACTGCGTGAACGCCTCTGGGAGGAGTACCGCAAGTACAAGGGAATGTAAGGAGATCTGTCCCGCACCATGCTGAGGTTTTCGCTGCTACTCCTGGCGCTGTGCCTGCTGGGCACCGGCTGTACGGTTAATGAAGTCATCGTCGCCGAGGAGACGGAGCTCGTCGTTGCACGGACTCAAATCGACGAGGCGGCGCTGCTGGACGTCGGCATTGTGGAATTCGCGCACGGCATGCGCGACAACAACGATCCCCGCAAAACCGGCGTGCATGAGGAAATACGGCTCGCCGAGACCAAGTATCTCGCTTATCACCTGAAGACGACGCTGCAGGGCACAGGCCACTGGGGCGCCGTGCGCGTGATTCCGTCGCGCGAAGCGTTTACCGATCTCGTCATTTCGGGAAGCATCGAACGCTCTGACGGCGAATTTGTCGAGGTTACCGTCACAGTCGACGATGCCGCCGGCCGGCACTGGTACGACAAGACCTACGAGACCCAGACCGGCATCACGTCGTATTCCGACCGCCGCGACCGACGACTCGATCCGTACCAGAAGGTGTTTAACGACATCGCTAACGACCTGCACGCTTTCGCGGCCCAGATGCCGCCCAAAGCACTGCAACAGACCCGCCAGATTTCCGAGCTGAAGTTCTTTGCGGATATGTCACCGCTTGCCTACGGGCAGCACCTGTCGCAGGACGAGGACGGGATTATCAACATTCAGCGATTGCCGGCTGAGAACGACCCGACGGTCGCCCGGTTGCGGCAGATTCGTGAGCGGGACCGGCTCGTCGTGGACACGTTAAACGAGCACTACGCCAACTTCTATTACGGCATCGCGATTCCTTACCGCAACTGGCGCAAGACTTCTCGCGAGGAGCTGGTTAACTACCGGCAGGTGAAGCGCTCGGCGCAGATGCAGGCACTGGTCGGCGTGGTCGTACTGGCCGGTTCGCTCGCGGTCGATACAAACAACTCGAGCAGCAGTCGAACGCGTCGCACGAACCGCGCGCTGCAGAACATCGGCATCAGCGAAGGCTTCAACCGCATCGTCGCTGGCGTGCGTCGCATCAACGCGGCCGATGAGCATCTCAATACGATCGCCGAGCTGTCGCAGTCGTTCGGGGCGCAGGCGGCTCCGATGGTCGTTTCGGTCGAGGGCCAGGAACGACGGCTGACCGGAACGGCCGAGGCGCAGTACGAAGGCTGGCGCCGCTTACTCAAGGAGATCTACCAGGCCGAAACCGGTTTCTCCCAGTCGATCGAAGTTGGTGCGCCGTCTCGCACAACCGAGAACGCATCAACCAATTAGTTGCACGTCATGCCAGACCTCACCAAAGGGACCCGGCTCGCCGAGCGGTACACACTGGAGCGGCAGCTCGGCAGGGGCGGTGAGGCCGAGACCTGGCTGGCCCGCGATCGAATGACGAGCGCACGCGTTGCGCTAAAGGTCGTTTCGGCATCCGCAAGCAAGACCGCGCGACTGCGCGATGAGTGGCAAGCGAATCTCCGACTGATGCATGCGCACATCCTGCGCGTGTTCGAGTTTCACGAGGACAAGGATCTTGCGTTCTATAGCATGCAGCATGTCGATGGTCCCGATCTTGGCGCGCTGTCCGGAGCAAGTCTCGAGGATATTCTGCGCCCGATCGGATTGATCGTTGACGCGTTACGCTATGTACACGGCAAAGGCGTCGTGCACCGCGACCTGAAAGCAGCGAACGTCCTGCTTGATTACAACGGCGCTCCATACCTTTCCGATTTTGGCGTCGCAGTAGCGGATGGTGGCCGTCGCGCCGGCGGTTCTCTGATTGCGTCGAGCCCGCAAGTGCTCGCCGGGGCACCCGCGAGCCCGGCCGACGATGTCTTTGCGCTCGGCTGCCTGATTTATGAACTCGTATCCGGGCGGGCCCCGTGGCCACCAGGCGCGACGGCGGAAGACATTCACGCAACAACGCCAGCGCCGCTGTTTGCTGCGTCTGGCGAGGACGTGCCGGCGGCAGTCCGTGACATCGTTGCGAGCATGCTCAGCATGGCCGAAGACGAGCGTCCACCGATGCAGAGTGTTGCAGACGGATTGCGCGCCGCGGGTTTCACGCCGGGTATCGCGCGCAACATAAAGGCGGCGCGTCCTGTTGCTGAAGACGAACGCATAGAGACAGTTGCAGCGGTGCGCAGGCCAGCTGCTGAAGCAGCGGATCCGATAGCGGTGGCGACAGCCAGTAGTGGCCTGAACCCGAGATTGGTCGGCGCGAGCCTGGCTGTGCTGGTCGCGCTGCTGCTTGGCGTTGTGTTCCTGCTGCCCGACGCGGTTGACGAAAAGGAAACGCCGTCCGCGACGAACCGCATGGAGCCGACCGCAGAAGGAGCGATTCCGGCGCCAGCCAGCGAGAACCCGGTGTCGGCGGACACTGTCGAAGATGATCCGCTCGGCGGTAATCGCGTTACACGTGAGTACGTGCCCGAGAACACCGGACTCGAGGGCGAGATCATCGAGTTCAACGAGAACGAGGCGGACTACAGTGGTCTCGACGAGGATGGCAAGCTGCGCTTCAACGTCGAGAGCATTCTTGGCGAACTCCTTTCGGACTTCGAAACGCTGGAGCGGCGGAGCGTACAGCGCTGGGCACCGGTTCAATACCGCCGCGCGCAGGAATTCTACAAGTCTGGGGACGAGGCCTACCTGCGAAAGGACTACGCGGCTGCCGAAGTGCACTATCTCGACGCGTTGACCGTCCTTGAGCCGCTATTTGAGCGCGTCGAACCCGAGTTCGAGAAAGCACTGGCCGGCGCGAAAGTGGCGTTCGACGCAGGCGATCGGACAGAAGCGCTGCGGCTCTATGAGCTTGCGGTCGCGATTACGCCAAACCATCCCGAGGCGCGTGAAGGATTGGAGCGCGCCAGGAACCTCGAAGCCGTCTTGCGACTCGTCGACCAGGGACTCGAATACGAAGAGCAGCTCGAGCTCGATGCTGCCGAGACCAGCTTCGCGCAGGCGCTTGATCTCGATGCCAACTGGCTGCCGGCCGCCGAGGGCCTGGAGCGTGTCCGGGAGACACGCACCAAGATTCGTTTCGATTCGCGCATGAGCGAAGGACTCGAGGCACTTGCTGATGGCGACTACCTGTCAGCGCGGGCTGCGTTTCGTATGGCACAGCAGTTGATCCCGGGGTCGCCTGAACCTGCGGACGGCCTGATGCAGGTCGACCAGGGCCTGCGGCTGTCGAGTATTGCCACGCTCGAGCAGGAAGCCTTGTCGCTAGAGAAATCCGAACACTGGGACGCTGCGGCAACGACGTACGAGGGCATCCTCGAAGTGGATGCCAACCTGTCGTTCGCGATTGACGGTCTGACACGCGCCAGGCAGATGAGCGCCCTGCACAAGCGTCTCGACGACTACATCGACGATCCCGACCGACTGTCGATCCCGGGGGTCATGCAGCAGGCGACGATGCTTGTCGTCGAGGTCACGCGCATGCCTGATATCGGACCGCGTCTCGCCGGGCAGCGCGACGAGTTGTCGCGCCTGTTGAAGCGCGCTGCGACGCCGGTCCGGGTCGAACTTGTCTCGGACAACCAGACCTCCGTGACCATTTACAAAGTTGGCATGCTCGGCAATTTTGCGACCACAGCGCTCGATCTGCGTCCGGGGACCTACGTGGCGGTCGGTAGTCGCGCCGGCTTTCGCGACGTACGCCAGGAGTTTCGAGTGGCGCCCGAGATTGACATGCAGCCCGTCGTAATCCGCTGCGAGGAACCGATTTGAATTTCGACCACTTGTTCATCAGGGACGTTGAAGGAGAGCGACGGGTAAAGGCCGGCGACCTGCCGATCCGCGTTGGCACGAGCAGCGATTGTGAAGTCCGGTTACCCGGTCCGGGTGGCGAACCCGTCGCATTGATCGATCTGCTCGACGGCATGCCGTTCGTGCAGCCGGTTGGCCGCAGCGCGTCCCTCGCATTGAACGGCGAGACGCTCGAGACCAGTCGTCGCCTGCAGTCGGGCGATGAGCTTCGTTTCTATGGCAGTCGCATTGTCGTGGCTGAGACGGACGGGCGGCTTGTCTTTGGCGTAAAGCTCGAGGATAGCGCCTACGTGACGCGCCCACCGGAAGTCGAAGTTGACGAGAGCATTCCTGACGAGGAGACCATTGCCCCGACTGCCTTCAAGCGTGCCGTGGACACGGCGGCGCGGGTTGAGAAAGACCGTACGAGCCCTCTGCGCGTGATTGTAGGCGCGGGTCTGGCGATCCTGTTGCTGGCGTCTTACCTGTTGTTCAGCGCCAAATCGGTCCAATTCGAAATTGAACCGGCCGGTGCGGACAGCTTCAGCATCGAGGGTGGCTGGTTCCGCCTGCCGATCGGCGATCGCACACTGCTACGCAAGGGCAACTACACGGTCAACGTGCAGAAGCAGGGGTACTACGACGTCAAACAGAGCTTCATCGTTGGGGACGAACAGTCGATGACCGTGAGTCTGCGCATGCGCAAGAAACCCGGCCGACTTCTGGTCCAGGTTGAACCCGCCGTCGACGCGATTGTTACGGTAGACGAGGGCCAGGTCGGCAAGGCGCCGTTTGGTCCCGTCGAGCTCGAGCCGGGCGAGCATTCGGTGCGCGTCGAGTCCGAGAGATTCCTGCCGTTCTACAGTGTCGTTGATATGGAGGGCCTCGATCGTCTGGAGAACTACCATGTGCAGCTGGTCCCGAGGTGGGCCAACGTCACCGTCGAATCCGAACCGTCCGGCGCGATGGTGTTTGCAGGCGACGAACAGGTCGGCGTAACGCCTGCGACGATCGAGCTGCTCGAGGGCTCGCACGAAATCACGGTATCGAAAGACGGTTTCAGCGCCTGGGACGGCACCGTTGTGGCCGAACCGAATATCGCGCAGGCCTTGCCCGTCATCCAGCTGCAACCTGCGGATGCAAGGCTCATCGTCAACACGATTCCCAAGGGTGCCAATGTGACCGTCAACGGCCGCTACCGGGGACAGTCGCCGCTAACCTTGTCACTGACGCCGGACGTCGACTACGAGATCGGGCTGTCAAAGGCCGGCTACGGCGTGACGCGTCGAAACCTCCGCCTCGCGTCGAATGCCTCGGAGTCAATCATGGTTGATCTCTCGGCGCGACTGGGCACGGTTACCGTCGTCGTCCAGCCCGCAGATGCGACCGTTTACGTGGACGGCCGCGCGCGTGGACAGGGCAAGACCACCGTGCGCCTGAGCTCGGCGCCACACACGGTCGAGGTGCGTCGGCAGGGTTACGTGAACTGGTCGCGAACCGTGACGCCAAGGCCCGGCTACCCGCAGACGCTGACAGCCCGGTTGGTGAGCGAGCAATCGATTGCCGATGCGAGTATCGCAAAGACGCTGGAATCGCCGGCCGGGCAGACGATGCGGCGCGTCGAGCCGGCAACGTTTTCAATGGGCGCATCGCGTGCCGAGGTTGGACGCCGTGCCAACGAGGTCATCGTGCCCGTTACGTTGACGCGACCGTTCCTGATCAGTGTCAAGGAGGTCTCCAACAAGGAATTCGCGGAGTTCCTCACCAATCACGATTCAGGCAGCAGCATCCATGTTTCGCTGTCGGCCGACAACAACCCGGTCGCGAATGTCACCTGGCAACAGGCCGTGCAGTACTGCAACTGGCTGAGCCAGAAAGAGGGTCGGACGCCGGCGTACAAGAATGAGTTCGGCCAGTGGGTACCGGTGTATCCGTTGTCGGACGGGTATCGATTACCGACCGAAGCCGAGTGGGCACTTGCGATTCGGTATTCGGGTCAGTCGCTGCCGCGCAAATTCGGCTGGGGATCGAAGTGGCCACCGCCGAAAGAAAGCGGCAATTTCGCTGACCGCTCGGCGCTCGAGCTTGTGCCATCGATTCTGCCTGCCTACGACGATGGCTTCGCGTCAACTGCGCCTGTTGGCAGCTTCAAGCCAAACGTTCTCGGCATTCACGATGGCGCCGGCAATGTCGCGGAGTGGGTCAACGACTACTACACGGTGCCGACACCCGGGATGACAACCCCGGTTGTCGATCCGGTCGGTCCCGATCGCGGTACGAGTCACGTCATTCGCGGCTCCAGCTGGCGACACGCGGGCGTCAGCGAGCTGCGCCTTAGCTACCGCGACTTTGGCAACGACGCGAGGCCCGATGTCGGTTTCCGCGTAGCCCGGTTTGCCGATTGAAAAACGTGAGACAATCGAGCGCGGCTGTGGTCATACACTAAGACGGGACCGAGGAGGGAAGTACGTGTTCAGACTGAACCTGACGATACTGATCGCACTTTTCGTCGCGACCGCAGCCTGGGCGCAGGACACCGAGACGGACGACGAGGCGCAGGCCGATTCGCCGGCCGCCGAAGAAGCCCCGGCAGTCGAGGACGAGGTCACCGACGAGGACATCGAAGAACTCCTGGGTCTTGACGAAGACTGGTCGGAAACCGAAGACGATGATTTCAACCCCACCGAGCAAGTGCGTTTCGAGCAGAACATCGCATTTCCTGTCGACATCTAGGTCGTTGCCACACTGAGTTCCATTACATGAACAAAAAGAATATCCCGGTCGAATTCGTTTACCAGCTGTTCGCCCTGATTATTGCCATCATTATCGTGCACGCGTTCTACGTGTCGGTCGTTCGGCCCAATGCAGCGATAATCATCGAGGAGCAGAACATGCTCGCCGAAGCCGATCCCGACTACGTTCGCGAACGCAGTGTCTGGGTGCTGGTCAAGGATCTCGAGCAGGAAGCCTGTTTCATCCTGATGTTCTGGGCGCTTGCCATCATGGGCTACAAAGCTCGCAAGATGATGGCCGAGCGCAAGTTACTCGACGTCGACCTCGTGCAGGTGCCGGAGGGCATGCGAATACTTCCCGAGGATACGCGCGAGTTTGCCCGCCAGGTGCAGGCGCTGCCCGACGACCGGCAACAGATGCTGTTGCCGCGGGCGTTGCTCAACGCATTGCGACGCTTCGCGTCGACGCGCAGCATCCAGGACGTGTCGAGCAGTACGCATACGATTTGCGAGTCCGAGGCGGAACGCCTGGAGTCCGAGCTCGCAATGATCCGTTACATCTCCTGGGCAATTCCATCGATCGGCTTTATTGGTACCGTTCGCGGTATCGGTGAGGCACTTGCGCAGGCTGACAAAGCGGTCCAGGGCGACATCGCCGGCGTAACGCAGAGTCTCGGCGTCGCGTTCAACTCGACGTTTATCGCGCTACTGATCAGCATCTTCCTCATGTTCCTCGTGCATCAGCTGCAGCTCCTGCAGGAGCGCCTCGTGTTCGACAGTGAAAACTACTGTGACGACAAGGTCATTCGTCACCTGAAGGCAGATTGACGGTCCGACGATGACCCTGCTGGCCGCACATCTCAACGACGCTGGCATCCTGGTCTCGGACGGGGATCGCATCCTGTATCGGGAGCCCGGCTTTGCGTTGCTTGAGAACGAGGGCATTACGACCGGGCGGACCGCCTGGGCCAGCGCAAGTCTCAAGCCACGTCGGATACACCACGGCTATTTCGCCAGGCTAGGCACCGAACCACTGTCTGATCCCCAGTTTCGCCACCTGACAACGGCCGATCTGGTCAGCCGGCAGCTCGAGGAAATGTGGCAACGCGCCGCGAAGGCGGGCGACCGGCTTGCCCTTGCAGTACCCGGCTACATGGGCAACGAACAACTCGGGCTGCTGCTCGGCATTGCGCTCGACCTGGATATCCCGGTCGTAGCGCTCGTCGATGCGGCGGTCTCGGCCACGCGCCGGCAGTACGCGCACGGCGTGCCGATCCATGTCGACCTGAGCCTGCACACCGCGATGCTGACGCGACTTTCGCAGGAAGGCCAGGCGCAAATAGAACGCAACGTCGTTGTCGACGACTGTGGCATGCTCGATCTTTACGATTTGTGGCTGCGGACCATTGCCGAAACGTTCGTGCAGCAGTCGCGTTTCGATCCGCTCCATACTGCGGAAACGGAGCAGGCACTGCAGGACAGCATCCTCGGCTGGCTGGCCATCGCATCGACGCAAGACAATGTGCCTATGTCGGTCGAGTATCGCGGCATTGCGCACGAGGCTGAGATCGCGTCCGTTGAGCTCGTGGCAGCAGCGGGTCCTGTCTACCAGACGATCGTTAGTAACCTGCGCGCGCTCGTACGCGCCGGCGAGACACCCGCACTGCAATTGTCGGACCGTGCGGCAAGCATGCCCGGCCTCGCGGACACGCTGAAAGCACGTGTCGGTGGCGAGATCTACCTGCTTGAGCCGGGCGCAACGGCACGGGGGCTTGCGCGACGTTGCGTCGAGAGCCGCCCCGGCACTGCCGTTACGCTTGCGCGCCACCTTGCCTGGGACCAGTCACCCGTTGAGGTCATGCCCGTTGACGATGGGCAGGGCGAGCGCCCAACTCACATCCTGTTGGAGCACCACGCGGTTGCGGTCAATGGCGAGGCGCTGGTGCTCGGCACGCACCCCGTCGACGGTGAGCGCTGGCTCGATCTTGGTCTCGATGCTGCGGGCGTGTCGCGGCGGCACTGCGAGATCGTGACGACGGATGGCCAGTGCGTCATTACAGACCGCAGTCGCTACGGCACCTTTCTGAACGGTCATCGAATCGATGGCTCGGCTTCGCTGCAGGCGGGCGACGTCATTCGCGTTGGCACGCCGGGCATTGAATTGCGCCTGATCTTCGTGGAGCGACACGATGGCGCGTAAACGCAGACAGGGCGAAGTCTTCAGCATGTCGTTCCTGGACTGCATGAGCTGTGGGTTTGGTGCGGTCATCCTGTTCTTCATGATCATCAACTCGCACGTTAACGCGACGACCGAGAACCAGAACGCCGCACTCATGGCCGAGACCAATCGCCTCGAGATCGAGGTGCTCGAAGGGCGCAAGAACCTCGCGCTGATGCGTAACACGATGCAGAAGCTCGAGACCGAAAAGGAGGATGCCGACAGCAAGATTGCGCAGATCATCGCCCTGATCCAGGAGCTCCAGGCGGAACTCGACAAGTATGACCAGGACACGCTCGCGAAGATCGAGCGTGTCGAGAAGCTACAGTCCGACATTAAGTCGCTCGAAGAAGAGGTCAAGCGGCTGCTTGCGATCAAGCAGGAAGAAGAAGAGTCGGGCGAACAGATACGCGAATTCAAGGGCGACGGTGACCGGCAATACCTGACAGGCCTGCGGCTCGGCGGGGAACGCACACTAATCCTGATCGATCGCTCGGCGAGCATGCTGAGCGACAAGCTCGTCAACGTTCTGCGGCGGCGCAACCTGCCCGAGTCCGAACAATTACGCTCACGTAAATGGCGCCAGGTTATTGCTACCGTTGACTGGCTTACCGCGCAGTTCAGCGAAGACGACCTGTACCAGATCTACATGTTCAACAACGTTACGGAACCTGTGATCAAAGGCACCGAAGGTGTCTGGCTCGAAGCCGGTGATGGTATCCAGCTGGATGAGGCGGTCAGGGTGCTGCGTCGCACGCCGCCAAGAAACGGAACGAACATGCACTCGGCTTTCGCCGTCGCGAAGTCACTGTCGCCGCGGCCCGACAACATCATCCTGATCGTGGACGGCATGCCGACAATGTCGGCTGCGACGACGAACCAGCGGGTCGTCGGCGCTGTGGAGAGGCTCAATATTTTCTACAGCGCCACGCGCGAGCTGCCGTCCGGCATCCCCGTCAATGTCATGCTGTTTCCGATGGAGGGAGACTTCGGTGCGCCAATCTCTTTCTGGTCACTCGCGCTGCAGACGCGAGGTTCGTTCATGACCGTCAGTCGTGACTGGCCGTAGGGGCGCGGGATGGCACGTCGTCGTCGCAATGTAGAAGCTTTCAGCCTGTCGTTTCTCGACTGCATCTGCTGTGGATTCGGCGCGATTATCCTGCTGCTCGTGCTCAGCAAGATTTACGAACCGGTCGTGGTAGAAGAAGCAGAAGAAAACCTCGAGCAGCTCATCGCGTTGCTCCAGGAGGAGCTCTTCAATCTGCGCGGCCAGACGACCGTACTCGATCGGGAGCTCAAGGAAGTGAGCCAGGAGGCCGCTTCGACGCAACTGGAGCTTGCCGAGCTGCAAGGTGATCTGAACCGCATTCGCGGTCAGTACGAAGCGAGCCGCAAGGAAGAGGAAGCGACGATCGATGAAGGCGAGCTGCGGGCAGCGCGGCAGCGCCTGACCGAGGAGATGAAACGCCTGCTGCCGCTATACAAACGCAGCACCGAAGACGCGGTTGCCGGCATCCCTGTCGATAGCGAGTACATCATCTTCGTCATCGACACGTCGAACAGCATGATTAACTACAACTGGGGGCTCGTGCAGCGCAAACTGCGCGAGGCGCTCGATGCCTATCCGACGGTCAAGGGCCTGCAAGTCATGAACGACGACGGCTTCTATATGTTCCCGGAGTTTACGGGGCGGTGGATTCCGGACACGCCCGGTCGTCGTCAGGCCGTCATCAATCGCATGCGTACCTGGTACGCGCAGAGTAACTCGAACCCGGTCGACGGCATCCAGGCGGCGATCGAGACCTACTGGGAGCCGGACAAGAAGATCAGTATCTACGTCTTTGGCGATGACTTCGCCGGCGACTACAACATCGACCAGGTGGTCGCGACGATTGACCGTCGTAATCGTCTCGTCGCCGATGGCTCGCGTCGCGTGCGCATACACGGTGTCGGCTTTCCGCGCGGCTTTCGAAGCGGTGGTGAGATTCCGCGCACCGCACAACGATTCGCGACTCTGATGCGCGTGCTGTGCGATCGCAATGGCGGCACCTTCGTCGCGCTCACTGACGAAAATCGCTAGCGCCATTATTCGCCACAATTGATCTTGAGCTTTCCACCATAGCGCCGCATCCGGCGCGCTATTCGCTCGTGTAATGAACTCCGAAGACGGCCGGCAGGCCATCCACGAATGAGGAGATCATCACATGCGAACAACAGTTATTGCCATTACAGCAACGGTGGCCATGCTCGCCGCCGCGCCTTCTTTTGCGGAGACCCGCACGAACAAGCACGAGGCGATTGGAGTAGGTTCAGGAGCGATTGTCGGCGCGGCTGCCGGCGGGCCCATCGGGTTCGTCATCGGCGCCGCGATTGGCGCCAAGGTCGGCAACACGATGCACCAGAAGAGCGAGCGTATCGACACGCTGCAAGGCTCGCTGATGACATCGAACGAGACGGTTGCGCGCCTGGCTGGGGATATCGACACGCTCAATGGCGAAGTCGAGCGTCTACAGACCGTCGCGCGTCCTGAGCTGGTTGCGCTGATGCAGGCAGGTATCGCTATGGACTTGCTGTTCCGCACCGACGAGGACGTGCTCGCCGACGAGACTGGCGATCGCCTTGCGCAACTTGCCGGCACGCTTGCCTCGATGCCGGACATTCACATTCAGCTGGACGGCTTCGCCGATGAACGCGGCGACGCGGATTACAACCTCGGCCTGTCCGAACGGCGTGTCCAGTACATTCGCGACCAGTTTCTTGCCGCAGGCATCGACCCGGACCGCATCAACGTGACGGCGCACGGCGAGTCGGTCGCTGCCGACGCAACGCTGGACAGCTACGCGCTCGAACGCCGCGTCAGCGTCACGCTTTTCATCGACGATGCGCAAGCGGTGGCTGCAACCCCTTCCCTGTGACTCTTCTGGAGTCTCCGCCTGGCCGGCCCGCCCCGGGGCCGGCCTTTTTTTGTGGCGCAGCGCAGGCCGCATTGCTAGGGTCGGGTCTCCAGCGACAGGAGCCCGCAATGAGTGAAGGCCTGGTGAATCGAAGCTGCAAGCCCTGCGAGGGCGGCGTCGAGCCGCTCTCGAGAGAACAAAGCGAGCAGCTGCTCGCCGCGTTGCACGACGACTGGTCTATTAGCGATGACGGACTGAGCATCGAACGCACGTTCGAATTCCCCGCCTATAGCCGCACCCTGGGTTTCGCGAATGCGGCTGCGTGGATCGCGATCAGTGAAGGGCACCATCCCGTGCTCACTGTCGAGTACGGCCGCTGCATTGTGAGTTACACAACGCACGCGATCGATGGTTTGTCGGATAACGACTTCATCTGTGCCGCAAAGACTGACCGGCTGGTCGAGTCGCCCGCTGCATGATCGACAGGTCTGACGTCGAGTCCGCCGCCCGGCGGTTGCAGGGCGTCGCGGTGCGCACGCCCCTGATACAGAACCATGCACTTGACGAAGCCGCGGGCGGCACCGTCCTGTTCAAGCCCGAATGCCTGCAGGTCACCGGGTCATTCAAGATCCGTGGTGCCTACAATTTCCTGAGCCAGCTCACGCCAGAGCAGGCGCGCGCCGGCGTCGTCGCGTTCTCGTCGGGCAACCACGCGCAGGGCGTCGCGGCTGCCGGCTCGATGCTCGGCATTCGAACTGCGATCGTGATGCCCGAGGATGCGCCGCGCGCGAAACTGGACAATACGAAGCGACTTGGCGGAGAGGTCATTACCTATGATCGCTACACAGGTGACCGCGAAGCAATTGCGCGCGAGATAGCCGCCGCCCGTGGCGCGGTCGTGGTCCCGTCCTACAACCACGATCACATCATTGCAGGTCAGGGCACGGTTGGCCTGGAAATCGCCGAGCAGTGTGACGAACTCGGTAACGTGCCCGATACCGTGCTCGTCTGTTGTGGCGGTGGCGGCCTGATTGCGGGCAGCGCGACAGCATTGAAGAGCCGCTTCGACGGCGTCAACGTGCACCCGGTCGAGCCTCAAGACTTCGACGACACGGCGAGATCGCTCGAGTCCGGGAAGCCTGAACACATCGATCCCTCATCGCGCTCGATCTGCGACGCCCTGCAGGCGCATGCGCCCGGTGAGCTGACCTTCGCGATCAATCGGCGCTTGCTGAGTCGCGGACTGGTTGTCAGTGACGACGAAGTCCGGGAGGCGATGCGCTTTGCGTTTCGCAACCTGAAACTCGTCGTCGAGCCGGGCGGGGCGGTCGCGCTTGCGGCGGTGCTGTCGCAGAAGATCGAGACCGCCGGCAAGACGACGGTCGCCGTGTTAAGCGGCGGCAATGTCGACGCGGAATTGTTCGCCGCAATTCAGCGCGGCGAATCAGGCTGAGCCGAAGCGCGGCCGGCGCAGGATCGATCGGCCGACGGTGGACTTGCCGTTGATCGACGTAATGGCGGCCGGGTCGCGCCGGCGCTGCGGCCAGGCGTTTAGCCAGTCAATGATCTTGTTCATCTCGGCAACGTCAGGCTTGACTCGCGACGGCTGCATTTCGCATATGCCCATGCCTTCCTCGGCAGAGCGCACGAAATTCTGGCTGTCACGCAAAACGGCGATGATCGGTATACCCAGCGAGTCGAGGAAGCGCATGAGTTTTGCGAAGCTCTTCGTGTTCTTGCGTGTGCGATTGGCAACGACGGCAAGCTTGCGATCGCGGCGGTCTACCTTGGCAACGAGCAGCAGGTCGGCGATACATCGCGACGCCGCATGAATGTCCATTGATGAAGGGAGTACCGGCACCAGAATACTCGTGGAGTCGCGCGTGAGTTCGCGAAGGTCGTCGTGGTTGATACTGGCCGGTGAATCGACGAGCAGGTTGACGGTGTCATTGGGTACCCGAAGCTGCCAGCTACGAGTCGCCTGCATCGTCTTCTTGTAAGCGACAATGCCGTGGATTTCCGGCAGCTCTTCGGGTCGCCGCTCGAGCCAGGCCGTGGTCGAGCCTTGCGGATCGTAATCCATGATCGCCGGGGTCGGCCCGGACTGCGCATAGCTGGCGGCGATATTGGTTGCGAGCGTCGACTTACCGCAGCCACCCTTGGGGTTCAGGATGACAATCTTGTTCAGGTTGTCGCGTCGCGGCGTGATCAGCATGGTGCAAACGTAATAGGGCCCTGCAGCCAATCTCGCGGAAATCCCGCGGGAAATCCTTGAGCCAGTTCACATAATACCCCGGAATCGCGGGCGAAGCAGTTCCTGTGGCCGAACGAGACGTTTCTGGCCAGCGAGTTAGCCGCCGGAGCTGATGTCTGCCCAGGTCGTGCTGATCGTCACATCGATGGTGCCATCGCCATTAGAATCGATCTCGATGTCCACGTTGACGTTGTCGATTGCCACGAGTTCCAGCGACGAGCCACTGCCCTGGACGCGGAGCCGGCCCTGGGTGGGGAAGTCGGTGCCGACGCCCTGGAACGTCTCGATCGTCGAGTAACGGACGACGCCATTGAGCAGCGTGCTGTCGAGGGAACCGGCCGCCGAGAGCGTGTAGGGCGCTGGCGCGACGTTGCCGTCTACCGTCTGGTTGGACTGGAAGTCGATGAGGATATCGGAGCGCGCATTGGAATCAACGCGCATCCTCGTGCCACTGGTACCGACGTCGATAAACGGTGTCTCCATCGTATCGAGTGCCACGGTTGTGTCGCCGTTGCTCACGGTCGTCAGCCCGCCAGTATTCACCTGCAGGTCCGCCGTGATCGCATCCATGCTCAGCATGTAGGTTCCGGCGAGCAGATCGCCGGCAAAATCGCCCACGGTAAAGTCGATCGTGCCATCGAGAATCTCGCCGACGCCGTCGTTGCACGCTACGTAGACAACCTGGAACGTATCACCATTGCTCAGGCGGGTAGGGTCGGTGGGATCAGCAATGTCACCGGAGATCGTCACGGTGCCGGACGTCAGGCACTGAAACTCGTCCGGGCCGAACGGTACTTTCTGCAGCAGGCCGTCAAGACTCGCGCCAGTCAGGGCCGTATTGGCCGGTTTGCTCATACCGCTGCCGGTTTCGGCGGAGAGCCCGAGGGAGCCGCCGATGGTTGCGAAGTTGCCGCTGGTCACTGCGGCCTGCCAGGAGGCCCGCGTTGTAACCAGTGCGTTGGCCGGCGTGATCGATCCGTTCGTGATGACCTGATCGGGTTCGGGGAACAGGCTGCCATCGCCGCAGGCGCCGAGCAGCAGGGAGGTCCCTAGGACGGTAAAAAGCGTGCGTTTCATGCGATGGCTCCGGTTTGCGGACAATAGTCTGGCATCGAGTTTACCGACTCAACGTAATGTCGCCGTGACCGCTCTCACACTAAAAAAGACTGCATTTGAAACTATTGTCCGCGGAATCGGCCGAGATATGTTGCATTAATGCAACATATAGCGAGAACATATGGAATTTATTGGCTTTTGGCATTTACAAACTTGTAGCGATTTCGCATCATGTGCGCTTGGCAAAACCGGCATTGACCGGTGGCCGGACGCAATGCCGGAAACGGCACGGCGTCACTACAATCAGCATAAGGGGTTAGAAATGAGAGTAGTAGAAGATCGCGCTCTTCTAGCGCGGATGTTCGGCCCGATTACGGCCGTCTTTGTCAGCGCGTTGCTTTTCGCCGCGCCGACAGTTTCTGCTCAGGACGCAGCCGATGAAGATGCAGCAGCGGACGAGGCAGAGACGGCGCAGGAACAGGTGGTCGATGAAATCACCGTCACGGGTTCGCGCATCAAACGCAGCGAATTCAGCACGACTGCGCCCGTAACCATCATTACGAACGAGCGTTCTCAGTTAGCCGGTCTCCTGGACAGTTCAGAGATCCTGCAGAACTCGACCGTAGCGGCGGGCCAGCAGATTAACGATACGTTCTCCGGCTTCGTTACAGATGGCGGTGTCGGTGCAAACTCGATTTCGCTTCGCGGTCTTGGCGCTCAGCGTACGCTGGTACTGGTCAATGGCAAGCGCTGGGGGCCGTCAGGTGTCCGAGGCTCGACCAACTCGGTTGACCTTACTGCGATACCGACGTCGATGATTGCACGCTATGAAATTCTGAAGGATGGCGCGTCATCGGTTTACGGCGCTGACGCTGTCGCCGGCGTTGTGAACGCGATTACGCGTGAACGCCTTGACGGTGCGCAGGTGAACGCCCAGGTGTTCACGCCCGAGAATGGCGGCGCGGCGTACTCGCTTGATGGTGCATGGGGTCGCGTTGGCGACAACTGGTCCATCAATGTTGCTGGTATCTACGGTGAAATCGAAAGGACAGTAGCCACTGACCTCGAATACGCGCAGTGTCCGACACGCCCGCGTGTTGATGGCGCGAACATCGATCCGGCGACCGGCGAAGAGTTCTGCTTCGGATTTATCTACGGCCTGCAGTCGGGCCCATTCGGATTCGCGCGCTACGAGCCGAGTCTGACCGACCCGCTGGACACGTCAAACCCGTTCTACGATGCGACGATCCAGGGTTCGTTCGGCATTCCGTTCTGGACCAGAGAGCCGTTGAACTCCGACCCGAACCAGGGCGCCTACTACCGCGATGTGCTTGAGCCGCCGCTTAACGAAGTGCAGCCCGAGGGCAAGACGTACTCGCTCACGTCGTTTGGCGACTACGACTTCGCAATCGCGGACCGCAGCGCTACGGCGTACTACGAGTTCTACTACAACCGACGTGAAACGGACGTGATCGGCGGTTACCGTCAGTTCTTCCCATTGGTACCGGAGACCAACCCGACCAACATCATGGGCCTGTACGAGTCTGATGGCGTTACGCCCGGACCCCTCGCCGGCTTCGGTGGCTTCGGCGTTCTGTCGGTCTTGCCGTCCTATGAGCTCGGCGGCACCGGCAGCTCGATCGAGATCGACCGCACCAATACGTTCATCGGATTGCGTGGCGACATCACGGAAAGCTGGTCGTATGACGCCTACATCGGCCATAGCTGGTCAGATGGTAAATACGTCGAGGACAACTGGCTGGACGGTCAGGTCAATGCATCGCTTGATGCCGTAATCGACGGCGGCGGCAATCTCGTCTGCAGTGCCGCGTCGCTGGCTCTTTATCCTGGCTGTGTTGCCGGTAACCTGTTCACCGAGGACGCGTTGCTGCGCGGCATACTGCCGCAGGACTACCTGGACTTCATCTCGAAGACCACGGTGGGCAACACCGAGTATACGAGCGAACAGTTTGTCGGCTACGTGACCGGCCCGTTGTTCAACATGCCGGCCGGCGAGGTTCAGTCAGTATTTGGCTTTGAAGTTCGTCGTGAGGAAATTGACGACACGCCGGACATCGATGCTCAGAACGGCAACCTTTGGGGCAGCACGGCAGCCGGCATCACCGCTGGCAGCGATGTCGTTCGCGAAGTGTTCACCGAGATTGAGATTCCGCTGCTTGCCGGGCAGGCATTTGCGGAGGAGCTGACGTTCAGTGGTTCCTTCCGTTACACGGACTACAATTCCTACGGTGGTGACGACACGTATCGTCTGGCGTTGAACTATCAGATCATTCCTGCCGTACGTTTGCGTGCGACTCGCGGTACGTCGTTCCGCGCCCCGGACCTGTTTGAGCAGTTCCTGGGCAACGAGACCGGTTTCGTAGCGGCACTTGGCCGCGATCCTTGCATTGACTACGGTACGAACTACGACCCGAGCACGAACGTCTACCAGAACTGCGCTTCGCTGGGATTAGCGGAAGATTTCGGCACCACCGGTACACCGAGTATTACGTCGGTAACGGGCGGCAACCCGAATCTCGAAGCCGAGACGTCGGACTCAAATACGTACGGCATCGTTCTGCAGCCGGAATTCATGCCGATATCGCTGGCGGTGAGCTGGTTTGATATCGAGCTGAAGAATACGGTCGCTTCTCCGTCGATCGGGTTCATAACCTTCGACTGCTACGACTCGCCCAATTTCAGCAGCCCGTTCTGTTCGCGAATTGCGCCACGCGATTCGTTGGGCTTCCTGACTGATGTTGACGCGTCGCTGCTCAACGTTGGCCGTCAGACGTCAGAGGGTTACGACGTAGATATCCTGTGGGAGCAGGAATTCTCTACGTTTGACCTGCAGGTCGACCTGACCGCGACGTACGTCGATGAGCAGGAACGTGAGCTGCTCGGTGAGCTCGA
>JASJCM010000015.1 GCA_030065985.1 Woeseiaceae bacterium | reverse complement strand
CCCGCTGGCCAGGTGGTTTGAGGTAGGATGGCGGCTACCGAAATCGCCTCCCGAAACGGTAAATTCAACAAAGGACTCTTAATGGCAAAGTCGAAACAGCTGCTCCTCCGATTCTCCTGGGCCATAGATCTACTCGTCTTTATTTTTGTTTACCCTGCCGCACTGCTTTTGAAGCTTGTTCGTGGTTTAGGCGTAGAAGCACTGCCACTGTCGAAAAATGCTCTATTGAATGTTGGCGTGTTTCCAATTATTGATCACTACTACGAACCGCAATTTGATTATCGAAACCCAGATCTCGGCATCCGCCACGACAGGAATCTTCGCGGAATAGTATGGAATACTGATGGTCAGCTGGACACGCTCTCGAGATTTCGCTTCTCGGAAGAGCTTGCAGATGTTCCGCAAGAGAGCGCGGGTACCGGGGACTATTATCTCAATAACGCCCAGTTCGGATCGGGTGATGCAGAAGTCTGGTATCAGGTGATCCGAGCCTTTAAACCAAAGAGAATTATTGAAATTGGCAGTGGTTATTCCACGTTGATGGCCATCAAGGCCACCAAGAAAAATCGAGAAACGGACGCCGCGTATCGATGTGAACATATCTGTATCGAGCCCTACGAGCGTAGGTGGCTTGAAGAATCGGGGGTCACAGTTGTCCGAGAGAGAGTTGAGACATTGCCGATGTCCTTTTTTGCTCAATTGGAAGAGAGTGACATCCTATTCATTGACTCGTCGCATATTATTAGGCCTGGAGGCGACGTGCTCTTTGAGTATCTTGAACTACTGCCATCGCTCAACAAAGGCGTAATTGTTCACATACACGATATCTTTTCGCCCAATGATTACCCCGAGGATTGGCTGCACGACATGGTCAAGTTCTGGAATGAACAATACGTGCTGGAGGCCTTCCTGACTCACAATACAAGCTGGGAAATCCTGGCCGCGCTCAACTATTTAAGTCAGCATCACTACGACAAACTCAAAGCAGCAGCGCCTTTTATGACGCCGGCGCGGCAGCCAGGGTCCTTCTATATAAGGAAGGTCGGCTAGCAGGGCGTCTGGTTCGAAGAGGTAATTTATCGAGGCGCCGGCCGCCAATCCTGCCGGGTGCCAAACATATAAGCGTCCATAGCCAACGCACCGTACGTGTCACTGGCATGAATACGACGACGAGACTCACCTGGTTCCGTCGCGCCCATGACGCAGAGTAAGGGCAAGAAATGCTCATCCGAGGGATGATTGCGAGCGGCGTATGGCGCGACGTCGCGAAAATTGGCTAGATCGTCGCGGCGATCGTCATCAACGGCTTCCGCGACCCATTCGCGAAACGTGTTGGCCCACTCGACGATGGGTTCATTCTGCGGCGCGTGTAAGGCGTGCGAGAGATTGTGTGTCACGCCGCCCGAACCGACGATCAAGACTCCTTCGTCGCGCAGCGGCCGAAGCAGTTCGCCGAGGTGGAAGTGATATGCGGTGCCCGTGCGCGAGTCTATCGACAGTTGCATCACTGGAATGTTGGCGTCCGGATATATCAGTGACAGGGGGACCCAGGCGCCATGATCGAGTCCTCGTTGTCTGTCCAGCTGTACCGGTAAACCCGCAGACGTCAGCAATTCGCTGATGCGACCTGCGAGGTTGGGGTCTCCGGGCGCCGGGTACGAAATTTCGTAGAGCTTGTCCGGAAAACCCCGGAAGTCATAGATGGTCTCTGGTGATGTCCCGGCTGTAATCGTTGCCATTGGGGTGTCGAAATGCGCTGAAAGCACAAGAATCGCCTTCGGCTTTCCCAGGCTCCCGCCACATGCGCGCAAAAACCGGTGCGCCGGACCGTCGTCAATGGCGAGGGTCGGCGCACCGTGTGAAACGAACAATGTGGGTAGCTGCGTCACCGCAATCACGCCGCAGCTTTTTCTAGCCGCCGGTTGCGTGCGGACATCCTTAAGGCGAATGCACCGTCACCGAGCAATGCCTGCACGGCAAGTGCAACGGCCCAGAACGCCGGGAACTCCCAGCCACCGCCTTCATTCGAGAAGAGCCAGCCGGCGCCACTATGTACGTAGGTTGCGCCCAGCAAGATAGGAATCATGGCAATCGACACGTAGCGCGTGAAGACGCCGGCGATCAGTGCAATACCCCCGACGACCTCAATTGCAATCGTCGCGTAGGCAAGAAAAGCGGGCAGCCCGAGAGAGGCGAAAAAGCCAACAGTGCCCGCGGGCGTGAAGACCAGGATCTTGAGCAGGCCGTGGGCCAGCGCCAAGGTGCCGAGTGAAATGCGCAGCAGTGTCGCTGCGTAAAGCGTGCTTTGTGGGTTGTTCATCGTTTTGCTCCGATCTGCGATTGATAAAGCGTGATGCGAATGCTAGAGAACAACGGAAAAGCGAAAAAGATGTCCAACGTGGAATGACAATCAATGATATGTTGTTAATATGGATACGATCGATGGGATGCGGACCTTCCTCGCCGTGGTCACTGAGGGATCGTTTTCGCGCGCAGCGGAACGGCTCAGTATGTCGCCACAACTGGTCAGCAAGTACGTCGCTCAGCTCGAGTCACGCCTGGGCGCACGATTGATCAATCGGTCCACCCGACGGCTCAGTATCACCGAAGTCGGACAGGCCTATTTCGAGCGCTGCGGGGACGTGCTTGCCGATATCGACGAGATGGAAAGCGCGGTGGGCGACGCGACAGGCATGGCAAAAGGAAACTTGCGAATCAACGCCCCTATGTCATTCGGGACGCTCCACTTATCCAAGGCAGTCGCCGATTACCAACGAGAGCAGTCGGAGGTGTCAGTCGACCTGACGCTGGACGATCGCGTCGTTGACATCGTGAGTGAGGGTTACGACATGGCAATACGCATCGGGCGGTTGCGCGAGTCGTCGCTTGTTGCGCGCAAGCTGGCTCCGATTCGTCTCGTAGTCTGCGCTTCCGCCGATTACCTCGCCAAGCATGGTGTGCCCGATACGCCGCAAGATCTGAAGGAACACGAGTGTTTGCGGTACACGCTCTCATCGGACGCGGATCGATGGCGATTCACGGGCCACACAGAGACAGACGATGTCCGAGTGACGGGCAAATTCTCCGCCAGTAATGGCGACGCCATTCGTCTCGCGGCAATGGCAGGAAGAGGGCTGGCACTACAACCGACGTTCATTGTTGGCGACGATATACGTAAGGGACGGCTTCAGCTCGTACTCGAGGACTTCGAAGTCGAGCCAATGGGCCTTTACGCAGTCTACGCCCACAGGAAGTACCTGTCCGGCAAGGTTCGCACCTTCGTCGATTTTCTTGACGGGTACTTCGGTTCCCCACCGTATTGGGAATGTGGCTGACAGGATCTCCGCTCACTTGAGCACTCGTCCAAAGCCAAAAGGTCCCTAGCCAAGCCCACCTGATCAGGACAAGATGAAATCGAGGCCTCGTTCGACAACGGCGCCGCCAAGCCAGGAGCCCAGAGGAATCAAGAGATACAGGGCGAAGCGGACCAGGGTGAGACTATCGAACGGCCAGTTGCCCGTATTCTCGATCAATGTTCGGTAGGCCATTATTTCGGCGATCGACTGTTTCGCACTACCGCCGGACTTGAGTGCGTCTCTGGAGATAACCATCTGCTGCCTGCACCAATCGAGTTCCTGATTTCTGGTGGCCTTGATCTTTTTTCGAATGCCCCGCAACGGCAGCATCATCCCGATCCATGCCAACACGGTGAACATGATCCAGAAGCTCACCAGCGCCAGATAGTAACGGGACTCGACCGCAAGGAGAGACAACACCGATACCATGCCAAGCACCAGTAACGCGTTCGTCAGCCCTTGGCGAATCAGCGGCTGATACGGACGCATGTCGAGAATGTCCAGAGAACGGATTTTGTCCGATAAACGCGACAGCCGAATGGACTCGACGATCGTCACATAAGAAAAACAGGCCATCCACCACACGAAGAACACGGTCGTGAGTCGATGCCAGAAGACGTCATAGCCCCAGGTTTGCCATGCCCAGGGATTCTCGGGCTCGACTGTTGTCGCGTTCGTAACGACTACGCCGATAACGAGGTAGTTTGCGGCGCCAATGAGCAGCAGGATCCACCAAGGGTGCTTACCGGCGCGATCGACAATGGCCGGCCAGTCAGGCAGGTCCTGAGCAACGGGCGACAAGGCGTGCGTGGACTTGCGAGCAGCCATTAACACATAGGCATACGCGGTGCCGCTGTAGACCATAATCAAGATCTGCGTGATGGCGATCCTTAGATCATCTGGCGCGGAATTGCCTGCCGTATCGAAAAACGTTCTGCCGGAAAGAAAGAGGATGAGTAAAATAGCTGTGAAAGCGATGCCAATTGAGACAGGATTGCCCGGCAGCGAATCGAAGATCCGTAACATCAAGGGTGACTTGTAAGAACTCGCCAGGGCGGAGGTGTTGTTGTCTATTGTCATGCTGGATCAGCCTACTCTATCGCCGGGGCTTTTTCTTGAGCCATCCTCTCTCGCGGACTCCTGCGACGTAGCTGTCACTGACCGGTACAGCAACATCTGTCACCAGGTTGAGTTGCCAGCGGCGGGAGCCCCGCTGCGCTGATCTAACTGCGTTTTCGGCTACCCACCAGGATCTGTGTACCTGGAGGCCAAGTTCGGCTGGCATTTCCTTCACTGCTTTGCCGAAGCGATAGTGAATCAGCTCCGAACCGTCCGCCGAGTAGATGCGCACATAGTGTTCCTCGGCCTGCAGCGCCAGTACGTCTTCTGCGTGAAGGTGTGTGGTTCGCTGCAGGAACTTCGGCACCGATATCGCTGCGATTTCATCGACCTCGCCGATCGCGTGAGTTCGTCTGTCGATGATTAGCCAAAGCAGAAGATTCAGCGGGATTACGATTGAAGCGAGGGTTACAAATTCGCCAAGGACTGCGAGTACGGGCGACTGCGCCCAAAGTTCCTCATCCAGGAATTCAGGCCTGAACGGGAGCTGCAATTCCAGGAACGATTCTGTGATGGCCAGCGGCAGCAGTCCGATCGCAGGTACCAGCAACACAGGCTTGAGCCAATCGGGACTCGCCAGGCGTCCTGCAAGAAACCTCGAAAACGCCTCGTCAGCCAGCCACAGGCCGGCGGCGAGAACAATCGGACGCAATCCCCAGAACAGGAACGCCTGGCCATACGTCGCGTCGACCAGGGGGTCGTTGATCTGATTGACCATGATGAGCAACAGCACGAGTGCGCCGAAGCGCATGTTTCGCGGCGATGCCAGGTCTGTGGTCCAGCGGGCGTGACGACTCACGATACGTAGATGACGATTCAAGAAGTATTCACGTTATTCGTGAATATTAGACGGTATCAGCGCCGACCGTTCACTAGCATCGCGGTTCTTTGCGAATCTGGGAGCTGGAAATGGATAGACGCGTCGTCTTGGTCGTATTGCTGTCAATTGTTGGCCTTGTGGGCTGTGAGGGAGAGGGCGCATCGGGTGATGCACCTGTCGAACCTTATACCAGCTTTTTCACGCCCCTTCCGGAAGCGCCAATCTTCCCGGAGGCGAATCCGTACAGCGATGCGAAGCGTGACCTCGGCGAGTTCCTTTTCTGGGACCCGATCCTGTCAGGTCGCATGAATGTGGCCTGTGCGACATGTCATCACCCGGATCATGGCTGGGCAGACGGACGGTCATTCTCTGTTGGCGTCGACGGCACAGGTCTCGGCCCGCGCCGCAGTGGCAGTCTCGAAACACCGTTTCACTCGCCCACGGTCATGAACGTCGCATTCACCGGGTTGCGCGAGACAGAGCCGTTTCCGGGATTCGTATCGGGCGGCTACTTCTGGGATCTCCGGGTCAATACCCTGGAGGCACAGGCTATCGACCCGATCAGGAGCGAACTCGAAATGCGTAGCAGCGATTTTCTCGAGGACGAGATCATGCCTGAGATTCTGTCCAGGCTGTCGCTCATCCCCGAATATCAGGATCTTTTCAGCGCAGCATTCGAAGGCGCGAATCCAATCACTGAAGAGAACATCGCCGCGGCGCTTGCCACTTACCAGCGGACGCTGGTCACTGTACCGACGAGATTCGACCGGTTCCTCGCGGGCGATGAATCAGCTCTCACAGCCGCTGAGGTAGTTGGTCTCAACAAGTTCATCAACGGTGGGTGTACGAACTGTCACTCTGGACCGATGCTCGCCGACAACATTATTGACACTGCCAGACCCGTGCAGACCGACAAGCCGGCGGTGCGTACGCCGACCATGCGCAATGTGGAGCTGACGGCTCCTTACATGCATGACGGCTCTCGCGCGACCCTCGTCAATGCGATCGCGCTATACGAAGATCGTGGTGACCTGGACGTCACGCTCGAAGACGATGACTTCGGCGATATCGAGCTGTTCCTGAGGACCCTGACAGACCGCAATTTCCCGCGACAAATTCCCGCCTACGTGCCCAGCCAGCTGCCGGTCGGCGGTGACATTCTCTAGCGTGGCACCGTCTCGGGAGCCCGTCAGGTAAAGACCACGGTCTTGCTGCCATTCAGAAGCACCCTGTGCTCGAGGTGCCAGTGCACTGCGCGTGCGAGAACGCGGGCCTCTGTGTCCTGTCCCAGGCGCACGAGATCTTCGATCGTGTCGGAGTGCTTCACGCGTGTCACTTCCTGCTCGATAATCGGTCCTTCGTCGAGATCGGGTGTCACGTAGTGCGCGGTAGCGCCCGTCAGCTTGACGCCTCGAGCGTGCGCCTGGTGGTACGGCTTTGCTCCTTTGAAACTCGGCAGGAACGAGTGGTGAATGTTAATCACTTTGCCGTAAAGCTTGTTCGCGACCTGATCGGAGAGAATCTGCATGTAGCGGGCGAGAATAACGAGGTCGACGCGTTCTTTCGCAACGATCTCGAGCAGCTTTTCTTCCTGTTCGGACTTGTTGTCCTTGGTGACCGGCAGGTAGTGGAAGGGCACGTCGTATCGTTCGGCCAGTTCTTCCGTGTCGCGGTGGTTTGAAACGATTCCGACCACGTCCATGCTCAGGCTCCCGTTCCGCCAGCGATAGAGCAGGTCGTGGAGGCAATGATCCATCCTGGACACCATGATTAACGCGCGGCCAACCTGGCTTTCCGGGATCACTTCGATCCGCATGGCGAAGCGCTCGACGATCGGCTTCAGCTCGAACTCGATCCGTTCTATCGACGGCGTCGAAAAGTAGATCCGCATCAGGAACTGACCCGTTTCGGTGTCATCGAACTGGGCTGCCTCGAGTATGTCGCCGTCGTTGGCGGCAATGCAGCCGGATACCGCGGCCACGATTCCGGGCTTGTTCTTGCAGCTGATTTTCAGGCAATAGCGCGCGTCTTCAGACATTCCATGATCCTGGCGTCAAATCACAGATCGCGAGTGTAACGGCTCGTGAATGTCCTGCGTAGTCCAGACTTCTCAATTTTCGCGCGTCCGGGCCGATAACCCTTTTACGAAAGTCCATCTGCGGCGCAACAACGGAGCACCGACGTGAACAACGTGAATGGCGCCCGCTTGGGTGCAATCGCCGCAGTACTGCTGCTGCTCCAGGCGGTCGCACACGCTGAAACGGATCTGAGCTTCTCGGGCTCGCCGGTAATCGTCGATGGGAACGGCGTCGACACCGGCTCTATCGGCACAACCGCTCGCTGGAGCAACGTTGGCACACTGAACGGCACCGATATTGACCTCGTCATCGAGGTTATCAGCAACAATCGCGGCGGCGACAGCATGCAATTCACGACGGACGGCGATGACGCCGCAGTCTGGCTGGATGGGGCCTCCGGCCAAATCGTCGAACTTGATTACAACTTTTTCGAGGCGGGCACGAGCACGCCAATAACGATTATTCCGGAAGCCCTGATACAGGATCTCGACTCGGACGTTTCAGGAACATCAACGCTGGAAATTGTTCGCGTGCTGACATCGCAAATCGCGAATTACACGGTCGAGGCCAGCGGCCCGGGATCCGACCTGACCGTCACAACCCTCGACAACGGTACACCAGGTGATTCTTCGGACGACGAGTTCGAGGTGACCTCTGGCGCCGACGGCAATCCGGGGGACACCAACATCTCGATAGAGTTTGATTTCCAGCCATTGCCAACCATACGGCTGGTATTCGAGACGGCTAACGGTGCGTCGGGACGACAGTTCTCCTTCGACGGCAACGCGGACAGCTATTTCACGACGCCCGGCGAGAATAAGCAGGACATGTTTTCACCTGTCGCGCCAACGATCGCGCTTCTTGCCACCAATGATGCGACACCGACGCTTACTGGAACTGCAGAGGCGTTTTCCACGATGACAGTTGTGGTGGGCGGGGCCACCTTTGAAGTCGTTGCGGCGTCCGATGGCACCTGGTCCCTGGATACCGGAATTGTTGTGCCGGAAAGCGGAACGTTTAATCCGAACATTGACGGCACCACGGTGAATGAAGTCATTGCGACCAGTGCCGATGCTGCGGGCAACACCACGAACGACGTGAGCGGCAACGAACTGTACATCGACGCAACGCCACCGTTTCTGTCGATTTCGACGACGGGAATAGTCAATGCGGCTAACGAGGCCAGCTTCTCGTTTCACGGCACTTGTACGAACGGAGACGGCGACGTCACCGTGTCGGTGGCGGGCGCATCGCCACCTTCCATGACTGCACCCTGCTCGGGAGGCACCTGGATCTCCAGCGCGTTCGATCTTTCCGGCATTGCCGACGGCAGCAGTGCGGTCGTCGTGAACGCGACGCAGACAGACGCATTCGGCAACACCGGTAATGCTGCAACGGTATGGCTGGACAAGGACTCGACACCCCCAGGCACGCCAACCGTCGATGCGTTGACAACAAGTGATACAACGCCAGTCATTACGGGCACCGCCGATGCCGGCGCCGCTGTCTCGGTTACAGTCGGTGGCGCTACGTATACGGTTTCAGCAAACGGGTCTGGCCAATGGTCGCTGGATACGGGTCTTGCAACGCCGGACAGTGGAGTCTTCAGCCCTAATACCAATGGCGCAAACTCGGTCACAGCGACCGTCACCGACGTCGCCGGTAACAGCAGCACTGACACTACTGACAACGAGTTGGTCATCGACACGGTTGCGCCGGCAGCGCCAACAGTGGCTTCCATGCTGACGAACGACCCGACGCCGACCGTGACGGGTACGGCGGAGGTCGGTACAACCAATACGATTACCTTTGGTGGCGCGACCTTCACTGTCGCTACCGACGGCTTTGGCCAGTGGTCGCTGGACACCGGTACCGTGGCGCCGGACAGCGGCACATTTTCGCCTGACCTGAACGGCAGCAATGATGTGACGGTGCTGAGCACCGATGCCGCGGGCAATAGCGCGATCGACGCCAGCCTCGACGAAGTAACGATCGACACGACCGATCCGGTAGTGAGCATTACAAGCGCGCCGGTGGCGACATCAAACAATGAAACGAGCTACGCGATCGGCGGCAACTGCGAAGCCGGAGCCGGCAATGTCACGGCCAGTATCCTCGGCGCCTCGCCGGCCTCTCGAACGACGAGCTGCCTGACGGGTACGTGGACCGCGAGCTTCGACGTCAGTGCGATTGCGGACGGTGACGATGTACTACAGATCGATGCAGTCCAGACTGACGCCGCTGGCAATACCGGCAACACCAGCCAGCTTTCCGACAAGGACGCGACCCGCCCAACAATAGCGATTACCAATGACGGCAGTGGCGGTGACGAGCTTGTCAGTGCGCTGGAAGCAACCGCGGTCGTCGTCGCGGGAACGAGCGACGTTATCGATGGCCGGGCCGTGACCGTTACGTTTAGCGACGGCGCCAGCGCCGATGTTGTCGCCGGAGCCACTGTGACGAGCGGCACCTGGACTGCCTCCGCCGCAGACATTTCCAGTCTTAATGACGGCACGATCACGATCTCCGCGGATGTCAGCGATGCGGTTGGTAATTCGGCTGTACCAGCGGGCGATGTCTTTACCCTCGACACCACCCCACCTGTTCTGACAGTCGATACTATCGGCGTCACGAATAATACGTTCCCGACCTTCAGTGGCACTACCGACGCGAACGCGGGCAACACGGTGACGATTCGCGATGGTCTGGGTGCGGTCGTCTGCACGGCTACGGTGATTTCGGCGACGCCCACAAACACCTGGAGTTGTACTTCCCCGAGCTCAATTCCGGAGGGTGTTTACGTTTATACGGCAGACATCACCGATGTAGCCGGCAACGTCCAGACCGTCAATGTCAACTTCACGGTCGATCTCGATTTCGACAACGATGGCATACCCGATGCGGTCGAGGGTGCCGGTGATACCGACGGTGACGGCACTCCGGATTTCATGGACACGGACTCTGACAACGACGGCATCCCCGATCTTGATGAGGAACAGAACATCCCGCCGCTGAGCGGCATCGACACCGATGGGGACGGCATCGACAACGCAATAGATGTTGATCAGACCGGTGGTGTGGACGCAAACGGTGACGGCGTGGACGACGCATTGGCCCCGTCAGACCAGGACGCCGATGGCATACCGGACTATGTCGATGACGACACCGATGGCGACGGCATTGCAGATGCCACCGAAGGTGCCGTTGACAGCGACGCTGACGGCACGCCGGACTACCGCGACCTGGACAGCGACAATGACGCTATTCCGGATGCGCTGGAGAACTTTGACAGCGATGGCGATGGAATCGACGACTATATCGATCCGGATAGCGACAATGACGGCATCCCGGACTCCGTCGAGTCAAACGGCTTGCCGCTGATCGACACTGACGGCGACGGCGTTCCCGACCACCTCGATCCGGACAGCGACAACGACGGCATCTCCGATCTCGCCGAAGGACAGACGAGTGGCAACGATGTCGATAACGATGGCATCGACGACACCTATGACGTCGATCAGACAGGTGGCACCGACCTGAACGGGGACGGCGTGGACGACGCAGTCGTCGCGGCCGACTTCGATAACGACGGCGTTCCCAACTATCTCGACCTCGACAGTGATAACGACGGGCGTCTGGACGTCAGCGAAGGCGGCCTCACCGATGCGAATGAGGACGGTATCGTCGATGACGGCGCAATAACCGATACACCGCCGAACTCCGATGGTACGGACGGCCCGGACTTCATTGATCTGGATAGCGATGGCGACGGAACCGACGACATTGTCTCTTCCCGAGCATCGGCGTACGACGGGGACGGAGATGGCCAGATAGACCCGGTCAGCGCGGCCGACGTGGACGGTGACGGCGTCCCGGACGTCGTCGACGGCGACAATACCGGACACGGCGTCGGTCGGGACTTCGATAACGATGGTGTGTTCGACCCGATCGACCTCGACGACGATAGCGATGGCATTCCCGACGACCAGGAAATGGTCAACGGGATCGATGTTGATACCGACATGGACGGCATTGTTGACCGTCTTGACCTGGATTCCGACAACGATGGTCTGCCTGACAGTGTCGAGGCCGTCGGCGACAACAGCCTGGATAGTGATCGCGATGGCCTACTCGATGACCTGCTCGATTCCGATGCCGATGGTCTCGCCGACCAGGTGGCAACAAGCATGGTGCCTCTCGATACCGACGGTGACGGGACGGCCGACTTCCGCGATATCGACAGCGATGGTGATGGCATGAATGACATCATCGAGAGCGCGCGCGACGTGGTCGATACGATCGATGCAAATGGCGATGGCGTCCTGGACAGTCTCGTCGATGCTGATGGCGACGGCCTTGTCGATATCGTCGATCCTGTTGTGCCGTCCGGCGGAGCGGCAGGTACCCCGATAGTGCCGCCCGATACGGATGGCGACGGCTCGACGGACCAGATCGACTTTGACAGCGATAGCGACGGGATACTGGACGTGGACGAGAACGGAGACTTCAACGGTGACGGCATTCCTGACAGCCTCCAGGTTGACGGACCGTTGCAGACGGCCGTCACCGGCGGCGGCGCGGTATTGTGGCTACCCGCGATCCTGCTCGGGTTCGCGATAGCATCCCGATGCCGTCGGGCGGCGCGAACGGTACTTCCGCTGATGGCAGTCGTTGTTTTGCTTCCGGTGGCTGAGGCCAAGGCCGACGAGGATTGGGGCGATGAAACCCTGGCTCACTTCAGTGCAGGCTTTGGCAAGTCGTTCGTTGCGCCCGAGGGGTATTCAAACGGCTGGCACACCGTGGGCGACACCAGCGACGGCTATAAATTGCGGGTAGGGTATCGTTTCTCGCCAAGGTGGTTCGCAGAGGTCAGCTATGTCGATGCGGGTGAAGCCGAAATTGGCAATCGGAATCCGGGAATTACCGACGTCGCGGCGATCCGCTACCAGATACCTGCGGCGTTCGTCGGCTTCAATCTCAGGCAGTCAGATGATCCGTGGAAGGTCCACGTGAAGCTCGGCGTTGCGAAAATCAGGAATGAGTCCAACGACGACAGGGTTCGCTTCGACCAGCAGAGTTCGGCACAGGCAGCCGTTGGCATCACCTCGGAATGGAACGTGACACGCCGCTGGTTCTACTCCTTCGAGTACGAATACTATTCTCGCGATGCGAGCTTCGCCAGCTTCAACATCGGGTGGCGATTTGCCGCTGATTTCTAGAGGTGGCAGAGCGCTGCACACGAGACCCCGTTTGATAGTAGAGTACGCCAGAACCTTAATTGGAGTGCTCTGTTGTCCGGAAGCAGCCTGCTTACACTGATTGACGATATCGCCACGTTGCTTGATGACGTCTCGGCGATGACAAGCGTAGCCGCAAAGAAGACGGCGTTCGCGGCGAAGAAGACGGCGGGCGTGCTCGGCGACGATCTTGCGTTGAATGCCGAGCAGGTCTCGGGTGTGCGGGCCGAACGTGAATTGCCGGTCGTCTGGGCGGTGTTCAAGGGATCGGCGATCAACAAGAGCATTCTTGTTCCGGTCGCGCTGTTACTAAGTGTATTCGTGCCTTGGATCATCACGCCGCTTCTGATGCTGGGCGGTGCGTTCCTTTGTTACGAAGGATTCGAAAAGGTCGCGCACAAGCTGCTTCACACGAAGGAAGAAGACGAGGCAGAACACGTAGGGCGGCTGGAAGCTGTGATGGATCCCGAAGTCGACATGGTCGAGTTTGAGAAGCAGCGCATCAAGGGCGCGATCCGGACCGACGCGATCCTGTCAGCCGAGATCATCGTGATCGCGCTGGGTACAGTGCAGGACTCGACCATTGGCACGCAGATCGTCGTCCTGACGTCGATTGCGGTACTTATCACGATCGGCGTGTATGGCCTGGTTGCCGGAATCGTCAAGCTCGACGACGCTGGCCTTCATCTCCTGGAGCAGGCCAGCAGAGCCAAGCAGGCACTTGGGCGGTTTATTCTTCGACTAGCGCCGAAACTGATGAAGACGCTGTCAGTTCTGGGCACCGCGGCGATGTTCCTCGTTGGTGGCGGGATACTCGTTCACGGTATTGCACCGGCCGCCGACGCGCTCCATTACCTGGAGGAGCTAGTGCACGGCGTGGCGGGCATCGGCGGAATGCTCGGGGTACTCGTCGCCATCGCTTACAACGGCGTGTTCGGCGTGATCGCCGGCGGCATCATAGTTGGAGTAGAGACCCTCGTCCGGCGCATGCTGCCGGGCAGGTCAAAGGCCGACGAAGGCACGTAGAAAACCCGACCTGGCGCCTGAGCTTGTGAGCAGGCGGTCAAATTGACAACGCTGTCATCCCGTGGTGCAATATTCAGGAGCTTGGCTCCGCCGACTTACCTGCCAGCCTGTCCCGTGCCTCCGCTCCTGTTAATCACCGCCGAGGTCACGCGTTTTGCGAAAACTCACTCTAGTGATAGCGTCATTTGGCGCGATTGCCATCTTGCTGACCGGTTGTGGCGGCGGTGGAGGAGGCGGCGAGACCACACCCCCACCTCCCGTGGATCGAACAGCGCCGGTCATTACCGTGAACGGCCCGACGACCCTTAACCACGAGCAGGGTACAACCTATACCGATCAGGGCGCGACGGCGACGGACGCTGTTGACGGCACGGTTGCGGTGACGACCTCGGGAACCGTTGGCACCTCGGCCGGCACATATACGCTTACCTACACCGCGACGGACAGCGCCGGAAATTCGGCGACGGCTACGAGAACGGTCGTCGTCGCCGACACCATTGCGCCGGTAATCATCATGGCCGGTGATGCCTCGATGACCATCATGCATGGCACTCCGTTTACTGACCCGGGCGTCTCCGCGACCGATACCGTCGATGGCACGGTGCCCGTCACGACGACGGGCGCGGTGGGCGCAGACGTCGGCACCTACGTGCTGACGTACTCGGCGACGGATGCGGCGGGCAATACGTCGACGGTGTCGCGAACGGTAACTGTCGAGGCGCCGCCACCAGGCGCCGATCCAACAGACATCATCGTGTTCGATAACGGAGCCGTAGGTGCCCGATGGGACAGGGGCATCAGTGCGTTCGACGAAGCGATCGGCTTTGCCGAATGCAACAACGACGGCGGCGCCGCTTGCCCAAGCATCGGCTGGGAGATCGTGTCCGATAGCTTGCGCGGCGACGTCCTGGAAGTCACGCACACGTCTGCGGGTAATCTCGCAGGGGTGTTCATTGCGGCAAACCTGCCGGTCGATGCGTCCGGTTTCGCCAACGGCAGCGTGGTCTTCGATGTGAGAGTCGTTAGCGGCGACAGCAATATCACGATGAAGCTCGACTGCTTCTACCCGTGCACGTCCGGTGATCAGAATCTCGGCAGTAAAGGTGCAACGGGCTGGGAAACGGTTGAAGTGTCGTTCGCGACGTTGCAGGCAGGCGGCCTGGATCTCGCGACAGTAAACACAGGGATCGTCATCTGGGCATCAAGTGCGACCAGCACGGTTTTCCGGATCGACAACGTCCGCTTTACGGGCTTCGACGACAACGCCCCGCCGCCCACGACCGGTTACACGATCACGTCCTTCGGCGCAGGCACGATCTCCGACACGATTAATCCGTCCAGCTACCGCTGCGTCGTCGATTTCGGCAACTGGATCTACAACGCGGGGGTCGTACAGCCTGGTATCCCCGGCTGCAATGCGTCGACCGGGATCCCGAGCGGGTCGCCGACGCCGCTGTTTCCGCAACTGACCGGTCCCGCGGCGACTATGCCGACACCCACGCACAAGTGGTGGGGTTCGATTCCGTTCCTCGGTGAGATGACGATTGGCGATGCTAACGACGCCGCGTACATCACACCGGACCCGATGACGGCCCGCGTGACGAACAAGGGGTTCCGGGTCATGGGCATTCCGTCGGGACTCGCAACCATCGGCAATGGGTTCAGCTACCCGATACCTGATCCGTTCAACGAAGTGTTCGATGGCATCGCGATTGGCAACACCAGCTTCGCCAACATGGATGCTTACCTGAAGGACCACAGCGATGGGTCAGTCACGGTCGAATGGCAAAGCAGCGGTGCCGCCGTCATGGAAGCGACGTTCGTGCATGGCTCGCCATATGCCTACATACAGGTCTACCAGGGTGAAGCCGTTGTTCGGACGCTGCGCACGGACGGCGGGGAGAAGGGGACGTTCTACGAGCAGGGTAACAGCCTGGGTATCTGGACCAGCGTTGCCGGCAACCACAACAATTTCCTCGTTACGGGCGAGGGGACGACGGCGTTCGGCAACGTGGCAGGTAACGAGATTTCGGTCAGCAATGCGACGAATGCGTTCACGCTAACCTGGCTACCGCAGACTTCGGGCACACCACCGGATACGTTGACGTCCTTCTTCGAGGCCAGGGCGCGCAACCTCGTTGCCTCTGTCGACATCGACTACTCCGTCGATCGCGCCACGAACAATGTCACGGTCAGTCATACCTATCGCGACAGCGGAGGAGCGCCGGTCGAGACGATCGTTGGCATGCACCCCTTGCACTGGAAGCACAGCGCCCAGGCGACATCGGGCTACCAGGTCAGAAGCGCCCGCGGCATCATCAAGTTCAGCGAGACCGCGACTTTCTCGTACCTGCTGCCGTCTGTGGGAGTACTGCCGGCCCTGCCGACGATCGATGGGTCGTTCGACCCGGTAATTCTTTCGAGCCTGGTGAGCCAGTTTGTCGCGCAAGGCCCCGGTGTCTGGAACGACCGCACGGACACGTACTGGGCCGGGAAGAACTACGGCAAGGTCGCTGAGCTCATCGCGATCGCCGATGCGATTGGCATGGACGCCGAGGCAGGGCAGTTGCTCGACTGGCTGAAGGCGGAGCTCGAAGACTGGTTCACGGCAGAGACCAACGGCCGACTCGATGTCTTCAAGTACTTCGTGTACGACGACGATTGGAATACGTTACTTGGCCTCGAGGAATCGTTCGCTGCCCACCAGCAACTCAATGACCACCATTTCCATTACGGCTACTTCGTGCGCGCCGCTGCTGAGATCTGCCGCATGGATGTTTCGTGGTGCGGTGCGGAGCAATACGGTCCGATGGTCGAGCTGCTGATACGGGACTATGCCGGCGATGCGGACGATCCGCTGTTCCCGTACCTCAGGAATTTCGATCCCGCCAACGGTTTCTCCTGGGCCTCGGGCCCGGCCAATTTCGTGCGTGGCAACAACAATGAGTCCACGTCGGAAGCTGCCAACGCGTATGGGGCTATTGTCCTGTACGGGCTAATCACGGGCAGGGACGACCTGGTAGAGAAGGGCATGTACCTGCATGCGTCAACGGCGGCGGCTTATTGGCAGTACTGGAACAATATCGACGGCTACAACAACGTCGGTGCTGATGAAGACAACTTTCCGGCCGGCTACAACAGGATCACGACGTCGATAATCTGGGGTGACGGCTCCGCGTTCGCAACATGGTTTAGCGGGGCCTACGCGCATATCCTCGGCATCCAGGGGTTGCCGTCGAATCCGCTGATCCTGCACGTAGGTCAGTACGCGGGCTACATGGCTGACTACGTTGCCGTTGGCCTCAGCGAGTCATCCAACGGCAGGCCGTCCGGGCTGATTGACGACCAGTGGCGCGATCTGTGGTGGAACCTCTGGGCGATGACCGACGCGGATGCGGCTGTCGCCGATTACAACACCGTGGCCGACTACATCCCCGAAGCTGGCGAGACGAAGGCGCACACCTATCACTGGATCCATACGTTCCGCGAGCTGGGTCAGATGATTACCGGCACAGGCGCGCTGACGGCCGACTACCCGGCGGCGCTGGCTTTCGACAACAATGGCGTGACCAGCTACGTTGTCTACAACTTCGGTTCTGCGTTGCTCACGGTGACCTTTAGTGATGGCCAGATCGTGAATGCTTCGCCGTCAGGGTTCACAGTCGTAACCAACTAGAGCGCAGGCGCACTCTTCAAAGTCCCAGCTCGCTTTTCTTACGGGGATGCTGGTCTACCGGTCCCTGGCTGTAGTCATTAAACGGCTCGTCGCGCATCGTCACAGCAGCCTTTACGCCCCGGTCTTGTGCGACACGTACAAACTCACGTCCTTCCGGCGTGTTGCGCATCATGCCGTCGAGGATCGGCCCAAGGGTCTGGGTGCTTTGCAGGCCCATGTTGTCGTAGGCCTGGTTGACGATCAGCTTCATCGCCATCAACTGGGTCAGCGGAATGCTTGCCAGTTTTTCGGCGAGCGCCTGGACTGTCTGGTCCAGTTCTTCGAGCGGAACCGACTCATTGATGAGCTCTATCCTGGCAGCCTCTTCGCCGCTCACCCACTCGCCGGTCAGCGCGTAGTACTTCGCCTTGGCCAGGCCAAGCCGGTACACCCACATGCCCGACAAATGGCAACCCCAGACGCGCGAGTAGGGCGTGCCGATGCGCGCATCATCCGACGCCACGACGAGATCGGCGCACAGCGCCATCTCCGACCCACCACCCATGCAGTACCCGTGAACCTTGGCGATGGTTGGCTTCAGTCCGCGCCACAGACCCATGAACTGGGTCAGGTAGGTCTTGTAAGGATTGATGACGAGATCCATGTCCATGCCCGGATCGTAGTTCTCCTCCCGGATGCCCTCGAAATGCTCCAGTCCACCTGAAAAATCGAAGCCGGCGCAGAATACATCACCGGCGCCTTCGAGGATGATGACTTTGACCTCGTTATCGTAGTTTGCCTGGCGCAGTGCGTCGTCGAGATCCGCAAGGAGCGATGGACGCAAGGTGTTGTATTTCTCGGGGCGGTTCAGCGTGATCGTCGCGATCGTGCCGGATTTCGAATAAAGCGTGTCTTTTGACATTGGGGGCCTCCAGCCTCGAATCCTGCGAGGCTCCCAATCATACTTACCGATCGGTAAGTGTCAATAGTTTCCTTTGGGTAGAATAAAAGGCAATATTAATAATTAGTTACGAATAAGCGCTCCTGGCGATTTCTCAGGATTTTGACGAAAGGTAAATTCGCTTATGGAAGATACGACGCGCGGAAAGCTGCTGGCCGCCGCAAAAATCCAATTCGCGGAAAAGGGTTTCTACGGAGCCAGCATTGCTCAGGTAGCCGGCGAGGTCGGTCTCACCAAGCAGGCGCTGCTCTACCACTTCAAGCGCAAGGAAGACCTCTATGCGGAGGTCCTGAAGGAAATCTCGGACAGGCTACTTCGGCTCGTCCGCACCACCGTTCACAGTTCAGACTCGCCGGAGCGCCAGTTTGAAGACATCTTGCTTGGCCTGTATGCGCTGTCGCGCGAATACCCGCTGGACACGCAAATACTTGTGCGGGAGGTACTCGACAATCGATCACGCGCGGAAACAGCTAGAGACTGGTATCTCTTGCCTTTCCTCGCTGAGATTGTCGGCGTGGTGCGTCGCATTAGCGGGTTTAAGGACCTTCACGATGCCGCTGCTTTTTGTATCGTCTACCAACTGATCGGCAGCATCGAGTACTTTGCCATTTCCACGCCAACACTCAGGCGTATGTATGGCGCTGAAATCTACGAGAGCTATCGCGACAATTTCCCGATCGAGCTGCGCAACCAGATTCGAAGGCTGATCGATAGCTACAACCCGACCTCCTACTGATACGTCCCGCGTATTGGGTAGTTGTTGTCCGGGTTGCGAATCCACTCGAGACCCGACACGAAGATCTCGAGGTCGGGCCGGGCGAACGGATTGTTCGAGAGATCCACAACCTGGACCTGAACGTCGCCGTTGATGACGAACAGGCCTGGCTCCGGGAAGTTGTGGTCCGTTTCCTGCTCCGAACGCGGAATAGAAACGTACAGGCCGAGATCCTGCATCTGCTCGAGCGTCAGGCCGTAGAACAAGGGGAAGTTCACATCGAGTCGGGTCAGATGGTCTTCCAGTTGCTCCTTGCTATCCCCGGATACCGCTGCGATATCGATGCCGATGTCGAGCAGTCTCTGGCGGAAGCCGGCGAGGCTGTTCAGGAACTTCGTGCACATCGGGCAATGGCGACCGCGGTACACGACGACCATCTGCCAGTCGGCATCGCCGGTCGGTTTGCTGATGTCGACAACGGCATCGTCCCGGCCTTTGACGGGCAGCGAAGGAAAGTCAGCGCCTGCATGGAGCTTTTCAGTTTTCATTATCAGTCCTCAGAAGTGTTTGGCGATGTGCTCTTCAAATCGAACGAAGTCGTTCTCGACATCCGGGTTCTTGAGCACGTCATAGCAGACGAAGGTCTCGAGCGGCTCCATGTCGAAGAACCGGAAATTCATGTGCATCGGGAAGAACAGATCGTCAACGCCTTTTCCCTGAAACAGGTACTGATCCTCATCATCGAACGCGTCCCGAGGAGCGTTGAACGTTAGCGAAAGCATGTACTTCTTGCCGGTCAGCGTTCCGCCCGAGCCATATTGTTTACCGGGGTCCGAACGCGTGCGACCGTCACCGTCGCAGAGCTGCCCGGCCATGCCGGCACTGTATACGTCGTCCATGTACTGCTTGAAACGCCAGGACACTCCCATCCAGTTCACAGGTGACTGCAGCAAGGTAACGTCAGCCCACTGGTGATTGTCGAGCTGTTCCTCTGTATCCCAGTCTTCGAGCAGATTCACGTTCCGCAGCTCATAGCCTTTCTGCTGCAGCAGGTCGTTGGCTTTTTCGACAAGCGAGCTATTCAGCCTGCCACTCGAAAAAGCGCTGGGCGAGTGGGCGTTGATAATCAGTGCCTTGGGCATGGGGTGTCTTGCCTCCGTGGGTGGTAACGCGAAAAACAGAATAGTGGTAGGCTAAGTTACTAATTTCAACCAGTATACTTTTGGTAACTTACATAACGATGAGAGCAGCCGTTTCCATAGACCACGAGGGCCGCAAGACAGTTTCCGAGCCGTGCCTCGAGCCTTGCCCCATCGAGCGCGGCATGCGTCTCCTGGGCGGCAAGTGGAAAGGCTCGATCCTGTGGCACCTCAAGGACGGTCCAGTGCGGTTCAACGACCTGGCGCGACAGCTGGGCGGCGCCAGCAAGAAGATGGTCAACCAGCGCCTCAAGGAAATGGAGGAAATGGGACTCGTCGAGCGCCACGTATTGAGCACGCGTCCGATTGCCGTCGCGTACTCGATTACGGACTTTGGCCGCTCTGCGCTGGATGTGCTCGATCAGCTACGCGAATGGGCTGAGGAGCACGACATCTAGCGACGACGCAGCCGGTGATAACCGCCCGGTTGAGGTTGAACCTCCGGCGGCGAGGTTGTCGTGTACGGTCCGCACTTCTCGAGCTGGGCGCGAAGCCGCTTCAATTTGGATCGGTACTTTCTTGGATCAGAGCTCATGCTCATCAGAACTTCAATCTCCGCGATCTCCTGCTCGATGGGTTTTCGACACTCAGCGGCACGCTTTTGCTGGGCGTAGTACTTCTTCCTCTCGTCGGCTTGCTTCTTGTTCAATTCCGCTTGCTCTCGCCGGCGCGCCTCGGCCTTTTCCCGATGGATAGCGAATGTATCGACATCGTAATAGGCTGTCTCAGCCGAGAATGACCCACCGCAGCCGCCACCCGAATCGGTGTAGGCCTTTGGCAAAGACTCGCAGGTAAGGCCGCCGAACGCGCCGGAGTTGCACTGGGCTACTGCGAGTTCGGCGATCCTGTCCTGGGACAGACCCTGCGTGTCACGGTATTGGTAGACATAGTTGACCATCCTGGTCGTTCCGTTATCGAACGCCTCGGGTCCACCGTACTGCTCGAAGAAGCGGTCCTTGTCGACGCCTTGTCGCATCAGCCGACTCGTTGTGCGAGCAAAGTTTTCGGCAAACGAGCAGTCGGCCGACCCGGTTGACGAGCGCTTCGATGCCACCGCGACCTTCTCGGCCGAGGCTGAGCACGGCGTCTGCGAAAACGTCGTCGCGCCATCGTCGCCAACGCACTTGTACACGTCCGCGTGGGCAGGCACGACCAGGACCAAAACAGCCAGAAAGAGTGTTTGCTTCATCTTCACAACCGATGGATGTAGAAACTCTCCAGTCTACGGACCGACAGCGAAGCCGTAATTCGACCGGTTCTCACTTAATTCAACGAATCCTGTTGCGGCATGGTGACGGAGAAGGGCACTTCGTACTCCGTCGACTCAGTGGCAACCAGCACTTGCAGCGACTTCGGTGGTGCCTGCAAATTGCTGATACTCGTCTCGTATCCGTCGTAGCGGCCATCAATGCTCGTCGCGCGGCCGACGAGGTTGTTCTCCGCGTCCAATGCCACGATCGAGAGAATTCGTTCAGCGCCCGCTTTGACGTCGACACCGATGCTGTTCGGGCGCCATTCGCTCACCAGGAGTTCGATGCCATACTCAGCGGTGCTGCTGCCCGGTAGTGCAGGCAACGTGACCGTGGCGGTCTCGCTGGGGGCACGGAACACGAGCCGCCCATCGACTGCAGTGGGCGTCTCAGCCTCGTAGTCGATCATCTGCATATCAACCTGGCCGTCGAGCCACGGTTTCTCCGGGTCCGGCACGTACTCACCATTGCTCCAGTATCCTCCGTGAGGGGTGAGTGTTAACTGCGCATCCATCGTGAGAGGCATTGACGAGCCGTCGGCGAGCGTCGCTTTTTCGAAGTACACCGTCCCGCCGTTCAGATGATCCGCGAGCGGCATCGTGTTCGGGACGTACAGCTCGAAGCGTGTGCGAAGTCCCGCATAGCTCGTCGCCTCAAGGCTATTGAGCGCGAGGAACGCCGGTCCTGCGGTCACGCTCGTAATGGGTGCATTCCAATCGAACGTAACATTCGGCGCATCAAGTCGCATCGATGCAGCGACTGCATCCGGGCGTGCAACATCGAGCGTCTTGAACGGGACTGCAAAGTTACTGTTGTTAGCGGGATAAACAGACGCAATTTCGAAGTTGTAGGAGAGTGTCTGCACCTGCTCGGCAACAATGAGCTCGACCGCCTTGATTGTGCCGTAGATGCTGATCGAGACGTCCTTGCCGCCACCAAACCAGTTGCTGGATGACATCGAAGACCCGCTTTCCAGTACGGCGTTGTTTGCATTGAGGGCACGTACGTCGAGCAGTCGGCGCGAGTCGCCGGACACCTGGTAGCTGATCGAGCTGTCGGAACCGCCGCGGAACATCACGCGCAGATCCTCGGTTTCGATCACCTCACCGTTGACGGGCATGTCGAGCTTTATGGAGCGAACCTCGACAGGCATCTGGTACTCGATCTCGCCACGGATTGCTGCGACGTCGTCCGGGTTAGTCTCCTCGGCGAACGTGAATGTCTTATCCATGGAGAGATACGGGTAGTACGCAATCTCGTTGTTACTATCGAAGTATGACTGCTGCACAGTTGGGTTCGATTCCGCCCATTCGTGACTGACGTTGGGTCCGCACTCGAACTCCGGCAGCAGTGATTCGCCAGCCGCGTTGGTTACATCGTTGATACGCATGCGAACGAGTTTCGCCTGTCCGCCTGCATTCGGTACGCCACGGCCTTCGCCCCGAAGCGCCACTTCGAAGGCGCTACTATCGTTGAACGACAGGCGCGATATACTCAGCGCAAAAGGTCCATCCTGCCATTGTGGCTCAACGAACGCGTCACCGAACTGGTCAAACGAGGGAAGGCTGCTCGCCGTCGTGTTGCTGAACTGCATCGGGTTTTCGTTGACCTGGTCCTGCATCGAACCGCCCGAGGACACGCCGAACGATCGCTGCATGATGCCACCGACCAGTGTTTGGACCTCATTGTCGAAATCGGTGTCCAGGCGAATGCCTGCTGTGAACTCCTGAGACTCCAACGAGAACGCGAGTCGATTAACCAGATCCAGCACATCAGGGCGATCGGCGGTCTTGGACCGAACCTCGTCCAACCAGTCGTTCGCGGAGGAATGCACACGCTCGAGAAACGCCGCATTGGTGCTGGCAATAGAGCCGCTCAGAAACACGCCGGGTGGCATCAATGTCGGTTCGGCGCCGAAGTAGAGTGCACTGGCGGGTTCGGCCGCGTCGCCCGCGCCGGACAAAATACTTCCGGCTATGCCGCTCGCTGTCTGTCCAATAGCCGTCGGTCGTAGCACGCCGATCGTCAATAGTTGCTGCTCGATCCTGCCGAGCCAATCATCGATCGAGATTTCCGCCGGCGACTGGGCGTCGACGCGAGCCAGCAATCCATCGATGCGGTCGGCCTCGGCAATCACCACCAGGTCGGGCAGGATGCGCGCCGCTTTCATAGACTCGAGCTCACAGGTCCGGTCGTCGACCCAGTTGAAATACACGGTGTCGCCGACAACCCGATCTACGTTGTAGCGGGTCGAGATCCACGCGCGGACGTTGTCGGCATTAAACCGGCCCGTAACCGCGAGCGCCCATCCTCGGGATTGCTCATTGCCATGGAATGCAATCATCACATCGTCAATGTCTTCGGGCTTGACGCCGGCCGCAACCAGACCGTCCCAGCCACGGTCAGCCGATAACAGTGCGTCTTTGTCGCGCGCACCAAACAGACGGGTCTGCAATTGCAGTGCGCGTTCGAAGTCGATATGTCCAAGGATGATTACGTCCTCACTGGCCAGCGCGTTGCTGATGAGCAGCTGATCCTGCGATGAGGCGCCGCTCATCCAGACGGGTGATGTGTACCAGGCGCCTCCCGCAATCAATACGATGCACACGACGGTCGCTGCAACTAGCCCGACCTTGCGACCGCTCGATGCCCGACTAGCGGGCTGATTGCTCGGTGCTGCAGCGGTCCCAGTGGCTTCAGGGTCCGGACCCGGCTGCGCCTGCGGTTTTGGCAGATGGGCTTCCAGTTTGGCGCCGGCCGCCTTGAACGCCGCGACGTATGATCGCGCCTCTTCCTTGGTGTCGACCGTCGCGATCTTGACAGGCTTCCCGCGAAACAAACCGCGCTCGACACGATCCGCGGGTTTTCCGAGGTATTCAGCTATTGCCCTTGCGGCTTGTTCCCGAGTGACGTCTGGCTCTAATTCGCCCTTGAATACAAGGATGTACGGCATTCCGGCACTCCATGAGAGTGAATATAGCGATTAAACATAACACCGCGGCATGACGATGCAGTGATGCAGATCACGTTGCGGCTTCATCGACTATCTGGACTGCTGTCGAGCTGGGGCGTCTGAGCCCGGACCGACTCCCAAACGAAAAGGGCCCCGCAAGCGGGGCCCCTTAAGCAAGCATACCTGGCGTTTAGACCGGTACGATGTTCTCGGCCTGCGGGCCTTTCTTGCCCTCAGTGATCGTGAACTCGACCTTCTGGCCTTCGCTCAGTGATTTGAAGCCGTCGCCCTGAATCGCACTGAAATGCGCAAACACATCGGGGCCGGATTCCTGCTCGATAAAGCCGAACCCTTTGGCATCGTCGAACCACTTCACGGTTCCGGTTGTAGTAGACATAGTCGTTTTCCTAAAAAATCAATGTAACAACGGCCTTCATTCGAGGCCGAACTGGCTGGAAGCGGTGCAATTACTGATGAAAAACAGGACGAGGAACTACGGAAGAATCTTCTGATGGAACATCGAAATGGAGTGCATAGTGAACAGCGCACGTTCCGGCAATCGCGAGTATAGGGGACCTTGGACTGATTACAAGGGTTTCTCGCGCGTTTTCACCAGTCCTCCAATGGCGTGCTACCCGACATCCAGGCCCATTCCACGTCGGTCATGAACCAGGTGTAGGCGTCGAGGTCGGTGACGCCCCAGTCCCGGAAGTCCCTGATGCTTTCGAACAGCGCTGTCGCGTGATCTGCCTGCGGCTCACTGAGCAGTTGATCAAAACACGCCACAAATCCATCGGGTTTCTCAGGCACCGATTCAAGAACTCGGGGAAACCACTTGTGATACGGGAACAGGCGTTTGTTGTGCGCGAGAATCAGACGACCCGCGAAGAGCGCCAGCTGGCTGGCGGCCCGAGTTAAGGTGTAGCGGTTGCCGTGTCGATCAGCCTCGTGGAACAGCCAGTGCTGGATGAACGCCATGCTGTAGAACGCTTTAATACGCTCATCGTGACCGGCCTCGGGATAAACCGGTATGCGCTGCAGAAGAGTATCCAGGTCAGCGATGTGCGAGTAGGCGACAAAGGCACCTTCGAATGACGCGCGAGACGGCTCGTTGCCTTGCTCGGCGACAGCCTCGAGATAGTCAAGATTGACGATCTTGCCGTCGACGAAACCATGCTCGTAGTCGCAGAGGTCGCGACGATTGATGAACAGGTCGCGTGAAGCCATGCGCCGCTCGAATTCCTCGTCGTTGGCGACGATGAGAAAATCAACGTCCGAGTCTTCCCTTGCAAAGCCCTTCGCGACCGAGCCCCCGATGATCACCGCGAGGAAACGCGGATCTTCGCGGTAGGCATCGGCCAGCCGATCGATCGCTCTTTGATGATGGTCGCGTATCTGCACGCGGACAGTATATCGGTCGGCCGTGGACTTGTTAGAATCGATCAAAGTTCCGCCATCCGGGAGACGTGCGTTGCGCATAACAATTCGACTCGCTGAGTCATTAACCATCGTTGCCTGTCTCGTGCTCTTTTTTGGTGCAGCGCCCGTTGCGGCTCAGCAGCGCTTCGACGTCGCGGTTATCTACGATGGGTCGGAAGATCGCCTGGCTGGCCAGCGCCGGACGTATGTCGATGAGCTGTTGGCACTGACCGAGAACGAATTCGACGTCAGGATTCAGGCCTACCGGGGCGAGTGGACGCAGGAGAGCATAGAGGCGGCTTTTACGGCGGCCTATGAGAATCCCGAAATCGATATGGTGCTCGTTACGGGATTCATCGCCAGCCAGCTCGGCACCCAGCGCAGAGAGTATCCGAAACCGACCTTCCTGCCGTTGATCCTCGATCCCGGGCTACTGATGAAGCCGCCGACCGACGGTAAATCGGGTATCCCGAATCTGAGCTATCTGCTCATTTACTCAAATTTTGGCGACGACCTGGACTCTATCGCGGAACTGGTGGATGTTGACAAAGTCGCCCTGATGCTCGACGTGGAACTGTTTGAGTCGATTCCGCAGCTTCGCGAGTCGGCGAACGCGATCTGCGCGGAACGCGGCATAGAGTTGGTCCCGATCACGCATGACGGTGTCGACCACGCACTCGCGGACCGCGTGCCTGAAGGAACGGATGCGGTATTCGTTTCCGGGTTACCGCGCATGCCAAAGGGCGCGTTCCTGTCGTTCGTCGAGGCGATCAACGAGCGCGGGCTCGCAAGTTACAGCTTTGTCGGCACGGAAGATGTCGAGGCCGGTCTGTTGATGACCAGTTCCGAGACGCGTGATCTCGAGCGGCAGGCGCGACTCAATGCGCTGAACATGCAGGCTGTCATGCTGGGCGAGCGGCCAGAAGATCAGACGGTGCTCGCGACGGCTCGAAAGCAGTACACGATCAATATGGAGACGGCTCGCAAGCTCGGCGTTTCGCCGAGCTTCGATATTCTGGGTGTTGCGACGCTGTTAAACGAACGGCCTGCTGTTACCGGCGACCAGTACGGACTGGTGGAAATCGCGAGACTTGCAATTCGGCAGAACCGGGACCTTGCATCACAGGCTTTCGCGACCGAGGCGGGCGCCAAGGACATTACGTCGGCACGCGCGGATCTGCTGCCTCAACTGGACCTGAGTACGAGCTACAACACGCGCAAGAAATCGCCGGTCGTCGAGTCCGGACTGTTTGCCGAACGCTCGACAGACGCTGCATTGGGGTTGCAGCAAGTCATTTACGCGGATCCGCTGGCCGCCAATCTCGTTATCCAAAAGCAACTGCAAGCGTCGAGGGAAGCGAGCCTGTCCGAGTTTCGCCTGGATATCGTGCAGGCTGCCACGACGGCCTACTACACGGTGCTCAACGCGAATTCACAGCTCGGTGTGCAAGTGAACAACCTGGCAGTAACGCGGCGGAACCTGGAACTCGCGCGAGACCGTGTGGAGCTGGGCACGTCGTCGTCTTCCGATGTCTATCGCTGGGAGGCCGAGGAGGCGCGTGCCCAGATACGCGTAATTGACGCGAGAACCGCCGTCGATCAGGCGTGGAACCAGCTGAATCGTTTGCTCAATCAGCCGTTGGAGCAGCGCCTGCCCCTCAAGGAGGCAATGCGTGGCGATCCTTTCGTGATTTCCCTGGAGGAATGGAACACGTTGGTTACGAGCCCGGCCGACTATGCGAAGTTTGCGGAGTTCGCCGTAGCGCGCGGGATAAGCCAGGCGCCCGAGATAACGCAGATAGACGCCCAGCTCGCGGCCAAGGAGCGGGAGCTAACAAGTCGCAAGCGAGAAACGTGGTTGCCGCAGTTCTCCGTCGGTGGGCAGTTGTCCAGCAATCTGAACCAATCGGGAGCCGGTGCCGGGCCGTCGGCAGGACAGGACCTCGAGGACTGGTCCGTCGGCGTACAGGCTACGCTACCGCTGTTCTCCGGGGGGAGCCGTCGCGCCGATATATCCCGCGCCAGTCTCGAAGTGATGCAGCTCAGGGCTCTGCGCGCGTCGGCGGCGGAGAAGGTCGAGGAGCGCATTCGACTGCAGCTGCACGCAGCCTTTGCGGACTATCCCCGCATCGACTTGTCCATAAAGGCGGCTAACGCCGCGAGACGCAATTACGAACTCGTTGCAGATGCGTATGCGAGGGGCGCTGTAACCATCATTGAATTACTGGATGCCCAGGACGCGAGCCTGACAGCGGATGCGTCTGCGGCGGACTCGTTATACCGCTTTCTGACTACCATTATGGCGCTACAGCGCGCAGCAGGCGGGTTCGACTTCCTGCTGCCGCCCGGCGAACGTGAAGCGCTGGCAACAGTGTTGCGAGATAACCTCCGGAGACACATGCAATGACTCATTCACCCATACTCTGCGGGATTGCCTGCCTGACGATCGCCATGGCTTTGGTGGCCTGTGATGTGGGGCCGGATACGGAAGAGGAATTGTTGCGGCCGGTTCGATTCCTGACGATTGCCGACAACGTGGACGGACGGGACAGGACCTTCAGCGGCAGTCTCAAGTCGATTCGTGAGTCGCGACTGAGCTTCAAGGTGGCAGGCACTGTAACCAATGTACCCGTCCAGATCGGCCAGCAATTGAACCGCGGAGACCTTATCGCGCAGCTCGATTCAGACAGTTTTTCTCTGCAGGTCGAGCAGGCCCAGGCCAGCCTTGTTGAGGCCCAGGCGGGTGAACGAAATGCCGAGTCAACGTACGAGCGGACTAAAGGACTTTATGCGAATGACAACGCCTCTCGGAATGAGCTCGACGCGACGCGCGCTGCGGCAGAGGCTGCGGCTGCACAGGTACGCGCGGCAACAAAGGCGCTTGAGATCGCTCGTCTGAATGTGTCGTACACACGCCTTACAGCCGCTGAGGACTGCTCGATAGCGTCGGTAGACGTCGAGGTGAACGAAAACGTGGCCGCAGGGCAACAGATCGGCGTCGTCAGTTGCGGCACCGAATACGAGGTTGAACTCGGCGTGCCCGAAAGCCTGATCGCTAACGTCGACCAGGAAACACCGGCGACAATCACCTTCGGTGCAATCGACGGCGTGCGTTTTACTGGCGAGATTACCGAGATATCGACGGCCGGCAGTGCGGCTGTCTTTCCCGTCGTCGTGCGCGTCAACGAAGATCATCCGTCGCTGCGTTCGGGCCTGGCCGCCGACGTGACCTTTCAGTTCGGTACTTCCGCAGTGGGAGACACGTTCGTCCTGCCGCTGTCCGCTGTCGTCAATGACCCTGACGGTGTTTACGTCTTCATAGTGGAGCCGGCCGAGGAAAGCGGAGAAGCCGTTGTCACGCGAAGAGACGTGGAACTCGGCGAACTGATCCAGGATGGCGTTGAGGTAATTGGCGGGCTGGCCCCTGGAGACGACGTGGTCACCGCGGGCGTCTCCGTGATCCGCGACGGCCAGCGCGTGCTGGTCCAGCAGTAGCAGTACAGTCATGTCTCTGACGCGGACAGCGATCAACCAGAATCGCATCACCATAACGATCATCACGCTCGCCGTACTGGCCGGTGTATTTGCTTTCCAGGGCATTCCGAAAGCTCAGGATCCCGGCTTCACGATCCGCACAGCGGTCATTACTACGCGCTTCCCCGGCGCGAGTCCGCAGCGGGTCGAGGAATTGGTAACCGACAAGATCGAGAAGAAAGCCCAGGAAATGCCGGAGATCGACAACATCCTGAGTGAGTCGAGGACCGGCATCTCGATCATCACGGTCAACTTCAAAGAGAGTTACAAGGTCATGCGGCCGATCTTCGATGATCTTCGCCGCAAGGTCGAGGCAGTAGACGATCTGCCGCAGGGCGCGACCGTGCCGGTTGTGAATGACGAGTTCGGCGACGTGTTCGGCAGCGTCTACACGCTCACCGGAGACGGCTTCAGTTACGCCGAACTCAAGGAGGTCGCCGACGAGCTCCGGGACGTGCTGCTCAAGGAACCGGACATTGCCAAGGTCGACATCCATGGCGCGCAGCAGGAAGTCATCTTCGTCGAGTACAACAATGCCCGCCTGTCCGAGTTCGGCCTGTCGCCTCAGCAGCTGGCGGGGACGCTCGCATCTGCGAATATCGTTTCATCCGGCGGCGATGTGCTCAGCGGCCGCGAGCGTATTGCGCTGGAGCCGACAGGCAACTATGAGTCTATTGAGGACCTGAAGCGCAGCGTCATTCAGTTGCCCGGTGGTGCGCTGGTGTATCTCGAGGACATCGCCGATGTCTATCGAGGTTACAAGGACCCGCCGCGGAGTGTTGCGCGCGTCAACGGCGAGCCTGCACTGGCCCTCGCGATCTCGATGCGCGAGGGTGGCGACATCCTGAAACTCGGCGACCGTCTCAACGAGATCATGCCGGAGTTGGTCGCACAATATCCCTGGGGTGTGAACATCGAGAAGGTGTGGTTCCAGGCCGATCTTGTCAGGGCCAACGTCGATAACTTCACGAATAACCTGATGCAGGCAATCAGCATCGTGATCATCGTCATGATCGGGTTCCTCGGTCTCCGTACCGGCCTTGTCGTGGGGGCACTGATTCCGACCACGATCATCGCGACGTTCTTCGCGATGGGCTTCTTCGACATCACGATTAATCAGATATCGCTGACGGCACTGATCATTTCGCTCGGCCTGCTGGTCGACAATGCAATCGTCATGACGGAATCGATACTCGTCAAACGAGAACACGGCACGGGCGCGGTCGAGGCGGCCGTTGAGGCTGGCAAGGAACTGAGCGCTCCATTGCTCATCTCGTCACTCACGACCGCATTCGCGTTCATGCCAATTGCCATGGCGAAGTCGGCTGTCGGCGAGTACACGTCGGACATCTTTTACGTCGTCGGCATTACGCTGTTGCTGTCATGGCTGCTGGCAATGACGTTTATTCCCATGCTAACGACTATGGCGCTACGCGTTGATAAAAAGCACGCGTCGCAGGATGAGAGTTTCGACGGTCGTTGGTATGGGGTTTATCGAGGCCTGCTAACGTCGGCGGTCTACAACCCTTACCGCTTTCTAACGCTTATCGTGGTGCTTTTTGCACTTGCGATTGTCGGCATGGGCATGGTGCGCCAGGAGTTCATTGCGCCATCCGAGGATCCGATTTTTACGGCCAAGCTCGAGATGCCACTCGGCACTTCGATCGAAACGAGCCAGGCGGTCATTAGCAACGTCGACGAGTTCGTGAATGAGACGTACTTTGATGGAGACGATGCAAAGGTGCGCAATTGGCTGACATTCATCGGGGAAGGCGGACCTCGCTTTATCCTGTCGCTCAACCCACCGAATCCGAACCCCGCGAATACCTTCCTTATTGCAAATACCTTCGACGGTAAAGAAGTCGATGAGGTAATCGCCGGTATCGAACGCTTCGTGCGTGCGGAGCACCCGGATCTTGCCGCGCAGATCAAACGCGTTGGCAATGGTCCACCCGTCGACTACCCGATCATCGTGCGTCTGTCCGGCTCTGATTTCGACACGCTGTATCGAATGGCGGATGAGGTAACGGGTTACTTGTATAGCCTGCCTGGCGTTTCCAGCGTCAAGAACACCTGGGGTCTGCAGACGAAGAAGCTCAGAATTCGCGTCGACCAGGAGCGGGCGAGACGGGCGGGTGTCACGAGCGAAGATGTTGCGTACTCACTTCAGGCCAGCCTGACCGGCATCGACCTGACGCAATACCGTGAAGGCGACGACATCATTCCCGTTACGCTCCGAACCATTGCGGCTGATCGTCAGGACATCAGCAAGCTGGAAGGCCTCACTGTATTCTCTCAGGGCACCGGCCAGAACGTGCCGCTGAAGCAGGTTGCTGATGCCGTGCTCGATTTCGAGCCCGGTGTTATCGAGAGAAGAGACCGGGAGCGGACGCTGTCACTTAACGTGCAGCTGCTGCCGAGCGCCACTGCCGCGAAAGTTGCAGGTGAGCTGCGGCCATGGCTTGACGAGAGACAGCAGCAATGGCCCCGGGATCACGGGTATGAGATCGGCGGCGAAACCGAGGAGTCAGGTGACGCCAATGCATCGATTGCCGCCGAGCTGCCCACTGCTGGCATGTTGATCCTGTTGTTGCTGGTCGGACAATTCAATTCGATGCGCAAGCCGGTCATTATCCTGACCACGATCCCACTTGGGCTCATCGGCGTGACTTTCGGCCTGCTGGTTGCGAACTCTACATTCGGGTTCTTTACGATTCTCGGGCTGATCTCGCTATCCGGCATCATCATCAACAATGCAATCGTGTTGCTCGATCGGATCGCCATGGAAATAAACGAGTTTGGGAGATCGCCCGCCGAGGCTGTGTTTTACGCTGCCCAGCAGCGCATGCGACCCATCCTGCTGACAACGGCGACCACTGTGCTCGGTATGACGCCGCTGCTCTGGGGTGGTACAGCGATGTTCATGCCGATGGCCATTACGATTATCTTCGGGCTGGCGTTTGCCACGGCTCTGACCCTGCTCGTCGTGCCGGTACTCTACACGCTGTTTTTCCGCGTCGCGTTGCCGGCACGCGCCTGATCGACCAAGGAATCTGCTGACTGATGGCCAAGCTCATCGTTTACTACGCTCATCCCGGGCACAAGTACTCGCACGTCAACTGCAAGATGTCGCGAGCTGCTTTGGAGGTCGACGGCGTAACCTACGTCGATCTTTATGCGGACTACCCGCGGTTCGACATCAATGTGGATGTTGAGCAGCAACGCCTTCTCGACCATGACGTGATCCTGTTCCAGTTTCCGATGTTCTGGTACTCGACGCCGTCCATTCTCAAGGAGTGGCAGGACATCGTTCTCGAGCACGGCTTCGCCTATGGTGCGGGCGGCGACAATCTCGCCGGCAAGACGATGATCCTCGCGATTACGGCTGCAGGCCCTGAGGACGCTTACTCCGCCGGCGGCTACCAGCACTACCCGATACGCGATTTCCTGCGGCCGCTCGAGCAGACCGCCAATCTTTGCGAGATGCGCTTTGCGCCTCCTTATGTGCTCTATTCGGCCCTTAAAGCACCGAAAGTCGGGGAGGTCGAGCCACACGTAGAGGGTTACAGAGACTTGCTCAAGTCGATTCGCGACGATCGCTATGACTTCAATGCGGGCGGTGTGAATGACGTCTTTGGCTACGCCACGTTGCCGATCAGGAAGGAGAGCTGACCATGGACGGTTTCCTGCTGCTCGCATTCCTGTTCTTGATCGCCGGTGTCATAGCCGTACCGATCGCGTCGAGACTGGGCCTGGGCTCGGTGCTCGGCTACCTCATCGCCGGCATCGTCATCAGCCCGATTCTCAACCTGCTGCATGTCGATGTCGTCAGCATCCAGCACTTCGCCGAGTTCGGCGTGGTGATGATGCTGTTCCTCGTAGGCCTCGAGCTCGAGCCGCGCATGCTGTGGACGATGCGCGACAAGCTGCTCGGGCTTGGTGGACTCCAGGTCGGTATTACCGCCGCGTTGATCATGGCGATTGCGATGGCACTGGGCCAGCCATGGACTATCGCCCTTGCGGTCGGCATGGTCTTTTCGCTGTCATCGACTGCGATTGTTCTGCAGACGCTCAATGAGAAAGGGCTGATGAAGAGTGATGGAGGGCAGTCGAGCTTCTCGGTGCTGTTGTTCCAGGATATCGCGGTCATCCCGATGCTCGCGTTCCTGCCGTTGCTCGCGCTGCCCGAACTCCAGGAAATGGCCGCAGCGGCGCACGGCGCGGCCGACGACGGTCATGGGTCCATCAGCCTGGTCGACCGTCTGAACGGCTGGCAACGTGCTCTGGTTACTGTCGGTGCTATCGCTTTCGTCGTCATTGCCGGCAGTTACCTGACGCGCCCGATCTTTCGCTTTATTGCGGTCGCCCGCCTGCGCGAGCTGTTTACGGCAACGGCACTGCTCCTTGTCATCGCGATCGCGCTGCTCATGGTGGTTGTCGGCCTGTCGCCGGCGCTAGGTACCTTCCTGGCTGGCGTCGTGCTGGCGAACAGCGAGTATCGCCATGAGCTGGAGAGCAACATCGATCCGTTCAAGGGCCTGCTGCTCGGCGTCTTCTTCATCACGGTGGGCGCGGCAATTGAGTTCGAGCTGCTGTTCAACAACCTGGGCGAAATCGTTGGCCTCACGCTGGGCCTCATGGCATTGAAAGCGATCGTGTTGTACGGGTTGAGTCGCGTGTTCCGGATCGAAGGCGCCCATCGCTGGCTGTTCACGCTGAGTCTTGCGCAGGCCGGTGAGTTCGGTTTCGTGTTGTTGAGCTTCTCGGTCGCAAGCTCTGTGATTGCTCCGGAGCTTGCCGAGCGTCTGCTACTCGTCGTCGCTCTGTCGATGCTGCTTACGCCTGTTCTCTTCATCGTTTACGAGAAGTGGATCGTTCGCCGATTCGCCGTGTCCCAGGAACGGGAGCCGGATGAGATTGACGAAGAGGGCAAGGTTATCGTAGCCGGACACGGGCGCTTTGGCGGTATCGTCAATCGCATCCTGCTGTCGGCAGGCTTCAAGACCGTCGTACTCGACTACCAGTCAGAGCAGCTCGAACGACTCCGTGCCTATGGAGTTAAGGTTTTCTTCGGCGACGCGATGAGACCGGACCTGCTGCATGCTGCAGGCATTGAAGAAGCGCGCATGCTGGTCATAGCGATCGATGATAAGGAAAGCGCGACTGAACTCGTGCACTACGTCACCGAAAACTACCCGCATGTCTACATCGTTGCGCGCGCGATGGACCGCCATCACGTCTACGAGCTCTGGAGTGCCGGCTGTCGTGACATCATCCGAGAGACGTTCGACAGCTCGGTACGAGCCGGCCGGTCGGCGCTCGAGGCGCTGGGCGTGCACCCCTACGATGCGGAGCGTCAAGTACGCGGATTCGTAATAAACGATGGCAAGCAGATGTTCGACTTGGCGTCGAGTTACGACCCGGACATTCCGGCGCACGAGAACGAGGAATATGTGCGGCGGACGCGCGAGTACCTGGACCGCTACGCCGATGCCATGAAGGGAAATTCCGCGGCGTTTGCGACAAGACTTGATCGCGGCTGGGTGCCGCCCACTGCTGAAGATGTTGAGGCGGAAACGTCGAAAGCCGCTGACGACGACTAGTACGAAAAGGGCCGGCGATTGCCGGCCCTCTGTTTCCGCTGTTTCAGATTCGGACTATGCTGCCGACTTTCCGGTAAGCAACTGGTCGAGCTGTCCTGAGCGGTTAGCTTCGATCAGGTCATCGCTGCCACCAACGTGGAAGCCGTCGATGAAGATCTGCGGTACCGTGCGGCGCTCGGAACGCTGGATCATGTCGCGCTGACCCGCGGCGTCGTTCGTGATGTCGTATTCCTCGAACTTGACGCCCTTGGTTTCCAGCAGGTGCTTGGCGCGCTTGCAGTACGGGCAGTAGTCCTTCGTGTAAATCTCTACTCTGGCCATGGTTTCGTCCTCGGTGTTGTTCAAACCTGAGGCATACGATAAGTCTTCCACAGAATACGTTCTATATCTAATAGTATTGATTAATTGCATCGATAGTCTACAATAATTCGCAATGGAAGTATTGAGTGACATTCTCCGCGCCATGCGGGTCCAGGGCAGCGTGTATTTCTGCGACATGCTCGACCCGCCCTGGACGCAGACCTTTGAAGCGTCCCCGAGCGCCGGGTTTCACATGATCCGACGTGGCGAGTGCTGGGCGACCGTTCACGGCGAGACCGAATACCTGGGTCCTGGGGACCTTATCTTTCTTGGCCCGCAAACTGAGCACGTGCTGAGCAGTGAGCCGCCGGGTCGAGATAGCCAGGGAAGAGGCGTTCGCACCCTGCTTCTCTGCGGATACTGTGACTTCCTCGCCGATATACCAACGCCACTGCTGAGCGTGATGCCGGATCTTACGATTGTTCGCAGCGAGGAGCTCGATCGGCATCCGTTCCTTAAAGGGACATTTGACCAACTCAGTGCCGAGTACATGGCAAGCGGGCCGGGTTCCGAGCTTATCGTCAACAAGCTGACCGAAATCGTGCTTATCGAACTCATTCGCATCAATTTCTGTCGCGAGGCGGGCAGCCCGTTTCTCCTGGCACTGAACGATAAGTCTGTTTCCAGGGCGTTGCAGTTCCTCCATGAGCATCCGGAACGAAGCTGGACGATTCAGGATCTCGCTCAAGAAGTGGGTTTGTCGCGGGCGGCATTCGCCAAGCGATTCAAAGCGCTTGTCGGGGAAACTGTGTTTCAGTACCTGACCTCGCTGCGCATGCAGCGAGCCAGGCAGCTGCTGCGCGACACTTCGCTGCCCGTTTACGAAATTGGGCAACGCGTCGGTTACGAATCGGACCTCGCTTTCACGAAGGCCTTCAAGAAACAGTCGGGCCAGACGCCTCGGCAGTTTCGCCTGCAGTATCAAATCTAGTCCGGCGTACCGATTGCCGGGGGTGAGCCGATGAGGCCGCCCTCGCATTCGAGCGCACGGTCCCACTCGGCCAGCTCCGCAGCTGCCCGGTAGGTCGTCTCGAGAAAATCGCGCAGCGTCTTCTCCGGGTCCGCCGCAGTGCGAACGGCCTCGTAAGGAAGGACAAACTCGCCAAAATCCTCGTCGAAGTAGGCGGCATCAGGCAGGACGGTTGCCTCGGCAAAGCCGTCTGGTCCCGGATAGGCATAGGCATAGAACGCCGCTTCGTCTACAGGGCCGCCGCCCGGCCAGAAGCCGGCCGACGACACTTCATGCGAGTAGGCTTCCTGCGTCACGTTATCGGGCAGGTTCGGAATCCCGCCCGGGTGCAATGGCGCAGGACGTCCTGAGAAACGCGTTACTGCCAGATCGAAACTGCCCCAGAAGAGATGGACCGGACTGACCTTGCCGCGGAAACCAGTGCGGAAATTCTGCAGCACACGATTGACGGACACGAGCGCGCGGTGGAAACGGGCGACGGCATCCGCATCGTATGGACGTTCTGCGGTGTCCTCGGCGAACGGCACCGGATCCGGCAGCTCATTTGGCCGGCCATGGAACGTGGGGTCGCCACCGAGCTCAGTCACGAGGGCAATGAGCTTCTCGTGAAAGGAAGCGATGGCCATTGGCTCAAGCGTGAAACTCGAGGTCGCGCCAGCGCCGGTGTGGCCGCGGACGGCCTGGTCAACGAAGTCGAATGTAATCTCGATACCCGCAGGTCCGTCCGGGATCATCGATGTCGTGAGGCCGCGAGGCGTGACGTAAAGCGTCGCGTGCCATGAGTGATTGATCCACGGGCTGTGGGCCAGCCGGTATTTGCCGACGATCTGCGTGAAGAGATGCAGTGCGGCGGAGGTTTCTCGCCATTCCGAAAACGGTATTGCCGGCCAGTCTTCTGTCAGTGCTCGACTATCCATCGTCATTCCATCACATCCGACCACTCGGGGTGGCGCTGGTACTGCGCTTTGACGTAGGGACAAAGCGGCACGATTTTGAAACCGTCCTGTCGCGCGTCTGCGATCAGGCGTTCGACCAGCGCTTTGCCAACGCCGGTTCCGCGCAGGCTGTCGTCGACTCCAGTGTGGTCCGCGATGATTTTCGACTCAGACATGCGCGAATAGGTGAGTTCTCCGACACCGTCCTTTCCTTCGACACGGGCCTCGTAGCGGCCTTTCGAGCCACTCTCGCTGCGTTCGATAACAATTGCGTTGCTCATCTCGTGTCTTCGCAACCTGTTTGCCAGTTGGAGATTTTGCCCGCGCATGGCAGGGAAATCTGTTTCAACTCGTTTCTGGCTTAAGATACAGGGCTTCCACGCCAGGCCAGGTGCCGGGACAGCCAGGGTATTGAGACTTTGGTCCGGACTCCGGCGAACTCACCAACTAGGATGTAGTCAGAGCAATGATTGCTTACCGAGGGTTTCTGAAATGAACAGCCGGCCAGACGCCGTAGAGCGCGCGAGTGGACTTCGTAGTTTCGTGGAGTCTCGTGTCTTCCAGCATTTTGTAACGGCGGTGATCATCGTGAATGCCGTCACGCTAGGCCTCGAGACATCGCCAACGATGGTTGCTCTCGCCGGCCCTGTCCTCCACGCGATTGATTCGGCGGCGCTGTGGATTTTCACGATCGAGCTGCTGCTCAAGCTGGGTGTGTACCGCACGCGCTTCTTCAGGGATGGCTGGAACCTCTTCGACTTCACGATCGTGACGATCGCCTGGATCCCGGCCGCCGGCCCATTGTCCGTCATGCGCGCACTGCGCATCATGCGAGTACTGCGACTCGTGTCGGTCGTGCCGTCGATGCGCAAGGTGGTAAGCGCGCTAATCAACGCACTGCCGGGGATGGGTTCGATCGTCCTGGTCCTGCTGCTCGTCTATTACATCGCCGCTGTCATGGCAACGAGTCTCTTCGGTTCCGCTTTCCCGCACTGGTTCGGGAACATCGGAGCGTCGATGTTCAGCCTGTTCCAGATCATGACCCTCGAAAGCTGGTCTATGGGTATCGTGCGGCCTGTCATGGAGGTGTATCCGCACGCCTGGACGTTCTTCGTACCGTTTATCGTTGTCACAAGCTTCACGGTGCTGAACCTCTTTATTGCATTGATCGTAAATTCAATGCATATGTTGCATGCGGAAACCGGCGAAGAGATTCACGAGGAGGCGGAGATTGCCCACGATGAACGTGAGGCACTCGCGAAAAAGATCGATGATCTGGCGAAGGAAATCAAAAGACTGCGCGGTCAAGGCACCGATTGAAGCTATGACAAGAAGACTGATACCAATCTCCATGGCTGTGTTGGTCTCCTCATGTGGCATGAGCACCGAAGAGGGCGGTTCCGATGGGCTGCTGTCCTCTAGTGAAGTGATAGTCACCAGCGAGGGCGGCGACAAGCTGGCCGTCAAGGACAATGTCGCGTTCGTCGCCGGCCAGGCTAGCGGTACCGTCATCGTTGTCGACCCTGATAAGGCTCGGCAGACGATCACCGGTATCGGTTCTTCATTCACCGAATCGTCCGCATTTGTCCTTGCCCACCTCGACAAGGACACGCGCCAGGGTGTCATGGCACAAATCTATAGTGAGAACGGTGCAAACTTCTCGCTCGCAAGAACCGTGGTCGGTTCAACGGATTTTTCGGTCGAGGGCAAATTCTCTTACGCCGATGTCGCCGACGATGCAGCCCTCGAGCATTTCAGCATTGAGGTTGACAAAGACGGCTTCAGCAAAGCGGACTATCCGGGCATACAGGACGAGACCTTCGACCTGCTGCCAATGATCAAGGAAGCGCTGGACATCAAGGCATCGCAGGAGGACGAGACGCTGAATATCGTTGCATCCGCCTGGACCGCGCCAGCCTGGATGAAAGACATCGAAGACTGGTACGTGGGTGGCAGGCCCGAAAACTACGGGCAGGGCACCGGTGGCGTTCTCAAGGATGAATACGTGTCTACGTACGCGGACTACCTCGTCAAATACTACGATGCCTATGAGGCCGAAGGCGTCGATATCTGGGGTATGACGCCGGTGAATGAGCCGCATGGCAACAGCGGGAACTGGGAGAGCATGCATTTTACGGCCGAGACCCAGCGCGATTTCATCCGGGATCACCTGGGGCCTGCGCTGCAGGCCGGTGGGCACGGTGACATCAAGGTGCTGATCTATGATCAGAATCGCGACGGCGCCGAGCACTGGGCCGACGTAGTACTCGGCGATGCCGAAGCGGCGCAGTATGTCTATGGCACGGCTGTTCACTGGTACTCGAGCACGAATCGCGTGTTCGAAGAGGCGCTGAACGCCGTGCACGACAAGTTTCCGGATTTCGACATCATTCATACCGAGGGCACCATCGACAACCTCGGACGTCCGGCACCGCCAGGTATTACCGATCCTGACGGCTATGAAGAAGAGGCTAACTGGTTTGACAACGACGCTTTCTGGTGGAACACGACCGCGACCGACTGGGCCTACACCGCAACCTGGGCGCCAGATCCGGAGTACCACCCGATGTATGTACCGGTGCACCGCTACGCGAGAAACATCATTGTCAGTCTCGACAACTGGATGAGCGGCTGGATCGATTGGAACGTGGTCCTTGACCGGCACGGCGGACCGAATCATGTGCTGAACTACTGCGGCGCGCCGATCATGATCGATACCGAGACACGGCAGGTCTATTACACGCCCATCTTCCATGTGCTCGCGCAATTCAGCCGCACAATCCGCCCCGGCGATACGGTTGTTGAGACCAGCAGGCAACTCAATGGACTCGATACCGACGCGCTGTATGCCGTCGCAACCCTGAGTGAGGCGGGCCTACTAAGTGTGCAATTGCTGAATACGACGAAGCAGCCAATCGAGTACAGCCTGCAAATCGGCGAACAGTTCGCTGAAGTTACTATCCCTGCCAATGCGATTCAGACGGTACGGATCCCGCTCGACTGATTAGGCGTCGCCCCGGACCAGCTGGTATGGTCTAAGCCAACAAGAAGAGGGGGTCGGTCATGGGGAAGCTCGTTCGAAGCGCGGGACTGACCGCGGTCGTATTACTCGTATTCGCTTTCGTGCCATCGCTTGTTGCTGCGCAAGGCGATGCAAAGAATCCCAATATCGTCCTCGTTCTCATGGACAACTTCGGCTGGGGCGAAATCGGCGTCTACGGTGGCGGCGTCATGCGGGGCGCACCGACGCCCAATATTGACGGCATCGCGGCCGAGGGCCTGCAGCTGACAAACTACAACGTCGAGGCAGAGTGCACGCCGTCGCGCGCGTCGCTCATGACTGGCCGTTACGGCATTCGCACACGGCAACGGCCCGACGGCCCGCCGCGCGGCGTCTGGTACGGCATTACGAAGTGGGAAATGACCCTGGCCGAGATGCTGTCAGACTCCGGCTATGCGACAGCGCTGTTCGGCAAATGGCATCTTGGTGATACTGAGGGTCGATTCCCGACCGGCCAGGGATTCGATGAGTGGATTGGAATCCCGCGGTCGTCCGACCGGGCATTCTGGCCGGACAGTAACAGCTTCATCCCCGGTAGCCACCCCGATGCCGTGTTCACGCACGTGATGACCGCGAAGCGTGGTGAGGAGCCCAAAAAGCTCGACGTTTACGATCGTGCGAAGCGCAAGGTAATCGACCGCGAGATTACGGACCAGGCGATCGACTTCATCGAGCGCAAGGCAAAGGAGAATCAGCCGTTCTTCGTGTTTCTCTCGTACACGCAAACGCATGAGCCCGTCGATCCGCATCCGGATTATTACGGCAAGACCGGCAACGGCAGCTTTGCCGATGTACTTGCGCAGACCGACGACTATGTGGGTGAGGTCCTCGACACTGTCGACAAGGCCGGGCTCAAGGACGATACGATCTTCATTTTCACATCGGATAACGGGCGCGAAGGTGTGCCACGCTCGTTCGGTTTCACGGGTCCGTGGCGCAGCGGCATGTTCTCGCCTTACGAGGGCTCACTGCGTGTTCCGTTTCTTATCCGCTGGCCAGGGAAGATCCCCGCGAAGCGCGTCTCGAATGAGATCGTCCACGCCGTCGACCTGCTGCCTACGGTAGCCAGCATCGTCGACGTGGATCTACCGACCGACCGAGTCTACGACGGCGTCGACCAGACAAATTTCCTGACCGGAAAGACCGACAAATCAGACCGGGAATCTGTCGTCATCTACATTGGCAATGTCCTGTTCGGCGTGAAATGGCGAGACTGGAAACTGTTGCTGCGAGAGATGGACGCGGACACCTACGCGATCCGCGAGATGGCCTATCCATCGGTCTACAACCTGCTGGTTGACCCGAAAGAAGAGGTGCCCGAGCTCAACTACCTCAACGACACATGGATCGATTTTCCGCTCTACCAGGTCCTGGAAGACCACGAAGCGTCCATCGCAGAAGATCCCGGCGCGCCGAATCCATAACGCTTAACACGGCTCGCTGTCGCTGAAAGGCGACACGCTGTAATGCGATCAACGTCACATCTTTGACAGACCGTACGACTATCATCAAGAGTCGGCGTATTAAAGGTGTGTGGCATGGAAAACCGGATTGCAACCCGTGTGCGAAAGGCGTGGCTGATTCTGCCACTGCTGCTGATGGCTGTGACCCTCGGCGCATGCTACGAAACCTCCTACGACAAGGCCGTTGCGGCCCTCAACGCCGGCGGCGGTAACACCGGCGGCGGTGGGTCCGGTGGTGGCTCAGGCGGCGGCTCTGGCGGTGGCTCCGGTGGTGGCTCCGGTGGTGGTTCTGGCGGCGGTTCCGGCGGCGGTTCCAGTTTTGGCGCCAACTTCTCCGAGATCCAGGCAGCTGTCTTTACGCCGACATGCGCAACGTCGGGTTGTCACGCGGGTGCTAACCCGGCGGCGAGCCTGAATCTCGAAGCCGCTAACAGTTACGCCCAGCTGGTCGGTGTTGCGAGTTCCCAGGACGGCAACATCCAGCGCGTGAATCCTTCGAACCCGGATATCAGCTATCTGATCCAGAAGCTGGAAGGCACTGCCGGCTCTGGTGGGGTAATGCCGCCGAGCGGCGCATTGCCGGCTGCAGACATCGCGACGATTCGTCAATGGGTCGCCGCGGGTGCGGTTGACGATACGGCACCGCCTCCTGCAGCGCCGATTCGCGTGACGACCTTGTCTGTCACACCGAACAGCACGATCGACATGGCGCCGACGCAGATTGTTGCCGGCTTCGACAGGGAGCTGGATGCGTCGACAGTGAACGCGATGACGTTCATTCTTGAAGACGGGAACGGCGTCGACATTACTGCGAATTCCATTACGGTACCGACCGGGAACCCGCAGAGCGCGGTTATGGACCTTGCCGGTGTCAATATCCCTGACGGCAACTACCGCGTTCTCCTGCTTGGTTCAGGCGCGTCCTTCATCATGGACCTTGATGCGAACGCACTGGACGGCGAGTTCTCGGGCTCATTCCCGTCGGGCAACGGCCAGGCAGGTGGCGACTTCGTGGGTCCGTTCACGATTATGGCGCCGCCGGTTGCATTCGGACCGACGCTCGATGAAATTCAGACGAACGTCTTCACGCCGACATGCGCGACGGTAGGTTGCCACAACAACACCGCTCAGGCAGCCGGCCTGTCGCTGGCAGACGCCGACACAAGCTTCCTCGAGCTGGTTGGGCAGTTCAGCAACCAGACGGGCCAAATGAACGTCCTGCTGGTCGCGCCGGGCGATCCGGACGCGAGCTATCTGATCCGCAAGATGGAAGGTGTTGGCGGTATCACCGGTGGCGTCATGCCGCCGACGGGCTCGATCCCGCAGGGCGACATTGACATCATCCGTACCTGGATCACCAACGGCGCGTTGCGCTGATTCGTTGGAACTTTAGAACTGCACAGCATCGACATAAGGTGCTGTGCGGGCCTGTGGTTAGCGATCGATTTAATAGGACGTTGTAAGATAATTATTCCAATTTATTTATAGACTGAAGTGCGGTTTACTGTTGTTTCTGCTCAAAAGAGCATTCCCAAAAAGGGGTAACCGCAATGTCTACTAAGTCGCTGGCCGTCCTGGCCGCTCTGACAATAGCGATTGCACCGTTCGTAGCGCCTAATTCTGCGCAAGCGCAGGGCGAAGTACGGTCCAATCAATTCTGGTGGCCTGACAATCTCGATCTCAGCCCACTCCGCGATCACGGCATACAGTCCGACCCGATGGGTGAGGACTTCAACTACGCCGCCGCGTTCTCAACGCTGGACCTCGATGCCGTCAAGAACGACATCGAAGCCGTTATGAAAGACTCGCAGGACTGGTGGCCTGCAGACTACGGCCACTACGGGCCGTTCTTCATTCGCATGGCCTGGCACAGCGCCGGCACCTACCGCACGATCGACGGTCGCGGCGGTGCTGCAGGCGGTCAGATGCGCTTCGAGCCGCTCAACAGCTGGCCCGACAACGCCAACCTCGACAAGGCCCGCCGCCTGCTCTGGCCGATCAAACAGAAGTACGGCCGCAACCTGTCGTGGGCCGACCTCATGGTATTGACCGGCAATGTTGCACTCGAGTCCATGGGCTTCGACACGTTTGGTTTCGCCGGCGGCCGTCAAGACGACTGGGAAGCTGAGCTCGTCTACTGGGGCCCGGAAGCAGAGATGCTCAAAGACGAGCGCTACAGTGGCGATCGCAAGCTGCAGAAGCCGCTGGCCGCCGTACAGATGGGCCTGATCTACGTGAACCCGGAAGGGCCAAATGGCGTTCCGGATCCGCTGCTGGCTGCGCAGGACATCCGTGAGACGTTCGGTCGCATGGCGATGAACGATGAAGAGACTGCCGCGCTGATCGCGGGTGGCCATACGTTCGGTAAAGCGCACGGCGCGAAGTCTCCGGAAAACTGCGTCGGACCCGAGCCTGCGGCCGAGGCCGTCGAAGCACAGGGCTTCGGCTGGAAGAACAAGTGCGCTAGTGGCAAAGGCGCCGACACGATCACGAGTGGCCTCGAGGGTGCATGGACCGTCAACCCGGTACAGTGGACCAACAACTATCTCACCAACCTGTATTCGTTCGAGTGGGTGAAGACCAAAAGCCCGGCTGGCGCCACGCAGTGGATTCCCGGTGACGGTGCAGGTTCGAATCTGGTGCCGGACGCGCACGACCCGAACAAGCGCCACGCGCCGATCATGTTTACGACTGACCTCTCGCTGAAATTCGATCCGGAATATCGCCGCATCACGTCGCGCTGGCTCGAGCATCCGGACGAGTTCGCAGATGCCTTTGCGCGCGCCTGGTTCAAGCTGACGCACCGTGATATGGGTCCGCGTGCTCGTTACCTGGGCAGCGACATTCCCGAGGAAATCCTCACCTGGCAGGACCCGGTTCCTGCTGTCAATCATGAGTTGATCGGCGAGCGCGATATTGCGACGCTGAAGTCTCGCATCCTCGACTCTGGCCTCGAACTGCCTGCGCTGGTCCGCACCGCATGGGCATCGGCTTCGACGTACCGCAACACCGACATGCGCGGTGGCGCCAACGGCGCGCGGATTCGACTGGCACCGCAGGTCGACTGGGACGTCAACACCCCGAAAGAGCTGAACAAGGTGCTGGCGCGCCTCGAGCGCATCCAGAAGGACTTCAACCGGGACCACAAAGGCGGTAAGCAGGTATCGCTGGCCGACCTGATCGTGCTGGGGGGCGCCGCTGCGATTGAGCAGGCCGCAAGCAATGCCGGCTACGAAATCCAGGTACCGTTCGCAGCGGGTCGTACCGACGCATCGCAGGAGCAGACTGACGTGCAGTCGTTCCAGGTCCTGCGACCGGATGCCGACGGGTTCCGCAACTACTTCGGCGAAGGCGCAAATCGCTCGCCTGCCGACATGCTCGTCGCCAAGGCCGATACGCTGTCGCTGACGCCGCCTGAAATGACCGTACTGGTTGGCGGTATGCGCGCCCTCGGCGCCAACGCTGACGACATCGAACACGGTGTCTTCACATCGCGCCCCGGCACGCTGAGCAATGACTTCTTCGTTAACTTGCTGGACATGGGCACGAAGTGGACGAAGTCCACCGACAGTGCCGGCATTTACGAAGGGCGTGATCGCGCTACGGGTGAACTGAAGTGGACGGCCACGCCGGTCGATCTGATCTTCGGTTCGCACGCAGAGCTGCGCGCTATTGCCGAAGTCTATGCCGAGGATGGTGGCGACAAGAAGTTTGTTGCCGATTTCGTCGACGCATGGAACAAGGTCATGATGCTGGACCGCTTCGACCTGGAAAAGAACTGGTCAGGTGAAGCAGTCGCAAGTCGCTAGTCGACTCTGCGTTAGCTCAGGAAGACAAACGGCGGCGCATTTGCGCCGCCGTTTTTATTCGCCAACGCGCACCTTCGAGGTATGCGACGCGAAATCAACGGTTGGTCCAATGCCGGCCAGTACGTCCTGGAGAGGCCGCGGTTTGCCGATGCCGAAACCCTGACCGAAGCTGACACCGTGCTGTCGCAGCCGTTGCACGATCAGATCGGTTTCAACGTGCTCGGCAACGACCGCCGCCGACATGACCTCGGCAATCCTGACCAGTGACGCGACGATTGCCTCGGATAACGGATTCTCCAGAATGTCGCGAATGAAGACCCCGTCAACCTTGACGTAATTGACGCTGAGGTCCTTCAGGTACGCGAACGAACAGTAGCCCGTGCCGAAATCGTCCAGCGCCACACGGCAACCCAGATGGCGCATGCGTGAGATGAAGTACTGGGCCATCTCCAGGCAACGCACGATCGATGTCTCGGTAATCTCGAAGCAGATCGCGTCTGGCGGCACGCCACTTTCGGCGATCTGGTGTTCGACGAACTCGAGGAAGTCCTTGTCCATGAGCGACTGCGCCGAGACGTTGATACTGAAACTGCCAAGCCCGACCTCGAGTGGATTATCCGCCGCACTAAGCTGATCCAGCGTCTGGCGAATGACCCAGCGATCGATGGCGCTCATCATCTGGTAGCGTTCCGCCGCGGACAGGAACTTGTTCGGTGGCAAAACCGTACCGTCCTCTTCCAGCATCCTTACGAGAATCTCGTAACGCGGCGCCGTCTCAGCAGTCTGCAAGGGCTTGATTGGCTGAGCAAACAGAACGAACCGATCGTCGAGCAGTGCGGACTGCAGGCGACCGACCTGGTCCAGGTCACTGCGGCGCTGCATGACGCTTGCATCGAGGTCCCGGAATACGACGCACCGGTTGCCACCGCGGCCCTTTGCTGATCTTGTTGCAACCTCTGCAGTGCTTACGGCGGATTCGGCGTCGGATACGACGTCGGGAATCAGCGCGACGCCGATGCTTGCTGTTACCGAGACGTTCCGGTTCTCATGCCTGACGGTTTCTGTGGCCACTGTCTGCAACAGGAACTCAGCTCGCTGAACCGCGTCCTGCTCGTCGGCACCACGCAGGAACATGCCGAAGATATCCCCACCCAACCTGGCGACAATGTCGCCGCGTTTTACACAGTCGACGAGTTGCCGATTCGTCTTCTTGATGACCTTATCGCCGGCCATATGGCCGAAGTTGTCGTTGACAATGTGCAGCTTGTCGATATCGACCATCAGCACGGCATGTGACGTGGCGCTCTCGCGTCTGATTACCTCAGCGACGTACCGCAGGAAGTCGTTCCTCGAGAACGACGTGGAAACCGTAGTCTCCGGAACGTTCCCGAGTGCGTACAGCTTCGAGCTGATCGCGCGGCAAAGACGAATCTGGTCGTTCGAGAACTCGCTCTCACTCGCGACGACATACACGCCGATTACGTCATCCGCCGAATCGAAAACCGGCGTCGTTATGAAGTGCGATCGACCTGACCTGCTGCGTGTCACCTTACGGTGCATCTTGGCGGACGACATCAGCTTGCCGAGTCGGCCCATCAGGCGACGGTCATTCTCCGGGTTGTCCGCGGCCGGCGTTGGGTAGATCGCCTGTATCCCGTCCCCGGGTAGCAGTACAGCCGTGAATAATGCGCCAAAGTGGCTGGCGCTGCGTTCGAGCAGCTGCTGAATCGCGGCGACGGGGTCGGCACAATCGTCGAGGTCATCAAGCTCGATGAGCAGCTTCGCGCCACGGCGAGTTTCCTCGGATACGTGTCGTACTGCCGAGAGCTCGGTATTGATGTCGACCTGCCGTTCTATGCACTGCAGGATCGGCTCGATCACGCTGTGCACGAATTCTGCGCTGTCCGGGTCTGACGCCGTTGTCAGGATGCCCAATGTGCCAATGCGACTATGGGAACTGGCATGCTTGAGGTCAAAAACATACTTGTTCTGGTCCGGGGTGCTGTCGAAGTCACTGGTGTTTCTTTCAGCGAGGCCCGGACTGGCCCATGCAACCTGTCCCGCTGTGTCGTGGACGACGACAGCGCGCGCACCGCGCACGGCTTCGAGAATTTGCGTGGCAAAAACGGACATCGATCCAGGGTCGATGCGAATGAGCGGATTGTCCTGTTTCATTTGATATGAGGGCCACTTGGATCTACCTGTTTTGTATCGGCCGGCTGCAGCGCTGCTTGAGCGCGATCCCGGGCGCCTGATCGGCTAGAATCCGTGCGATGCGGACTATCGCGATTATTGGTTTTGGCGCTATTGGCGAAGCGGTTGCCCGGTATCTGGACAAAGAGCCGGCCGCCGCGGTCGGTACCGCTATTGTCCGACCCGGAAGGGACAAGCAGGCAAGACGCGTGTTTGGCCCGGACATCGTTGTAGTACACGAAGTCTGTGAGCTTTCGAGCGATATCGATCTGGTGGTCGATTGTGCAGGTCATCCAGCGCTGCGCGAGCATGGCGTCGGTATTCTGTCGTCGGGTATCGACCTTGTGACAGTGTCAGCTGGTGCGCTCGCGGACGGCGAGCTATTTGACGCGTTGGCGGAAGCGGCACAGCGCGGCAACGCGCAGCTGCGAGTCGTAGCAGGCGCCATTGGGGCTCTGGATGCGCTTTCGGCCGGGAGCGTGGGCAAACTCGAGCGCGTTACCTATCGCGGACGCAAGCCACCACAGGGCTGGCGGGGCTCGGCGGCCGAGGAAAAGATCGATCTCGGTGCCCTGTCCGAGGCCACAGTGCATTTCAGCGGCAATGCGCGGGACGCGGCGCTCGAGTATCCCAAAAACGCAAACGTCGCTGCGTCGGTTGCCCTTGCAGGGATCGGCTTTGACGCTACCGAGGTCGAGCTGATCGCGGACCCGGGGGTCGCACGCAACGTTCACGAAATCATTGCTGAAGGCGATTTCGGCCGCCTCGAGTTTCGTATCGAAGGCAACTCGCTGCCAGATAACCCTCGCTCGTCCGCGATAACGGCGATGAGCGTGGTTCGTGAGATCCTGAACCCGAACTCACCGATTGTCATCTGAGATAAACTGATGCCTCGTGGCACCTGGCCGGGTAAGGACCTATCGACAATGACGAAACTGGCTGCATTCAATTTTCAGGACTGGATTGATGAACATCGCCATCTCCTGAAGCCACCGGTCGGCAATAAGCAGATCTGGGAAGACGCCGACATGATGGCCTTCGTCGTTGGCGGACCTAATCAGCGCACCGACTTCCACGACGACCCCGTTGAGGAGTTCTTCTACCAACTCGAAGGCGACATGGTGCTAAAGATCTTCGACGATGGCGAGTTCTATGACGTCGTTATCCGCGAAGGCGATGTGTTCTTCCTGCCGAAGCACGTGCGGCATTCACCGCAGCGGCCGATGGCTGGCAGCGTCGGTCTGGTCATTGAACCCAAGCGGCCTGAAGGTCTGAAAGACGCGTTCGAGTGGTACTGCTTCGAATGCGGTGGCCTGGTACATCGTGTCGAAGTCCTGCTCAAGTCGATCGTCAACGACCTGCCGCCGCTGTACGAGTCGTTCTATTCCGACGAAGCTGCGCGCACCTGCCCGCAATGCGGTGCGATACATCCCGGCAAAGAGCCGCCCGAGGGTTGGGTCAGCCTGCCTGACGCGAGTTGACGTGCAGTTCGAACCAACACTTGAGTTCGCGCGATCGCAGGATGATGCCGATCCGCTACGGGACAAGCGCACCCAATTCTATTTTCCGAACTTCGGCACGCCCGAGCTCGTTTACTTCACAGGCCATTCGCTTGGACTACAGCCGAAGACAGTGCGTGCCGCCGTTGAGCTCGAGCTCGACGAATGGGCGAAGTACGGCGTCGAAGGGCACTTTCATTCGACGAATCCCTGGTACAGCTACCATGAACTGCTGACGCCGCCGATGGCCGGTATCGTTGGGGCACAGGAATCGGAAGTCGTCTGTATGAACTCTCTGACGACCAACATTCACCTGCTGTTTGTGTCGTTCTACCGGCCAACGGCAACTCGCTACAAGATTATTTCCGAAGCGAAGATGTTCCCGTCCGATCGCTACCTGCTCGAAACGCAGGCGCGCTTTCACGGGTTCGACCCTGATGACGCGATCATCGAGGTAACGCCACGGAAGGGTGAATGGCTGATTCGGGAAGAGGACATTCTCGATGCGATCGATACGCATGCAGATCAGGTGGCGCTTGTCTTCTTCGGTGGCGTCAACTACTTCACGGGCCAGCTGTTCAACATGCCGCGTCTCACCGAGGCCGCGCATGCTGTTGGTGCGGTCGCCGGATTCGACCTCGCGCATGCAGCGGGCAATGTGCCGCTGTCGCTGCACGACTGGAATGTCGATTTTGCCGCCTGGTGCTCGTACAAGTACCTGAATTCGAGCCCCGGCAATGTTGGCGGCATTTTCGTGCATGAACGTCATGGTCGCTCCTTCGACCTGCCACGCTTTGGCGGCTGGTGGGGGCACGACAAGGAAACACGCTTTCAGATGCAAAGCGGCTTCCAGCCCATGGAGGGCGCGGAAGGCTGGCAGCTCAGCAATGTACCGATTCTTGGTATGGCCGCGATGAAAGCCTCGCTCGAGATCTTCGCCGAGGTTGGTATGCCGGCGTTGCGCGCGAAGAGCGAGAAGCTAACGGGCTATCTCGAATACACGATTGAGCAGCTCGCCGCTGAATTCCCCGATGCCGGCATCAGCGTAATCACGCCGGGTGATCCTGAGCAGCGTGGCTGCCAGATCTCGATGGACATTGCGGGTCGGGAACGCAAGCTGTTCGACGATATGATCGCCGCGGGCGTCATCGCCGATTTCCGCGAACCCTGCATTATTCGCATGGCGCCGGTGCCGCTTTATAACTCGTTCGAGGACATCTTCACGTTTGGCCAGGTAATGCGCGGGTTGTTGGCCGAGGGAGAGACGTAAGTGAGCGCAAGGACAATAACCGTCGTGGGCGGCGGTCCGGTCGGTGCGTTGCTCGCGATTTTGCTGGCGCGTCACGGCTACCAGGTCGGTCTCTACGAGAGCCGTCCCGACTCTCGTACGACTGATATCTACCAGGGCAGGTCGATCAATATAGCCCTGTCTGACCGTGGCTGGACGTCGCTGGAGAAAATCGGCATCAGCGACGAGGCGCGCAAGCAGGCCATACCGATGTACCACCGCGCAGTCCACGCGGTTGATGGCGAACTGACGTCGCTGCCCTATGGGGTAGGAGACGACGCCATCTGGTCAGTATCGCGAAGCGGAATCAACGAGCATCTGCTCGACGTCGCAGACAGTGAGCCGAACATTACGACCTACTTCGAGCATCGACTCGCCGACATTGACTTCGAAACGGCAACAGCAATGTTCAGGCGTCCGAAAGGCGACGAGATAGTCGTGAATGCAGACTACGCATTCGGCGCAGACGGCGCCTCGTCGAAGGTGCGGCGTCTCGCCCACAACCTGCCGCGATTCAGCTACAGCCAGACGTACATGCCGCAGAGCTACATCGAGCTGAACATCCCCGCGAACGAGGATGGTTCGCACAAGCTCGAAACGAACGCGCTCCACATCTGGCCGCGTAAACACTTCATGTTGATTGCGCTGCCGAACACGGATGGCACATTTACATGCACGCTGTTCCTGAACCATGAAGGCAGACCGTCGTTCGAGTCGCTCAGGGAGCGAGAAGATGTCGAGGCGTTCTTCGAAGCGTATTTTCCCGACGCGATGGATTATCTCGAACGGCCCGTCGACGTGTTCATGGAGAAGACCGCATCTCCGTTATTCCTCGTGCAGGTGTTCCCCTGGTCGTTCAATCGCAAGGTTGCGTTGATTGGCGATGCGGCGCACGCGATCGTGCCTTTCTACGGACAGGGCATGAACTGCGGCTTCGAGGATTGCGCCGAGCTGCATGCATTGATCGATCATTACGATCACGACTGGGACCAGATCTTCCCGGCCTATGAAAACGCGCGTAAACCGAACGGCGATGCCATTGCAGAGCTGTCCAAGCGCAACTTCGTCGAGATGAGCGACCTGTCCGGTGACAGCATGTTCCAGCTGCGCAAGATGATCGAGGCCAAGTTCAGTCAGCGTTTCCCGGCGCTGTGGACGCCGCTGTATTCGATGGTGACGTTCTCGCCCGAGGTCCCGTATTCGGAGGCGCTGCGCGTCGGCGATGAGCAAAATACGATTATGGAGAAGATCATGGCGATTCCGGGTATCGAGGAAGACTGGGACGAGCAGTACGTCATGGACCGACTGCAAGAGCTCGCTGAAGCGACATTCGGGGAAGGCCAGTGACGTCAAAACCAAAGAACTACCGCGAACTCGAGAAGAACATTCATACCGATCTCAAGGATCGGATGAGCTATGGCGACTACCTGCATCTCGACCAGGTGCTCAGCGCGCAGCACCCGCTCTCGGACCAGCACGACGAGATGTTGTTCATCGTCATTCACCAGGCCAGCGAGCTCTGGCTGAAACTGGCCGGGCACGAAGTTGAAGCCGCGATTCGCAATGTCGAAGAGCACGACTTCCGCCATGCGTTCAAGGTGATTGCGCGCGTCAAGCTGATCCTGACGCAGCTGACCCAGTCATGGTCGATCCTCTCGACGATGACGCCTGTCGACTACCTCAAATTCCGCGACGAACTGGGGCCTGCGTCGGGTTTTCAATCGTACGCTTACAGGAAACTCGAGTTCCTGCTTGGCAACAAGAATCGCAACCTGGTCGAAGTGCACCGCCATGATGAAGCGGTCTACGAAGAACTGAAGCGCGTCCTTGAAGCGCCGAGTCTGTACGACGTGGTGTTGAGGAAGCTCAGCGGGGACGGTTTCGAGATCAACCCGGAGAAGCTGGATCGCGATTTCAGTTTACCGTACGAGTCAGACGAGACAGTGCAGGCGGCCTGGTTTGAGATCTACAGGAATCCAGACACGTACTTTGAGCTGTATGAGCTAGCGGAGAAGCTCGTTGACATTGAAGACAGCTTCCAGGCCTGGCGCTTCAAGCACATGTACACCGTGCAGCGCATTATCGGCAATCGCCGCGGCACCGGCGGCTCGTCGGGTGTGCCGTTCCTGAAGAAAGCGATCGAGACAAGCTTCTTCCCGGAGCTGTTTGCAATTCGCACTGACCTTTAGACAATTTCCATACTGTGCGAGATGTTCTTCGTGATCATGTAGTGCTGCAGGCCCTCGGTGCCGCCTTCACGGCCGTAGCCGCTTGATTTGACGCCACCGAACGGCGTTTCCGGCAGAGACGCTTCAAGCGTGTTGATCGACACGTTGCCTGCCTCGATGCCCTCAATCATACGATCGACATAGTCGGCGCGGTTCGTAAATCCGTAGGCCGCGAGGCCATACGGCACAGCGTTGGCTTGTTTTATGCCGTCCTCAAGCGATGCCACCGGATTGATGATGGCGAGCGGTCCAAACGGCTCCTCCTGCATGACACGTGCATGGTCAGGCACGTTGGCCAATACGGTTGGCTGGAAAAAGTAGCCGACATCACCCATCTTGCTGCCACCTGTTCGAACCTCCGCGCCTTTGTCTTTTGCATCTTCGACGAGATCTGTCAGCGCACCGATACGTCGGTCGTTGGCGAGCGGTCCCATCTCGACGTCGGGGTCGACGCCGTTACCGACAATGGTCGCGGCAGCGCGGCGCACGAATAGCTCGGTGTATTCCTCGAATATGCTCTCGTGCACGAAGAAGCGCGTTGGCGATGTGCATACCTGGCCCGCGTTTCGCATCTTGCGCACGGCACCGGAGATGGCCGCAGCCTTAACGTCCGTGTCTTCGCAGACGATCACAGGGGCATGGCCGCCGAGTTCCATGAGCACGGGCGTCATGTGCTGCGACGCAAGTATCGTGAGATGCTGGCCGACGGTCGTTGATCCGGTAAATGCCACCAGCCTGACCTGGTCCTGCTTGATCAGGTGCTCGGAGATCTTGGCGGGCGTGCCAAATACGAGGTTAAGCACGCCAGGCGGCAGCCCGGCATCGTGCAAGGCCCTTGCGATATGCAGTGCGCCGGCGGGCGTCTCCTCGGCAGCCTTGAGGATGATCGAGCATCCTGCGGCGATTGCACCGGCCACCTTGCGACATGGCTGGCTCATTGGGAAGTTCCAGGGGGAGAACGCGGCGACTGTGCCGATCGGCTGGTGATGCACGATATATCGCACGCCCGGCGCACTCGGGATAACGCGTCCGTACGTGCGGGTTGCTTCGCCCGCATCCCACTCAAAAAACTCGCAACCGCGAATGACTTCGAGCCGCGCCTGGGGCAACGGTTTGCCGTGTTCGGCCGTTATCGCGGTAGCGATCTCTTCCTGGCGCTCGCGCATTAGCGCGGCAGCTTTCAGGAGTACGTTGGCCCGGGTTACAGGTGGAGTTTGACTCCAGACCTTGAAGCCTTCGGCGGCCGCATCGAGCGCGTCATCAAGGTCGCGTCGCTCTGCGTGGGGCAGTCGTCCGATTTCTTCTTCGGTTGCCGGGTTGAGTACCGGAAGATCATGGGCGGTCTTGCGCCACTCGCCGTTGATGTAGAGGTGCAGGTCGGGATAGGTGCTCATAGGACGAATTATAAGTATATTTCGCCGATGGCCACCAAGTACTCGAAGCTCGACGCGAAGGACTACGCGCGCGAAAACATGCGCGGCATCTGGGCTGCGGCACTAAACCCGTTCGCAGATGACTTCTCTCTCGACGAGACCGGTCTGCGCAAGAATATCCGCCATTGGATCGACGATCTGGATATCCAGGGCCTGTTCATCGCGGGCAAGCAGGGCGAGTTTTTCTCGATGAGCCTCGACGAGCGCAAGCGTAACTTCGAGATCGCCGTCGAGGAATGTGACGCCAAGGCCGGCGTCATCGTGTCCGTTTCCGATCAGAACTTCGACACGGTCAAAGAGCTATCGCGCTACGCGCAAGACTGCGGCGCCGATTACATCGTTGTGCACGCGCCGGTCCTGAGCTTCGTCCACGAGCGTGGCGAGGTTCTTTACCAGTACTACAAAGCGCTTTGCGACGAGCTCGATATCGGCATCGCCATGTGGAGTCACCCGGATTCGGGCTACCTGATGCAGCCCGAGGAGTGCGCGCGTATCGCGGAGTTACCGAACATCGTCGCGATCAAGTACTCGGTACCGCGCGACATGTATGTCCGCCTGACGCATATGGTCGGCGACAAGATCCAGGTATCCACGTCACTCGAAGACGACTGGCTCGACAACATCGAGGAACTTGGCTGGCAGCTGTACCTGTGCTCATCACCGCCGTATCACCTGCAGACGAAGAGCGACAAGCGCATGGACGAATACACGCGTCTTGCGTTCAACGGCAAATTCGAAGAGGCCCGCAAGGTGCGTGACAGCCTCGAGCCGGTGCGCCAGGCGATGGCCCGCTCGAAACCGACCGACAAGCCGCAGGCCTTCGGCAAGTACTGGCAGGAACTTCTCGGTCAGGTCGGCGGCCGCGTGCGACCGCCGATGCTGGAATTGACCGACGCCGAAAAGGCGACTATCCGCGAAGCTTTCGAGAGCTGCGGACTCAGAACATAAACGCGTCGGCGTCCATCTTCATGAGCGTATCCGGACCCGTCGACATCGTCTCGTACAGCGACGTTGTTCTCGGCAGGATCTTCGCGAAGTAGAATTCCGCCGTCTGGATCTTGGCCTCATAGAACGCCGCCTCGTTGGTGCCTTTGCTGAGTCGATAGTGCGCGGCACGGGCGCTCGCAGCCCAGCAGACGGCCAGGAGCAGGTAGCCCGAGAACATGATGTAGTCGACCGAGGCTGCGCCTACCGCATCGCGATTGCGCATGGCCGCAAAGCCAATCTTGCGCGTCAGCGACTTCCACTGCTTCGTCAGCTTCACGATCGTCTTCAGGTACGGCCGAATCTCCCTGGTGCTGCGGGCGTCCTTGCAGAAGTCGAGGATGAAGCCCGTCATCATCTTGAGGGCCTTACCTTTCGTACCCAGCACCTTGCGGCCGAGCAGGTCGAGCGCCTGGATGCCGGTCGTGCCCTCGTAGAGCATCGAGATCCTGGCGTCGCGAACGTTCTGCTCGACACCCCATTCATTGATGTAGCCGTGCCCGCCGAAACACTGCAGGCCGAGGTTGGCGCTCTCGAACCCGGTCTCCGTCAGGAAAGCTTTGATAATTGGCGTGAGGAAGCTAAGCACTTCGTCAGCCATCTTCCTGGCTTCGGGGTCGTCTGACTTGGTCAGGATGTCGCCCAGCGTGCTCGCGTAGTAGATCAGTGCGCGTCCGCCCTCGGCGAACGACTTCTGCGTCAGCAGCATGCGGCGCACGTCGGCATGCACGATGATCGGGTCAGCGGGGCCATCCGGATTCTTCGGACCGGACAGCGAACGCATCTGCAGACGATCGCGTGTGTAGGCAAGCGACTTCTGGAATGCGAGTTCCGAGTGCGCCAGGCCCTGCAGGCCCGTGCCGAGACGCGCGAAGTTCATGAACGTGAACATGTAGTTCAGGCCCTTGTTGACTTCGCCGATCAGGTAGCCTGTCGCGCCATCGAAATTGAGCTGCGCAGTGGCATTGCCGTGAATACCCATCTTGCGCTCGAGTACACCGCAAACGACCTGGTTGCGCTTACCAATGGAGCCATCTTCGTTCGGGATGAACTTCGGCACGATGAACAACGAGATACCCTTTGTTCCGGGCGGTGAGTCGGGTAGGCGGGCCAGCACGATATGGACGATGTTCTCGGCCATGTCGTGTTCGCCGGACGAGATAAAAATCTTCGATCCCGTGAGGCGATAGGTGCCATCGGCGGCCGGCTCCGCCTTGGTCTTCAACAGTCCGAGATCGGTGCCGCAGTGGGCCTCGGTCAGGCACATCGTGCCGGTCCATTGGCCGCTGACGAGCGGCTCCATGAAGATGGCCTTCTGTTCTTCCGAACCGTGTGCGTCGATAGTCTCCATCGCGCCCTGCGACAGTCCCGGGTACATGGCCCACGACCAGTTCGCCGTGCCGTTCATTTCACGGATCGGCGTGCCGATCGACATTGGCAGGTCCTGGCCGCCATAACGCGCGGGCTGGTCGAGCGACGGCCAGCCAGCCTCGACGTACTGCGCGTAAGCCTCCTTGAAGCCCGGCGGCGTTTTCACCTCGCCATCCTCCTGGCGCTGGCAACCGACTTCATCGCCAACCGCGTACAGCGGTGCCACGATGTTCTCGGAAAACTTGCTGGCCTCGCCGAGGATCGAGTCGATCAGGTCCTGGTTGACCTCATCGCAATCCGGCAGCGTCTGGTAGTGCTTTTCAATATTCAGAAGGTCGCGCAGGACGAACTGCATGTCCCTGATTGGCGCTTTATACGTCGACATTTAGGCTCTCTCCAAGGCAGCAGGGGCTGCCGGACAAATTCAGCGTACATATGTACGCACAACTGTACCACCCGTCTGCTAGGATGCAACTCTCCGGATCACAGTTTGGCCAGATTTCCATGAACCCCGCAGTGCTCAAGGTCTCACGCAAGCAGCAAAAAGAGGAAACCCGCCAACGGCTCATCGATGCGGCCGCGGGCGCGCTGGCGTCCGGACGCAGCTTTGACACGTTGAGCCTGCGTGAAGTCGCGAAGCTTGCGGGTATTGCGCCGACCTCGTTTTATCGCCATTTCCACGACATGGAGCGTCTCGGGCTCGCAATGATCGAGGAGCAGGGTGAGTCTCTGCTCGAGCTGATGCACCGCGTCCGCGAACAGGCGTCAGGTGGCACGTCGCTGATTCGTGCGTCGGTTGAGACGCTGTTCGATCACATCGGCGACAACCAGGGAATCTCCCGAATGATCCTGCAGGAGAGCATGGCCCGGGAGTCCGCCTTTCGTGAAGCGGCGCATGGGCTCCTGGTCACATTGTCGGCCGATCTTGCCGAGTTCCTCGTCTGGGATGCGAAAGAGCGCGGCGTCCCTGTTGCCTACCCGCGCCTCGCATCGAATGCGACGGTCGCGATTCTATTCACGACCGGGATAGCACTGTTCAACACGCCGGCTGAACATCGGCAGGCTCACATTGAGGCGACAATTATCCAGCTGCGCATGCTCATGCGCGGTGCCGAGGCTATGGCACCCTCGAAGTAACGACTATTCGTTGTTGTCGTCCCCGTCCTGTTCGCTGTCTTCCATTTCACGGGCAAGCACGGCGGACGCAGCCGCAGTGACAAGCTCCTGGACTTTCTTCGACGCCTCGATGCCATGGCTGAACCAAGACCCGACGACCTTGTTCAAGTCAATGGCATCGATGTCGCTGCCTATGCGGTCCTTCAGCATCGACAGTGCTTCGTCCTGCAGGCCGGAGATATTCGGCAAGCCAAGTGACTCCCTGAATTCCTGGGGTGTCAGCTCGAATTCCACTCTGATTTTCATGGTCTCTGCTTCGCTTTGGGGCGACGCTGGCGCCGGCGTGGCGCGACGATGCCCCGGTGACTAAGGGCGAAAGTCCGATCTTAGCCTAACCGCCAAGGCAGTCAATTTTCGCGCCGCTTCCGCCTATTGGCGTTACACTAGACAAAACAAGACGCCGCCTGCAGAGCGCGCCCGAGACAGGATCAACCGATGCCAGAGCCGCAATCCGCCAGCCCATGGCCAGAACCGCCCGCAGAGTCGGTTCTGTTCCTGCTGGACGCAGCGCACAGCGTCGAACAGACATTGCTCGAGCAGTGGTACAGCTCGACGCGCGACGGGTCTGACGCGGCAAAGCCGGAGTCGAAGCAGGTGGCGCTGTCGGTCCTGTTCGGAAAGAAAGGCCGGCTCGAGGTGGGTGGTTTGCCGGAGTTTCTTGACGGGCCCGATGACATGCGGGTCGTACCACTGCGTGTCGTCTGGCTGCCGCCAAAATCGAGACGTCGCCCGGGCCCGCGCCTGCGCGACCTGCTTGCCGGCGACCCGCGTCATCCGCGGCGGTGGGTGGCGAGTACTATCCTCAAGCTGGACCCCGACAGAGCCCAACCGGTCGCAGGTGCCTCCGCGACGCTGGGCGAGTTGCGTGCCGCCTACGAAACGCTGCAGGAAGGCCGCGAAGCATCGCCGGAGGATGATAACTTCGCCGCGTTCGTGGTTCGACGCGCCGGTGTCGCTCTGGACATTGCGGAGCGTCGCGTTCGCGGCAACCGCTACAAGGTGCCGCACTACGTCGCTCACGGCGTGCGTTCCAGCCCGAAATTCCGCCGCGCCCTGAAGGACCTGTCGAAGGAACTCGGCGAGCCTGTGCACGCCTTGCGAGCTAGAGCGGACAAGTACATGAAGGAGATGATCGCGCAGCCGAACTCCTTCTTCATCGACTGGATGGGCAAGATCACGCGCTCGATCGTGTCGCTCGGCTACAGCAAAGAGATTGTTGTTGATCCCGCAGACATCGAGCGCCTGCGCAAGATCATGCGCGATCATCCAACAGCGCTACTCTGGACGCACAAATCGCACATCGACGCGGTTGCCGTCATATCGGTGCTCTATGAAAACGATCTGCCAGCGCCGCACTCATTCGGTGGCATCAATATGGCCGTGCCGGGTCTCGGCATAATGGGGCGTCGGTCAGGCATCATCTACATACGCAGGTCATTCCAGGACAACCCGGTCTACAAACTCGTCTTCCGCCACTATCTCGGCTACCTGATGGAGAAGCGTTTTCCGCTGACCTGGTCGTTCGAAGGCACGCGCTCGCGTGTCGGCAAGCTCATGCCACCCAAATACGGCCTGATGAAATATGTCGTCGAGGCTGCGCACGCCACGCATACAACTGACCTGCATTTCGTCCCGGTCTCGATCAGCTACGACCTGATCGGCGAGGCCAGCGAATACGCGAGGGAGCAGGCCGGCAAGAAGAAGCGCCCTGAGTCGTTTAGCTGGTTGGTCGGCTACCTGCGCAAGATGCGTGCCCCGAAAGGCAGCGTCTACCTCGATATCGGCGCGCCCGTCGCGATCAAGGGCACGACCCCGCCGCCAGATTCGATCGATCTGCACAAGATCGCCTTCGAGGTCGCGGTTCGTGTCAACAACATGACGCCTGTGACGTTCCCTGCGATTGGTTGCATGGCGTTGCTGGCGGCAGCACCTCGCGCGTTGACGCTCGATGAGCTTACCGAAGCCGTGCTCGAGCTGTTCGGCTGGCTGCGTGAGCGCAAAATTCGTATGACGAGCAGCCTCCACTACGGCGACGACGACGAGATTCAGGCACTCGCGAAGATCGTGCTGGATCGCAAGCTGATCTCGCGATACGACGAAGGGCCAGAGCCGGTCTACAGCATTGACGAAGACCGCTACCCGGTCGCGAGCTACTACCGCAACACGATCGTGCATTACTTCGTCAACAAGGCGATCAGCGAGCTTGCCTGGGCCAGCGTACTGGACCGTCGACCCGCGGACAGGCTCGATGCGTTCTGGACAGCAACCGACAGACTGCGCGATTTGCTCAAGTTCGAGTTCTTCTATTCGCCAAAAGACGAGTTTCGGCAACAGATTGACGAGGAGCTGTCGCGTTACAACGCGGACTGGCAGGAGTCGCTCTCAGGTACCCGCAAGCAGGTAACCGACTTGCTCGCCGGGATGCGGCCACTGATCGCACACGCGAGCCTGCTGCCGTACATCGAAGCCTACGGGGTCGTTGCCGGGGTTCTTGCGCAGCTCGAACCCGGCGCCGGTATCGACGAGAAGGACTGCGTCAATGCGTCGTTGAAACTCGGCCATCAGCGCTACCTGCAGCGCCGAGTCAGCAGCAAGGCATCCATTGCGAAGCTGCTATTCAGCAATGGCTACAGGCTGTTCAGCAACCTGGGCCTGACAGGTGAGGGTGATGCGTCGATCAACGGCAAGCGCGTTGCAATTGCGGAGGAATTCGAGCAGCTGTCCGCGCAGCTTGATGTTATCGAGTCGCTTGCAAAGGCGGGCGATGTGGGGAGGAAGAAGGCATGAAACTGAAAGCCGGACTGATGGGTGGCGGTTCCTGGGGGACGACGGTCGCCGCGCTGGTTGCACGCAATGCGCCTGTGACGCTGTGGGCGCGCAAGCAGGAAACCGTCGATGAGATCAACACGCATCACACCAACAAGCGTTTTCTGCCGGACGCCACCCTGCCGGAGCAAATGATCGCGACCACCGATATCGAGGAAGCCATTGCGGGCATGGACGTCATCATCATGGGCATTCCGTCGCAGGCGTTCCGCGGCGTGCTGGAGATGGTTCGGCCCCACATACGTCCATGGGTGCCGGTCATCAGCCTGAGTAAGGGCATCGAGCTTGAAACCGACATGCGCATGACCGAGATCATTGACGATGTGCTTCCCGGGCACCCGGCCGGCGTATTGACCGGGCCAAACCTCGCGCGCGAGATCATGGCCGGCTACGCGGCTGCGAGCGTGATTGCGATGGAGGACGAAGTCATTGTTCGCGAACTACAGAAGCTGTTTTCCTGCGGGTTGTTCCGCATCTATACGAACCATGATGTGATCGGTTGCGAGGCTGGCGGCGTCCTCAAGAACATCATTGCTATTGCGGCCGGTATGGGAGACGGGCTCGGTGCCGGTGACAACACGCGCGCCGGCGTCATCACGCGAGGGCTCGCCGAAATTACGCGGCTTGGCGTCGCGATGGGTGGCGAGCCGCAGACGTTTGCAGGGCTTGCCGGCATGGGCGACCTGATCGCAACGTGCACAAGTTCGCAGAGTCGCAATCGCACGGTTGGCTACGAGCTCGGTCGCGGTCGCTCCATCCAGGAAATCATCGACGAGATGTTTATGGTCGCCGAAGGCGTCAAGAGCGCACCGGCAGTTATGGCGCTCGCCGACAAGTACGGTGTGGACATGCCAATCGCGCGCGAGGTATTCGAGGTGGTGCAAGGCAACAGCACGCCGCAGCAGGCGTTCCGCGGATTGCTGCGCACTGCTGCTGGCGCCGAATCCGATCCAGGTTGAGCGGCGGGGAGAGTCATAGGTGGGGCCATTAGCGGGGGTCCGCGTTCTGGAAGTTGCCGCGATCGGGGCCAGCCCGATGACGGGAATGATCCTCGCCGACATGGGCGCTGACGTAATACGGGTCGAACGCGCTTCGCAAGACACGCCGATGACCCGCAGCGACCCGAGCTACCGCGGCAAGCGTTCGATCGCGCTCGACCTGAAGTCTCCACAGGGTGTTGATGCATTCTTGCGGCTTGCCGAGACGGCGGATGTCGTAACCGAGGGGTTTCGGCCCGGCGTCGTGGAGCGACTGGGCATTGGCCCCGAGGAGTGCCGCGCACGCAATCCGGCCCTGGTGTACGGGCGCATGACAGGCTGGGGGCAGGATGGCCCGCTCGCGCAGGCCGCAGGACACGACATCAATTACATCTCCCTGACCGGCGTGCTGCACGCGATCGGTACTGCGGGTGAGCCGCCAGTGCCGCCGCTTAACCTGGTCGGGGACATGGGCGGTGGCGGCATGTTGCTCGCACTTGGCATTCTTGCGGCACTTTACGAGAGCAGGGCATCGGGGCAGGGCCAGGTCGTGGATGCGGCCATGACGGACGGCTCTGCACTAATGATGTGGATGTTCCACGGGTTCTCGGCGATGGGCTTGCACAATGTCGATCGACGCGGCGCCAATATCCTCGACGGCGGTGCGCATTTCTACGGATGTTACGAAACGGCCGATGGCAAGTACGTGTCTATCGGTTCGATCGAGCCGCAGTTCTATGCCCAACTCATCGAACTTGCGGAGCTGAATCCCGACAAATTCGCGCGCCAGCTGGACCAACAACGCTGGCCGGAGCTCAGGGTGGCGCTCGCTGAAGTGTTCAGGCAAAAGACTCGTGACGAATGGTGCGAGCTGCTCGAGGGAACGGACGTGTGTTTCGCGCCGGTCTTGTCGCTGCAGGAAGCACCGGAGCATCCACACAATGCGGCGCGAGAGACCTACGTCGACGTTGATGGACTCCTGCAGCCGGCGCCGGCGCCGCGCTTCGATCGTACCCCCTCCGAGATTCGCCACGGCAATCGTCCGCTCGGCAGCGATACTGAGGACGTGCTTGTCGAAGCGGGTTTCGACGAGACGGAGATCGAGTCGTTACGGAAGTCCGGCTGCCTTACGTGACGTCACCCGGCGCCTGGGGCGCAAACGAGTTTTCAAAGACTTCTGCCGCGCGTCCGAGCACGACCTCGAGGAAGGCGGGAACGTCCGGAATCGCCTTGAATGTCCTGAACCCATAGTCGAGAAAACCGTGCAGCGACCCGTAGCCCATGGCGTGCGCCGGAGCGCGCATGGCGCGCAATGTGCCGCCGATCAACGGTACCCGGACCAGCTTGTCGAGATTCTCGCCGAGCTGGCTGAGGATATTGATGATGCCAAGGCATTCCTCAACGGTCGTTGCCGCGCGCAAAGCCGGCAGGTATTCGCTTTCCGACAGGGTACCGGGAAAGACGCCGTCTGCGATCAGGCGACGACACATGGCGAGGTTTATCTCGAGGACTCGCGAATTCATCTCGGCGCCAGCGGCCAGTGTTTGCAGCGCCATAGTCGGTAGCAGCCGGATGAAGATCGGCGCCGCTCGTTCGATGTCCCGGTCGCGGCTGGCAATGGTCGTGCCCGACAGGTCACTGACGACGAATTCGATCGCTTCTTCGTAGCCTTCGTAATCGAACAGGTCGTCGAAGAAGGGCATCAGGTAATCGTGTTGCCAGGACGTCAACTGCGCGTAGCTCGCGGCCATGGCGCTGTCGTCGAGGTATTCACGGTGCAGCTCATTGCTGCGACGAATATGTTCGACGAAATGATTGGCGGCAGTTTTTCTTGCGCTGAGTGACATGGCTTTTGTGGTGGCCGGATTCTCGGCGGCCTCATCCTATTATATTTGTTGCCGTTTTGTGGATGCTCTATGCTGGCGCCACGTGATAGGTCCACTTAAACCCCCGTCCCATCAAGCAGCGTTGCCGGCCGAGAAGGTCGACAGCACGTATCGGCGCCTGCGCTACCAGGTCTTCCTCGGCATCTTCATCGGCTATGCCGGCTACTACCTCGTCCGGCGCAACTTCACGCTGGCAATGCCAAACCTCATCGAACTCGGCTATTCGAAGGCTGATCTCGGACTGGCACTGTCGGGTGTGTCGATTGCCTATGGCCTTTCGAAGTTCATCATGGGCAGCGTTTCTGACCGCAGTAACGCGCGTGCGTTCATGGCGCTCGGACTGACCTGCTCGGCCGGGGTCATGATTTTCATGGGGGTGGCCCCGGTGGCGACGAGTTCGGTCGCCATGATGTTTGCGCTGCTGCTGCTGAATGGTTGGTTCCAGGGCATGGGTTGGCCGCCGTCGGGCCGTGTCATGGCGCACTGGTTCTCACCGGGCGAGCGTGGCACCAAGATGGCGATCTGGAACGTCGCGCACAACATCGGCGGTGGGCTCGTGGGGCCGCTGGCGATTCTTGCGATGGCCATGTTCGCCGACTGGCACGCGATTCTTTACCTGCATGGCTTCTTCGCGCTTGGTGTCGCCGCATTCATTCTACTGACGGTTCGCGACACCCCTCAGTCGCAAGGCTTGCCGGCGATCGAGCTGCACCGCAACGATTTCCCCAAGGCGTTCGATTACGACCCCGACCACGAGCACGAGTTCTCGGCGCGCGATATCTTCATCAAATACGTTCTGCGCAATCGCCTGCTCTGGTTCATCGCGGTCGCGAACCTGTTCGTGTACTTCGTGCGCTACGGCGTACTCGACTGGGCGCCGACGTACCTGGGCGAGGTGAAGCGGTTCTCTTTTGCCGATTCCGGCTGGGCCTACGCGTTCTATGAATTTGCGGGCATCCCCGGCACGCTGCTGTGCGGCTGGATGTCGGACAAGGTGTTCGGCGGGCGCCGCGCGCCAGCGTCGATCGTCTTCATGCTCGCGACGATGATCTGCGTTGTCGTTTACTGGCTCAATCCGGCAGGTAACCCGCGCCTCGACATCGCGATGCTGATTGGTATTGGCTTCTTTATTTACGGTCCTGTGATGCTGATCGGCGTCCATGCACTCGATCTCGCACCGAAGAAGGCAGCGGGTACGGCCGCCGGCTTCACCGGTCTCTTTGGCTACGTTGGCGGTGCCGTCGGTGCGAGCGTGATTATTGGTGCTGTCGTTGACCGCGCGGGATGGGACGCAGGATTCGCCCTGATCGTGGGCGCCTGCGTTGCCGCGATGGCACTGCTCGCGCTGACAATGCGGAACTATCAGCACGCCTGATCGCACTAACCTGCGGTGAGGTACTTATCATGAGCGAAGCGATAAACGGCGACCTGTCGGCGAAAGCCGCTGTCGATACCAACGGGATGGAATGGGCGGCCAGTCCGAGCGGCACCGTGTTTCGCAAGCGCGTGCACCTGGTCGGCCCGCCCGAGTCCGGGCAGGTGACGTCTATTGTGCGTTACGAACCGGATTCGTCATTCCCGGCGCATGACCATCCCGACGGCGAGGAAATCCTCGTCCTCGACGGTGTGTTTTCCGATGAGCACGGGGATTGGCCGGCCGGGACCTACCTGCTGAATCCTGAGGGATTCCAGCACGCGCCTTTCTCGAAGGACGGGTGCCTGCTGTTCGTCAAGCTGCGGCAGTTTCCGGGTCGCGATCGCGAGCATCACGTCATCGACGTGAACGCGCTCGACTGGCAACCAACCGACGAACCGGGCATTGCGCACAAGCCGCTGTATGCGCAGGATGGCTTCGAAGATCGTATGCGCCTCGAGCGCTGGGATGCGGGTACCGCGCGGGAACAGGTGACATATGACGATGGTGTCGAATACTTCGTGATTGACGGAGAATTCGAAGACGGCGATGGCGGGTATCCGCAAGGAAGCTGGTTGCGACTACCGCCGGGCGGCGCGCATGCGCCGCGCAGCCAACACGGCTGCGTCCTGTACGTTAAACTTGCCGGCCACCATTACCTGAACGCGGCTGACGCCTAGAACAACCAGATGAAACGCTCTGTCCGCAACCTGTTCCTGTTGCTGAGTATCGGCCCTGCGACGGCCGCTGCGCAGGGCTATGGCTCGGTTGAGGAAATCGTCGTAACGGCGGCGCCGACCGAGGACCGGGTATCGCCACCGTCGCTCGTACTGGATCACGAGGCGCTGCAGGAATTTCAGCCAATTGCGACGGCTGATGTTTTCCGCAACGTCACTGGCATCTCATTGCGTACGAATTCGCGCGGCGAGTCCGTCATCCGCATTCGTGGCGCGGAGGAGCGACAGACGCTGGTTTTCCTCGACGGCGCGCCGCTCGCAACGCCCTGGGACGGGCGCGCGGACCTGGCGCTACTGCCGGCCGGGCTGATCGACCGGCTCGAGGTCAAGCGCGGTGTGGTGCCGATCGAATACGGCGCGAACGCAGTGGCCGGCGCTGTCGACCTGTTTACGTTCGTGCCAGAGACTGGCACCATGCTCCGTGCGGAGGCCCAACGAGGGTCGCACGGCAGCAGTAACCTCAATGCGCTTGCGGGTCTCGGGCTGGAGAACGGCTGGTCGTTCGTTGCCGGAGCTTCGAGTATCGAACGCGATGCGGAACGAATTGCCGATCGATCGAGTGTTGCCTTCGATCCGTCACTCAATAGCGAGCGTACCAACACAGATCTGTCCGGAAGGTCTGTATACCTGGCAACGGCGTACTCGGGCGATTCATATTTCCTGCGAGTTTCGCTGTTGCATGCGGACGTTGAACGCGGCGTTGCGGCCAAAGGGAACCTCGATCCGGCGATTTCGAACCCGCGCTTCTGGCGCGTTCCTGACTGGCACCTGACGCAGGCAACCCTGAACGGTTCGTGGGATATTTCCGAACGCGCTGATCTTCGTTTCACGGGCTGGCGCCAGTGGTTCGACCAGACTATCGACGCGTATACCGACTACTCGTACGCGGCGCTTGGTGCGCGCGAAGAGGGTGAAGACGACACGGTTGGTGCGCGCATGACCCTGTCATACGAATTTGATCAGGCCGCATTGCGCCTGGTATCGACGGCGCAAGAGAGTACGCACGACCAGCTCGAGTCCGAGACGCTCACCGGCGAAGCGGCCGACCTGCTGGCATCGCCGGAACTGCGTTTTCGTCAGCAGCTATTTACTGTCGGCGCCGAGGCGGATGTCCGCTTGACGGACACGTTGACGTCAACGTTCGGTCTTGCGAGAGATCGCGCCGTTACGCCGCTGACCGGTGACAAGCCCGCACAGCCATCGCTCTCCGCAACCGGGTGGTCGGCGGGGCTGCGCTGGGCGGCGGCGAACCAATGGACGCTTGCTGCAACGGTCGGGGAGCGAACGCGCTTTCC
>JASJCM010000011.1 GCA_030065985.1 Woeseiaceae bacterium | reverse complement strand
CATCGCCGGCATGACGGATCGCTTCGCGATCAAGGCCCACGAGGCGCTTCGGGGCTGATAAAATGCCGCTCCCACCAAGGAGCGCCCGTGAAACACAAGAACATTCCCTCCAAAGACCGCCTGATTTTTGCCATGGATGTGCCGACCTGCGATCGGGCCAAGGCGTTGGCCGAAGAGCTCGGTGACGCGGTCACGTTTTACAAGATCGGCCTCGAGCTGATGATGAGTGGCGAGTACTTCGACCTGCTCGACTGGATGCTCGCGCGCGACAAGAAAGTGTTTTGCGATCTCAAGTTCTTCGATATCCCGGCAACCGTTGGCTCGGCGGTGCGTTCGCTCAAGGATCGCGGCGCAACCTTCGTGACCGTGCATGGCAATCGCTCGATCATGGAAGCGGCGGCCGAGAACAAGGGCGACAGTCTCAAGGTGCTCGGCGTTACGGTATTGACGAGCCTCGATCGGGGCGACCTCGATGACCTGGGCTTCGATTGCCAGCTCGACGCGCTGGTGCTGTCACGCGCGAGGCAGTGCCTCGAGGCAGGCTGCGACGGCGTGATCTCCTCCGGGCTCGAAGTACCCAAGCTGCGCGAGTTCGTTGACGAGAAGCTGCTCGTAGTTTCACCGGGCATCCGGCCAGTCGACAACAAGCCGGTCGGCGACCAGAAGCGCGTCGTTACGGTCGAGACGGCATTCAGCAACGGTTGCGACTACATCGTTGTCGGCCGACCGATTCGTGATGCCGAGAGTCCACGTGCGGCCGCTGAGATGATGCAGGCACAGATCGCCGAACAGGTGGAGGGCTGATGGCTGAGCTCAAGAACGACCTGTTGCTACGCGCGTTGCTGCGCGAACCCGTGTCACGCACGCCGATGTGGATCATGCGCCAGGCGGGTCGCTACCTGCCAGAGTATCGCGCGACGCGTGCCGAAGCCGGCGATTTCATGAGCCTGTGCCGCAACCCCGAGCTTGCCTGTGAGGTTACCATGCAGCCGCTGCGTCGTTATGCGCTCGATGCCGCGATCCTGTTCTCCGACATCCTGACCGTTCCCGACGCCATGGGACTTGGCCTGTACTTCGTGACCGGGGAAGGGCCGAAGTTCAAGCGCCCCGTGCAGACCGCGGATGCGATTCGCAGCCTCAAGGTGCCCGACGTCGAAAAAGAACTTGGCTACGTGTTTGATGCGGTGCGCACGATTCGCCGCGAGCTTGACGGCAATGTGCCGCTCATCGGATTCGCGGGCAGTCCGTTTACCTGCGGCACCTACATGGTCGAGGGCGGTTCGAGTCGCGAGTTCCCGACGATCAAGGGCCTGGCCAAGGAGGCGCCCGAGGTACTCGACCAACTCATGGACACGATCGCCGAAACGACGATCGAGTATCTCAATGCGCAGATCGATGCGGGCGCGCAGGCGGTGCAGATTTTCGATACCTGGGGTGCCGCCCTCGAGCCTGACGACTTCCGGCGCTTCTCGCTCGCGAGCATGCAGAAGATCGTCGACGGCCTGACGCGCGAGAGCGACGGTCGTCGTGTTCCGGTAATCCTGTTTACGAAGGGCGCGGGCCCGCTGCTCGCCGACCTGGCAGAGACGGGTTGCGATGCGCTAGGCGTCGACTGGACGACAGATCTCGCGGATGCCCGCAACTACGTGGACGACAAAGTGGCGCTGCAGGGTAACCTCGATCCGGCGACGCTACGCAAGTCGCCGGACGCGATTCGCGAGGGCGTGGCCAACACCCTGGCCAGCTACGGCAACGGTCCCGGCCATGTGTTCAACCTGGGCCACGGGATTACGCCCGACATCGACCCCGACAACGTCTCGGTGCTTGTGGACGCGGTCCACGAGTTGAGCCCGCAGTACCACGGCAAATAGACGACTTACTCGTCGCGCAGGGCGCGCCGCAGGATCTTGCCCACGTTGGTCTTCGGCAAGTCCTCGCGGAACTCGATGATTTTCGGGCGCTTGTAGCCGGTCAGGTTGTCACGACAGTATTGCAGAACATCCTGCTCGGTTATGGAGTCGTCCTTACGGACCGCGAAAATCTTGACGATCTCGCCTGATTTCTCGTCCGGGACACCGATCGCGGCGGCTTCGAGAATGCCATCGAGCTCGACGACGACATTCTCGATTTCGTTCGGATAAACGTTAAAGCCCGACACGAGGATCATGTCCTTCTTGCGGTCCTCGATCCAGAAGAAGCCGTCTTCGTCCATGCGCCCGACGTCGCCGGTACGCAGCCAACCGCCCGGCAGCATCGTATCGGCCGTGTCCTTGGGACGTTGCCAGTAGCCTTCCATGACCTGCGGTCCTTTGATGCAGATCTCACCGATCTCATTCACGGCCAGGTCGTTGCCGTCGTCGCCGACGATCTTGACTTCGGTTGAAGGTACCGGAAGGCCGATTGTGCCCGTGAAATCGCTATCGATCGTGCAGCAGATTGCGACAGGCGAGGTCTCCGTGAGGCCGTAGCCCTGCAGGATCGTGCTGCCGGTCTTCTGCTTCCACTCCTTCGCAACCGCGGGCTGCACAGCCATGCCACCGCCGATGCTGACGCGCAGATGCGAGAAGTCGATCTTGTCGAAGCTCGGCGTGTTCATGAGCGCCGCGAACATCGTGTTCACGCCCGTGAACAGGTTGAATTCAAAGTTGGCGATTTCGTTGGCAAAGCCCTCAAAATCGCGAGGGTTGGTGATCAGGACGTTTTCGCCACCCAGTGCCATACCGGTAAGGCAATTCCCCTCGAGCGAGAAGATGTGGTACAGCGGCAGCGCCGTGATCGCAACGACCGGTTCGACGCCCTCATAGGCGTCGTCCTGCCAGGTGATGGTCTGGTGCACGTTGTAGACCATGTTGCGATGACTGAGCATTGCCCCCTTGGACACACCAGTGGTGCCGCCCGTGTACTGCAGGTAGGCGATGTCGGCAAAGCCAATATCGACGGGTTCGAGTTTCAGATTCGTGCCTGCCTTGAGCACTTTCCGGAAAGAGGTGCTTTTCGCAAACTGGTACTTCGGCACCTGCTTCTTGACGTGCCGCAGCAGGAAGTTGGCCAACATGCCCTTCGGGAACTTGAGCAGGTCGCCGACACCGGTCGGGATCACATGGTCGACGTCAGTATCCGCGATAACCTCTTCGAGGATGTGAGCGAAGTTTTCGAGAATAACGATGGCGCGGGCGCCGGAGTCCTTGAGCTGATGTCTGAGTTCGCGTGCCGTGTATAGCGGGTTCACGTTTACGACGACGAGTCCGGCCCGGAAGATGCCGCACATGGCCACCGGGTACTGCAGGATATTCGGCAGCATGATTGCGACGCGCTCGCCGCGCGTCAGCCCGAGCTCCTGTTGCAGGTAAGCGGCGAACTGCATGGACAGGCGATTCAGATCCGCATAGGTGATCGTCGTGCCCATGTTGGTGTAGGCCGCATTGTCGGGAAACGCCGCGAAGCTGTGCTCAAACAGGTCCTTAACGGACCGCCAGGGCGGTGTTGAAACTTCCGCCGGAATACCTTCCGGGTAGGACTTCAGCCAGATCTTCTCCATAGTCCCCTCTCTAGCTTTTATTGTCCGTCAAGTGTAGCGCGGATTATGGGCCAGGCGTTATCCAGAAGGATCGGTTGTGCCCTGGCATTGGGGTGAATACGGTCCTCCTGAAGCAGCTCGTCGTTCAGCGCGACGCCCTCCATGAAGAACTCGATCCACAAAATATCCAGTTCCGCGGCAACCTCGGGATAGACCGCCTCGAATGCACTCGTGTAGCGGGCGCCGTAATTGGTCGGAATGCGGATGCCCAGGAGCACGACATCGGCGCCTGAGGCCTTGGCACTCAGCGCGATATTGCTCAGGTTTTCCTTGATACGTGCGGGCGGAAAGCCCCGCAGGCCGTCATTGCCGCCCAGCGCGAGGATGATCAGCGTCGGAGAGAACGTCTCGATCGCGTTCTCGACCTGCGTCCTGCCGCCCTCAGTGGTTTCGCCGCTGATACTGGCGTTAACCACGCGATGTTCGTACCCTTGCTCCTCGAGTCGCTGCTGCAACAAAGCCGCCCAGGATTGGTCAACGTCAATACCGTAACCGGCACTGAGGCTGTCGCCCAGTATCAGGATGTTCGGTGACTCTGCTGCCTGTACTTGGGCAGCCATCAACAAAGCAACAAGGACTAGTATTTTTCGCATGCCGGATCAGCCAGTGACTAACGTGCTCGAAGCGCTTGAGCTCAGCAAAGAGGTTAGCAGCCCCGAAGGGAGTCTGACCATTCTCAATGACGTCAGTTTCACGATTCGCAAAGGCGAATCGGTAGCCGTGGTCGGGCCATCGGGAGCGGGCAAGTCGACACTGCTGGCGCTGCTCGCCGGCCTCGATCTGCCGACTCGTGGACACGTCGTTCTCAATGGCGCGAACCTCTCGGATCTCGACGAGGACGGCCGTGCCCGGGTGCGCGCAGACAGCGTCGGTTTCGTGTTTCAGTCATTCCATCTCGTGCCGTCTCTGAATGCGCTCGAGAACGTCATGCTGCCGCTCGAGCTGGCCGGGCAGGGGGATGCCCGCAAAGCGGCGCGCAAAATCATCGACAAGGTCGGTCTGGCGGATCGCTGGAGCCACTATCCGGCGCAGCTGTCCGGCGGCGAGAAGCAGCGCGTCGCGATCGCGCGCGCCTTTGCGACCGAACCGGCAGTGCTGTTCGCCGATGAGCCCACGGGCAATCTCGATAGTCGCACAGGCGAAACGATCATGGCGCTCATGTTCGAACTGAACCGAAGCTCGTCAACAACGCTCGTGCTCGTCACGCACGACAACAACCTTGCCGAGCGCTGTGATCGCATTCTTGCGCTCGATACGGGCCGGCTCGTACGCGATACAGGAGCCGGTGCGTGAAGGCGCTGCTGTTCGCACTTCGCAGTTTCGGCCGCGAGCTGCGCTCCGGTGAAGTGCTCGTATTGCTCGCCGCGGTCGGCCTGGCCGTCGCCGCGCTTACCGCTGTCGGTTTCCTGACCGATCGCATCGGCAAGGCGGTTGCGCGGCAGGCCAATGAAGTACTGGCAGCGGACCTTCGGCTGCGATCGCAGGAACCCGTCCCGGCCGAGTGGCGCGAAATGGCGGCCGACTTCAATCTCGAGACCGCGGACACGCTGTCGTTCCCGTCGGTCGTCTTTAATGGCGACGACAGCGCTCTGTCATCGATCAAGGTTGTCAGCGACAAGTATCCGCTCCGCGGAGCGATGCGCGTTTCCGACGAATTGTTCGGCGAGCAGCGTGAGGTCGATACCGTGCCGGCGAGTGGCGAAGTCTGGGCTGACGGAGCGCTGCTGGCGCGCGTCGGTGCTGACGTCGGCGACATCCTCGATATCGGCGAACTGCAGTTACGCGTTTCTGCCGTTTTGACGTACCGCCCCGACCAGTCAATTGGCTTCGCTTCGCTGGCCCCGACCGTTGTCATGAACATCGCCGACATCGATCGCAGCGGCCTTATCGGCGTTGGCAGCCGCGTTCGTTACGCGCTGTTGATCGCCGGCGATGAACAAAACGTCGCGTCGTTCAACGAGGCGATCCAGGACAAACTACCTGACGAGATTCGCGTGCGTAGCCAGGAGGAAAGCAGCGAGCGGGCCTACAACGCGGCCGATCGTGCTCAGCGCTTCCTCTCATTGACCGCCGTGATAAGCCTGCTGCTCAGTGCCGTCGCCGTCGCGATGTCTGCGCGACGTTTCGCGCATCGGCGCATGGATGCGGTCGCACTGATGAAAAGCCTCGGGGCCACCCAGGGCTTCGTCATCCAGGTTTCGCTCGTACAGCTCCTGCTGCTGGGCATACTCGGCGTCGCCGCGGGCAGCATCGTCGGCTATGCGGCAGAAGGCATTATTTCGCGCATTCTGGCCGATTTATTGGCGGGCGACCTGCCTGAAGCCGGCCTGCGTCCTGTGATTCTCGCGAGCGGCAGCGCCCTCGTGCTGATGCTCGGCTTCGCCCTGCCGTCGATGATCCAGTTGCGCAATACGCCGCCCCTCAGGGTGCTGCGCCACGATGAAATGCCACCGGCGCCGTCGCGTCTGCTGGTCGGCGGGCTGTCACTCCTTGCGGTCGCCGCGCTGCTATACCGCTCCGTCGGTGACCCGCGCATGCTCGTCATCCTGATCGGCGGTATTGTCGTTATCGCCGGCGGGCTGTATCTCGTGGGCCGCGGGCTGGTTGCGATAATCGGGCGGGCGCGCTCAGGTGTCGGCGTGGCATGGCGCTACGGACTAGCCAACGTGGCGCGCCGCGGGCGCGACAGCGCCGTTCAGGTTGTTGCATTCGGTCTCGGTATTACTGTGCTGTTGCTGCTGACGCTCGTGCGCACGGACCTGCTCGAAGGCTGGCGGCAGACCATGGACGAGGACGCTCCGAATCACTTCCTGATCAACATACAGCCGCATGAAGTCGAGTCCGTCGGCGAGATGTTCGTGACCAACGACCTCGAGGTCCCGACGTTCACGCCGCTTGTTCGCGCACGCATGACGTCGATCAACGGCGAGTCCGTCAAGGACAGGAAGTACCCGAACGAGGACGGCCGCTGGCTCGCGAATCGCGAGGCTAACCTGTCATGGTCGGCTGAACTCAGCTCAAGTAACGAGATTGTCGAAGGTCAGTGGTGGTCGGCCGAATACAAGGGACCAGCGCTTGTATCCATCGAGGAAGAAGCAGCGATGAACGCCGGCCTGACGCTCGGCGACAAGCTCGAGTTCTTCGTTGCCGGACGCAGCGTCGAGGCGGAGATCTCAAGTATTCGCAAGATCAACTGGGACTCGTTCCAGCCGAACTTCTTCCTCGTGCTTTCGCCCGGGGCGCTTGATGACCTGCCGACAACCTATATCTCAAGCATGCGTATCGCCGATGACAAGCAGCCGATGCTCATAGACCTGATGCGGAAGCATCCTGCTGTTTCGGTGATCGACCTCGGTGCAATCCTGCAGCAGGTGCGGGGCATTATCGAAAAGGCAACGCTCGCCGTGCAGGCGGTGTTCGTGTTCACGCTGGCTGCGGGTATTGCCGTTCTGTTTGCCGCCGTGCAGTCGACGATTGATGAGCGACGTTTCGAGAGCGCGATGTTGCGCGCGCTCGGCGCGCGCAAGCTCACCGTGTTCTCAGGTGTCATGGCTGAGTTCGCCGCACTTGGCGCAGCGGCCGGGTTTCTGGCTTCGGCAGGCGCGTCGATACTCGCCTGGCTTGTCGCAACGGAACTCTTTGAGCTGCCCTATGAGTTCAGTCTGTTGATCTGGGTTGCCGGTATCGGCGCCGGCATCTTCGTCGTTTGCGTTAGCGGATTTTTTGCCGCACGCGGCGCGGTAAACGCCGCACCGGTCGACGTCCTGCGCGGAGTCACTACGTGAACGAGCAGCGGCTGTCCTGCGGCGTCGTCGTGGCTCGCCAGGCCGACGACGGCTGGTTGACGCTGATGCTGCGCGCTTACCACCACTGGGACTTCCCGAAAGGCATCTGCGAGGACAACGAGGAACCGCTTGACGCCGCCAAGCGCGAGGTCAGGGAGGAAACGAGCGTCGACGACCTGTCTTTTGACTGGGGCGACCGCTTTTTCGAGACGGGGCCCTACAGCCGCGGCAAGGTCGCACGCTACTTCATCGCAAGTACGCGCCAGGTCGACGTGGAGATGGGCATTTCCCCCGAAACCGGCGAGCCCGAGCATCACGAATGGCGCTGGGTGACGTTCGACGAGGCCTACGACCTGGGTTCGCCGCGCGTGAAGCAAATCGTGCAGTGGGCTCGCCAGATCATAGGCACCTGATTTTAAACACTTAATTCGCCTCGGCCCCACGGCCTCTTGACATTGTTCGGCTAAAAGGTAACCTAAAGGTTACATATGAAGCCGGAATCAATGGACAAGGTGTTTCAGGCGCTGTCGAGAGCGCCGCGCCGGGCGATCCTCGATATCGTCAGGGACCAGCCCGGATGCAGCGTTGGCTACGTCTGCAAGTTCTTCGACGTAAGCCGCATTGCTGTCATGAAACACCTGCGAGCGCTCGAAGACGCCGGCTTGCTGATCTCGGAGAAGGAGGGGCGAACCCGGAGGCTGTACTTCAATACGGCGCCGATCCAGATGATCTACGAACGCTGGAACACGGAATACAGCGGTCTCTGGGCTTCGCAGCTAACCGAGTTCAAACGCCAGGTCGAAGGGGGTTTGTCATGAGTGAAGAAGTGACCGCGACAGCGGACGATGTCGTTGAGAAAACGTTTAGCCGCGTCGTTATCCGCGCGCCGATAGAGAAAGTGTGGGCCGAGCTGACACGCGAAGATACGGTTTTGCCGTTCTTCTTCAACAGCACCTGCAAGACGCCTGATGGCCTGAAGGTGGGCGGACCCGTGCGCATGGTGTCGAAGGACGGCAAGTACGCCGCCGTCGTCGGCGATGTTCTGGAGTTCGACCCGCCACATCGCTACGCACACACTTTCAAGTTCACGAGCCTCGAGGACCCGCCCTGCATCATTCGCTACGAGCTAAAGGAAGTAGAAGGTGGCACCGAGTTCACGTTAATCGCCGAGCGGATCCCCGCCGGCACCAAGTCCGAGAAGTACATGACCTCGGGCAGCGAATTCATCGCCAACAATTTCAAGGCTTATGTCGAGACCGGGAAGGCGACGCCCGGCGGGCGCTTCGCATTGATCATGATGGGCCTGACGGCGTTCATGACGCCCAAGTCCTGCCGTATCGAAAACTGGCCCTTCGATCGGAAGATCAGCGCCGACTAATCGACGCGACAGCGTCGCTCACCGTTGAGCCATGCAGAAATGTTCGCGGTGAGTTCATCAATGGCATTCTGTCGAGCGCGTCGCGTGCCCCAGGCAATGTGCGGCGTGACGATGAGGTTGGCGCCATCGTAGTCGAGCAGCGGATCGCCATCGACTGGTGGTTCCTTCGGCAGGACATCAATCGCAGCAGCGCGAATGTCACCATTGCTGAGAGCGTCTGCGAGCGCCTGCGAATCGACGAGCGCGCCGCGTGCGGTGTTGATCAGGATGGCTGTGTTCTTCATCCGCCGAAACTGCTCGGCGCCGAACAGACCGCGCGTTGAGTCAGTAAGCGGGCAGTGCAAAGAGATCACGTCGCTGCGCTCAAGCAACTCGTCAAACGACACCCGGTCATCGGGCACTTCGTCGCTCCCGGGGCGCGCCGAGATGATGACTTCCATGCCAAACGCTGCGGCAATTCGCGCCACACCCTGACCGAGCTCGCCGTAACCGACGAGACCCAGCGTCATCTCCGATAGCTCACTGATCGGGTGTGTCAGAAAAGAGAACACGCCGGCGTTCTGCCAGGCGCCGTCGCGAACGTCAGCCGCGTAAGGTTCGAGGTTATGGGCCAGGCTAAGAAGACATCCGAATACGTGCTCAGCAACCGATTCCGTGCAGTAAGCGCGGATATTGCAGACTGCAATACCGCGGTCCCTTGCCGCTTCGATATCGACATTATCGACGCCGGTCGCCGTGAGCCCGATGAACTTCAGCTTTGGCGCACCTTCCATGATGGCGTCGCGCAGCAATACCTTGTTACCCAGGACAATATCGGCGTCGACGATGCGCTCCGGCATTTCGTGCGGTTCGGTCTCGTCGTAGAGCGTCAGGTCCGGCAACAGCGTCCGCATTTCGCCGATGTCGAGGTCCGGCCCCATCGTTGCCCAGTCGAGCAATACGGCTTTCATCTGGATATTCGACCTTCGCTGAAGCAAAGTACGGCACGATGACCGAACCCTTTTGGAAACGCAAATCGCTCACCGAGATGAACCGCGAGGAGTGGGAATCGCTCTGCGACGGCTGTGCGTTGTGCTGTCTGCACAAGGTTGAGGATGAGGATACCGGCGAGACGTTCTACACTGATGTGGCGTGTCGACTACTCGACATGGAGACATGTCGATGCACGGACTACGCAAATCGCGCGAAGGAGGTAGCAGAGTGTCTCGTGCTCGTCGCCGATCAGCCCGAAGCGTTCCAGTGGTTGCCCGATAGCTGTGCCTACCGCAGACTTGCGAAGGGCAGGGACCTGCCGGAGTGGCACCCGCTGCTTACGGGAAGGCCGGAGTCGGTACACGAGGCCGGGATTTCGATACGCGGTTTCGCGACGTCCGAAAACGACATGGAAGAATGGAGCATCGTGCTGGATCTCGGTGCCAACGAGGATTGATGTGAGCGAACACCCGACCATTCCACTCGACCGTTATCGCGAGTATCCAATTGATGAGATGCGAGCGCGTCTCAAGGATTTTTACGAAGACATCGATCGACGTCGCACCGTGCGGGAGTTTTCGGATCGCCCGGTACCAAGGGACATCATCGAGACGGCGTTGCAGGCGGCAAACACTGCACCGAGCGGAGCGAATCTGCAGCCCTGGCACTTCGTTGTTGTCAGCGGTCCCGAAGCCAAGAAAAAGATACGAGAGGCCGCCGAAGTCGAGGAACGGGAGTTCTATGAGCACCGTGCCTCAGACGAGTGGCTGGCCGCGCTGGCGCCGCTGGGTACCGACGAGCACAAGCCCTTTCTCGAAACGGCACCCTACCTGATTGCCGTGTTCCTGCAGAAGTACGGTGAGCTGCCGGACGGCCGCAAGGTGAAGCACTACTACCCGACAGAATCGACCGGGCTGGCCACCGGAATGCTGATCACCGCACTACACCGTGCCGGCCTGGCCACGCTTACGCACACGCCTAGCCCGATGAAGTTCCTGAACGAGATACTCGGACGCCCGAAGAGCGAGCGCCCGTTCCTCCTGCTTGTCGTGGGCTACCCTGCTGACGACGCCGAGGTGCCGGACATCAAGCGCAAATCGCTTGAAGAATTCACCTCATGGGTCGAGGAGTGATTCCCTTTAGTTCGTGAGGAGATTCCGCGCCCACACCGGGCGCAGTTTCTCCTGTTCCTGCGCGGCTTCGGCGATCGCGTGCAGCTTCGGCGCATGCTCGGCGAACCACTGCCGCTTGGGTTGCCACCGGGTCATCGCACAGATGTAAATGTCGATCGCCGAGAAGCGCTCCCCGAGAAACCACGGCGCGCTGGCAACATCTTCAAGCTGCTCGTACAACTTGCGGGCGTAGGCAAGCACCGTGTCCTCGAACGGTTTCTGAGCGGAGTCGACCGGCACGAAGCGGGCCGGGTCGTCGCCGTAGGTGTAGGTGGGGTAGACGTTTGCAACGATGAACACGAGCCAGCGCAGGAATGCCGCACGGCTTGCGTCACCCGGCGCAGGCACGAGCGAATTCTCGCCGGTCATATCCGCGAGCAGCAGCGTAATCGCGGCGCTTTCTGTCATCACCGTGCCGTCGGGCAGAAGGAGTGTCGGCACCTGGGCCAGTGGGTTGATCTTCTCCAGTTTCTCGCGGGCCTCGGCCGATTCGAACAGGTCACCGACGCGTTCGAACTCGAATTCGAGGCCGTACCATTCGAGTTGCGCTTCAACGATGACCGAGCCCCAGCCGGGTTCTCCAAAGAGTCGGAACTTCGCCATGAATCGCTTACCTCTCTAACCGGTGTTCTGCAGCCCCTGAGCGATACCGTTGACGGTGGCCAGCAGCGCATCGAACACTTCCTCATCTTCGTGATTCGAGGCGCGCCAGCGTTTCAGCAGGTCGACCTGCATGAAGCTGATTGGATCGACGTACGGGTTGCGCAGTGCAATTGCGCGTTGCAGGGTGAAGTCGCCCTCGAGAATAGACTCGTGCTCCGTGTACTCGAGAATGATGTCACGCGTCAGCTCGAACTCACCGAGAATCAATGGGAAGAACTTCTCGTGCAGGTCACCCGACAATTTCGAGTAAAACTCCGCGATGCCGAGATCAGATTTCGCGATAACCATTTCGGCATCGGCGACCAGCGAGCGCAGGAAGAACCACTCACGGAACATCTCGGCAATCTGTTCCTTGCCGAACTCGTCAATGGCTTTCTTCAATCCCGTGCCAAGGCCGTACCAGCCAGGCAGAATGAAGCGCGACTGTGTCCACGAAAATACCCACGGAATCGCGCGCAGGTCCTGAATGCCGGACATCGAACGTCGTGACGACGGACGTGAACCAATGCGCATGCGCTCGATAACGTCGATTGGCGTCGCGGTACGAAAATACTGATAAAACTCCGGCGTTTCGTAAATCAGCTTGCGATAGGCTTTGCGGCTCTCGGTCGCGACCAGGTCCATCATCTCGTGCCATTCCGGCATGTCGTTGCCACGATGCTTCGGCATCGCCGTCGCCAGCGCGACCGAACCTGTCGTCTGTTCGAGTGTACGCAGTGCAATGCCGCGCAGACCGTACTTCTCGTTGATAATCTCGCCCTGCTCAGTGACACGAAGCCGGCCGTTAACCGTGCCCGGCGGTGCGCCGAGTACCGCGACATGCGTTTTGCTGCCGCCGCGACTGATCGTGCCGCCGCGGCCATGGAACAGCGTCAGCTCGATGTTCTCACTGCCTACCGCGTTGACGAGATGCTCCTGCGCGTTCTGGATCGCCCAGCGCGAAGAGGCGAGGCCACCGTCCTTGTTGCTGTCAGAGTAGCCAATCATGATTGTCTGGCAGTTGTCGCGTCGCTCGAGGTGCTTGCGATACAGCTCGGAGTCGAGCAGCTCGTTGAGAATCTCGGGGCCCGCGTGCAGGTCGTCGACAGTCTCGAGCAATGGCGCAACATCGAGGGGCACGTTGCCCTTGCGGTTGTGCAGCTCACCCCACTGCGCGAGCAGCAGCACCGACAAAATGTCATCTGCGCCCTGCGTCATGCTCACGATGAACGGACCGATTGCGCGCTTGCCGTACTTGCGGCGACAGAAGGCAATCGCCTGAAAAACAGCGATGGTCTTGCGCGCCTGCGTGCTGAGGGTCATTGGCGCGCTTTCGCGTGACTCGATGGCCTCGATGATGCGCTCGGTGCGGTCCTTCGCCGCCATCTCCATCCAGTCGTCTTCGCCGAGGCACTCGCCAACAACTTTGCGGTGCACTTCGGCGTCCTGTCGCACATCGAGCGTCACCATGTGGAAGCCGAAGGTGCGAATACGGCGCAGCAATCGCTTGACCGCAAACAGGCCGGCGTGGCGTCCCTTGTTGAACGCCAGGCTTTCCGCAACGAGTTCGATGTCGGCCAGCAGGTCGCCAACACGCTCGTACGGATAGATGTCGTCGTCGTAGGTCGACTGCAGGCGCTGCTGCACGAGACGCAGAAATACGCGGTACGGCATGTCGCGATGGCGCGCCGGCACGGCATGATAGGCGTTCGGGAAAATGCCGCGGTATTCCTCAATCTTGTCGAGCATTCCCTCGCCGAACTCCGCGGAGTCGGTCGATTGGCTCAGCTTCTCGCCCAGTGTCGCGCACTCTTTGTAGTAGAGGTCGAGGATCAGCGCCCGCTGGCGCGCGAGCGTCGCCCGGATTGTCTTGGCATTGACGTTCGGGTTGCCGTCCATGTCGCCGCCTACCCAGGACGCAAAATGCACGAGGTTCGGAATCTCGAGCCCTTTCGCTTCCTCGCCGTAGATGCGATCAAGCGCTGCGCGTATGTCCTCGTAGAACGGCGGCATCGCGCGATACAGGACGTCGGTAATGAAGAACAGCACGTGCTCGAGCTCGTCAGCGACGGTCATGCGTTCGGACGGGTGCTCGGCCGTCTGCCAGCCCGTCGTCGCGAGCAGGCGAATGTTCTGCAGCGCCACGGTGGTTTCTTGTGGCGTCATCGTCGGGTTCAAAAGATCGACGAGGTGTTTGACGATCTTCTGTTCCTTGCGCAGCATCGTGCGCCGCGTCGATTCGGTCGGGTGCGCCGTGAAGACGGGCTCGATCGAGAGTGAATCGAGCAGCTCCTGCAGCTCGTCGATCGTCATACCCGACGCCTTGAGCTTCTGCAGCGTGTCTTCGAGACCGCCTGGCTGGTAACCCGCGATATCGCGCAGGTGATCACGGCGCCGGCGAATGCGATGCACTTTCTCGGCCGTGTTCACCATCTGGAAATAAGTCGTGAAGCCGCGAATCAGCTGCGACGCGATCTTCGGATCCAGACCGTCGATGAGCGCGTCGAGCTCTTCACCCGGCAGTTCGTTGTCTTCGCGACGGCGGATGGCGCGCAGTCTTGCGCTCTCGACCTTCTCGAACAGCTCTTCGCCATTCTGTTCGCGAATCAGGTCGCCGACCATTGCGCCGAGCGTGCGGACATCGTCACGTAACGCCTGGTCTTTTTCCTCGAAGAACACGTCCTGGCGACGCAGTGTCTTGTCTAACCGGGTAACCATTACATTTCTCGAAGGCGGCGCCGTCTAGTCGCGGAAGTTCTCGTATTGCAGCGGCAGGCCAATGTCGGTCTCGCGAAGCATCGCAATGACGGCCTGCAGGTCGTCGCGCTTCTTGCCGCTCACGCGCAGCTTGTCACCCTGGATGGCGGCCTGCACCTTGAGCTTCGCGCCCTTGATGTCCTTCACAAGCTTGCGAGCGCGGTCTGAGTCAATGCCACGTCGCATGATGATGCGCTGGCGCGCCTCGTTGCCAGCAAACTCCGGTTCCTGCTCCTCGAGACAGCCGAGGTCGATACCGCGTTTGGACAGCTTCTGATGGAGGATGTCGATCATCTGCTTCAGCTGGAAATCCGACTGAGTCGTCAACAGGATGACCTCGCCATCGAGCTCGTACTTCGAGCCCGTGCTTTTGAAATCGAACCGCGTCGTTACTTCGCGATTGGCCTGGTCAACGCCGTTGCGCGCTTCGTGCGCATCGAAATCGCTGACTACGTCGAAAGACGGCATACCGTTGTCCCCCTCGTGAGAACGTGAAAGGTACACCCGGCGGGCGGCTGGTGCCAACTTTGCCAATGTGGACGAATTGCCTCGATTCAGGGGCCGCTGGCCGCGCCGTCATCACCGCAGAATCACAGGCATGTTCTACGTTGTGGATTCGGACAGGGAAGTCTCTCCGCAGCTGGCCGCGTCTGTGTGGCAGCAGCTCTGGGAGCTGCGCGACATAACGCCAATCAATGCGCTGCTGCCGGCCGGTGTCGTCTCGCCATGCCCCCTGCTGGCCGACGAGGTGGCGGAAGCTGTTTACATGCCAACGTTGTCACTCGTTCCCTGCGATTCGGCATGGGTCTCGTCCGAGCTCGATCTGATGCACTACGCCAGTGAGCATGGCGAGCTGCGCATGACGCAACTCGAAGCCGCTTTGCGCGATTGCGTGCGCGCCGGCGAGCAGTGTCATGACAAAGCCGAGTGGGCGAACAGTTCGATGTCTCGCGACAGCCTCATGAATCGGCGACTGTCGATCCTGGTACGCGGCTGGGGCGATCTCGTCCGACGACGCAATGACAACCCGGTCTTTCTGCCCGTGCTGGGCGAGCTCGAACAACTCGCGCACCGGATTGAGGCGATACTCGTCGACGCGTCACGCGAGATCGCGATACGTGTCGGCTACTGCCCCGCCATCGACGCCGCCGGGGCACGTGTGCAGCGGCACGGTCGCGAGATGGCGGAGCGTTGGCAACGTGCCGTGCGCAACAACGCCCTGCGTCATCGCAACCTGTTGACGCTGTCGCCCTGGGACGTCTTTCCGCAACATGACGAAGCAGACTCGCGCTACATGAACTTGCTGCCACTCATTCGGTGCGCAAATTCAGTCTCGTTTCTGCGCGAGGTACGGATAACGCACTGGAACGTCATTGAGTTCAGGTCCTTTTATGAGCGCGTTGGTGCAATTCTGCGTCGTTCAAGGGACGCAACGCTCATTGCGAAACAGGTGTGATCTGGGATACGGTCTCAGCTCCATGAGCAGAGCAGTGAGGGGTGCTTTGCAAGCCATTACACCGGACGCACACGGCCTCGCGGTACTTGCCCTGACGGTCCTCGCGCTGTACCTGTTTACGCGCGACAACATACCGCTCGAGTCGTCATCTTTCGCCATCCTGATTGTCCTCACGGCCGGCTTCACGCTGTTCCCGTATGTGGATGCCAAGGGCGACGCGATTGTTGGTCCGGTCGATTTCTTTGCCGGATTTGGCAATGAGGCGCTTGTCGCAATTTGCGCCTTGATGATGGTGGGCAAGGCGCTCGAAACCACGGGTGCGTTACAGCCCTTAGCGACGATTGTTGGCAGGGCCTGGTCGTCGCGTCCCGTGCTCGCCCTTGTTACGACGCTCATTGCCGGCGCCATTCTGAGTGCGTTTATGAACAACACGCCGATCGTCGTGTTGCTCATGCCGATTCTCGTCGGCGCGTCGCTGCGGTCCAAGTTCCCGGTATCGGGCGTCATGATGCCGATGGGCCTCGCAACGATCATCGGCGGTATGTCGACAACCATCGGTACGTCGACCAACCTGCTTGTCGTCGGCATCGCGCACGATCTCGGGCAGCATGACTTCACGATGTTTGAATGGGTGTTGCCGGTCGCTATTGTTGGCGGCGTTGGCATTGCATTCCTGTGGCTGGTTGCGCCGCGCATGCTGCCGGATCGCACGCCGCCAATGGCGGACACGACGCCGCGAATCTTCAGCGCGCAGCTGCACGTCAAGGAAGGGGGCTTCGCGGCCGGCAAGACGCTGTCCGAAGTGCTCGCCAAGGCGGATGGCAGCCTGCGCATCGACAAGATCCAGCGCTCCGAGTCACTGTTCCTTGCCAAGCTGCCGTCGGTCACGATCCAGCCCGGCGACCGCCTGTTTGTCAAAGATTCGCCCGAGAACCTGAAGCACTACGAACAGCTGCTTGGTACGACGCTTTATAACCTGAGTGACGACGAACACCCGGTTGACGAAGACACGCCGCTCGAAGCCAAGGGTCAGCAGCTCGCCGAGGTTGTCATCACGCGCGGATCGCCGCTTCACTTGCGCAGCCTCGCGGCCGCCCGTTTCACGAGCAGCTATGGCCTGCTGCCGCTGGCACTGCATCGCGCTCGTGCGCCGAGCTCGCAGGTCACGGGCGACCTCAACATGATCCGGCTGCGCGCCGGTGATGTGCTCCTGGTCCAGGGCACGCGCGAGTCGATCGCTCAGCTAAGAGACTCGGGCTCGATGCTCGTACTTGACGGCACGACCGATCTGCCGCAGACGCATCATGCAAAGCGGGCACTGTCGATCATGGCGTTCGTCGTTCTCGCGGCGGCGCTCGGCGTCATGCCGATTTCGGTCAGCGCGATTGTTGGCCTTGGCCTCATGATAGCGACGGGCTGCCTGGGCTGGCGTGACGCCACGGCGGCGCTGTCGATACCAGTTGTGATGATCATCGTCACTGCACTCGCGCTTGGCAAGGCGCTGGTCGGGACCGGCATGGCTGATTTCATCGCCTTGTCGTTCGTCAACGCGGCGGCGGGGCTTCCGGCGCCCGTCATTCTCAGTGCGTTCATGCTGCTGATGACGGTCATGACCAACATCGTGTCGAACAATGCCGCTGCGGCTATCGGTACACCAATCGCCATCGGTATTGCCTCGCAGCTTGGCGTCAGCCCGGAACCGTTCATCCTCGCAACGCTATTCGGCGCCAACATGAGTTTCGCAACGCCCTACGGGTATCAGACGAACCTGCTCGTGATGACGGCCGGCGGCTACAAGTTTGGCGATTTCCTGCGGGTCGGCATTCCACTGACCATCGTGATGTGGATCGGCTTCTCGATCGTGCTGCCGATGCTGTATCAGTTGTAACGAATCCGGGGTTGACGGCCGCCGGTACCACGGAGATACTCCGACCCATGAATTTCTCGCACAGCAACAACTGGTGGTGGCTGCCTTCACAGGAGGCGGCAGGCTAGCGTTTAGCTGAACGAAGACACCAAAGCCCGTCTCTGCTGATTGCAAGGCGGGCTTTTTTTATGGAGTTTAAATGCAGGCCCCATTCGACATAGCCGCGGATCTTGACACACCGGTATCCGCCTACCTGAAGCTCGGCGCGCTCAAGCCACGCTTTCTGCTCGAGTCCGTGGAGGGCGGCGAACGTCTCGCACGCTACTCGTTTCTCGGCTTCGGCGAGGCGCTGGAGGTCCGCATGGACAGCGACTCGCTCACCGTAGCGGGCAATGAGCGGCCACGTCCGACCGACCAGGGTGAGTACCTCGATGCGCTCCGCGAAGCGCTTTCAGAGGCGCCCATGCCGCAGCCCGCGGAAGACCTGCCGTTCGCGGGCGGGCTCGTCGGCGTCTCGGGTTACGACGTTGTGCGTTTATTCGAGAAGCTGCCCGTCGACACCGAAAAACAGACCAGCGTTCCCGACGCGGCTTTCGTCGCACCGCAGTCGCTGCTCGTGTTCGATCACGTTACGCGGCGCATTGCGTTGCTCCACGACGGCCCCGAAGAGGAGCGCCAGAGACTGCGGGACGACGTGATTCAGCAGCTGCGCGGCCCGATTCCGAGCAATGGCCACGAGGTGACGATCTCGGATGCCGAAGCCAGCCTCAGCGAGGAAGCGTTTTCGGCACGCGTCAACGCGTGCAAGGAGTACATCAAAGCAGGCGACATCTACCAGATCGTGCTGTCAGTGCTGTTCCGGGGCGAGACCAACGTTCCGCCATTCGAGGTTTACCGGGCGCTGCGACTGCTAAACCCCTCGCCGTATATGTTCTATTTCGATTTCGGCGATCTGCAGGTCGCGGGATCATCGCCCGAGGCCCTTGTGCGCCTGCACGGCGATACGGCCTCTCTGCGGCCGATCGCAGGGACATTGCCCCGTGGTGCGACGACAGAGGAAGATCTCGCCAACGAGAAGACGCTGCTCGCTGACCCGAAAGAGGCCGCGGAGCACGTCATGCTTGTTGACCTCGCACGAAACGATCTCGGACGCGTCGCCAGTCCTGGCAGCGTTCATGTCGATCCGTTTCGTGCCATTGAGCGCTATAGCCACGTCATGCACATCGTCAGCGGCGTGCAGGGTGAACTTGACGACATCTACGACCAGTTCGACCTGTTTGCCGCGAGCTTCCCGGCTGGCACGCTCGTTGGCGCACCGAAAGTAAGAGCGATGGAGATCATAGAGGAAATGGAGCAGGTAGGACGTGGCCTGTATGCGGGCACTGCCGGCTATTTCGGCTTGCACGGTGACATGGATCAGGCGATTACGATCCGCACGCTGGTCTTCTCCGGCAACGAGTACAGTTTTCAGGCGGGTGCCGGTATTGTTGCCGACTCGATTCCCGAGAAGGAATACCAGGAAGTCATGGCCAAGAGCGCGATTCTGAGACGTGCGCTGGAAATTGCCGGGGAGGGCTTGTGATGAGCGACTCTTTCGACCACGTCCGCATGCTGTTGATCGACAACTATGACTCGTTCACCTACAACCTCGTGCAGGCGTTCGCCGCCATGGGCGCATCGGTCATGGTGTACCGTAACGATGCACTCTCGGTCGATGAAAGCGTTGCACTCGAGCCGACGCATCTCGTGATTTCGCCCGGACCGGGTCGGCCCGAGGATGCCGGTGTCTCGCTCGAGATGATCGGTGCCTGGGCCGGGAAGCTGCCGATCCTCGGCGTCTGTCTCGGTCACCAGAGCATCGTCCAGCAGCACGGCGGTGAGATCGTGCGCGCCGATCGCCTGATGCACGGCAAGACGTCGATGGTAAAGCACGACGGCAAAACCATCTTCGAAGGCATCTCCAACCCGTTTGAGGTGGGCCGCTATCACTCGCTGTGCGCGGCAGAGGAAACGCTGCCTGACGACCTCGTCATTACGGCACAGACCGAGCGTGGCGAGATTATGGGTGTGCGCCACAAGACGTTGCCGATCGAGGGCGTGCAATTCCATCCTGAAAGCGTACTGACGCCCGACGGCGACACGCTGATGGCCAACTTCATGCGCCAGGACGCACCATGAGCAACAGTGCGCTACTCGATAGCCTGCTGCAGGGCAACGACATCGGCGAGCAACAGGCCTATGACCTGATGTGCCAGTTCGCGGCAGGCGACCTCGATCCGGCGTTTGCGGGCGCCCTGCTGGCTGGCCTGCGCGCCAAGGGCGAAACTGCCGACGAGATTCGCGGTTTTGCGCGAGCGATGCGCGAAGTCGCGGTACACCTCGACATTCCGGACGGTGCGCCGACCGTGGACACAGTGGGCACCGGTGGTGATGGCTCTGGCAGCCTGAACCTGTCGACCGGCACCGGGCTGCTGGCTGCGGCCTGTGGCTCACGCGTGGTCAAACACGGCAATCGTTCGATCTCGAGCAAGTCTGGCAGTGCCGACATGCTTGAGTGTCTCGGCATGCCGCTGCCGCTGCATGAAAAGGAAGCCGTCGACTGTCTGCGGGCAACGAGTTTCACCTTCCTGTTCGCACCCGCTTACCACCCGGCCATGAAATCGGTCATGCCCGTACGCGGCGCGATGGGCGTCCGCACTGTATTCAATATCCTCGGGCCGCTGACCAACCCGGCGTCGACTCCGTACCAGCTCATCGGCGCATTTAGCCGAGATATGGCAAAGCTCATGGCGGAAGCGCTTGCCGGACTCGACATCGAGCGCGCATTCGTCGTGCATGGCGAGCCCGGCTGGGATGAGGCGACACCGGCAGGCGAGTTCTGGCTCTACGATGCGACGCCGGGCGATGTGACTGAGTCGAAGCGCACGCCCGAAGACTACGGCCTGGCGCGCTGCGCCCCTGAAGATCTCGCGGGTGGTGATGCCGAGCACAATGCACAGGAGCTCGTGCGCGTGTTTACGGGCGAAGACAAAGGCCCGCATCGCGATGCACTGCTTATGGGGACCTCACTGGTACTCGAGGTGCAGGGGCTCGCAGTAGACGCCAAAGATGGCGTCGCCCAGGCGACCGCTGCGATCGACGATGGCCGCGCTGCTGCGTTCCTCGACAAACTGAAGGCGCATTTTTCGGGCTGATGAGCGACTTCCTGCAAGGCATGGCGAACAGCAGCGCCGAGAGGGCGGCTGCCGCCCGCACGTTCACCGACGCAGATTTTGACAGGCCCGTGGTGCCGTTGTCGCTCGGCGCGTTCGAGATCATTGCAGAAATAAAAGAACGCTCACCTGCTGAGGGCGATCTTGCGCAAGGTGACAGCGACCGCGTTGTGCGCGCTCACGCTTACGCATCCGGCGGTGCCGCCGCGATTTCGGTGCTGACCGAGCCGAGCCGGTTCGATGGCGAACTCGCACATCTCGAAGAAGTTGTTGCCGCTGTGCCCGGCACGCCGGTCATGCGCAAGGATTTTCTCGTCGATCCCGTCCAGGTGCTCGAGGCTCGCGCCGCGGGTGCAAGCGGTGTCCTCCTGATTACGACGATGCTCGACGATGACAAGCTACGCGCAATGCTCGACTGCGCGTTCGAGCATGGCATGTTTGTGCTGCTCGAATCGTTCGACAAGGAAGACCTCAAGCGGTCTGCACAGTTCATGGACGGCGACGGCCAGCTGCTGATCGGCGTCAACACTCGCAACCTGCGCACACTCGAAGTCGATACCGGTCGCCTGCAGAACCTTGCACCGCATTTGCCTGATGCGACCTGCGTCGCGGAGAGCGGTTTGCGAGTCGCCGCCGACGCGGCGCGTGTCATGGGTTGGGGTTACTCGATGGCACTGGTTGGCACGGCGCTGATGCGCAGCGAGGATCCGGCGGGCCTCATCAGGCACATGCGAGAAGCGGGAGCGGCGGCATGTTCGTGAAGATCTGCGGTCTCAGCAACAAGGAGCATGTCGATGCGGCAGTGGCTGCAGGTGCAGATGCGATCGGCTGCGTGTTCGCGGAATCGGTGCGCCGCGTCGATCCCGGCCACGCCACGAAAATCACCCGGGACGTCCCGAAGGACGTCAAGCGTGTTGCCGTCATGCTGCACCCGACGAACGAGGAGTGGCAGTCCGTGCTGCTCGGTTTTGGCCCTGACATCCTGCAGACGGATGCTGAGGACTTTGCGGCGCTCGACGTTCCCGAGTACGTCGGCCGCTGGCCCGTCTATCGTGAAGGTGGCGTGGAACCGCCGATGACCGGCACCTACGTTTACGAAGGTGCGAAGAGCGGCCAGGGCGAGACCGTCGACTGGACGCGAGCGGCGGTGCTCGCACGCCATGGCTATATGATCCTTGCCGGCGGGCTCAGCGCGGCCAATGTCGGAGCAGCGGTTACGACGGTGAGACCGTTCGGCGTCGATGTGTCGAGCGCTGTCGAGTCGGCGCCCGGTGAGAAGGACCCGGAGCTGATTAGCAAATTCATCACAGCGGCAAAAGCCGCGGAGACAGACCTATGAGTGCACTGCTGCAACAGGATGAAGCGAGCCAGCTTCTCGACGCGGCGATACGGGGCGAGCTGCCGGACAGCCGCGGCCGCTTTGGACCATTCGGCGGCCGCTACGTGCCTGAGACGCTCGTGCCCGCGTTCGAGCGGCTCGAGGAGGGCGTGAAAGAACACCTGCACGACGAGTCCTTCCAGGCCGAGTACCGCAAGGAACTGCGCGAGTGGGTCGGTCGGCCGACCGCACTCACGTTTGCGCCGCGGCTGTCGGAAGCCTGGGGCGCCGAGGTCTGGCTCAAACGCGAAGATCTCGCGCACACGGGCGCACACAAGATCAACAACGCGATCGGCCAGGCGCTGCTCGCGAAACGCCTCGGCGCGGAGCGCGTTATCGCCGAGACCGGTGCGGGCCAGCATGGTGTTGCTTCGGCAGCGGCCTGCGCCAGAGTCGGGTTGCCGTGCACGGTTTACATGGGTGCGGTCGACATCGAACGGCAGGCACCCAATGTCGATCGCATGCATCGCCTCGGTGCCGAATGCGTTGCAGTCGAGAGCGGCGACAAGACACTGCGAGCAGCAATCGACGAAGCGCTGCGTACCTGGGTTACCGATCCTAACGGCATCTACTACCTGCTTGGTTCTGCTGTAGGCGCACACCCCTACCCATACCTGGTGCGCGAACTGCAGTCGGTGATTGGCGAGGAATCGCGTCAGCAAATGCTCGACCAGGCGGGTGCCTTGCCCGATGCTGCATTCGCCTGCGTCGGTGGCGGCTCGAACGCGATCGGTTTGTTCTACCCGCTGCTCGGCGATGACATCGAGCTGATCGGTGTCGAAGCGGGAGGTACCGGCAGCGGCCTCGGCCAGAACGCCGCGACACTCGCGACCGGCACGCCCGGCGTCTTGCAAGGGTCGTACACGATGATTCTGCAAGATGACGACGGCCAGGTGCAGGAAACGCATTCGATCTCCGCCGGGCTCGATTACTCGGGCGTTGGTCCCGAGCATGCGCTGCTGCAGGCAACGGGGCGCGTCAAGTACATCTCGGCCGAAGACGATGAGGCGCTCGAGGCGCTCGAGGAACTGTGTGCGGCCGAGGGTATTCTCACCGCGCTCGAAACCTCGCACGCCTTTGCCGCGGCGAAGCAGTATGCCAAAGAGAACCCCGGCTCGAAGATCCTGATCGGTAATTCTGGCCGCGGTGACAAGGACATGCCGACATTGACCAAGTACCCTGCAAGGATTCGCACCCATGCCAGCGCATGAACGTATAGCGACAGCAATCAGAGCGGCTAACGAAGCCGGCCGTCCAGGTCTTGTGCCGTTTGTCACGGCCGGATACCCGAGCCCCGACACGTTCGTCGAGACGCTGCAAGCCGTTGCAGAGGTTGGCGATGTAGTGGAGCTCGGCATCCCGTTCTCCGACCCGATGGCCGACGGCATGACGATCCAGCGATCGAGCTTCGAGGCGCTGCAAAAAGGTGTGAGCCTGAAGTGGATCTTCGACCAGCTCGAAAGTGCAAAAGACGAACTCGATACGCCGCTCGTCATGATGTCCTACCTGAATCCGCTGCTCGCGTTCGGTTATGACGAACTCGCCGAGCGTGCGCTCGAAACGGGGGTTTGCGGATTCATCGTGCCTGACCTGCCGTTTGAGGAGTCGGATGACATTCGCGCCGCGCTCGAGGCCAGGGGGTTGGGTTTGATCCAGCTCGTTACACCGGCGACACCCGACGATCGGCTAGAGACGCTGTGCGATGCATCGCGCGGTTTTGTCTACGCGGTGACGATCACCGGTATTACGGGTGGTGACGTCGGCCTGCCGGCGGACCTGACCGACTACCTCGACAAGGTTTCCGACATCTCGCGCATTCCGGTTTGTGCCGGCTTCGGCATCCGCGAGGCGCAGGACGTCGCTAACGTCGGCGCGCATGCGGCGGGCGCAATCGTCGGCTCTGCGCTTGTGGAAGTGCTCGAGAAGGGCGAAGATCCACGACCGTTTCTGAGGGCCCTGCTCGGCGCATGAAGAAGCTGACTTCTGCGGAATCGCTGATCACGATCAATCACTACAAGAATCTGCTCGCATCGGAGGGGATTCACACCGAGGTGCGCAACCAGCACCTGGGTTCGATCATGGGTGAGGTACCCTTCTTCGAAACGTGGCCGCAGCTCTGGGTGATCAACGATCTCGACTACGACCGCGCACTGCAGCTGATCAAAGCCGCCGACGCAGAAAGCCCGGCTGACTCCTGGAAATGTCCGGGATGCGGTGAGGAGAACGAAGGGCAGTTCGGCGCCTGCTGGAACTGCGGGTATTCAATCGATAGCGACTAGGGCATACCCCGACCCAGCAATGACGTGCCGGCAATCTCGCTGCGCAGCACCGCCGAGACCTTCTCGGGTTGCATCGGCCGGCTGATCAGGAAACCCTGAGCGAGGTCGCAGTTGCAGCTCTTCAGAAACTCGAGCTGCGTCACGGTTTCGACGCCTTCAGCGGCAACTTCGATATCGAGTCCCTGCGCCATCGCAATCGCGGCGCGAACGATGCGCTGGTGACTGTCGTTCTCCATGATGTCCGCGATCAGCTGCTGGTCGAGCACGAAACTGTCGATGAAACCATTGTCGAGCGACTCGAACGACACGTCGCGGGTACCGAAGTGATCGAGTGACAGGCGCACGCCAAGGCGACGCAGGCCCTTGAGCGTATCGAGCTCGGTGCTACGTTTGGTGACGAGATCGCTGTCGCCAATCTCGAACTCGACGCAGCCCGGGTCGAGCGCGTTGTCCTTGAGTGCTTTCTTGACGACCTCGACGAGGCGGCCGTGCAACAGCTGCTGATGCGACAGGTTGATCGCCATCGACAGATCCGGCAGTTCGAAACGCCGCTGCCAGCCGGCAAGCTGTCGGCACGCCGTCTCGACAACCCACTCGCCGGCGGAATGAATGAGGCCTGAGCTTTCCAGGATCGGCAGGAAGCGTCCGGGCGGCAGCAATCCGAATCGCGGGTGCTGCCAGCGCAGCAGAGCTTCGAGACCGATCAGGCGGCCCGAGGAAATATCGATGCGCGGCTGGTAGTGGAGCACGAACTCATCACGGACGAGGGCATGACGCAGCCCAACCTCGAGTTCCTCTCGCTGCGCGAGCTTGGTGTTGAGCGCGGGTGAGTAGTACTGGAAGCGTCCGCCGCCGCGTTTCTTTGCTTCGTACATCGCGATGTCGGCGGCCTTGACCATGCGCTCGGCCGTATCGCCAGACTCGGGATACAGCGCGATGCCAATGCTCGGCGTCGCGTACACCTCGGCGTTACCCACGTGGTACTTCTCGGACAGTACGAGCAGGAGTTTTTGTGCTGCGGCTGCCGCATTGCCGGCTTCGCCGAAGTCCTCCAGGCAGACGACGAACTCGTCGCCGCCCCAGCGCCCGACGAAATCGCCGATGCGCACGTTTTTCTTCAGGCGCTTCGCGACGTCGCACAGTACGGCATCGCCCGTGTCGTGCCCGAGCGTATCGTTGACCGACTTGAAACGATCCAGGTCGATGAACAAAGCTGCGAGCGGCGCTTTCTTGCGCTGGCTGCGGCCCATGGCGCGCGACAGCTGCTCCAGAAACAGGCCGCGGTTTGCGATACCGGTGAGTTCGTCGAACTGCGCGCGTTTCTCGAGTAGCTGTGTCCGGTGCGTGATTTCGGTGATGTCGCGGAATGTGACAACGCCGCCGATCAGTTCGCGATTGCCGTCATAGAGTCCCTGGCCGTTGATGCTGAGCACGGTATCGGGCTGTTCTGGCTTGCGGTAGATCGCAACCTGGTTGGCAAACTTCTCGCCGCTGCGGGCGCGCACAAGCGGCAGATCGTGCGCATTCGGGTAACTCTTTCCTTCGCCGTCGATGCAGCAGAACGTCTGCTCCCACGTCGGGTCGGGCTGCATGCGTGGACCGATCCCGAGAATCGAACGCGCCGCCGGGTTGATGTCGAGGACATGACCGACTTCATCGACAACGATGACGCCGTCGTTGATGCTGCGCAGAATCGACAGAACGGTGACATCTGTGTCCGACAGGCGATGCTGGAGTCGGCTGCGCTGCACGGCATGGTCGAAAACGGCTTCCTGGCCTTCAACGGTAATGTCGTCGACGCAGATATAGCCCTGGGCGCCCGCATTGATCGCGGCGATCCCGCGGTGCTCATGTTCCTTCTGCGTCAGCGCAACCACAGGGTAGGGATCGAGTGACTGGATCAGTTCTGCAAGCGACTGGCCGGACTGCGTGATCAGCGGCCCTATCTCAAGCAGCACCAGATCGACAACGTAGGACGCGTCTTCGGGAAGCTCGAGCGTGTTGCTACGCGACAGATAAGTGCAGCATGGCAGCGTTTCGAGTTCGGACAGGTAGTCGGCGGCGAATTCACCACGGCCGAGATAAAGAATCGAATGCCCCGACATCTAAAGAGCCGTTCCTGGAAGAGGCAACTTGCCCGTGGTACCGAAAAGCGGGGCTGGTAGCGGGCAGGTTTGTGCCATGAATTGCTTTCGTTGTTATTTACGGCTGGTCGGATAATACCAGAATCGCAAACAAACACAGTTGCTTAAGGGTTTTTTTTACCGTTTGTGCGGTAGATTTGTAAACCCTCGGCGCCCGACGGGCATCCAAAGAACAAGATAGAGGGAGAACAGCCGATTGGCAGCGCTTTTGACCGCAACCGGCAGCGACTATAGTCAGTCCATGGCATCCGCCACTGCAGACATAGTCGCTGAAGAAGACGTACTCATACGTCGCGCAAAGCGGTCGGACGCGCGAGCGTTCGAGGCCCTTTATCGGGTGCACGTAGACAAGGTTTACGGACTTTGCCTGCGAATGACGGGCAACGTCAGCGAGGCCGAGGACTGCACGCAGGAGGCGTTCATCCAGGCCTGGAACAAGCTTGACCGGTTCCGTGGTGACAGCGCGTTTTCGACCTGGTTACACCGCATCGCCGTCAACGCCGTTCTTGGCCGGATAAGAAAGTCCAAGCGCGAGCAGGATCGCATCCAGGCCGTCGCCGATACACGCCCGGCCGCGCTCGAGACCGGAGATTCGGGTGAGCTGCGTGACCTGGCACAGGCCGTTGACCGATTACCCGAAGGAGCGCGCCATGTCTTCGTCCTGCACGCCGTGTACGGCTACAGCCACGACGAGGCGGCAGCGATGCTCGGCATCGCGACAGGAACGAGCAAGGCACAACTGCACCGCGCAAGGAAGCTGCTGGCGCAACAACTGGAAGAGCAGGGATTTGAGGTATGACCGAAACATTTGACGACAAACTGAATCGCGCAGCGCGGCAGCTCTCTACCGAGATCAGCCCTGAGCATGACCTGTGGCCAGGCATCGCCGAGGCGATTGAGCCGGCGCCACGGCGTTCCCGCTGGACCCCGATGCTGGCGCAGGCGGCGGCCGTCGTGCTGCTGGTTGGCGCATCGTCGGGCATCACCTATATCCTGACGTCGGACAGTGGTGGGCCCGTCACCCAGGTCTCGCCCGAACTGGTTTTCGAGCAGGCGTCGTTCGGTACCGACTACAACCTGGGCCCGGAATTCCAGGAAGCCCGTAACGGGTTGCGCGCCGAACTCGATGCAGAGATGGACCGCCTGTCACCGGAGGCCCGCGCTGACATCCAGGCCAACCTTGACCTTATTCACAACGCGATCGTTGACATCAACGCAGCGCTTGCAGAGCAGCCGGACAATGTCGTGCTGCAGCAGAAACTGTCAAGAGCGTATCGCGAGGAACTGACGCTGCTGCGCCGCGTGGGCGGACTGACGCGCAACGTCATGACACGGAACGACATCTAGAGAGAAGCAAGATGAAGAGACTCAATGCAATTCTTCTGTTGGGAGCCGCGCTGGCAATGCCGGCCATGGCGGAAGAAGTCGATCGCACACTCGACGCAGCACCGGATGGCCATGTCGATGTCTCGAATATCTCGGGATCGATCACGGTGAAGGGCTGGTCGCGTGACCAGGTCAATGTGACCGGTGAGCTGGGCCGCAACGTCGAGAAGCTGATCTTCGAACGCAGCGGCGACAAGATCACGGTTAAGGTAAAGGCGCCAAAGCGGAGCAGTCGCGGAATCGCGAGCGATCTCTACATTCAGATCCCCGAGCAGAGCTCCCTGGACGTCGGGACGGTCAGCGCCGACATCGAGGTCGATGAGGTCCTGGGCGATCAGAAGCTCAATACGGTCAGCGGCGACATCGATGCCGAGGACGTTTCCGCCGACATAACCGCTGCAGCAGTCAGTGGCGACGTCGAGGTTAACGGCGATCGCAAGGAAGCCGAAACACGTGCTAACTCGGTGTCGGGCGACGTTACGCTGTTCCGTGTCGCGGGCACCATCGCGGCCGAGTCGGTCAGCGGTGACATCATCATCGATGAGGGCGCGTTCGATCGTGTCAACATGAACACGGTCAACGGCGAGATCCTGTTCCAGTCTGAACTTCGCGACGGCGGCCGGCTCAAGGCCGAAACGGTCAATGGCAGCGTGGACGTCGAGTTTGTCGGTGAGATCGAGGGTCGCTTCGACATCGACACCTTCAATGGCGACATTGACAACTGCTTCGGCCCGAAGGCGAAGCGCACGAGCAAGTACACGCCGGGCTGGGAGCTCGAGTTCGTTGAGGGCGATGGCGATGCGCGCATCACGATATCGACGCTCAACGGTGACGTAACGCTCTGCCGTTAGCGCACGCGAAACCCACCGGAATATGATCAAACGGGCCGCACTTCGCGGCCCGTTTTTTGTCTGATTTGATACCCTGTGCGTGTCTAATCGAATGGGTGTCCCATGACCCGTGCCCCCAAAATCATTGCCTGGACGATCGCCGGCATCGTCGCAGTATTCGTGCTCGCCGCGATCGCGTTTCGCCTGTTTTTCGATCCGAACGACTTTCGCGAGGACATCGCAAGCGCGGTCAAGGAGAGCACCGGCCGCGAGCTGGTGATCGAAGGCGACATAGAACTCAAGATCTTCCCGTGGCTGGCGATCGATATCGGCCGCACGACGCTCGGTAATGCGCCGGGCTTTGGCGACGAGCCGTTCGCGGAGATTGAGCGCGCCAGCCTGAGTGTGCGCCTGCTGCCGCTGCTGCTGCGCCAGGAGGCGACGATCGGGTCGGCGGCCGTCGATGGCCTGCGGCTCAACCTGCAGGTCAACCGCAACGACGTGCGCAACTGGTCCGACTTCCTGGAAGCTGGCGAGGCACCGGCTGAAACCGAAGCCACAACGGGCGACGGTACGGCTATCGAGGTTTCGGGCGTCGAGATTTCGAACGCGACGATCATTTACGCTCACGCGCCCAAAGGTGACCGCTACGAGCTGACCGACGTGAATCTGAGCCTCGGGCGCGTCAGCGACGACGGCAGCCCGGTTCCGGCTAGTGGCGGACTGAAATTCGACGTGCAGCCTGCCGGCTATATTGGTGAGCTATCACTGGATACGGTGATCGCGTTCGATCGCGACGCGGGAACCGTGACCTTCGGCGAGTCGTCGCTCGAAGCCATGGTCGAAGGCCTTGCCGAGATACCTGCGAAGTTTGCATTCGAGACGGCCGGTATAGATGTGTCGACGGTCGAGAAGACCGCGACCGTCCAGCCCGTCAGTCTGTCGCTGCTCGGCATCGAAATCGACGCCGAAGTGGAGCCGTTCTCCTACGCCGACACCATTCAGCCTGTCGCGACGATAGACGTCGCCGCATTCTCGCCGCGCAGCTTGATGACCGCATTCGGCTCGACACCGCCCGAGACGGCCGACCCGTCAGCGCTGTCCAGTGTCAGCATGGCAGCGAAAGCCTATGTCGGCGACGACAACATGCGGATGACCGGATTGACGATCACGGTCGACGACACAACGTTCACGGGCAAGATGACCGTGCCGTTTGCGTCGAACGGTCGGTTCTTCCTCGACCTAACGGGCGACGCGCTCGACCTGAATCGTTACATGGCACCTGCCGACGAAGAGGAAGTGGCCGCGACGGGCGACGACGCGCCGATGGAGATCCCGGCCGAGCTGATCAAGCCGCTCAATGCCCGCGGCGACTTCAAGATCAGCACGGTGACGCTCGGCGCGATGCGGCTCGACAATGTTACGGTCAGGCTCACGACCGGAAGCGGCAAGATGCGCATTCATCCCGTGTCGGCCGACCTGTTCGACGGCAAATACGAAGGCGATGTGCGTCTCGATGTCTCTGGCAGTACCCCTGTGTTGTCGATGAACGAGCGTATCGAGGGCGTCGACCTTGCGAAGCTCGCGAACGCGATGTTCGAGAAAGACAACATCTCGGGCTCGATCCGCGGCGACTTCAAACTGACGGGGCGCGGCAACGACATGAGCGAAATCCAGCGCACGCTGAACGGCAACATGTCGTTTGAGCTCAGGGACGGCGTGTATGAAGGTACCGACGTCTGGTACGAACTGCGCCGCGCCCGCGCGTTGCTCAAGCAAGAAACACCACCGGAACCCGAGCTGCCTGCGCGCACGAGGTTCAGCGCCGTGACGGCAACGAGCACGGTTACGGATGGCATCATGCGCAATGATGATTTCGTCGCCGACCTGCCGTTCATGCAGCTGACAGGCGCGGGCACGGTCAACCTGCCCGAAGGGACCGTTGACTACCGCATGAGGGCGCGCGTTTTCCGGAAGCCCGAGCTGGTCGAAGCAGCGACGCCTGAAGAAATCGACGATCTGACGAAGACCGTCATCCCCGTAAAGATCACGGGTCCGGTCGCATCGCCCAAGCTTGCGCCCGATGTTGAGGAACTCCTGCGCGAGCGCGTCGAGGAAGAGATCAAGGACGCGCTCAAGGACAAGCTGAAGGACATCTTCAACTGATGCACCGGCTGGCGCTCGTCGTTGCGTTGTTGTTGGCGACGTCGGTAACGACGGCCGCCGATCTGCGCAGCATCGACGTCAGCTACGATGGCACGCGCTACGAATTCAAGTCTGTCGTCTGGTTCAGCACCGGCATCGACGAGACCTACACGGTCTTCAGTCGTTGGGATTATTCAACGCGTTTCTCAAGCGCCGTCGTCGAGGCGCGCGACACGGAAATCGACGGGCAGTCCGGCTACTACGTCGTCAATCGCGGCTGCGTGCTGTTCTTCTGCAAGACCCTGAAACGTGAGGGCCGCGTCGAGCGGGAAACGAATCGTGTATTGCGCTCCTACGCCGATCCCGAGAAGAGCGATTTTCGCCAGGCGGACGAGGTGTGGGAGTTCAACGAAGATAACGGCGGTACGCGCGTTATTTATAGCCTTACGATGGAACCGGCTTTCTGGGTGCCGCCCGCGATCGGGCCATGGATGATAAAGCGCAAGCTCCGTAAGGATGCGGGTGAGGCGATCGACCGTATTGAGCAAGTGGCTCGCCAGGTCGCGAACTCGGATGTGATCTTTTGAGCGACTTCGCCACACGCCTGCTGGAATGGTTTGCCGTGCATGGTCGCAAGGACCTGCCGTGGCAACAGCCGAAGGATGCTTATCGCACCTGGGTGTCGGAGATCATGCTGCAGCAGACACAGGTCCAAACCGTGATCCCGTACTTCGAGCGTTTCATGAAGCGCTTCCCCAATGTCGTGACGCTCGCCGATGCGGCGCAGGACGAAGTACTGCAGCACTGGTCGGGTCTCGGGTACTACGCGCGCGCACGTAACCTGCACAAGGCCGCACAGCAGGTGCGCGACGAACACGGCGGCATATTCCCGGCGACACTCGAAGGCGTCATGGCGTTGCCCGGAGTGGGGCGCTCGACGGCCGGCGCGATCCTCTCGCTTGCGTTCGACCAGCGCCACCCGATCCTCGATGGCAACGTGAAGCGCGTACTTGCGCGACACGAGGCGATCGAAGGCTGGCCCGGTACGACGGCGGTCGCAAAACGGCTATGGGAGATCGCCGAAGACAACACGCCGCAGCAGGACGTCGCAGCGTATACGCAGGCGATCATGGATCTGGGCGCGACGCTCTGCACGCGCAGCAAACCCACCTGTGAGCTATGCCCTGTCGCTGCGGACTGCGTCGCGCGGGGCGCGGGGACAGTGACAGTGTTCCCGGGCCGCAAACCGAAGAAGGACAAGCCGCTGCGAGCGACGACGATGGTTATCGCGAAGCACGACGGCCACGTGTATCTCGAACGCCGGCCCGAGTCCGGCATCTGGGGCGGATTGTGGAGCCTGCCCGAGATCGAGGGCGACGACGCAGCAAGCTGGTGCCGCGAGCGTCTGGCCCTGGATATCGACGACGTCGAGAGCTGGGGCTTGCTGCGCCACAGCTTCAGCCATTACGACCTCGACATTCGGCCGATAGTCGTGCGCGTCACGGCGCCTTTGAGTAAAGTAGCCGACAACACCGGTGCCACCTGGCATCGCCTTGATAACGAGTTGCCGGGTGGCATGGCTGCCCCGGTCAACAAGCTGCTGGATAAGTTAAGGAATGGCACGCACGATTAATTGCGTTTTGCTGGGCAAGGAGGCAGAGGGCCTCGATTTCGCACCGTATCCGGGCGAGCTCGGTCAGCGTATCTACGACAATGTCTCCAAAGAAGCATGGCAGCGCTGGCTCGCCCACCAGACCATGCTGATCAATGAGTACCGCCTGACCCCGATCGAACCCGAGGCCCGCAAGTTCCTCGAGACCGAGATGGAGAAATTTTTCTTCGCCGGCGGTTCTGCGGCGCCCAAGGAATTCGTGCCGCCCTCCGACTAGCGCAACGGTAACTCCGTCTTCCGTCGCACGGTACGAATCGCGAAGCTCGAATTGACGCGCGCGACGCCGGGCAGGCGCGTGAGCTCGGTCTTGTGGATACGCTCGAAGTCCGCCATGTCCGAGACAACCACCCGGAGCAGGTAGTCGAACTCGCCTGACATCAGGTAGCACTCCATCACCTCGGGAATGTCCCGCACGGCCTGCTCGAACGCGGCGAGGTCGCTTTCGACCTCGCGGGTCAGCCCGATATGTACGAACACGTTGCCGGGCAGGCCGACCTTGGGCTGGCTGAGCAGGGCCGCGTAGCGATCGATAACGTCTGACTCCTCAAGTGCGCGCACGCGCCTGAGGCAGGAGGACTCCGAGAGACTCACTTCTTCTGCCAGCTGCTTGTTGCTGATGCGCCCGTCGCGCTGCAGCGCTTCGAGAATGAGGGTGTCGTATTTATCGAGTGTCACGGCAGAAAACACCACAAATCAGTACTTATGCGGCGGATAATGCCACAAAATGCGGGTTGAAGTAGTTTCATTTGCAAGCGAATGCCGTTCTCCGGCGCTATCCTTAAAACTGAAACAACGAACAATTGGTAGGAGAGAGCCAATGAGGATCGGAGTACCCAAAGAGATCAAAACCCTCGAATTCCGTGTCGGCATGACCCCGGCAGGCGTTCATGAGCTGGTGCACGATGGCCACGAGGTCATCGTCGAAACGAATGCAGGCGGTGGCATCGGCATGACCGATGCTCACTACATCAAGGCTGGTGCCCGCGTTGTTGGGACAGCGAAGGAAGTGTTCGACCAGGCGGACATGATCGTGAAGGTCAAAGAGCCGCAGCTCCCCGAATGCGAAATGCTGCGCCCCGACCAGGTACTGTTTACGTACCTGCACCTCGCTCCCGATCCCGACCAGACTGCCGCGCTCGTCAAGTCGGGCACGACCGCGATTGCCTATGAAACCGTCACCGCGGACGACGGCTCACTGCCGCTGCTGACGCCGATGTCGGAAGTTGCCGGTCGCCTGTCGATCCAGGCCGGCGCGTACTCGCTGCAGAAAGCCAACGGCGGTATCGGCAAGCTGCTGGGCGGTGTCCCGGGCGTCGGACCTGCAAACGTACTGGTTATCGGCGGCGGCGTTTCAGGCGCCAACGCAGCCGACATGGCTATCGGACTCGGTGCGCGCGTCACGGTCCTGGATCGTTCGCTGCCGCGCCTGCGCGAGCTCGACGATATCTGGGGTGGCCGCGTAACAACGCGCTTCTCGACCAAGCACGCTATTGAAGAGCTGGCGCTTGAGTCAGACCTGATCATCGGCGCAGTGCTGGTCGCAGGCGCCGCCGCACCGAAACTCGTGTCGGCGGAGACCGTGAAGGCCATGCAGGACGGCTCGGTCATGGTCGACATCTCGATCGACCAGGGCGGTTGCTTCGAGACGAGCCACGCGACGACGCACGCGGATCCGACCTACGTCGTGGACGGCGTCGTGCACTACTGCGTTGCCAACATGCCGGGCGCCGTGCCGCGCACGAGCACGTTTGCGCTGACCAATGCCACGCTGCCGTTCGTCAAGGAACTGGCAAACCACGGCTGGGTAGAGGCGCTGAAGGCCGATCCGCACCTCGCCAACGGCCTCAATGTTCATGCAGGGCAGGTGACATGTGAAGCTGTCGCCCACGACCTCGGATACGACTATCTCTCCCCCGAGGATGCCCTCAAAGCAGCCTGATACCTCTTCACCCCCTTCAGGATTCAGGCGCAAGATCAGGCCGGGCAATCGCCCGGCCTTTTTGCTGCCGGCGATTTTGTTACGCCTTGTTACTTTGTCGGCTTGTATCGCCTCAAAACCACACTATGCTTAAGGGAACAAGTCTCAAAAAAACTTGTCGATTCAGGAACGTACGAATCCCATGAAGGGGGGTAACAATGAGCAGTAGCAAGAAAGCAACACCATTACCGGTGTTTATCTCGGCGGCTGCCGTACTGGGCCTCTCGAGCGGCGCCGTGGCGCAGGAGCTCGAAGAGATCACGGTAACGGCAACGAAGCGCGAAACGACGATCCAGGACGTGCCATTCTCGATCAACGCGCAGACCGCCGAAGACATCCAGCGCTCGGGCGCATCCAACCTCGAGGAGCTCTCGAGGAATGTCGCCGGTCTGACGGTTCAGAACCTCGGTCCGGGCCAGAGCCAGGTCGCCATCCGCGGCGTCTCGGCCGGCCAGATCGTTCGTGACCAGCCGGGCGTGAAAGAGCAGGTCGGTGTGTACCTCGACGAGTCGGTTATCTCCGTCTCGCTGTTCACGCCGGACTTCGATCTTTATGACCTCAACCGCGTCGAGACACTGCGTGGCCCGCAGGGCACGCTGTTCGGTTCCGGTTCGGTTGGCGGCACGATCCGTTACATCACCAACGACCCGAACACCGAGGCGTTCGAAGCCAACATCGAGGCCGACCTCAATTCGGTCACGGATGGCGGTACCGGCGGCGGCCTTAAGGGCATGGTCAACCTGCCCCTCGGCGAAGGCAACGCGGCAGTGCGCCTTGTTGGTTACCACACTGAGTACGCCGGCTTCATCGATGCTCGCGAAGAAGCGACGGGTAATTTCAAGGAAGACGTGAACAGCGGCACGCGCACCGGTGTACGTGCAGCGCTGACGTTCGGCGTCGGTGACGCGATCACGATCACACCGCGTATCGTCTACCAAGAGATTGAGGCCGACGGCTTCAATCGCGCGGAAGTGTTCAACCTGTTCGCCAATCCGTACACGACAACGCGCGATCCGATCCAGCTCGGCGAGCGCCAGCAGCACCTGTTGCTGCAGGAGCAGTTCACCGATGACACGCTGCTCGCAGACCTCGTCGTCGAAGCTTCGTTTGACGCCTTCGACATCACCTTCGTCGGCAGCCAGCTCGATCGCGAGATTCTCGTCAGCCGCGACGCATCTGCGCTGACCGGCTCGGTATCGGTCGACCTTGGTTTCCCGGAGCAGGGTGGCGTGCTGTTGCCGTCGAACCTGCGTGACACGACCGACCTCAAGCAGACGACGTTCGAAGTTCGACTGAGCTCGAATAACGACGACGGCGTGCAGTGGCTCGGTGGCTTCTTCTACTCAGACGTCGAGCGTAACTACGCACAGCGCTTGCCGACCCCGGGCTATGATCTCATCACCGACCAGGTCCTCGGTGCGGGCACGTCGGCTGGCGCCGCCAATGGCTACGGTCCCGATTCGCCGTACAACTCGGACCTGCCGTACGACATTGAGCAGATCGCGTTCTTCGGTGAGGTCAACTACGACATTAGTGATGTGCTGCAGCTGACGATCGGCGGTCGCTTTTACGACTTCGAGGAGTCACGCCGCTTCCTGTCCGGTGGTCTGTTCTCCAACGGCGACGATCAGACGGACAAGACCGAGTCCGACGGTTTCACGCCGCGCATCATGCTGAGCTATGACATCTCCGACGAGACGACGCTGAACGCGCAGGTATCGCAGGGCTTCCGCCTCGGCGGCGTTAACGACCCGCTCAACGCGACGCTCTGCACGCCTGAGGATCTGCAGATCTTCGGCAGCTTCCAGTCGTACGAAGACGAGACGATGTGGAATTACGAGATCGGCGCCAAATCGAGCTTCGGCAACGGTGTAACGTTTAACGCGGCCGCGTTCTACTCGGAGATCGAGGATCTGCAGGCGACGCTGGACGCCGGATCGTGCTCGTCACGTATCTCGTTCAACGTACCGAAAGCACACACTCAGGGTGTCGAGTTCGAGTTCGGCGCTAGCCCGCGCGAGTCGCTGTACCTCTCGATTGCCGGCAGCATCATCGACGCAGAGTTTGACTCGACGGTTGTTGACGGCGACGGCAACGTGATTGGTGGCCTCGCAAACGGTAACCGTCTCGCGTCGGTCCCCGAGTTCCAGATCGCCGCTACGGCCAGCTACATGTTCCCGGTTAGCGCGTTTGGCGGCGCGGACGGTTTCTGGAATACAACGATCCACAACGTGGGTGACCGCATCACGCAGCCGAGCGATCAGCTTCCTCTCGCCGGATCGTTCACGTCGGGCCTGCCGTTCGGTGGTGCGACGGGCAACGAAACCACCAACCTTGACCTGGAGCTCGATCCGTACACGGTCGTGAACATGAGCCTCGGAGTCGAGAAGGACAACTGGTCTGCCATTCTCTACGTCAACAACCTGACCGATGAGAATGCCAACCTGTCGTTCGACCGCGAGCGCGGTGGTCGCGCCCGCCTGGCGTACCGCGTCAACACGCCGCGGACCGCTGGTGTGAAGTTCCGAATGGGCTTTGGCGACTGAGCAAACGCCAACATCGCAAGATCAGAACGCCCGGCTCTGCCGGGCGTTTTTTTTGCCTCAGGCGGCCTGTTGGCAAAGGGGCAACTCGAACTCGAAGCGCGTGCCCGTATTGACCTTGCTGGTCACCGTAATGCGGCTGTCGTGCAGATCGAGAATGCGTTTGACGATTGCCAGCCCAAGTCCCGATGAGTCGGACCGTGCTTCCTCGCCGTCGAGCGCGCGGTAGAAGCGGTCGAAGATACGCGGCATGTCCTTTTCGGCGATGCCCGGGCCATTATCTGCTACCGCTACAGCTACTGAAGCGTCGTGCCGGGTAATCGAGATCGTTACTTCGCCACCCTCGGGCGCAAACTGCACCGCGTTTTTGACGAGGTTCTCGAGTGCTCGCTGGATGAGGCCAATGTCACCGAGCGACTGCGCCGTGCCACAGTCAGTCTCGATTTCGAAACTCACGTTCTTGCGTTCGCATTCGACCTGGAACTCCTGCGCGATATCCTGCGCAAGCTCCGCGAGCGAAAATGCTTCTACGCTGGGAGTGACGCTTGCCGAGTCGAGCTTTGCGAGTTCAAACAGGTCGCCTATCAACGTGCCGAGTCGCACCGTATGTTTGCGGGCCATTCGCAGGTAACGATCACGTTCGGCGTCGGGCATGGCTTGCCCCTTGATGATCAGTGTTTCGATCGACCCTTGCATCGCCGACAGCGGCGTGCGCAGGTCGTGCGAGATGTTCGAGATCAGCTCACGCCGCAAACGGTCGTTTTCCTTGAGCTGCTCGATCTGCGACTGGATCTGATCGGACATCTCGGTAAAGGCGCGCGACAGCGCGTCGATCTCATCGCCATCAGCTCGAATTTCACCGAAGCCGGGCTGCGTGGTGAAACCGGACGCGGTCGCACGTTCCATCTCACAGCTCAGGCGCTGCAGTCGACGCGTAAGAAGACGGAATACGAGAAATCCGACCAGCGCCGTGAACAGTACGATCGCGATTACGGCCATCGCGCTGATACGCGAGGCGTACGAATCGCCCAGGTCACCCGCAAGCTCGTCATAACGTTGGCCGCCGAGAATCACGTAGAGATAGCCTTCGAGACCGCTTTCCGATTGGACCGGGAACGCCGAGAAGATTTTGCTGAGACCCGAGCGAGGATCGTCGCCGTGCAGGGGCAGCTGCGCAGTGCCGTCAATCAGGGCCAACACCGGCTCGAGGTCGACTCGCGGCAGTTGCACGGCATCGTCGCTCAGACTGTGGCCGAGGATGTTGCCATCGGTGTCGAGCAGGTAGATCTCGGCCGATGGATTAATGACCATGGCATGCCCTGAGAGCTCGCGAAGACTCTCGAGATCGGCGACGCCGTTCTCGATGAGCTGGCGTTGCTCAGTTACATACATTGCGATGGGCGCATTGAGTTTCTGCGAAAGTTCGTCGTAGTAGGCGCGCGTCTGGAATCGATCCACAGCCAGGAAAGCTGCGCCCATCAGTATGACGATCGCGAGCAGCGCAGCGGACAACTTTGCGAACAGCGATTTCATTGCAGGGCAGCTGCGAACTTGTAACCCACGCCCCAGACGGTGACGATCATTGACGGATGCGATGGGTCGGGTTCGATCTTCGCGCGCAGCCGGTTGATATGCGAGTTGACCGTGTGCTCGTATCCCTCGTGGCCGTAACCCCAGACCTGGTCAAGCAGGTCGGAGCGGCGGAACACGCGTCCGGGGTGGCGAGCGAGGTGTTCGAGGAGATCGAACTCTCGGGCAGTCAGCTCGACGGATTCGCCATGCAGCGTTACCTCGCGACGCGACGGATCGATACTGACCGGACCCGCCGCAATCGCACCGCTGTCGGGCTCGGCCACCGGCGCACCACGCAATGCATCGACGCGGCGCAGGATGGCCCGCGCACGTGCCGCGAGTTCGAGGACACTGAAAGGCTTGGTCAGGTAGTCGTCGGCGCCGGACTCGAGGCCGAGCACACGGTCGAGCTCCGACGACTTTGAGGTCAGCATGAGGATTGGCTGGTACTGACGCTCACGCCGCACGCGTCGGCAGATCTCGAGCCCGTCGACGCCGGGCAGCCGCAGGTCCAGCACGATCAGCGCCCAGTCCTGGGACAAAGCAAGTCGCAAGCCATCATTGCCGTCGTTGGCAATGTGCACGTCATCGCACAGGTCCTCGAGGTGCAGCGCCGCGAGCTCCGCAATGTCCTGTTCGTCCTCCACAAGCAGTATTCGGCGTGTCATGAGGTCGACCACCTTTTTGCTGGCCTTGGGAAGAGAGTAGACCGGGAATCTCACAGAAATATCACAGCGGGGTGGAAGGGTGGCGGACAACACTTCCGTGTGCGGCCCGCCGGGGAGTCAGTTGATACGCTCGATTCGTACCATCGAGACCGGGTTGTCGAAACGGTGCTGGTTGCTCAGGCTGGAGCTGGCGAAGCCATCGTCAGCACCGACAATGCCGCTGTGCATCGACACACGATCAGCGTCGTCGTCGCGCGCGGCATTGAAGCCTTCACCGCCGCCGGCCGGGCCAGGGATGTGCGCAGCCATCTCGGTGTCGGCTTCAGTGCCGGCATCGTACGCAATCGTGCGTAGCGTCAATGTGTCTCCACTCTGCATCGCACTGAGATCGACGGCATTCGCCATCGTGACCGCATCGTTGGTATTGACGAGCATCGTGCTGGTGCTGAGGCGCATACCTGCGAGATCGCTTTGCAGCACCTCGATGCTGATCGTCTCGCGACCGCCGGGACTGATTGGTGCACCGCCCGAGGCCGTCGCAAACACGTTCGCGTCCGCATCGGCTTCGGCGAGAAGCACCGAGTTGTCACCACCCTCAGCGAGCTCTTCGAGGCCCACTGACGCTGCGGCACCAATCGAGAACACCGAGTAGCCGTCGGCGTGCGCGATGACGCCGATGGGCGAGAGTGGCTGACCGTTGGTCAGGTTGGTCACCGTTACCTCGAAGGTTGCTGTCGGTGGTGGCGGCGGATCGGGAACGAACGGCGTCACCGAGTCGCTGCTGTCGCAGGCGGCAAGGACGGCGGCGCCCAATGCCAGCAACAGAATTCTATTTGCAATGACTTTCATGACGCGCCTCCTACTGGACCGTGACGGTCACGCGGACGACCGGGTTGAGCCAGCGATGTACGCGACTGTCGAGGTCACTGGTGCCACCAGCAGCGTCGGTGTCGCCGAGGGCGCCGCGATGAATGTGCACGGTCGTGTTGGCATCGGCCATCGCCGCGCCTGTGCCACCCGCTCCGGCCAGGCCACCCGGATCGGCAGGCATGCCCGGTACACCCGGAGCGCCACCGCCGTTGAGAATCTCGTCGTTGGCTTCCGTGCCCGCGTCATAGGCCGGAACGTCAAACGTGTACGTGCCTGGCTCGGTGGGGATCTCGACAGCGTTGAGGCCTGCGAACGCATCGTTCGTAGGCAGCAACATCGCAACGATGGTGAGGCGATCGTTAGACGTGCCGTCCGTGTTCATGTCGAAGGTGGTGCTGGCGGTCGGACCCAGCAGGCCGCCGGCCGGGTTCTCGACGACGGTCGCGCCGAGTCCGTTGACGTCGGCAACGAGTCCCGATATGTCGCCGCCTTCAGCCATCGCCTGCAGGTTGGCCGAAGCCGCTTCGCCGACACTGAAAAGGCTCGTGCCTGCCGGATGTGCGGCAACAAGAAAGGGCGTGTAATAGATAGCGTTGCTCAGGTTTTCGATTTCCACGGTGAACTGCGTGGCATTTGCTGCGGGTGCTGCGGCGAGTGACGCGGCCAACAACCCGGCATAGATTTTCGCTTTCATGGTGCTTGCTCCGTATGTGTATTGGTACGGCGACAAGCCTGCGCGCCGAATCTCACGCAAAGATCACGGCGGAATCACGTCATGGTTTTTTGTTTATCCCGCGGGCGCGGCGATTTTTTATGGGGATACCGTCCCAAAACCTCGGCGATTACGTATACCGACCTGTACATCGCTTTCATAGTCTCAATCGTGGTGGCGTCCGCGCAGGCGCCCCATGGATCAGGCTGGCGTAAAAAGGACGCTGATGACAAGGATTGCAGAATCGCTTCGCCCGGGCGGAGAGTTATCGACCGCGCAGATCATTGCGATCTGCGCGGCGCTTTGCTTTGCCATCGTTGCATCGGCGCTGACGGTCGCTGGCTTTCTGGTGCCGGAGCCTTCTGGCATCCCGTGGATCGTTGTCACCAACCGGCTGCTCGCCTTGTCGGCCATCTGGCTGACCGTCATCGGTACGAGCTGGCTGATACTGACGCGCCGCCGTCCGAGCGAAACGTCGATACGCGAGGCCCGGCGCGAGGCCGACAAGGCCAGGGCGGCGAAGCTGCGCTTTCTGCAGACCGCGAGCAATGACATTCGCCATCACCTCCAAACGCTCGTGCTCCTGAATGGTGCATTGATCCGCACGGTCGACGACCCGAAAGCGCAGAAGATGTTTGCGGGCCAGGGCGATGCACTCGCGCATCTCTCCGACCTGATGAACTCGCTGCTCGACATAACGGATATTGAGAAAGGTGAGGTTAAGCCGACGATCGAGGAGTTTGATCTCGAGGATGTGCTGGTCAAGCTCAACGAGGAATTCCGTGACCAGGCGCGCGCGAAGAATATCGAGCTCGAGATAGTGCAGGCGCAGGCGCTCGTGCGTACGGACCGGGAGTTGCTGACGAAGATGCTGCGTAGCCTGGTTTCGAACGGCATTCGTTACACCGAGAAAGGCAAGGTCACGGTGGACTGTCAGCCTGTCGAGGGCGGCCTGCGCATCACGGTGCAGGATACAGGCATTGGCATTGCCGACGACCATCTCGCCGATATCTTCGACGAGTTCTATCGCATCGATAACAATCCGGCCGCGCGTGACAACGGCCTCGGTCTCGGACTAACGGTTGTGGATCGTATTTCGCGGCTGCTCGACATCCAGCTGAACGTCACGTCCCGCGTGGGTGGTGGGTCGATGTTCTCGCTGCTCGTGCCGATCTCGACAACGTTATAACGCGAGCTCCATCTGGATGAGCGGCCGCACGCCGTCCCACAGTTCCTCAGGCTGGTTCATCACTTCGACAAACCCGAGCTTCTCGTAAAGCGTCTGCGACTCCGGCAGACCGTCGGTCGTCTCGAGGAAGATTTTGTTACAACCCGATTCGCGGCTGTATTCCAGCGCCCGGTTGACGAGTTCCTTGCCGAGTCCGATGCCCCGGGCTGATGAGTCTACGAGTACCCAGCGCAACTGCGCCACGCCGCCTTCTCGCAAAACTATGGCGGTGCAACCAACGAGGTTGTCACCTCGTTCGGCGAGCCACAGGCGGCCTTTCTCGCCAGCATCGAGCACATACTCGGCGATCGTGCGCGCAACGAAGGCTTCGAACGTCAGTCCGAAACCGGGCAGGTGGTCGTAGCAGATGCCGTGCAGCGCAATAACGCGGCCGAGGTCGCCGGTCCGCAGGTCGTGACGAATCGCGATATCGGAAATATCGTCAGTCACGGCTGCCGTTGTGGCGTTTCCTTTCGGGCGTGGGCCGGTCAGAGTGCTCGACAGGCAGGGAATCGGCCATGTAGGCCGGGCCTTTCATGATGTGCACAATTACGCAACCGATCGCGACCGTGAACACGGCCGTCAGCAACGTGATTTCAGTGGCAATGGCGAAGATGTCTACGGTCTTGATGTGCTTGGCCTGGTCGACCTCGGGCGCGCTCGGCAGGATGCGCACGAGCACAGGCATGGCGCCGATCGCGAGCGTGCCGACAATCGTGATCAGCGGCAGCTTTTTCCAGATCCGCATCTCGAACCCGGGCGGCGTCTTGCGGCCGTGGCGCTTCGTCAACCAGTTCATAGGCTCAATACTACAGGGCGTCCGCGGTACGGGTAAGTATTTGTCCGCCTGCCAAGTGGCGAGTTCCGGGCGTATAAATAAATAGAATGGCCGTAGTGTGCGGCCATGCAGCGGTGGTAAAGCGATGAAAGCCATAATGCTGATCACTGGCAGCGGTCCGATGGTCATCCTCACGTCGTTCAATTCGGTGACTCATCCTGACCTCCTGAGGAAACTGGAGGCCAAGGGCATCGAGCGCTTCTTCGCGCATGAGGTTCCGCTGGATCTCGCCAAACAACGTTACGGCGGCCACTTCCAGGTTGTACTGCACGACCTCCACGAGACCGATGATCTCCGGGTTCTCGACTACAACGGCGAGCGGGCGTTTGGCCTGTTCCGCCTGCACGAGCTGGGACCCGTGATCACGTACGATCCGGAGCTGAAAGCAGCCTGATCGCACGGCGGTCGGCCGTTTCTTGACGCAAGGGGGCTTGCGCAGGAGACGTGCGGGCCTGCATCGCACCCCGCGAACCGGGCTCATTTCACTCAGGCGGTAGCGGCCTCGTAATGATGAAGATCGCTGAGGCGGTAAGGACAACCGCCTGTATGACGATCACGTGCGTCGGCACGCCCAGTAGCAACGAGATTCCGATGATCGCGACCATCGAGACCAGACTGACAATTTTCGTGCGTCGGCCAATGGCGCCGTGACTGTGCCAGTTGGCGATCAGTGGCCCGAACACGTTGTGATTGAGCAACCACTGGTGCAGCTTTTCCGACGAGTTCGCGAACGCGAACGCTGACACCAGTATGAATGGCGTTGTTGGCAACAGCGGCAGGAATACTCCGAGGGCGCCGAGTGCCAGCGACACGATGCCGATCAGGATCAACACTATTCGTTTGGCGTGGGACACCATAACGCGTCAGATAGATCCGTGAGTCTCAGTCTGCAAGGCCGGAACCGCCGACCAGCTTCGCGCGGAACTTCTCGAGAAGACGCTTCAGGGTCGCCGAGTTATCGGGACCCATGCGTAGCAGGAGCTTTTGCCCGCTCGAGAGTGACTCGAGATCGGGGTCCGCGAATTCGTAAAGCACGTTCGGCCGAGTCAGCACGATCGAACGATTCAATACAGGCGTCGCGACCAGGTGGTCGATGACCTGGACGAGGCGATCGTTGAAGTAATTGTTCGGGTACCCAAGGCGTTCATAGGACTTCTGGAACAGCGGGTAGAAACGCCGGTACATGTCGTACACGGCGTCAACGTCTGCGTAGTAGATTGTCGCGACGAGGGCGTCGTAGCGAGCGTAACTCGAGTGTCCGAGAATGATCTCGCCGTCGCGTCCTGTGTCGCTGCTGAACGAATCCTGCAGACGGCCGACCGGCCGGACCTGCTCCGAAAGCTGCTGGCGATCCAGGTTATCAATCGTGGCCACAAGCTTGTCGATCACAGCCTCGCGAACGAGCAGCGCCTCGATCGCTGGCCCGAACTTTCCAGCGACCTCGAGCAGGAAATAGGCGTCGCTGTCATCGAGCGCCGGCAACGCTACGAGATCGAACTGCTCCTGTGTCCCGGGATCCGGCTCGGGCATCGGATACCGTGGCTCGCCTTCCGGCAGTGGGTCGGGTTCTTCGTACGCCGGCAGTTCGACGTCAGGCTCGGGCGGGGGCTGGGAGAAAAAGTCTCCCCAGTACATCAATCCCACGATGCCGAGTACGACAACGACAAGGGCGGGCAGTAGCCACGGGTTGCGCTCTTCCATGCGCTTATTTTACACCCGCGGGAGGGTCAGCGACGCACTCGGTGGCCAGCAGCATCTCGGTCAGTGCGTGGTAGCTCAGCGGGTCCAGGCCCGTCAGCTCCCGAATCCGGCGCATGCGGGCGTAGATCGTGTTCGGATGAATGCCGAGCGCCTCGGCGGCACGAAGCGCCTTCATGTCCGCATCGGCATAGGCGCGCAGCGTCGCCGACAAGGTGCCGCGCGCCTTGCTGTCGCCCTTGAGGAACGTGTCGAGCCACGCAGGCAGTGCCGACAGCACCGAAACGCGCGCCTGCGTCACGAGCATGCGGCGGAAGGGTATCTCGGAATACGGCATCACGCGGTTTGCAACGTCGGCGAAGCCCAGCGCGAGACGCGCCTCACTTGCAGCGCGCGGGATGTGCGACGTCGAGGGGACATCATTGCTGAGCCCGATCAGTGCAGCCGGGCCGACCAGGCGCAGCAACGGGTAGGCGCGCTCGGCAATCAGAGACTGCGGTGCCGTCCAGCCCGACAGGCGGCGCGTACCGGAGACGATCGCGACGACGTGATTGTCGCGAACGCCGACGAGGTAGCGTAGCGGTGACCCGGTCAGGACATCGGTGAGTGCGTCGGCCATGCGCTGGGCGCGGGCCGGGTTCTCCATCTCCTGTGGGTTAACCGACCTTGCGACCGCGATGCAATATGACTGTCGTTGCTCGAGATACCCGGCCCGCCGCAAGAGCCGGGCGGCAATCTGGTCGGATTCGTCGTAGCCACTGAGCAAGGTATCCATGAGCCGCGTGCGGCGATCGCCCTCGGCCTCAGCGAGCACGCGGGTATGGGCGACGTACTCGGACGTCAGAACGGTGCCGAGCGCGCCAGTGAACTCCACGGTGAAATCGGTGACGGCTGCCACCACCCGGCGGAGCTGGGCGCTCTCATCGGCGGCTTCGAGGGCAGCATCCCGGACCCAGCGGGAGAGGTTTCGATGCAGGCAGCGATAAGCGTGCAGGATGGCGTCGAGCGGAAACTTCTGGGCGGCACGTCGGCGGGCATGATCGGCCACGAAATCGAGATCCTGGACCCGCTCGCCAGCAAGCAGCTGGCAGGCCTGCCGGACCGCCTCGTCGAGATGCGCCTCGAGCTCGGGAATGACCTCCGGGTTGCCGGACTCCTTATAAGCGGCCACCTCGTCGATAACCGTGGCACCGAGGTCCGTGGTGAAATCCTCGCGGTCGCTACCGAGCCGTTCCGCGACGCCAGGGATGACGCCATGTCCACGCAGGGCGTCCAGCGTGGCCCGAAGGGCGTCGAATTCTGCGAATATCGCCATAGAATGTGCATTCTACACATCCAAAGGCCGAAAAATGTAGCAATACAGCCGATGTTTCGCCCAAAAACTGTGTGTAGTGTGCAATTACTTCATCAGAACATACAACAGTGAGGAGAGAATCATGGCGAAGTACCTGTTTGCGTATCACGGTGGCGGCGATAACCCGGAGAGCGAGGAAGAAGTCGCAGCGGTCCTCGACGCCTGGGGCAACTGGTTCGGATCGATGGGCGCCGCCGTCATCGACGGCGGCAACCCGGTGGCCCAGTCTTACACGGTCAACCCGGACGGGTCTGTCACCGAAAACGGCGGCGCTAACCCGGTAAGCGGCTACAGCCTGATCGAGGCGAGCGACCTCGACGACGCGCTGACGAAGGCGAAGGGATGTCCGATCCTCGAGGCCAATGGCTCGATCGAGGTCGCCGAAGCGGTCGACATGTGAGGAGTCGCTAGTTCCCCCGCGTCGGCAGGCGCAGCACGCCAGTCGCGAGGGAGGTGCCCAGCAGAATGATGGCGCAGCCGATCACCATGGGCAGGGTGATCGGCTCGTCGATAACTACCGCGCCAAGCACCATCGCGAACAGCGGGATCAGGTAGGTCACCGTGATGGCATTGGTGGGACCGGTGTTGGCGATCAGGCGGAAGTACAGAATGTAGGCCAGCCCGGTGCTGAACACGCCCATGACGATCGCGGCCGCCCAGGCGGTCATCGAGATCGGCTCGGAAGGCCAGGTAATGATGGCAACCGGCAGGAGCACGAGTGCCGCGCTAATCTGGCTGCCCGTTGCGACGGCCAGGGGCTTGATATGGCTCGCGTAGCGCCGTGTAAAGTTGCCGGCGACCCCGTATAAGAATGAGCCGCCGAGAGCCGCGCCAACCGCCAGTGTCGAATCACTGAGCGAAGCGCCCACTTTGTCCCGCACCAACAGCCAGACACCGATCGTGCCGACCAGCAGACCAAGCGCGCGGCTCCAGTTCAGCTTGTCGCCGAGCCATGCCCAGGCAACGACAGCGGCAAAGATGGGGGCGGTCGCATTCAGGATGGCTCCGGTCCCGGTCGTCAGGGACAGCATCGCCCAGGTGAACAGGAGGAATGGCATCGCCGTGTTGTGCACACCCAGCACAAACAGTGGGAACCAGTTTGCCTTGATCTCCGTTGTCTGACCACGCATCGAAAGCAGGGGAAAGAGCACCACGGCCGCAATCGCGACCCGCACCTCGACCAATGCAAACGCGCCGAACTCCGGAGCAGCTATCCGCATGAACAGGAACGAGGCGCCCCAAAGGGCGCCAAGGGCAACGAGGTCGATGATGTCGCGCGCTCTCATGACGAGCGCACTCTACAGGCTATCGCCCGCTAAATCCCGAAGATTCTTAGAACGAATTCCTTGGGCAATAGAACCCAGCCAAGCAGTAGTGCGAAGATGATCGCGCAGCCTGCCCAGATCCGGATGTAGAGGTCACCGCCGCCGGCCCACCACTCCACAACCTTTCGATAGCGGCGATGGCTGAAGAACGGCGTGACGACACCCGAAACGAACACGACGATGCCGGTGATCTCGATGAGCGTCGGCATCTGCGACACCGGCGCCGCGAGGTACAGCACGGCGCCGAAGGCGATGCGAAGGACGGCAACCAGGTAGAAGCCCTGTAGCGAGGTCAGCCGCCGGATGATCGTCAGAAAAGCCGGCGGCGAGACAACGCCCGTGCCCGCGATGAGCACGATGGCAAGGCAGAAAATGATGCCGATGAACGTCATGTCATGCCGATTCCGCTTTAGCGTTCGATCAGGGTCATGTGTGTGATCGTGTCTGCAACAATGGTAACGCCGTCACTGCCAATACGCCCGTATACACGTATCTGCGAATCGACGCCGAGGTCCTCGGCCACGCCATTCCGATATTGCGTTGTGCCAGTCGTCGATACCTGGTGGGCGCCGACGTCGAATGCACCGGTATTCGTGAACTCCGTGACCAGGCCTTCGAGGTAGACACGCTGCCGGACGGCGCGAGGACCCGTTGCGTAGGTGGCCCGCAGTTCGTCAGCGACGAGCATGTCGTTCGCAAACACTCCGCGTACCAGCACGGTGTCGCCAGCGCGCGGGAAGCCGGAAGGCAGTTCGATAACGCGGCTATTGCCATAGTCGACGTCGAGGGCGCCGACGCGGAACGATCGCTGTCCGTTATCGACCGCAATGGCTGGACCAATCACCTGCGCCATCGCATCGGCGGGCGCGAGATCGATGCGGGTTGCTTCAAGTCCCCCGTCTCCAGTCGCAAAGCCATTGACCGCGACGCGAGCACCGAGCCGTACGCTACCGAGATCGTTCGGATCGAGGCCTGCGCCAAAGCGGGTTGTCGTGCCGACGAAGACGGTCTGGCCCATGACCGTGAGCGCGTTGTCATCGAAATCGACGCTCTCGACGGGCCCGATAATGTTAGCGTCCATGTTCACGAACGTCGCATCGCCGGTCAGGCCGAGTCCGCCTACACGGCCTTCGACCTGGACGAACTGTCCGGTCTCGAGGTCGTCTTTCGTCGAAACGACACCATTAATAAGGACGGTTGCCGAGTGGGTGTCGTAGTGGACGCCGTTGACGCGAATTCCACCGTTCACCCTGACCGTACCGATGGATGCAACAGGCTCCGAAATTTCGGATCCCGCCTTGAACGAGGGTCCCGTGATGTCGACGGAGATGCCACCGCCATCGCAGGCGGCAAGCGTTGCACAGGCGATAAACAGGGAATTCAGTCGAAGTGCGTGTTTCATGTCATGCCTCCTTCCATTGGGAATGGGACCATTGGAAGAAACCGGGCGCCGACTTGCTTGAGGGTGGGCTGATGTCGAGTTGATGACGAGTTCGGGGAGAAAAAAGGCGGCAAATCAGCCTGCTACACGTAGGTAAAAGTCCGCATGCGCGCCAGGCGGTCCGGGAGTAGGGTCATTGGTAATGGCGACGACCACGCTGCAGCTCAGTCTCGACTATCGCGAAGGGACGGTGACCGGCCCAATAGGCACCGTGCGGCTCGAGCCCAAGGTGATGGAAGTGCTCGTGGTACTCGCCCGGTACTCCGGGCACGTGGTCAGCAGGGCAGACCTGATCGATACAGTCTGGCCCGATGTCGTTGTCACCGAGCACACGCTGTCGCGGTGTATTTACCAGCTGCGTGAAGCACTACGGGACGTGTCTGTTGGCAGGCAGGAGAAGGACTTCGAGGCGATCGAGACGCTGCCAAAACGCGGCTATCGACTCCTCCTGCCAGTCGAAGACGCGCCCGGGGAGATTCGCGTGGTCGGCGACAAGCTGTTCATCGAACTGCGCCGGCGGCAGCTTCTCATCGGCGGGCTAATACTCTTTATCGTCGTGATCGCGATCGTTATTGCGGTGCTGGACTAGCAGGCTGAATGGCGGAACGCCGAATCATCCATTCGGCGATGAGGACGTTTGGTACCCAGCATGCGTAGGAGATGATCGGATAGGCGACGTGGAAAGGTATCTCGAGCACCTGCGATAGCGGAAGGTAGAAACGCAGGGTCACCGCCGCCAGAGTAAGCGCGAAGGACCGGATCATCGACCGGCGGTGCGCAGCGAAATCCCGCTCGCGGGCACGCTTCCATCCGATCAGCGTCGTGATGAGCCAGAGGGTCGCGAGCAGGACGAAGCCGATCTGAGAGTTGAGGCCTGTATGAGTCTGCTGTGCGAGCACGAGTGCGGCGCAGCCGGAGACCAGGCAGCTCAGGACGTAAAGGCGACCGGTCCAGCGATGCGCCGCGGGCGCTTTGCGACGTAATGCCGGGAGGAACTGCCACGGCCCCAATATGAGTGCCAGCCCGCCGATTCCAAAGTGCAAGGCGGCGGCAGTCGTGCGGTCAGGGTAGTGGTGCGTCATCGACGGTAAGCTGCCGTCAAGACTGAGAAAAGCGGCCACGGCACCATAGGTCGCGACACCGATCGCGAGGAAAGTCATCACGGACCAGCCGGCCCACGCGGTTTTTGTCCAGGAAGCTGCCATAGAGGGGGCATTGTGCCTTGACTGCCCCTGCCGATATAGGTGTAATACGTCGCCCGCCCGCTGGCCCCCTCGTCCGAGACGGCCTGTCGGCGATCAGAAAACGGCCAGGTAGCTCAGTTGGTAGAGCAGCGGATTGAAAATCCGCGTGTCGGTGGTTCGATTCCGCCCCTGGCCACCAGAAACTGAACAGGCCCCTCGTTGAGGGGCCTGCTCGTTTCTGAGATCAGCGTCGTGAACCACGTTCGATAGACTCGAATCGGCTTATGCCGATTCTCGCCCTTCGGGCAGCTTTGCTGTCCTGATTCGCTTCGCGAATCGGTCCGCCCCTGGCCACCATACGCCGAACGCCCCTTTTCGAGGGGCGTTTGTGTTTCAGTAACCGGCGACTTCGACGCAGAGCCGTTATAGTCACCGAGCGGTCAAATTCGGGCAATGATGAAAAGACGACATCGAACTTTTGTGCTACCGGTCTGCCTGTCGCTGGTTGCGGCGTGCGGAGGTGACGGGAGCGCGCCGGCAGCCCCGCCGGATAAGGCTGCGTCATGCGACGATCTGGTACCGACGGCACAGTCGCTTTACGTGCTGCCGTACACCGTCGGCGACTCCTTCAGGGTCAACCAGGCAAATTGTTCCGGCTTTGGGCATTCGGGCTTCTGGCTGTATGGTTACGATTTCGTCATGGATATCGGCACAGTCGTAACCGCGGCGCGGAGCGGTACGGTTGTTCATGCGAATGATGGAGCACAAGACGGTGACCGCGACCGGACCAACCTCGTCACCATTGAGCACGAAGATGGAACTGTCGCTCTCTATTCTCACTTGACGCTCAATGGCGTGCTAGTGACCGCTGGCCAGACAGTCAATGCCGGCGATACGATCGGTCTGTCGGGTGACACGGGTAACACTGGCGGATTGCCGCACCTGCATTTCTCCTTGCATCCCTGCAGTGACCTACCGGGATTACCGGGTGCCGGGAGCTGTCCATCCATCTTCGTAAATTTTCGCAATACGAGCGACAATGACAATGGTCTCGAGACCGGCGTCAGCTACTTAGCGTTGCCGTTCGAGTACTGAAAATCCGCGTGTCGGCAGTTCGATTCTGCCCCTGGCCACCAGAAACTGAACAGGTCCCTCGTTGAGGGGCCTGCTCGTTTCTGAGATCAGCGGCGTGAACCACGTTCGATAGACTCGAACCGACTTAGGTCGATTTTCGCCCTTCGGGCAGCTTCGCTGTCCTGATTCGCTTCGCGAATCAGTCCGCCCCTGGCCACCATCTTCTCGGCAAGCGCAAGACAGTACTACTGATCGTCGTCGGCAAACCGAATCGCTATCACCGTATTGTCGAAGCCAGTTGGGATGAGAGCCAGTCCCAGACTTGGTGCATAGCCGTGATTAGCGCTGCTAATGCCGTCGCCTGCGAATATCTGAATGTCATCGTCATCGCGATACCGGACCAGGGGTCCTGCAACCGGGGTGAGCTGTAAGGTGCCGTCTGCTTCCAGCTCGATACCATCGATATCTGCAAGCCATTCTGGGCCGATCGTTACTATGGACCCGGTTCGCAGATTCACTTGCCACAGTCGCGCGCCGCCTACAAAGAGTCGTTCACCATCGAGGGCGATGCCGTTGGCGCCTGTGAATCGAGCTTCGCCAGCAAGTACAGATTTTGTGCCGTCCGGAGACCGACGGATTACCTGATGTTTTGCAGTATCGGTAACGTAGACAACGCCGTCAGGCGCTGCTGCCACGTCATTTGCGACCGTCGTGCCAAGATCGACAGTTTCCAGTGGCTCGTAGCCGGGCCAGCGAAAGATACGCAGTCGATTGTTGTCGACTACGTATAGGCGGTCGCCAATCAGGGCCATACCTAACGGCGCATCGAGTCCATCGACAATGTGCCAATCAAGCGGCTGACCATCTTTGTCCAGGAGTGTGAGAAAACCGTTGCCGCGCTCACGGAAATCGCAAACGTTTGAAACCAGCAAGGTATCGTCAGGCAATGGCAAGACGGTCTCGGGTTCGCAAAATTCACCGCTTGCGACCCAGGCGATATCCGCCGCGATCGGATCTGGACGAGTCGCGGTGCATCCAGTTATCGCTAGTGAACTCGCCAGAATAGTGATGGCGACCACAAATCTAACGATGATCAAATTCGTGTTCACAACTTCATCCTTGTCCATCAGAAGTCGCCCGATTCTGAGGCTATCAAGAATAGCGACTGTATTTCGCGGTGATACTTGTCTCCAGCAACTGCTCCAACCTGGCTTGCCCATCAGATGTATGAAGCCAGATCAGACCCGCGCAGTTCAGCAGGACGGTTGCCCAAAAAACGACGCGGAATGAGACCTTTCTCGATTTGTGCCTGAGCGTCTGCTGAGCGATCCATGCGCCGGGCCAACCTCCAGCCAGTGCGAGGATGTGAAGCGTTCCTTCGTTCGTACGCCAACGACCACTCTGCGCGGCCGACTTGTCAATAGCGTACACAATGAAAGTCAGTACGCTGATAGCAAGGTAAACAATCAATATCCACGGATGTGTCAGATTCGCAGCGACCGAAGCGCCGACTGCTACGAGAAAAAGCCCAGGGAATAAGAACGCTGGAATCGCACGATGTCGTTTACGGTCTCGGCCCAATTTGTCGCCGGCGAGAACAGCCCTGATGGCGCGAGACCGGCCCGTTTCGTCCCTGCCTTTGGAGTACGCTACTTTGTCGCCAACGATTGGTCGACGGCTGCGGTTCTTGAAGGCCTTGATGTGTACGAAGACCTTTGAACCACCACGCGTCGGAGCGATGAATCCGTAACCTTTGTCGTCGTTCCAGTCGGCGATCTTTCCGTTATCGCGCATGACCGGACTCTACCAGCGATTGGACCACTTCGACGCGCGGAGTGATGGAACAGAGGCTATGCACTCGCAACGTCGGGCTGGCTCGCCAAGGCCTCGGCTGCTGCCTCTTTACAAAGCTTGACCTGGTTACGGCCCATTTCCTTGGCCTCGTAAAGCACCTTGTCGGCCCTGGCCAGGAGATCAGCGAGCGATTCATCGCGGCCCGGACCAAAAGCAACGCCAAAGCTTGCGGTGATCGAGACGCTGGAGTCTCTTAGATCAATGGTCAGGCTCTCGAGGCGCCGGCGGGCCCTTTCCGCGATGGATTTGCCAGTCGCTACCGACTTGGCGGGGAGCAGCATGACGAATTCCTCACCGCCCCAGCGGCCGACGGTATCCCTGTCGCGCAACACTTCGCCGAAGACCGACGCTGCCGCCTTGAGCACGCGGTCGCCGGCATCGTGACCGTGGGTGTCGTTGATCGTCTTGAAGTGATCGAGATCGATGATGATGGCGCAGAGCGAGCCGCCGTCGCGTTGCAGCTCGGCGTAGCGCCGCTCGATGAAGCTGCGGTTCGGCAGGCCGGTGAGCAAATCAACTTCGGTCCTCTTCTCCAGGTGCTTCTTGTACAAGAGCATCAGGCAAAAGATTGCCACTGCGAGCAGCGATACGCTGCCCATCGAGGTGGCCGCACTGATCATGAAGGCCTGCGTGGTTTGTGCCTGCCGGGCTTCGAGCGGTGTGAGCAACAGCAAGCGCCAGCCGAGTTGCTCAATGCCGAACTCCGAGATCAGGAAATCTTCGTCGTCGACCTGGATGACTTCACTGTTATGACTGTCTTGCGACACATCACCGTGATCGAACCACTCGAGGGATTCCAGCGTCGGGATGTAAGCATCGGTCACCACCAGTTCCGGAATGGACGTCAGAATGATTTCGTTTCTTTCATTCGTGAAAAGGAAATCGTAGCCGTAGCGGGCTTTGTATTGATCGAACGTATCGATGAACTGGCGAATGGGCTTGCCCACTCCAACGTAGCCGAGGAACTCGCGATCACGGCCATAGATCTTGACATCGAAATACAGGTGCACGTCGCCTACCTTGCCGAGGTCCGCCATGATGTCCTTTTCTTGTGCCATGCCTTCGAAGTACCACGCTACCTCGCCTTCGACGAGATCCAGCGTTGATCCATCGGAGAAGTACTGCTTCCGGGTAAGTTCACTGGCGACGAAGAATTTCAGGCCAAGATCCTGTTCCATATCCTGCAATCGGCGAAGCAATATGTCTTCGTCGAGACCAGGGGAATCCATCGTCGTCGTAAAATGGATCGAGCTTGCGAACGTCTCCGCGATGTAAAGAGGTCGGAGCAGCTCATCACGGACCAGCTCATAGACCGGAGACACGGTCTCCTGCTGCACGCGGCTCTGGTCGGCGACGATGTTGTCGATCGCGTTGTACGTCGCATAGAAAAACGCCCCGCCGAGCGAGAGCATCAGCACGATAACGATTGGTCGGGTAATGATGGAGGGTTTCATTTCCGAATAGGGCGAACGCAGGGCTGTGAACAGCGAACGTTAGAATAATCCAAGGGCGAGGGATAGGACACAGGTATCAACCCTGGAAAAAAGACCCACTGGTAAAATTTTCGGAAGGGCCGCCATGCCCTCCGGACTTTGCAGTCCAGACCCCACCTGGGTCGGCAGTTCCCTGATCTGAATATCAGGTAGATATTACACGTTCATCAAGCGACAACTCGCGCACGAGTATTCAATCAATCCTGAGACGAACAATGATTGAACACAAATGCGGGAGGAGTCGTCATGCGTACAAAATCTCTATTCTTAATCTATGCGGGCCTGGTCGTACTGGGTCTGCTCAGTGCTTGCAGCAGCAGCAGCAGCGGCGGCGGAGATCCCTCCGGCGGGTCCGCTGGCATTCTGCAGATTGCCGAAGCTTCTTACGACGTGAGCGAGGGTGCTGTCGTCAACATCAGGGTCGAGCGACGTGGTGGTTCCGCGGGTCTCGCGAGCGTCGATTTCGCTACCTCGGATGAGACCGCCACAGGCGGGCGGGACTACGTGAGGGCCAGCGGCACATTGTTCTGGCCGGATGGTACGTCCGGCAACCGGACCATCAGCATCTCGATCGCGGATGACGCCGAGGCCGAGCCGGTCGAAACCTTTGTGATGACCTTGAGCGGTGCAACCGAAGCAACGCTTGGGCAAAACGTATCCACTACCGTCAGTATCCTCGATGACGATACTGCGAACGTCTCGGCGTTTGGTGCAATCACCGAGCTGAACAGCGTTACGGTCAATGGCATCCGCTATGAAACCAACGACGCCGCGGTCTATGTCAACGGCATGCCTGCGGTCGTTGCCGACCTGGAGCTCGGCCACACGGTATCGTTGAATGGTGAAGCGAACTTCAGCGAGGCCAGGGGCACAGCGGACGAGATCAGCTACTCCTCGACGATCATCGGTCCGGTCGAACACATTAGCGGTGAGTTCGGCCGGCTGGTCGTCCTTGGACAGACGGTGCTGACGGACGAGGACACCGTATTCGATCTGGGCGATAGCGCAGGTACGTATGTCGATCTGGCGCTTGGAACACAGCTGCAGATCAGCGGTCATCTCAACGCCGACGGCGACATCCTTGCGACGCGAATCGCACGGGATGAAATCAGCACGGACGTGCAGCTCATCGGAACAGTGGCTGCGACCGATCTGGCGAACATGCTGTTCAGGGTCAATCGGGCGACCGTCGACTACAGCAACGCGGTTCTCATCGACTTGCCGGAAGGCATGCCGACAGACGGGCTGCTCGTGACCGTTCGAGGGTCACTGGTCAATGGTGTTCTCGTCGTATCGGAGATCACGAGTGCCACCAACATGGCGGCAGAGCCGGGACAGCGCGTTCACCTCGGCGGCATGGTCACTCGCTTCGAATCAGCCAGTGCCTTTGATCTCAACGGCACGCTCGTAAGGACTGACGCGAGCACCGTATTCGTCAATGGCACGGCGAGCGATCTGCAGGCAGATGCGGAAATCACTATTGACGGACATGCTGGCCCCACGGGCGACTTCGTTGTGGCCAGTCAGGTTGCGTTCGGTGAACCGATCTTCAATCGGACCACGGTGGAGTACGACTTCACGGATTTCACGGCCGTTGCGGTGCACGGCATCTCGAGGGTAACGATAACCCAGGGTGCCGAATACTCTGTAGAGGTACGTGCCAGCATCGAATCGCCGGGCGAGATCCAGGCTAGCCAGGACGGCGACACGGTTACGCTCGGCGGCGACCACGGCCAGCTCCTGAGTGCGTACGTCACGATGCCGGTGTTGAATCGGATCGACGTCGGTGCGGATTCGATTGCCCGGGTATCGCTCCGCGACTTCGTTCAGCCGCAGATAACGGTGAGTGTGGACGGTGTCAGCAGGGTGCACGGCGAGGGGCTCGTGATCGGCGACCTGACGGCCACCGTGAGCGGCGTGAGCATGCTTGAATTCGGCGAGATTCGACCGATCGGCAGCGCGGACGTCGATATCAGCGGCGTCAGCCAGGCAACGGTCAACATGGACGTCGGGTCTGTGCTGACGGGCTCGGTACGTACCGGGGAGGGGACGGGCGAGTCGAGGTTGTTCTACTACGGTACAGACACGTCCGTTAACGTCGCCACCGATTCCGTGTCGAGAGTAGTCAGGCTTGGCGGAACGCGGGTATGACCCGGCTCTATCGACCAGGGGCATCGACAGCGGTGCCCCTGCCGTCGATGCAGCGACGATCGTTGTACAATGAAAGACTGCCCGGGTCTGAATCACAGGAGGCACCGTAGTCATGGCAGGCACTGATGACCGACTGTCAAACTGCGTCATGGTGCTGTCCGTCCTAACGGGACTGTCCCTTGGTGTCGGCACTGCGTCTGCCCAGGAAACCATCGTCCCGATTCAACTCAGTTTTTCGGATCCTGGCGCGCGAAGCATGGGCTTTGGCGGCGCCTTCGTCGCGTTGGCCGACGACGCGACCGCGGCACTGGCCAATCCGTCCGGATTGGTGCAACTGGCTCGGCCGGAGGTCTCGATCGAAGCGCGCAATTGGAGCTACTCGACGCCATACACGAATCGGGGTCGGGTGGAGAACCTGCCGAGCGGCGTCGGGATCGATTCGACCGCAGGCCTAGTTTCATCCAGGTCAAAGTACGATGTCGATGGGCTGTCTTTTGTCTCGATCGCGTATCCGATCGGCAACTGGTCGGTGGCTGTCTTCAAGCATGAGTACGCGGATATCGAATTCGCCGGAGAAACCCAGGGACTGTTCGGTGGTGGTTCGTCCTGCTGCCAGACCCGCATCTGGGACCAACGATCGACAAGTGACCTCGACATAAGCAGCTACGGGCTGTCGGTCGCGTACCGAGTCAATGACAAGCTGAGCATAGGCGCCACGGCGGTCCACTACGATTCGTCACTCGTCGCGACGACAAACGAGTTCCTGTGGGACGACGACACGATTCAGAGTTTTTTCGAGGAGAGCTCCTATCTGCCGGAAAGGTCGGTCCGGCAGCAGGCGCTCTGGGTCGACGACGATGAATGGACTTTCTCCGGGGGCTTCCTGTGGACGCCGTCGCCGACCTGGAGGATCGGGGGCGTTTACCGGCAGAGTCTGGACACCACTTTATCGGTAGAGGCCACGGCGGGGCCGGCATCGGACTTCGGCGTGCCGCCCGGTACGACGATCTTCGAGGCAACGGGCATCCCGCTCGAGTTCCCGGACATCTGGGGCCTCGGATTCGCGTACCGAAGTGCCGACGAGCGCCTGACGATCAGCTTTCAATGGGACAGGGTCAACTATTCGAATATCCCGCGCAGCATGGGCCTGGACGATGCGACTATCGATGATGCGGATGAGCTACACCTCGGCGCCGAGTACGTCTTTCTCGACTCGACACCCGTATTCGCCGCAAGACTCGGGATGTGGCTGGACCCGGATCACCAGATGCGTTCGACGGTTGACGAGCCCTTCGTACGTGCGCTGCAGCCAGCGGGCCACGATGAACTCCACTTCACAGCGGGCGTCGGTGTCGCGATGGACCGGTTCCAGGTCGACGTCGCATTCGACTATTCCGATCTCGTGAAGACCGCCTCGCTATCGGCTATCTACAACTTCTAGCCAGGTGCGGAAGAAGTGGTTCGCGAGTTGCAGGTGGTCTTCTTCCCTGCGACGGATGTAGCCGAGGTCCTCGAGCTGACGCAGCTCTCCCCGGGCTGCCACTGGTGACATCGCCAGCGTATCCTCCACCGACTGGCCGGTCGCGGCGGGTTCCGAAGCGATCAGCCGAACGATCTCCCGTTCAGACTCCGAAAGCATGTCGAAGTCGACGGAGAAGAAATAGCTCACCATGCGATCGGTTGTAACCTGTTCGATAACCTCTTCGAGGTCGCCAGACTCGACGTAGCGTTTGCAGACGAGCTGCAGCAGGAACGGGTGGTTGTCACATTGCTCACGGATTGCATCGGCGATCTCCGGTGCAATGCCCGGTCTCTCCTCAGGGTCGAGATTGGACTGTTCGATCAGTGCATGCGCCTCTTCGTCCGAGAGTCGCTCGATATAGAGTGGCGGCGTGAAACCGTGCAGGAACGGCGACGTATGAACTTCCTGTCCGGCAAGCGCCCAGAGGCGAATGGTCGACGCCAGGACGGTCCGGACGTCATCACGACTCTGCAAGGCACGCCTCAGTTTGCTGAGCAGCGAGGGATTCGTGCGCTGAAGCCCGATCAGCTCCTCCACCTCGTCGCACAGCAACAGGAGCTTCAACTTGTTTGGGCGTAGGTGGTACCGAAGACGGTCGAGAGCGTCGAAGAGGTCCCCGCCCTGCAGATCCTTGACGGCCACATCGATCTGCCGGAGTCGGTCTTCGGCATCCAGAAGCGCGTCTTCGAAATTCAGGTGCAGCTCCTCGGGCGTATCAGCGCCCTGGAAGTCCCAGAAGACCGGGAAGTAGCGTGGCGCCGGCTCTGCTGCCGCGAGGAGTTCAATCTGCTTCAGCATGGACGTCTTGCCGATTCGCCGCGTCCCGATCAGCCAGATGCAGTTTCGATGTCCATCCAGGATTTCCGAGATCTGGGCCGAGCGGCCATAGAAGCGACGTCCGCGCACCCACTGGCCTACGACGTAAGGAATCACCGGCAGCGCCGGTGACCGAGGCAGCCGCCGCGACACATCCGCCGCCTGTTCGAAGCTCACGAGCAGGCGATAGCCGCGCTTGGGAAGCGTCTCGATCGGGTTGAAGTCGGCCGATTCCTGCTGCCCGATGACCTCGTGCAGATCGCGGCGCAGCTGGTAGATACAGCGGGTGAGCGTGTGCTCGGTGACAATCACACCGGGCCATACCTTGTCCATCAGCTCGTCTCTCGAGACGACGTGACCCGGGTGACTGGTCAGCACTGTAAGCACCTTCGTCACCTTCGGTTCCAGCCGAACGGTGCCGCCGGGGCCGACTACCACACCTTCACGCGGATCCAGCGTGAACGTCGGAGCTGATTTCGACTCGCCAGACAACGCTCGCCTCCGATTCTCTTCCGCGGACAGCCCCATAGTACTCCGCAATTCGGCTTGTACACGGGCCGGACATCAAAATCATGTCGATATTACCCGGTCATCAGGCGATCTCCCGGCGCCCGGTGTTCAATCAAGTCTGGGGAGAGGTAGTACGAAAACCCCTGGCACTTGAAGGAGGGATGTCATGCAGACCAAATTTGTCAAAACATGTTACCTGGGCCTCGGTCTGTTCGGCTTGTTGAGCGGCTGTAACAGCGGGGACATCAACTTTCCCGAGTGGGACCCCAAGTGGCCGTCCGGATCGACAGGCACCATCCAGTTTCGTCAAACGACCTATGATGCCGCCGAAGGGACGGTCGTGAATGTCGGAGTCACTCGCATCGGCGGCGGCGCCGGTATCGTGCGGGTCGACTACAGGACCGTGGACGGGTCTGCCACAGGAGGCTCGGACTACGTCGCCACGAGCGGCACGTTGACCTGGCCGAGTGGTACCACCGGCAACCAGAGCATCAGCATCCGGCTCGTCGATGACGACGTCGCGGAGGCAACAGAGTCGTTTACGATCGTGCTGAGCAACGTCTCGATCGCGAGTCTTGGCCTGAATGCATCGACAACCGTCAACATCGCCGACAATGATACGGCGGCGGAGCGCACCTTCGGCAAGATCACCGGGCTGGACCAGATTGTCGTAAACGGATTTCATTACGACACGGATTCCACCAACGTCTTCATCAACGGGCTGCCGGCCAACGCGCCGGACCTGAAGGTCGGCCAGGTCGTTACGGTGGAGGGCGAGGTGAACTACAGTGAGGCGACCGGTACAGCTGATGAAATCCACTATTACCCGACCCTCATCGGCCCGGTGGAGAGTGCCGATGTTGAGAACGGTCGGCTGGTGATCATGGGGCAGGAGGTCCGCGCGAGTAACGACACGGTCTTCGGCAACAAGATCGACCCGAATACCTACGACGGTCTTGCGGCTACAACTGTTGTGGAAGTCAGCGGGATCGCGGACAACGATGGCACTATTGACGCTACGCGAATCGAGCGGGCGATCTCGAGTGACAGGCTGCAGCTCACGGGCGACGTCACTGCTCTTGATCCTGCGAGGATGTCGTTCAGAGTCAACAACCTGATGCTCGACTACAGCAACGCGACGTTTATCGATCTGCCGGCCGGTATGCCGGTGGAGGGAATCGAGGTCATGGCGGTTGGCGCACTGTCCGGGGATACACTGGTTGTCGAACAACTCGTGCAGGCGCCGCTTGCGGGCGGTGCGCCCGGCGAATAGAGCACGAAGGTTGATGCGGTATTATCGAATCGCACGATGATGTACACGATACTTTCCGCCCACGCCGACAACTGGCGGCTACGTTTGCTGGCCGGAGCGATGATCCTGTTGATCGTCGCTCCCGCTGCAGCCGACCCGTGGTACGAGCACTATGCTAGCGCCGAGCTTGCGCTGGAAAATCAGGATTGGGCGCTGGCCGTTCAGGAGATCAACGAGGCGCTGCAGCGGAAAGGCGACTCGGGAGCGCGCGTACGCACCTACGGGATGAACGTCACGTCATACTTCCCGTATCTTCGACTGGGGATCGCCTACTACCACCTCGGTCAACTCGATGCAGCCTCGCAGGCATTCGATACTGAAGCCCGGCTGGGCGCCATCGAAAACTCAGAATCGGCCACGCAGGATTTGCTTCGCTACCGGTCACTGCTCGAGGATGCGCAGGTACAGGTAGCGGCTACGGAGCAGGCACACATTCGCGAGATCGTCGAGCAAAGCCTTGAGGAAGCGCAGAACCTGGTCGCAGCCGGAGAACTCGTCGATGCAATGTCGGCGCTGGACCGGGCGCTTGCGGTGGCTCCGGACGACACCGATGCCACGTCTCTCATGAGTCAGCTACGGCAGCGTTTCGCCGAGCAGGAGGATGAGCGGCAGCGCGAGCGAATATCTGCTGAGGCGGTTGCCGAAGGGCAAGGCGCAATTGGTGTTGAGCCGGTTGCCGTGCGCGACCTGGAAGCGGAAGTGGCGCGCGCCCGCCTGGCAACGATCGAACAGCTCCTGGCCGAAGCCGAATCGGATATCGACGGCGGAGTACCGGAAGACGCGCTGTCCGCTGCGAACCGGGTGTTGTCTCTCGATCCAGGCAACGAAGTCGCCCTGGCGCAGGTCGCTCGAGCCTACGCGATGATCAGTGAGAAGCTCCTCGGTACACAACCAACGGGTAACTTGCCGCCTGCCGTGCGCTTTGTGGACCTGCGACGCGAACGCGATGACGGCGGACTCGTCGAAACGATCAGGAGACCGACCTTCCGGCTGAACGGCGTGGTCATCGACACCTCGCCGGTAGACGTAAGATTCTTTGACCGTGCCGACAGTCCCGTCACCGCGAGGATTAGCAGCCAGCCGCTCGCGGACTTCTACATCACCGAATTCAGCATGGAAACGGACATCGCGCCCGGCACGTCGACGTTTCAACTGGTGGCAACGGACTCCGAAGGGTTGAGTTCGAGCAGCGAGTACACCGTTGTCTATATTCGGCCGTTCTTCCTGGCGCCGTGGTTCTATGCGCTGTTGCTCCTGATTGCCGCAACGGCCGCCGCAGCGCCGTTATGGCGCCGTTACCGTCGACGCGAGCGACTTCGCAAGCGCAAATTCAATCCCTATGTGGCTGGTGCTCCGGTTCTGGAAGCGGACATGTTTTACGGACGGCGGGAGTTGGTGGACAGGATTCTGCAGACCATTCACAACAACAGCTTGCTGATCTACGGGGAGCGGCGAATAGGCAAGACTTCAATTCAGCATCAGCTGAAGAAGCGGCTCGAGCAACTTGATGATCCGGACTACACGTTCTTCCCGGTCTACGTCGACCTGCAGGGCACGCCCGAGGAACGTTTCTTCCAAACGATTGCTGAGGACGTGTTCCTCGAGTTGACACCGCTCCTCGAGGGACTGGAGCCCGGTTTCAAAGACTCCGCTGGGTATTCCTACAGGAATTTTGTACAGGACATACGCGCCATCCTGCGATTGCTCCAGGAGAGAGCATCAAAGCACGTAAAGCTCGTGCTCCTGATTGACGAGGTCGATGAACTGAACGCCTACGACCCGAGAATCAACCAGAAGCTGCGCAGCCTTTTCATGAAGAGTTTTGCCGAGAGTCTGGTCGCAGTCGTCTCGGGAGTGGAAATCAAGAAGCAGTGGGAACGACAGGGAAGCCCCTGGTACAACTTCTTTGAAGAGATCGAGGTGCAACCGTTTGCGCCGCAGGAGGCGCGGGAGCTGATCGAGGGACCGATCGCCAGGGTCTTCAGCCTTGACGATGGCGTGGCGGATCGGATTATTTCACTAACCGGCGGCAGGCCATATCTTATTCAGAAACTTTGTATTGCCCTGATCACGCGACTTCACGAGCAACAACGCAAGAGGATATCGTTGGCCGATGTGGACGCCGTGTCATCGGAAGCCATCCGATAAGACAGGAGCAAGTGCAAGGCCGTGTACCCATATCTCTCGAAATCCCGCCTGATCTCTGCGTGGCAGTGCCCCAAGAAACTCCACCTCGAGAAGCACCACCCGAAGCTCGGCGAGGTCTCGGCTCAGACCGAGGCTTGTTCGCTACCGGTCACGACGCCGGCGCCATCGAGCGGCGGCAGTACGGTACCGACGATTCCGTCGAGATCGCCTTCGATTTCAAAACGATGGAGGCGGAAACGCGGCGACCGATATGGTCCGCAAGCTGGAGCTGGAAGAACAACAGTTGCGCTACTGCAAGTTCGACACTGAGACCGGGTTTTGAGGCTTGGGTCACGGTTTGGGTCGCTAATTTCCCCAAAACTGTCGATCTGACGTAGTGAATACGGCACGGATGCCTGACGCTGCGGATCGACAGATTATGTTCAGAAAGGGATTTCGCGATGTGGCAACTGACGCGTAAGGCAATACCTCTGGCAATCACCCTCTTCGCCACGGCTATTGCAGGTGCCCAGGACCTGACAGGCGCTGACATGCGCAGCCTCGACGGCCAGGTGCAGGAAGTGAAATCCGATGTCCTCAATATCGCATCGGAACTCAACAATCTCGAGGAACGGCTGCTGTATCCATCGAATACGCAGATCTCCGTTTTTGTCGAGATCGCCGAGGACGAGGAATTCCGGCTCGATGCCGTGCAGGTCACGATCAACGGTGAGCTCGCAACGCATCATATATACAGCTTTAAGGAGCTCGAGGCGCTGCAGAAGGGCGGCGTCCAGCGGATCTATACCGGCAACGTTCCAACCGGTGACCACGAGATCGGGGTCACGATTAACGGCAAACTCGAGAATGGCAACGATTTCAGCGAAAGCGACAGCTTCAGCTTCTCAAAAGGCGTGCAGCCGAAGGCGCTTGGCGTAACGCTGGCGCAACCCGGCTTCGGCAGCGACCCGATCCAGGTCGGAGACTGGTAAACCATGCCGCGGCGCCTGCCACTTGGCGCGGTGTTGTTGCCGCTCGCCCTGTTCGCTGCCGGCAGCTCGTCGGCGGAAGAACTCAGCGACGCCCATTTTGGCGAGGCGCTGTACTACGCGCACCAGGGTGAGTACTTCGAGGCGCTCGAGCGACTCGATACGGAGGTGCGCCAGCATGTAGGGGTCGATGAACGCGAACTCGACACGCTCTACGCACACTACGACGATGCCGAATTCTCGTTGGGCGACTTCGAGCTTCGCTACCGCATGCACCACCGTGCAGGTCGCGCAATCAAAGCCGTGCTCGAAGGTGCGGTCGAAGAAACGGTTCGCAACGATGCGGCTTATCGCCTCGCGCGGATCCACTTCCAGAAAGGGCAGATGGACGATGCGATACGGGCACTCGATCGCATTGCAGGCGAAATCCCAAAGGTAATCCGTGATGACATCGAGTTCCTGCGCGCCAACGTCTACCTCGCGCAGGAGCGATCGGACGAATCGCTCGATGTTCTCGACAGCCTCCTCAATTCCGAGAGTTATGGCGGTTTTGCGGCCTACAACCTCGGCATCGCCTTCCTCCAGGGTGGCCGTCGCAGTGAGGCACTCGAACAACTCGAGCGCGCCGGACTGATCGCGACCAACGATCCCGGGGAACTGGCGATTCGTGACAAGGCGAACCTCGTTCTCGGAACGATCTACCTCGAGGACGGAGCGTACGAACAGGCTGTGCCGATCTTCAATCGTGTGCGGCTCGACGGCCCGTTCGCCCAACCGGCACTCAGTAGCGCCTGGTTCGAGAACGGGCC
>JASJCM010000012.1 GCA_030065985.1 Woeseiaceae bacterium | reverse complement strand
CTGCTGATACCGCTGACCCTGATCATGATCTACTACGCGTTCTGGGTTGTGCTGGTAGTCATCATGCTGCGGCGCTACCCGGCGCTCGGTGAGTATCTGCCGCTGGGCGGTGTGACTGAACTCGCCGCCTCCGACCCCGGCACATTCGAACCCGTCTATACACGAGCCGAACGAACGGTGCTCGCTCCGACTGGCCCGCTGCGACTGTTGCTCTCGTGCATTGGCGCCGCGATTCTGACCGTGCCGATTTCGTGGGTGTATTTCATCACGAGCCGGGCGCGGCGCATCGACCAGTCATTCCTGCAAACCATTATGGTCCTGCCGATCGTCGTGACCGGCATCGCGATGATCGTCGTCAACAGCATCGCGCTGGCGTTCAGTCTCGCCGGCGTGGTTGCCGCGGTGCGTTTTCGCTTTACGCTCAATCAGCCATCCGACGCCATGTACATATTTGTCGCAATCGGTGTCGGGCTGGGTTCCGGCATCGGGGCACTCGGTATTGCCGGGGTGATATCGTTCACGTTTGTCTGGGCGACGCTTATCATCTGGAAGCTTGAATATGGCAAGACCTTGTCCGGGCCATTCCTGACCATGATGACGCGGCGTGACGGCGGCGAGGACGACTACCAGTAGGGATTACAATGGCGGCCGTAGAGGAACAAAAGGACTTCAGTCTTCTCATCGTGCATGGTCGGGATTTCAAGCCGGCCGCAGAGACCTACCTGGAGCTTGCTCGCACTGCCTTGCGCAAGGGCGTTGAGCGCGACTACCCGGAGCAGGTGGCTGGTTTCGATGCGTTGCCGGTCGACGTTGCCTGGTACGGCGATCTCAACGCGGGCGTACTCGCGGCCAGGGGCAAAACGTACGACGAGAAACTCGACGTTGGTGATCGTCGCAACGTGCTGCAGTCCCTGTCGCAGATAGCGCCGCGCAAAAAATTCGGCATTCGCATGTACGACAAGCTGCCCGGCAAGTCGGCACTCCCCGAATTCTTCATGGATATCGGCGCGACGGTTTCCAGCGTGGTCGGGATGCGAATGCCGGTCATCGGCAGGATGGCGAAGGACTTCGCTGCTTATCTGAACAACGAAGACGGTTTCGCCGACGAGGCTCGCGCGCGAGTACGCGACAAGATCTGCGAACTCATGGACGCCAACAAACACATCATGCTTGTAACGCACGGCACCGGCAGTGTGGTCGCGTACGATGTGCTGTGGGAATTGTCGAACGACACGGAGACGTGTCCCGAGTACGGCGATTGCAAGGTCGATCAGTGGGTGACGCTCGGCTCACCGCTCGGCGATCGCATCGTGCAGAAGCGTCTGCTTGGCGCACAGGAGCGTGAAGAAGCGCGTTTCCCGAGTAACGTCATCTCCTGGCACAACCTGTCAGCCGAGGATGACTACACCTGCCACGATGCAACGCTTGCAGATGATTTCAGGACGATGCTGCGCAAACGGCAAGTCAGTGCCGTGCATGACTATCGAATCTTCAATCTTGCGGTGCGGTACGGCAAGGCGAACCCGCACAGTTCGATCGGCTACTTCATCCACCCACGCCTGACGAAGATCATCATCGACTGGCTCGCCAAGACTTAGCGAATCAAATGCACCTGTCCGTGAGCAGCGACGTGCGTCTCCTGTCGTTCTCGAGAATGGCGTAAAACTGGTCGAGGTACTGAACCGTTACTATCCTGGTTTTAGTGGACAGGTCTGAGTGCTTGTCGAGCAACGCATAAATTTCGGCTTTGTGACGGATGAATGTCTCCGCCGATCCGTCGATGTGCTCTTTGTTGGCGCAGCGGCCACGATAAAGCCGCTGCCTTACGTTGCGCAATTTGAAGCGCGGGTTCGGGGTGGCGTAGGGAGCATTCACGAGACCGGACATGTCAAAGTCGTAGGGAATGGCCAGAATCTCGCCTTTCGTATCGCCGAACAGCATGTTGTTGTGACAACAGGGCTCGCCGTCGGCACCGCGTATCGGCGAGAAGTCCGTGTTGCCAATCAGGTACTGGAACATGGAGCCGAGGTTGGTGTGAGCGCCGTCCAGTGCCTCGATGCTGGTCTTTTCAATCTCGTTGGTGTTTAACCCGATTCGCTTGCCAAGCTGGTCGCGATGCTCAATGACAAAAGCAAAGGCCTCGCGGTCCTTCTCCTCGCCGCTGGAGTCTACGTACCTGACCAGCAGCGGTCGCACACGAAAGCTGAGGTCGGTGACGATATTAAACGTCCGATACGCAATATACTCGGTGATAAGGGACTGCTGATGGCGACGTGACCTGTCACGACAATGCGTCACGAGTTTGAGTTTGTCGGATTTTGCGAAGACAGTTTCCTTGACCGCAGATTTTTTGAAGTTGAGCCGGAGCGGAGCGAAGCTACAGGTGCGGGACTGGCGCCGATAGCGTCCACGGGTTCGTAGCTCGAGATCGACGCTGACCTCTTCTTCCTCCGCGTCGGTGTAAGTCAGGGTGGCGGGAAATTCCTCGTCAGACTCACGGTCTTCCATGATCTCGGAGAACGGCGCGGTTATGGTGATCGCAAGCACATCGTTGCTCGCGAACAGCGGCGCGACCTTCTTCTCCTCGTCATCCGCCTGCAAGACAAGCGGAGTCATACCAAGGATCAGAATGAGAACGATTCGCAGCGGTGTCATTGTTGTTGATCTGTCCGTTGCTTTGGTGGTCAAAGTCTAGCATAGCCACTACACTGAGCTTCCTTCGTAACGGACACCTTGAACGTGCTGAACTCGTCGATGCGCATGCTCGCTGCCTTCCTGTTCGTGATACTCGCGACCCCTGTCACATTCGCAGAGGACGGACCTGTAGAGGGTGCCAGCAGGGTGGTCGCGATCTCCGATGTGCACGGCGCCTTCGACGCAATGGTCCAGACGCTGCGCAACGTCGACATCCTGGATGACGAGCTCAACTGGGCTGGTGGCGATACGCATCTCGTCGTCATCGGTGATCTGCTCGATCGCGGGCCGCGCTCGCGCGACGCCATGGATCTCATGATGCGGCTCGAAGGCGAGGCCGAGGAGGCCGGCGGCCATGTTCATGTCCTGATCGGCAATCATGAAATGATGAACATGATTGGCGACCTTCGTTACGTTAGCAAAGCCGAGTATGCCGCGTTTGCGAAGGATGAGACCTCTCGCGAACGCGATCGCTGGTTCGAGGCCTGGGCAGCCCGCCGTGGCGGAGCGTCCACGCCGCTCAGGGACAGTTTCGACAACACGTTCCCGCAGGGTTACTTTGCCCTGGCCGAGGCGTTCAGCGCCGACGGCAAGTACGGTAAGTGGTTACTCGACAAGCCGATTATTGCGGTGATCAATCGTGCTGCCTTTGTGCATGGGGGGCTGCCGCCTGTCGTCATTGAGATGGGGCTCGAAGGCGTCAACAAGAACCTGAGAAAGAACCTCTCGACCTACGTGCATGCGCTCGAAACGCTGACCGATGCCGGCGTCCTGTTGCCGACCGACAGCTTTTACGACCATGAACGGCTCGTCACCAACTACGTTCCCGCGCTCGACGAGTCGCGTGATGTGCTCGACGCGATCAAGGCCGTGCAGAGACTTAGCGACTCAGCCGTACTGAGCAGCGACGGCCCGCTGTGGTATCGCGGCAACGTCAAGTGCAGCGGATTGATCGAGAAACATCGGCTCGAGGATGCACTCGAGTCGATCGGCGCGGATCGCGTCGTCGTTGGCCATACGCCGACGCCTAACCGCAGGGTACTGCAGCGCTTCGACGGGCTGGTGGTCGAGGTCGATACGGGCATGCTCGGTTTCTACTACAAGGGCAGCGGTAACGCGCTCGTGCTGCAAGACGGCGAGCTTCTCGTTCACAACGAGGACGGCAGTGAGCCTTATTCGCCGATCGCACATCCGCGTCAGGTCGGTGCACGCCCCGGCAAGATGTCGCCGGAGCAACTGCAGGTCCTGCTCCGAAACGGCGATATCGTGGAGTCAACCAAAGATGAAGAGTCCGAGCGTACGGTCGTTCGTGTCAGCGACGGCACGCATACGGTCTCGGCGCTCTTCGCCAGGCGAACCGGCAAGGGTTTTTATCCTGATGTCGCTGCTTATCGAATCGATCGACTGATCGATCTGGATATGGTGCCCGTTTCCGTCATTCGCACCGTCAATGGCGAGGACGGTTCGCTGCAGTTCGTGCCGAATCGCGCGAGCGATGAAGCACAACGCTCAACGAGCGGGCGCGGCAGCAGCGCGCCCTGCGCATTGCCATCGCAGTGGGACGCGATGTACGTATTCGATACGCTGATCCACAACGAGGGTCGCAGCCTGGAGCGCATGATGTACGAGCCGTCTGACTGGAGCCTGATCCTCGTCGAACACGAGCGAGCCTTCAAGGCTACGCGGTCCCGACCGCCTCACCTGAAGACCGTCAAACTCGAGATTACCGACGGCTGGCGCGAGGCACTCGCGGCCCTTGGCGATGAGGTCCTCTCGGAGAACCTGAGCGACGTTCTCGACCGGCGCCGGCTCAGGTCGCTCAGGCAGCGCCGCGACGAGTTGCTCAAGCAGTAAACGTCAGGGCTGCAGGACCGCAATACACTCGATCTCGACGCGCGCCCCGAGTGCGAGGCCGTTTGCGCCAAGTGCGCTGCGCGCTGGCGGGTTCTCGAAGTAGGTCTTGTAGACCTCGTTCATTGCGCCCCATTCGGCCATGTCCGCGAGGAACACGGTGCATTTGACGACCTCATCCATCGACGAGCCGAATTGCTCGAGCACGGCCTTGATGTTCTCCATCGTCTGACGCGTCTCACCGGCAATGCCGCCCTCGGCGAGTTCGATGGTGCCCGGCATGTTGCCGAGGTTGCCGGACAGATACAGCGTGTTGTCGACGCGGACCGCGGACGAGAACGGCAGGTCCAGGTCTTCCATGCCTGGCATCAGCAGGTACTCAACATCGGCATCCTTGTCGACTTTGACTTCACAGCCCATGAGCATGAGTAGCGGCAGCAGCAGAAGGAGGTGTTTCATCTCGGTGTCTCCGGTCTAGATCTGGTTGGAACGGGCGGCGGCGGCAATGTGTTCGGCGGCGCGGAAGGCCAACGCCATGATCGTCATGGTTGGCTGGCCGCGTCCCGACGTGACGAAGCTGCTGCCGTCGCAAATAAACAGGTTGGGCACGTCGTGGCTGCGGTGGTAGCGATCAACGACAGACGACGTCGGGTCGTCACCCATGCGGGCGGTGCCGAGCAGGTGCTCGCCACCGTTGGTCGGAACGACCGGGTGCGCCCAGAATTTCTTCGCGCCGGCGGCGTCGAAGAGTTCCAGCGAACGGTCGCGCAGGAACCGCGCCATCGAAAGGTCGTCGTCGTGGTCGCGATACGTCAGGCGCAACGCCGGCCGACCCCACTGGTCGGTGTTCTCCGGATGCAGCGTGATGTTGTTGCGATCGAGTGCCAGCGACGTCGTCGAGCCGATGATCGACATCTGGCGGGTGAAGTTGTGGGCGATTTCCTGCTTCCACGCGGCGCCCCATTTCGGCACGTCTGGCGGCATGCCCATCATCGCGTGAATAATCGGCGTTGTGACCCAGAGTGGGCGTGCATCGATGCCGCCGCCGCCGTAGAAGCCTCGCTGTTCATCGTTTTCGTAGAAATCGTGAATGATTTTCGAGACCTGCACACTTCGGTAGTCGTTGAGCGGGTGTTCGAATACGCCGTCAACGGCGGAATGCGCATTGAACATCAGGTTGCGCCCGACGAATCCCGACGAGTTGGCCAGTCCGTCAGGGTGTTGTTCGTTGGCCGAGAGCAGGAGAAGGCGCGCTGTTTCGGCGCCGTTGGCCGAGACGATAACGGCTTTTGCTTTTTGCGAGCGTTCGTTGCCGTCCTTGTCGTAATACATCACTTCGCTGGCCCGGCCGCTCTCATCCGTTTCAATACCGAAAACGGCAGAGCGATCGCGTATTTCGCAATGGCCGCTTGCCTCGGCGAGCGGGATCATGGCCGCAAGCGTCGACGATTTGGCGCCGAATTCGCAGCCAAACCACATGCAGTGACCGCAATGCATGCACGGGCTGCGGCCGTTAAACGGCTGCGACAGAATCGCATGCGGTTCCTGCTGGGCGGTGAGGCCGAGTTTCTTCGCCGCTTTCTCGAGCAGTACGCCGGATGACTTGATTGGCAATGGCGGCATTGGGAACGGCTTCGAGCGAAACGAGTCATTGGGCCCAGGCTCGCCGGATACGCCGATCTCCCAGTCGACGCGCGTGTAATAGGGTTCAAGCTCCCTGTAGGTTATCGGCCAGTCGGCGAAGTTAGTCCCGCTGATCGGCCCGAGCATGCTGCGTTCATTGAAATCGAGCTCGCGAAATCGCCAGAAGTTTCCCGTGAAGTGCACGCTGCTGCCGCCAACCGTCTGCGCATAGCGGACCGGTTGCAGCCCCGGCATCGTCGCTTCCTCATGCTCGTACTCGCGATAGGTCTGGCCGCTAAGCTGCGGACCACCGCCGAGCAATTCATCCTCGAACAGGACCGAGTACTCATCGTGAGTGAAGTCCTCGGCTCTGCGATACGGGCCCTGCTCAAACACGACGACGTCGAACCCGGCCGTGGACAGTTCTTTGGCAATGATGCCGCCGGCGGCGCCCGAGCCAATGACGACGAAATCGACGGGCTCGCGCTCAGGGAACGTGACGTTACCCGTCATCGGCGCGCTCCTTCAGGTATTCGGCATCGTAATACCCGAAAGGCGGCTGCCAGGCGGCATGGTGACCGTTGTAGCCGACCAGGTCCCAGCTCAGATGGTCTTTGTTGCCACCGTGCTTTGCCATCGCAAAGAAACCAAAGAACGTCAGGATGCGCCAGATTTCGAATCGACCGTCGTCTTCGATTGCCTTGAGAGCCGCATCTTGAGAATCCGCGTCGAGATCCGCAAAACGACCATCAGTCTCAGTGAGCAGCCGGTCGCGAAGGCCACGCACGGGCTCAAGAAGATGGGCGTAGTAATTGCCGAGGACGTTGTCCCAAAACCAGATCACGCCGGCATCGCCGGCGCCCGGCGTATCGGTGGTTGGTATCAGCCGGGCAATTGCGGCGGCATAGTCTCGTGCCTCGGCCTTATCGAGCGTCACAAACGCGGCCGCGTCGTCGCGCGCGGAGCAGGCGGCCTGCGCGATTGCCGCCAGGGACGTTCCGCTTAGTCGAAACAGCGACGAGCCGGCCAGCGCGCCGGCTGACCTCAGAAACCCACGTCTGGATATCGCGTCGGAGTTCTTCATCCGAGCCCCCCGTTCTTGTTCTTTCGATCAAACTACCACAGGCAGAAGGCCCGCGCAGTGCCGCCTTCAGCGTATAATCGATCGCAACAAGACGATGTGAATAAAGGGGGCAGAATGGGTCGATTGACGACGCACATTCTCGATACGTCACACGGGGGGCCGGCGGCGAATGTCGACGTAAGACTTTTCAGTGTGCGCGATACTCGCGAACTTCTCGCGAGCGCGACCACGAACGAAGACGGACGAACGCCTTATCCGTTGCTTGAGGATGAGGTCTTTGTCACCGGGACCTACGAACTCGAGTTCGACATCGGCGTCTATTTCCGGGGCCGCGGCGTGACCCTTGCCGACCCGGCATTTCTTGACACGGTAGTGATTCGCTTCGCCGTTAATTCGGCCGAGGATTACCATGTGCCGCTGCTCGCATCTCCCTGGTCCTACTCGACATACCGAGGTAGCTGAAGAAATGACGGCCGGCACGATTCGCTTTGTACTCAACGGCGAGGTCATCGAGACCATCGTCACGGATCCGACGCGCACCGTGCTGCAGTTCCTGCGCGAGGATCTGCGCCTCACCGGTACCAAGGAAGGCTGCGCGGAAGGTGACTGCGGCGCCTGCACGGTTGTGGTCGTCGAGGTCGACAGCAGTGGCGACGGCGTCGAGGCACGTACTATCAACTCGTGTATTCAGTTTCTCCCGACGCTCGATGGCAAAGAGCTCATCACGGTGGAGGGTCTGCGCGGGGAAGACGGAGCCTTGCACCCGGTGCAGCAGGCACTGGTTGACGAGCACGGTTCGCAGTGTGGTTTCTGCACACCTGGATTCGTTATGTCGCTGTACGAGCTGTACCGAAACAATCCGAAGCCAACCCGTCGCGAAATCGATGACGCGCTGTCCGGCAACCTCTGCCGGTGCACGGGATATCGGCCAATCGTTGCTGCCGCGCAGAAGATGGCAGGCGAGGGTGATAACTGGGATGCGGCAGCGCACAGCAAGACGCTGCGCGAGATCGCGCGGGACGAAAACCTCGGTATCGATTGCGGCGACAGTGACTTCTATGCGCCCAAGGATATTGTGACGTTTGCAAAACTGTACGGAAAGTATCCCGATGCGACGATCCTCGCGGGTGGAACCGATATCGGTCTCTGGGTCACGAAGCAGCATCGCGATCTCGGCACAATCATCTATTCGGGCAAAGTCGCGGAAATGCTCGACGTCGAGGTGACCGGCACGCACCTCGAAATCGGCGCTGCGGTAACTCTTACGAACGCGATTCCTGCGCTGCTCGAGCAATATCCGGGTCTGACGGAGATGTTCCAGCGCTATGCCTCGCCACCGATCCGCAATGCCGGCACGCTTGGCGGCAATATAGCCAACGGCTCGCCCATCGGTGATTCAATGCCGGCGCTCATGGTGGTCGGCGCATCACTTGTGCTGCAACGCGGTTTTAGCGAACGCGAGCTGTCGCTCGACAAGTTCTATCACGACTACCAGGTTAACGATTTACAGCCTGGCGAGTTCCTCGCACGCATTCGCGTTCCGTTGGCCGAAGACGGTGTCATCGTCAGCAGTCAGAAGTGGTCGAAGCGTTTCGATCAGGATATTTCGGCCGTTTGCACGGCCTATCGTCTGCGGCTTGATGGTGACAAGGTCGCCAATTTCCGCATGGCTTGCGGCGGTCTGGCAGCGACTGTTCAGAGAGCCGAACGTTGCGAAGCCGCCGTGACTGGGGCGACGTGGAACGAAGCGACGATCGAAGCAGCCTGCAAAGCACTAGCGGAGGACTTCACTCCGATCACCGACATGCGGGCGTCTGCCGATTTCCGCCTGGTTGCGGTGCAAAATCTTCTGCGACGATTCTGGCTTGAAACACAGGGCGAAGTCGAAACGACGGTGTACAACTATGGACGCTAGGGCTGTCGGCAGACCGCTGCCTCACGACAGCGCACATCTGCATGTCTCCGGCCAGGCGGCCTATACGGATGACCTGCCGGAACCTCGTGACTTGCTGCATCTCGCGGTCGGTATGAGCACGATTGCGCATGGCCGAATCCGAGACGTGGATCTGTCCGCCGTGCTGGCAGCGGAGGGCGTTGTCGACGTCTGCACATCCGTGGATATTCCGGGCGAGAACAATTATGGGTGTATCGTCAAAGACGATCCGGTTTTCGCCGGTGACGTCGTACAGTATGTCGGCCAGCCGGTCTTTGCCGTCGCCGCAATGTCGGTCGACGCGGCGCGCAAGGCGGCACGCAAAGCCGACATCGCCTGCGACGAACTCGAAGCCATCTTCGACCCTCTGACCGCCGTCGAGAAAGGGTCCTTCGTTCTACCGAGTGAGACGCTCGTGCGAGGCGAACCGGATACTGCGCTCGAACAGTCGCCGTATCGCAAGCAGGATCGTTTGTACGTTGGCGGTCAGGACCATTTCTATCTGGAGGGCCATGTCGCGATGGCATTGCCCCAGGAAGACGGTGGCATGCTCGTTTACAGCTCGACGCAGCATCCCGACGAAGTGCAAGCGATCATTGCGCACGCAACTTGCCGCGACGCAAAGGACATCGTCGTTATCTGCCGTCGCATAGGCGGCGCTTTCGGGGGCAAGGAAAGCCAGGCGTCGTTGATCGCGACCATTGCCGCGATCGCGGCAGACAAGACAGGCCGACCGTGCAAGCTGCGACTGGATCGTGACGATGACATGGTCATGACGGGTAAGCGCCACGACTTTGTTATCGACTATGACGTCGGGTTCGACGACACGGGACGTATTCTCGGTATCGATTTCGAGTTCGCAGCGCGGTGTGGCATGTCGGCCGATCTGTCCGGTCCGATCAGCGACCGGGCCATGTTCCATTGTGACAACGCGTATTTCCTCGAGAACGTGCGTATCCTGTCGCATCGCTGCAAGACGAACACGGTGTCGAACACGGCGTTCCGCGGTTTCGGCGGGCCGCAGGGCATGTTCGCGATCGAGCACGTCATTGAGGACATTGCGCGCACGCTCGGCAAGGATCCGCTCGAGGTAAGGCGCCGCAATTTCTACGGTGAGGACGAACGCAACGTCACGCACTATCACCAGGTTGTCGCAGAGAACTATGCCGAGACGCTGTTCGATCGGTTGCTCGAAAGCAGCGACTACGCGAAACGGCGCGCCGAGATCCGCGAATTCAATGCTTCGAACCGGGTGCTGCGACGCGGTATAGCAATAACGCCCGTGAAATTTGGCATCTCGTTTACGAATACGATGCTCAACCAGGCTGGCGCGCTCGTGCATCTCTACAAGGACGGCACGGTAATGCTCAATCACGGTGGTACCGAGATGGGGCAGGGCCTTTATATCAAGGTCGCGCAAATCGTTGCTGATGAGCTCGGCGTCACGATCGACAAGGTGCGCACCACGGCTGCCGATACGAGCAAAGTACCAAACGCTTCTGCGACAGCGGCGTCGAGTGGCTCTGACATGAACGGCAAGGCAGCGCAGAAAGCAGCCGCCAAGATCCGCAAGCGCCTTACGGCATTCGCCGCCCACAAGTACGGCATCTCCGAAGCCGAGGTCGACTTCCGCAGCAACAAGGTCTACATCGCCGAGCGCATCGTCGATTTTCCTGAGCTCGTCTGCGAAGCCTGGGCCGCCCGTCTGTCCCTGTCGGCAGCGGGCTACTACCGCACGCCCAAGATCAACTACGACCGCAGCACGTTCAGCGGGCGGCCGTTCTTCTACTACGCTTGGGGCGCTGCAGTCACCGAGGTCATTGTCGATACATTGACGGGCGAGCATCGCATCCTGCGCGTCGACATTCTCCATGACTGCGGCGACTCGCTGAACCCGGCTATCGATCTTGGCCAGGTCGAAGGTGGTTACGTTCAGGGGGTTGGTTGGCTCACGACCGAAGAGCTGTGGTGGAACGACCGCGGTGAGCTGGGCACGCATGCGCCGTCAACTTACAAGATTCCGACCTGCTCGGACCTCGCGCCCGATTTTCGGGTTGAGTTGACTCGCGACCACGCAAACACCGAAAAGACGATCTACCGCTCGAAGGCTGTTGGGGAACCGCCGTTCATGCTGGCGCTTTCCGCGTTTCATGCGTTGCGCGACGCGCTGGCGACTGAAGATCGACCGCTGCCCGATCTCCGGGCGCCGGCAACACCAGAGTCGATTCTGCGGGCTCTGCAGGAAGATCCCAATGAATGAATGGATCGAGGAACTGACCGATCTCAGCGCCGCGGACGAGCCGGCCGTGCTTGTAACGGTCGCGGGTATTCGTGGTTCAGCGCCACGAGAGATTGGCGCGAAGATGATTGTGACTCGCACGGAGACGATCGGGACGATCGGTGGCGGTCAGCTCGAGTACCAAAGCACCCGCGTCGCGGTCGACATGCTCGAGGATGATCAGCTCGCGCTGCGCAGTTTCCCGCTGGGTTCATCAATGGGCCAATGCTGTGGTGGCGTGGTCGAAATACTGTTCGAACCTATCGCGGGTGGAATGCCGGCGTGGCTGCGCGATCTCGGCGCGCTTTATGGGCAGCGCGAACCGGCGATCGTTGCGACACGCATCTCTCGATCGGCGCCGGCGAAATTCGTTGTGACACGGGACGCGGTCTTCGGCGAAGGCGAGGCCGGCGCTGATGAGGCGATGGTGACGCGAGCCCGGGACATCCTGGCGGGCGACCGGTCGGCGCAACGTAACGTGCAGGAATTCTATGAGCCGGCTGTCATGCCGGATCTCAACATCGCCGTATTCGGCGCCGGGCATGTCGGTTCGGCGGTCGTTGCGGCGCTCGCGAGCCTCGACTGCAATATTCGCTGGATCGACAACCGTCGCAATATCTTCCGCGATGTGCCCCGTAATGTGCGTGCCATCGAGTCGGCAGAGCCGGCTCTCGAGGTGGCCGCATTGCCCCCGGACAGCTACTACCTCGTTATGACGCACAGTCACGCGCTCGATTTCGATATCGTCGATCGTATTCTGCGGCGCGGCGACGCGCACTACTGCGGGCTAATCGGTAGTGTCACCAAACGCCGCCGCTTCGAGAAGCGGTATCGGCAGCAGGGCATGTCGCAGGATGTCATCGACTCACTGGTTTGCCCGATCGGCGTCGATGGCATCAACGGCAAGAAACCGGCGGAAATCGCGGTTGCCGTCGCCGCCGAGATCCTCAAGCTGCGCGAGCGCGCACAATCGGCCGAGGCCGAGTATCCGGACAACGTGCACCCGATAGGTCGTTAGCATGGAAGCGTACATTGCCGACTGGCTCAATCTGCTCATTCGCTGGCTGCATTTCATTGCCGGCGTTGCGTGGATAGGATCGTCGTTCTATTTCATCTGGCTCGATAACCATCTCGAGGCGCCGCGGGAGGCAGCGGACGATGAAAAGGGCGTCGGCGGTGAGGTCTGGTCCGTCCACGGCGGCGGCTTCTACCACGCACAGAAGTACAAGGTAGCGCCTGCACGCCTGCCGGACAGGCTGCACTGGTTTAAGTGGGAGGCATACACGACCTGGCTGTCCGGCATCTTCCTGACTGCCCTCATCTACTGGTACGGCGCAGAGATCTACCTGATCGATCCCTCGGTAGCCGACTTGTCTGTTCCTGCCGCCGTTGGCATCGCGATCGCGTTCATTATTGGCGGGTGGGTGATCTATGACCTGCTTTGCAAGTCACCGCTCGCTAATGACACGCGTGTGTTTGCCGGCGTGCTGCTCGTGCTGACCGCCGCGCTCGCATGGGGGCTGTGCGAGCTCTTCGGTGGCCGTGGCGCCTATCTGCATTTCGGTGCCGTCCTTGGCACGATCATGGTCGCCAACGTGTTCTTCGTCATCATTCCGGGACAGAAACTGATGGTCGCTGCAGCCGAGCGTGGCGAGGCGCCTGACCCGGGCCCCGGCATCACCGCCAAGCAACGGTCGGTGCACAACACGTATTTCACGTTGCCCGTCCTGTTTGTCATGACGAGTAACCACTACGCGATGGCCTATGGTCACGAGTACAACTGGCTGATTCTCGTTGGCATAGCGCTCGCAGGCGCGTTGGTCCGCATCTACTTCGTCAACCGGCACTCTGGCGAGGCGTCCCTGCTGCCCGCCGCGGTTGCCATCATGATTCTGGCCGCCATAGCGATCGCGATCGCGCCGCGTGCCGGCGAGACCCGCGAGGGCAGCGTATCGTTTGACCAGGTCCGCAATGTCGTCAATGCGCGCTGCACAAGCTGCCATTCCGCTGCCCCCGTACACCCGGCATTCCCGGTCGCGCCGTTGGGCATCGTGTACGACACCGAAGAACAGATCACTAACGACGCCGACCGCATTTATCAGCAAGCTGTTGTTACCCGTGTCATGCCGATTGGCAACCTGACGGCGATGACGGACGAAGAGCGGCAGATACTCGACATGTGGTACCAGGAACTGCGGGGCGCCGAATGAGCGACTATCCAAGGGACATGCGCGGTTACGGCCGCACGCCACCCGCCGCTGCGTGGCCCGGCGGTGCCCGGACGGCGGTGCAGTTCGTAATCAACTTCGAAGAAGGCGGCGAGAATTGTGTGCTGCACGGCGACTCCGCATCCGAGGCTTTTCTCTCGGAAATCGTTGGCGCCCAGCCGATCGAAGGGCAGCGTCATATGAACATGGAGTCAATCTATGAATACGGGTCAAGGGCCGGATTCTGGCGCCTGCATCGCCTGTTCACGCAGCGCGGTCTGCCAGTAACGGTGTTTGGCGTGGCGATGGCGCTCGAGCGCAACCCGGATGCCGTCGCTGCAATGCGCGACGCCGGTTGGGAGATCGCAAGTCACGGCTATCGCTGGGTCGATTACCAGCACGTCGACGAAGATACCGAGCGTGATCATCTGCTCAAGGCGATCGCGATTCACGAGCGGGTGACGGGTGAGCGACCGCTCGGCTGGTACCTCGGGCGCTGTAGCCCGAATACACATCGCCTTGTTGCGGAAGAGGGAGGCTTTGTCTACAACGCGGACACTTATGCCGATGACCTGCCTTACTGGGACACGACGCATGGCGAACCGCAACTGATGGTGCCGTATACGCTCGACGCCAATGACATGCGATTCGCGACGGCACAGGGTTTCAATACCGGCAAGCAATTCCTGCGCTACCTCAAGGACACGTTCAGAACGCTGCATGCAGAAGGTGGTCGCATGATGTCGATTGGTCTGCATTGCCGCCTTGCGGGCCGACCCGGGCGCGCGGCAGCCGTCGCGAAATTCCTCGACTACGTCGGCAAGCAGGACGACGTCTGGATTGCGACCCGTCTCGACATCGCTCGCCACTGGCGCGAACATCATCCGCCGGGAACGACAACATGATGGACACACACGATTTCATTGCGCGCTACGGCGGCATCTACGAACACTCGCCATGGGTTGCCGAGCAGGTCGCGCCACTTGCGGCCGAATCGGACGATGTCGAGTGCCTCGCGACGCTGATGGCCGATTGCGTCGATAACGCAGGGTCTGAGCAGCAACTCGCACTGATCCGGGCGCACCCCGACCTCGCGGGCAAAGCGCAGATTGCGGGCGAACTGACGGCCGATTCAACAGCGGAACAGGCCAGCGCGGGACTCGACCAGTGCTCGAAGGTCGAGTATGAGCGCTTCCAGGCCCTGAACGATGCCTACAAGAACAAGTTCGGCTTCCCGTTTGTCATGGCGGTTCGGGACAGTAGTCGTGACGAAATTCTCGACGCGTTCAGCGCGCGCCTGAAGAACGATTACGATCTCGAATTTGAGACGGCACTCGAGGAGATTCACAAGATTGCGCGCCTGCGCCTCGAGGCGATGGAGGGCAACGCATGAGTCATGAGGTTCGCAAATGGGTGCAACTCGAGCATCCGCGACTCGGTTCACGGGTTACGTTCGCGACCGATGATTTTTTCGGCGCGAAGGAACGCCTGATCGATCCTGCTGAGCCGGTGTTTATCGAAGACAAGTATGACGACCACGGCAAGTGGATGGACGGCTGGGAGAGTCGCCGCAAACGAGAGCCAGGGCATGACTGGTGCATCGTGCGGCTCGGCGTGCCGGGCATCATCCACGGTTTCGATGTCGATACGAGTCACTTCACAGGCAACTATGCACCGAAGATCTCGATAGAGGGGTGCGTCAGCGATACCGATGAACCCGATGACGGCTGGATCGAGCTGGTGCCGAAGACTCCGACGTCCGGCAACGCACATCATTATCTTGATGTACGTAGCGACATGATCTTCACGCACGTCAGGCTGCATATCTATCCCGATGGCGGCGTAGCCAGGCTCCGCGTCTTCGGCGAAGTGCGTGCGGACTTCACGGGTATCGACGGCTATGTCGACCTGGCAGCCGTTGAGCATGGTGGCCGACCGATCGCGTGCAGCGACGAGCACTACGGTAGCGTGCACAACCTGACTGCGCCAGGGCGCGGTCTGAACATGGGAGATGGCTGGGAGACGGCGCGGCGCCGCGGCCCCGGCAACGATTGGGTCATCATTGCTCTTGGGCGGCCCGCCACCATCGAACGTGCCGAGATCGACACGGCGCACTTCAAGGGAAACTACCCTGATCGAGTGTCGCTGGAAGCCGCACTGTTCGAGTCGGATGAAGACGCGAGCAACGATTCGCCGAAGTGGCAGACGCTGCTGCCGGAGGCCAGGCTCAAGATGGACCAGCAACACTACTTCGACGATGTGCTCAACGACATCGGCGATGTCAGCCATGTCCGGATGTCGATTTACCCGGACGGCGGTGTGAGTCGAATTCGCCTGTTTGGCCAGGTTCACGGTTAGCAGATTGTGATCTCGTTGCGCCCGGAGCCCCTGACCCGAGAAAGGTTCGCGCCCTACGGCGACGTCATTGAATCATCGCACCAGGCTGCGAGCGCGATGAACGAAGCGCGCTTTGAGCGGTTCGATAACCTGTGCAACGTAAATATCGAGGGCGATGTTGCGATCAGCGTCACGCGGTGCCGTACGCCAACGTTGCTGCCGTTGCGTGTCGACATGGTTGAGCGCCACCCGCGCGGCAGCCAGGCGTTCGTGCCTCTCACGCCCTGTCGCATGGTCGTCGTCGTGGCGCCACCGGGCGAAAGCGTGGACGCCGCGGATTTACGCGCGTTCGTGACCAACGGCAAGCAGGGCATTAACTACCATCGCGGTACCTGGCATATGCCGCTAATCGCATTCGATGCTGGCCAGGAGTTCCTGATTGTCGATCGTGGTGGGATTGAGCCGAACTGTGAGGAACACATGCTCGACGAGACCGTGATGCTGGAGAGCGTGTAGTGCAGGCGCTGCGAGCATCGGTGCTTCACTGCCTCGCAGACCCCGGGGAGAAGTCCAATCCGGCCGCATTCGAATACTTCGAAGACGGCTTGCTTGTTGTTGACGCAGGTCATGTTGCGGAAGTCGGCCCGACCGACGTGCTGCTGGGCAGGCTTCCAGCGGATTCACAGGTACTCGATCACACCGGCAAGCTGATCGTTCCCGGATTCATTGACTGCCACGTGCACTTTCCACAGCTCGACATTATTGGTTCGTACGGCGCGCAGTTGCTCGACTGGCTGAACCAGTACGCCTACCCGGCCGAGATGAAGTTCGCTGACCCTGGCTACGCGCGCGATGTTGCGCATGCTTTCGTCGACGAACTGCTGCGCAACGGCACCACGACGGCGCTCGTATTCGGCACCGTGCACGCGCATTCGGCCGATGCGATCTTCGAAGCCGCAGGCGCCAGGGGCATGCGCCTGGTTGCCGGCAAGGTACTGATGGACAGCAATTGCCCGGACGAACTGCGCGACGATTCGGAAACCGGTTACGCGGAAAGCAAAGCGCTGATCGATCGCTGGCACGGCAACGGCAGGCTGGGTTATGCGATCACGCCGCGGTTTGCTCTGACTTCGTCGGCGGAGCAGCTCGCGATGGCCGGCCGGCTTGCCGCCGAGCATCCCGACGTCTGGATCCACACGCATCTCGCCGAGAATCACGACGAAATCGAGGAAATCGCGCGGCAGTTTCCGGACAGCCGCAGTTACCTCGACGTTTACGACCAGTTCGACCTGCTTCGCGAGCGTGCAGTGTTCGCACATTGCCTGCATATGGACGACGAAGATCGTGCGACGATGTCGAAGAAGGGCGGTGCGGCAGCGTTCTGTCCCACGTCCAACCTGTTCCTCGGCAGCGGCCTGTTTGACCTGCCAGCGATGCGTGCCGCCGGCATCCGCTGCGGTCTTGGCACCGATGTTGGCGGTGGCACGAGCCTGTCCCTGCTGGCGACGGCCAGCGAAGCATACAAGGTGCTCCACCTTCAGGAACACGCGCTGCCTGCGATGCGCGCCCTCTACCTTGCGACACTGGGTGCCGCGGAGGCGCTGTACCTTGATGACAAGATTGGCAACTTCGTACCCGGCAAGGAAGCGGACTTCACTATGCTTGATTTCGAGGGCTCGCCGCTGACCGCGCGGCGCATGCGCGCCGCTGCTTCGATCGACGAGAAGCTGTTCGCGCTAATGACACTCGCCGACGATCGAAACGTAGCAAGCACCTGGATCCTGGGTGATGAAGCATACGGCTAGGTCCACAATGTCAGCGGCTGAGGTCATAAGCGCGCTGGACAGCATGCCCAAGGAACGAGGGTCTGGATTCATGGCCGGCAGGATTGTCGCCGGTGCCGTTAATCGAACCTATACGCGCGTGGATGGCGACCAGTTCCAGGTCTCGAGAACGGCCGGGATGGGTTCGACTGTTGTCGCATCCGGAAAGGTTGCTGACGACGATGGGGGCGGGTCCGTCGTGTTCTTGACTACGACATTCGGCGCCTGGCCACTTGGGACGTTAGTCGTAGCAGCTGTTTTCTTGCTGGCGTTAGCGATATACCTTGTCTACTTGCGAGAGTATTTCAATGCTGTGGCCGCCGTGATCGCGTCTGGAACCGCTATCTATTGGTACAGAATGAAATTCTGGGGCGCCAGTTACCTGAGGTCGGAGATCTCGAAGTACCTGGGCGGAGTCGAGTGGCGGCCCGGGAAATAGCGGCGCCTGCCCTTGGGGCGCAGCAGCAGTGGTTGTCATTCGCGCGCCACTTTTCGGGCAGGTCATCGCCATATTGGAGCGGGAAACTCGAGGGTGACTGGCTCGTGAGGAGAACGGAATGAACTGGGATCTGCTCGATATTCTGACGTTTGGCACGATGGTGACCGTCGTGCTGGCCATTGTGCTAATGGCGCGACGACGGTCGCGCAATCGTGCTTACCGCAGTGCCGCGGTCATTGCGGTGCTAGGCGCGTTCTTCCTTGCCTGGGTTAACGGCGCCGTTGGCATTATTGGTAACGAGGAGAACGACGCTAACCTGTTGTTCTTCGGCGTGCTTGCCGTCGCTGCGCTGGGTTCGTTCATCGCCCGGTTCCGCGCCAGGGGCATGGCATTGGCGCTGTATGCGACCGCGCTTGCGCAGGTGTCTGTGGCGGCGTTTGCGATCGCGACCGACCTTGGTGCGTCGGGTCCGATCTGGCCACGGGACATACTCGTGCTGACCGGGATCTTCTCGGTGTTCTGGCTACTGTCCGGGTGGCTGTTCGGTCGGGCAGCAAAACATGAGCGGCGGCTGTTTACGGACTCGCCGTTCCTGAACTGAGTCGTTGCGACGCATGCACTGGCTAAGCAAAGCGGTACTTTGGGCCGTTGCGTCGATGGCGCTCCTGGCCTCGCTCGCGCTGGCGGTGTTGACGCTCCCGAGGTGGGGTACGCCCATCGCGAGGCTTTTGTACGAGACCGATTTTGGCGACATCGTAGCGACTGAATTGGCAAAGCTCCCCGATTCCGAGAACGCCTGCATCTTCGATGACAGCCAGAGTATTTTCGTGGCTTCGCCAGACCAGCTGAATGTCGGGAGGATGCTGCGCAGGGCACTACAAGATCGAACACCGAGACTCAACCCGGTGTGGCGAGACCCACATTTCCGAGTTTTGACGGGAGGCCGAACTTACTACTGGAGTTTCCGGGACAGGACATTTCACGGTTACTACGCAGATCAATTTACGCTGGCCGGCACGGCGGAGAGACTGTGTGAATACTATTTGCAGTCGCCGCAAGACTTTCGCGACGCATTCAAGTTACGAGATGGCATTAACGTAAGCGAGGCAAACTTCTGTTGCGGCGTTGATCAGGGATTACCCGCTGCGCTCCTCGATGGCGCTATTGATCCGCGCGACCATGTCGTCGATCTGTAGTCGCTGTTCAGGCTTGAGCATGCCGCGAAACGGACCGGTGAATAATACGAGCAGGATCAGTGGCACGAACAGCAGCGGCCCGAAAAGACCGAACAGGTAGAACCCGCCGATCAGTATGATTGCGAGAACGAAGCGGGGTAGCGACACGAGCCAGCCGATCAGTCCTGCCCAATTGACCGTCTCAACCGACTGGTCGTTTGCAGAAACAAGCGTCTGCGGCGCTGTTAGAGGACGATGGTGCTCGCGCTGGGAATTGTGGCGATGCCTGTCTCCGGGCTGCGCTGCGTGATGTTGTGTCTGGCTAACGTGCTTGTGCTGTTCTGTCAGCAGCGACGTATAGGCTTCTTCGCCGAGGCGCATCAGGATTGCATGCGCTTCGGCGGCCTCCGTGGTTCCCGGAAACTTGCGCAGGATTCTGTGGCACAGCCGTGTGGCGCGCCGTTTATTGCGCTTGTTGTCCGGCGTCTCGCCGTAGCTGATGCTGTTAAACGCGAAGTACGCTTCGTGCAGCAGTTTTTCCGCAGTCGCCATCGGCGCCTACGATACCAGTTTGGACTGGCGTCAGTCTCCAACTATTACGCTGGCGTCGAGATGTGACTCGGCTTTCATGGAATTCGTGATCAGGCAGTACTTCTCGGCCTTCTGCAGGATCGTCGCGGCTTTCTTCTCATTCGTGCCCGGCGGCACGGTCAGCTCGGCCGTCACCCTGAACTCGGTGAACTGGGTCATGCCATCGAGCTTGTCGAGCGTGCCGTCGGCCCGACATTCGAGCGTCAGCCAGTCGAGTTTCGCTGCCCGGGCGATGCCGCGGAATGTCAGGACGAAACAATCGGCAACCGCGGCCACGAGCAGGCCTTCGGGCGACCAGACATCGCCAGGGCCCCCAAATTCGGGCGGTCCGGCCGACTCGATATCGGATACGCCTGCGCTGGCGAGAATGACGTTATTGCTGCCGGCGGCGCTGGCAGTGACAGTGTAGAGATGCGGTAGATCCTGCATGACGAGCCTCATCTGGAGCTTTTGTACGTATGTTCCCGACTAGATGGAGGCGTTGCAATGAATTCATAGTCTCGGATTACCGAAACGGAAGTGACTATGCGAGATCAGTCCATCGATCGAATCATGACGCCCGACCCGGTTGTCATCGGGCATGGGGACAGCGTTGCCGACGCGCGCAAGCTGTTTGCGTTGAAGAAGATTCACCACTTGCCCGTGGTCGACGAGGGCAAGCTGGTTGGCATGCTGTCGTCCGCTGACCTGCACAAGCTGTATCTGCTGCAAGACCATGCGACCGCAACGGCCAACGCGACGGTCGGCCAGATCATGCACGAACGACCCGTGGTCATCGACGTCAGCGCCAATCTGCGCGACGCGGCCGAAATTCTCTATGGCAGCGGCTTCCATGCCTTGCCCGTCGTGCAGGGCGATCGCGAGATCGTCGGCATCGTCACGTCGAGCGACCTGATCGATGCACTGCTCAAGACCCTGCCGGTCGGCGACGGCAGCATTATCGAGGGATCGGAAGAGGGCATTGGCTCGCTGGTCGAGAGCAATCGGCGACTGCAGGCTGTTTGTGATGCGGCCGAGCGTTATATTCGCAGCGGCATGGCCGACCGCGAACACACGGTGCTGATAAAGGCGCTCGAGGAGGTCCGCGAGAGCGGTGACTCGGTGTCGCTCTAGCCTTCTGAACGGACGAGAATCGCGCGAAAGTCGTTGACGTTGGTGCGCGTCGGCCCCGTCATCACGAGATCGCCGACGCGCTCGAAGAACGCATAGCTATCGTTATTGGCCTGCATCGCGCGGGCGTCATCGGCAGTGCGAGCGAGTGTGTCAGGCAGCACAAAAACTCCCGCATTGTCGCCGGCACCGTCGATGCCGTCGGTGTCGCAAGCAATGGCCGAAATCCCCGGGTGACCGTCCAACGCAACTGTAAGCGCCAACCCGTACTCGCTGTTGCGACCGCCTCGGCCGGTTCCGGTGACGTGTACGGTCGTTTCGCCGCCAGAGAGGATTACGCAAGGTGGTTCGACGGGGCCATTGCCCGCAGCAATATCGAGGGCGAGTTCCGCATGTTCCTCGGCCAGTTCCCGGGCGTCGCCGGCGAGGTCGCCGAGTATGTATGGGTTGATGTCCTGCTCGAGCGCACGCAAAGCCGCAGCCTGCAACGCATCGTCGCTCGTTGCGAGAATACGTACGTCGGCATCCCGCGCACTCACCGCGTCCACGATGGTAGGTCCCGACGCAACGACTGACGGATCATTGCCGGGCACGTCCGAGATGATCAATGTGATTACGGATGCGGGTTCGCAGGCTTCCGCCAATTTGCCGCCCTTGACGGCCGAGAGCTCACGGCGCCTGGCATTGATCTCGTGAATCGCTGCTCCGCTCTTGAGCAGTGCCTGAGTCTCCGCCTGTTTCTCGGCAAGCGTAATTCCCTCGGCAGGCGCGCACAGCAGCGACGAGCCTCCGCCGGAGAGCAGGCAGAGAACGGTGTCTTCATCGCCGAGGTCCGAAACGAGCTCCAGAATGCGTCGTGTCGCCGCGACGCCGCTGTCGTCGGGCACCGGGTGGGCGGCCTCGACTACCTCGATCTGATCGCAGTCTGCGCCGTGGCCATAAGGAACGATGACCAGGCCCGAGAGCGGCGCGGCCCACTGTTGTTCGACAATCGCCGCCATACTCGCCGCCGCTTTGCCCGCGCCGACGACGACCACGTTACCTTTCGGTCGTTCTTCCAGCCAGAGTGGCATACACGCGGCCGGACTCGCGGCAACGACCGCTGCATCGAACAGGAAACGCAGGAACTCGCGGTTGTCGCTCATCCGACGGGAAGGTCGTCCTCGTTGCCGACGTGCGGTGCGAGGCGCTTGAACAGGCCAGCCATCTCCGGGCGATTTTCCCGAAGTTCCGCGATTGAGAAGCCCGACATCTCGTACGGCAGCACGAGCCAGTCATCGGTTTCATGCACGAAATACTCCGGCGTGCGTAAGGTCTTGTCAGACGGCCGGTACCAGACTGTGCCGATGCGGATGTCGTGCGGCAGGTTGCGGCGTGTCTTGCGCGTCAATTGCTGGATCACGGCATTGACGCTGGACCCCGTACTGTAGACATCGTCGATGATCAGCATGGAGTGGTGCGAACACAGGTTTTCGAGCAGGTACTGCAGGCCATGAACGCGAATCGAGTCCGCTTTGCTGACCATCTGCGAGTAATCACGGGCCCCCGTATACGACGTACGAATCGCAATGTGATCGGTCTTGATGCCAAAGTAGTCGAGGCCTTCCTGTACGGCGATGCCGACGGAGCTGCCGCCACGCCACAAGCCAACCAGGAAATCGGGCTTGAACCCCGCCGCGTAGATATTGGCTGCCAGCTGGAACGAATCCCGGAGCAGGTCGTCGGCTGCGATAAATCGCTCATTCATTGTTCTTGTACCCGGGGCGTGCTGCGCTAGAATGTGGACGGCCATTATAGATAACAAAAATGCACAAGACCGTAATTTCCGCGCAGGACCTCCTTGAAGACTCCATCGAACTCGGGATCCAGATTCTTGAGAGTGGTTTCGAGCCAACCCTGATCATTGCAATCTGGCGCGGCGGGACCCCGGTTGGTATGGCGCTGCAGGAGACGCTGGCCTACTGCGGCATTGCATCCGACCACATTGCAATTCGTACGTCTTCGTACACAGGCGTCGACCAGCGTGGCCACGTAGCCGTACATGGCCTCAACTACATCATCAAGAAGATCAACTACGACGATCGCGTACTGATCGTCGATGATGTCTTCGACACGGGCAACACAATCAAGGCTGTCATTGACGAGCTCCGGAAACGGGCGCGCGACAACACGCCCGACGATGTCCGGGTTGCGGTGCCCTGGTTCAAGCCAAGTCGCAACGAGACCGATCTGACGCCCGATTATTTCCTGCGCGAGACCGAAGAATGGCTGGTCTTTCCGCACGAGCTGGATGCGCTCTCTCCCGAAGAGCTGCAGGAACACCGCCCTGAAATCGCCGATATCGTGCATCGCGTGAAGTCACCGAAGAAGTCGGCCTGAGCAATGCGCCGCGTTTGTGTCTACTGCGGCTCGAACACGGGTAAGCGGCCCAACTACGCTAATGCTGCGCGAGAACTGGCCGATGTGCTGGTGCGGCACGAACTCGAGCTTGTCTACGGCGGTGCCGACAAAGGCATCATGGGCATCATTGCCGACACGATGCTGGAGCTTGGCGGCAAGGTCCATGGCGTCATTCCGAAGATGCTCACCGAAAAGGAACTGGCCCATCAGAGTCTGACTGAACTCCATGTCGTTGCGTCAATGCACGAACGCAAGACCATGATGGCGGCCCTCTCGGACGGTTTCATAGCGATGCCCGGCGGCTACGGCACGCTCGAGGAGATCATCGAGATCATTACTTGGGGCCAGCTGCGCTTTCATGACAAGCCCTGTGGTCTGCTGAACACGGACGGCTACTTCGATCACCTGCTGGCCTATCTCGACCACGCCAACAGGGAAGGATTCCTGCGCCGCGAGAACCGCGACATGCTCCTGGTCGATAGTGAACCTGCGGGACTGATACAGCAGTTCGAGCGCTATACCGCGCCGCACGTGGAGAAATGGACCGCCTGAGTTAGCGGAACTTCAGCTTCAACTGCCCCGAGACCGGCGCGCGCAAGTTCTGCGCGTGCAACGCATAGTTCATGCGGCAGCGCTGCCCCGCGAGTTCCGACGCAACGCAAACCCGAAGTGGCATTGAGAGCACCTCGACCGGTTCGCCGGCCGGGATATTGCCGATCTTGCAATTGACCTCGAACTTATTGTCGCGGACGGCAACTGACGGGTAAGTGGCGATCTCGTCCGGGGAACGGGCAACGAAACGCCCGTTTTTGGGCCGTTTCGGCAACTCCGTCGCGACGTAGAGTGATTGGTGGTTTGGCAACGTCAGCGTCAGTGACGCATCGCGGATCTCCTCGCTGCCATCGTGAAAGACCACGACGCGCACGGGCTGGGCCTGCTGCTCAAAGAGAAAGAAGCTGTCCTCATCCTGGTACTTGTGCCGGATCTGCTCGAGTTCCGCGATGAGGTCCGCCGGCGTTCGTGCGACGTAGGGATCGTCGGATCCGTAAAGGCGCGCATGTGTCAGGCGCACGAGTGTTGTTGTTGCGCCAGAGTTGGCCGCACCATCCCGAATATCGAGCATTTGTTCGAGCTTCGTCGAGGCTTGCGCCGATGGCATCTGCGACAGGTCGCACGTCTGCACGTCCAGGACCTTGTGGATGATTTCACCAGGGAAACCAACTTCAATGTCGCCTGCGGACACGGAGTCGCGGAACTTGCGTTCGAACAGCTCCTGCAGCTGCCGGCGTCCCATTTTGACGATCGTCTGCTTGATACGCGTGTACGCATCGCCGCGCCGCAGCTTTTCAGAGTGGTCGATACGCATCATGTAAGGACGATCCTGGCAGTCGCCGATTTCGAAAACGCCAACCTGGGTACCGTCGATCGCGACCGGTTTGTAGCGCAGCCGGATCGGAGGCTCGATGAACTCGTTGGCCAGCGCCTGGTACGAGGGTTTGCCGGAGAAATCGCTCTTGTCGATCTCGAAGTTGCGCCGCGCGCCGTTGGCATCGAAGTCGACGCCGACAACGATGTAGCGGTGACCCTCCACGGACGCGTTTGCGAGCGCCAGGACGTCACGCAGGAAGTCGCCGACGCCGGCGTTTCCGTACGCGTCTTTGCGGAATCTGACACCGGACTGCGGCGTCGCGCCCCGGGCTATTTTGAGCAGGCGATCCATAGCAGTGTAATTCTCGCGCAATTATGTTCAAGAGTACGCGACGTAATCGACAGTTCCGCCACGAAACACCGGTAACACGTTTGGGGTACGATGATCGGACGTCCACGGATTTCGAGCTGTCGAAGCTACTTGGGGAAATCTATGAACAGCAAGTACTGCCTGTACGGACTCGCCTGCGCCGTCGTGTTGAACGGCTGCGGCTCCAAATCAGAAGATCAGGCGGAATCGGCGGCCGCCAACGTCGATCACGCCCGCATCGTCGCGGGGGAGTCTGGCAACTGGCTATCGCACGGCCGTGACTACTCCGAGATGCGCTTTAGCCCGCTCGAGTCGATTAACTCCGGCAATGTCGGCGACCTGGGTCTCACCTGGTACTTCGATGTTCCGACCGAGCGGGGCATGGAAGCAACGCCGATCGTTGTGGATGGACGCATGTACGTGACCGGTTCGTGGAGCATGGTCTATGCGCTTGATGCCGCGACCGGCGCCTTGCTGTGGCGCTATGACCCGGAAGTGCCGAAAGCGTGGGCGCAGTACGCGTGCTGTGACGTCGTCAACCGTGGTGTTGCGCTATGGGGTGACAGTGTATTTGTCGGCACGCTCGATGGTTACCTCGTGTCACTCGATGCAGAAACGGGCGCGGTCAACTGGAAAGTCGATACGATCGACCGCCAGACCCCTTACACGATTACGGGCGCACCGCGCGTGATCAAAGGCAATGTCATCATTGGGAACGGCGGCGCCGATCTGGGCGTGCGTGGCTACGTCAGCGCCTACGCCGCCGAAACCGGTGACATGACATGGCGTTTCTACACGGTACCCGGTAACCCGGCGGACGGTTTCGAGAACGCTGTCCTGGAGAAGGCGGCGAACACCTGGACAGGCAGTTGGTGGGAGCATGGTGGTGGCGGGACGGTATGGGACTCGATGGCCTACGATCCGGAACTGGATCTCCTTTATATCGGCGTCGGTAACGGGTCGCCGTGGAACCAGCGGCTGCGCAGCCCGGATGGCGGGGACAACCTGTTCCTGTCGTCGATCATCGCGCTTCGCCCTGACAGCGGCGAGTACGTCTGGCACTACCAGACGACACCGGGTGACACATGGGACTTCACGGCTACGCAGCACATTGTGCTTGCCGACCTGGAAATCGAAGGCGAGTCACGCAAAGTGCTTATGCAGGCGCCCAAGAACGGCTTCTTCTACGTCCTCGACCGGACTGACGGCAGCCTGATCTCTGCGGAGCCTTACGTCGCGATTACGTGGGCTGAGGGAGTCGACAAGACTACTGGACGGCCCATTGAGGCACCGGGCGCCCGCTATGCGGACGCGCCTTTCCTGATCATCCCGTCAGGCCTCGGCGGTCATAACTGGCACCCAATGTCGTTCAACCCGGAGACAGGACTCGTCTACCTGCCGTCGCAGGATCTTCCGGCGCTGGCGCTCGAGGACGCGGGCTTCGAATTTGCCGAAGGATTCTGGAACACCGGGATCGACTTCCGGACGCTCGAAACACCTGAAGATCCGGCCGTAGCAGCGCAAGTCGCGGCGATGGTTCGAGGCCAGCTCGTTGCCTGGGACCCGGTGGCGCAGAAGGAGGTGTGGCGCTACCAGCATCTTGGCCCGTGGAACGGTGGCACGTTATCGACAGCAGGGAGTCTCGTCTTTCAGGGCAGCCTGATCGGTGAGTTTGCTGCCTACGACGCGACGTCCGGAGAACGATTATGGGCGTTCCCGGTACAGACCGGGATCGCAGCTGCGCCGTCAACGTATTCTGTGAACGGCGAGCAACACATTGCCGTCGCGGCCGGCTGGGGAACGATCTTCGCCATGCTGGGCGGTGAAGCAACAGCAAGCATAGGACTGGAAAACAAGAGTCGCATCCTCGCATTCAAGCACGGTGGGACCGCCAGCCTGCCGGCGCCAGAGCCACGCGAGCCGATGCCGATACCCGAGCCGCCCGAGCAAACCGCGAGCACGGAGACGATTGAGCACGGCAAGCGGCTCTACTACCAGCGCTGTGTCGTGTGCCACGGCATCGACGTTGCGAGTGGCGGTATTACGCCTGACCTGCGGCATTCAGGCGCTGATGTGCACGACGCCTGGGACGCGATCGTCCTGGGCGGTGCGCGCCGTGATCGGGGCATGCCCGCATTTGCCACGATCTTCGATGTGAACGACAGCCAGGCAGTGCAAGCCTTTGTCATAGAGGCTGCTCACAAAGCCTGGGCCCGGCAACAATAGCAAATAGCGCGAGTCCGCAGTCCGTTTGCGGTGCAACAGTTGCAGAAAGCGGTGCATCGACGTAAATAAGTACATTCCTTTCGACTATCGATGCCGACGTCGTTTCGACTGCGTCGACACTGGACCCAGGAGACGTATTGATGACGCCCAGAATTGCCGTTGCGAGCTCACTGATGGCAGGCCTACTCGTTGCACAGCCGACGATGGCTGAAGACTATGACTTCGAGTTCGATGTTGGTTTCTCGAGCCTGAACTTCGACGGCAGCCAGACGATTACGACGAATGCCGGAACAATCTTCAATTCGAATGAAATCGAGACTGATGAACTGAGCCTGTCAGGGACCTGGTACTTCAATGGGCTGTCTGATGACAACGGGCCACGAGCACGAGCGACGCTCGTCGACAGAGCCTCTTCTTTAGCGATCGGGTACTCACAGACAGACAGCACGTTCTCGACGGTTTTTACCAGCACCGATCCCGCGTTTCCGTTTCCACCGATTGACTCGAGGATCGATTCAGACGACGACACGTTCGCAGCCAATTTTCGCTATGTCGGCAAGGACAGCGGCTGGATCGGAAGTATCGGCCTGGTGACCACGGAAGTCACGGTGGGCGCGCCCATAAATTCGTCTTTCGATGCAACAGGCTGGGGGCTCGGATTCGGCAAGTACATTGCCGAGAATACGACGCTCGAACTGGAGATTAGTCAGGTCGATGCTGACGGCGGGTCTGACGCTTCGGCATTTGGCGTGACATTCGAGCATCTCGGTAACTTCAACGACCAATGGCAGTACGCTGTCGATCTTGGATACAACCGCGTTGATGCCGATGGCGGACCGGATGTCGATACCTGGCGCGCTGCAGTCTCGATGTATCCGAACAGGGACGTCGAATTCGGGATTGCCATCCAGGACGGATCGAGCGACCTGCCAGGATCGGACAGTCTCGGATTCGAGGGATTCGCGAGCTGGTTCGTGCGGCCGAATTTCAAGCTCTCCGCACGCTATCGAGTCGATGACGTGGATTATCTTGGCAACGTGACAGTTGCCGCTCCGCCAACCGGGGGGAGCGCTGACCAGGATGCCTTCGGCATAAACGCGACCGTGAGATTCTAGGCGACACGGCTTATCTGCTGTAATAACTCTCCAGCCGCAAGGGTCCTTGAAGCAAATTGACCCTCTTTACCTGAGCCTGGAGAAATGCAATGAAGTGGCTAATTCGTATCGGTACACACGCAGCGGCGGTCGGTGTTGGATTCGTGCTGGGTATCTACATGCTGCCGATTCTGATCGCACCTGAAGGACCCGGAGAGCAAGAGGTCCAGTCGGCCGCCAACAACTCTGAGTTCACGGCAGAATTTCGTCGTGATCTCGAGGACAGCGATGCGCTGCATTGGGGTGAGGGCACACTTTACGTTGGTCCCGACACCATTGCGCTCGATGGTCAACTGGCTCCCGGGCCGGATTACCGCTTGTATCTGTCGCCGGAGTTCGTCGAAACCGAAGCGGCTTTCGAGGCATTGAAGTCGCAGATGGTTGAGGTTGGGCCGATTCGGACATTCGAGAACTTCATGGTGTCTGTGCCGGACTCTGTGGACCCGGCAGCTTTCAGCACGGCGATAGTCTGGTGTGAGTCATTCGGTCAGTTCATTACAGCGGCGGAGTATCAGAAAGTTCTAGGTGGAGGCTGACAAATATCTTCTTGGCCAAGCCCGGTCGCCAACATCTTTCTGGTAGCGGTTATTCTTTCGTTTTCCGCATCGAGATGCCCGACCGCTACGTCGCCAAGGTGGACGACTTCATTGCGACGAGAGTGAAGAAGCGCACTCACTAGTCTAGAATGACCAGTGACGACGGTTCTCCGTCAAAAGAATAAAAGCAGCGACCAACCTGCTGAGGAGGGAAAAATGATCAAAGTAAGAGTCCTCGTATTCGTTGTTCTTGCCCTGATAATCGCAATGCTCGCTTACTTCTATGGTGCCAGCCCCGTCTAAATGCCGGCGCGAACGTTGATGACAAGTACGGGGTACGGGCGCTAAGATCACAGGTAGGCTGTATGGGAGGGACGGCCACTGGCTGTCTACGGCACTATGCGTATCGCTTTGCTCGTTAGTATTGCTCTGACACTGGTCGCCTGTTCTGCGACCGTCGTTAACCTTGCCGAAGCTATGGACGAATCGGATCTCGATCCGACTCGTTACCGCCTGGCCGAGGCCATCACCATCGAGGCACCGCGTACAGCAGATCTCAAACTGCGTGCGGACACGCAGTGGTCTCACATCGGCACAATCAGCCATGGTCGGGTATTCGACACCAAGGATCAGGTGATTATCGTGAATAGCTTCAACGTCTATGAGGCTGCGATTGTTGTCAAGGACGGGAATATCGTCGGTTACTACCCCAAGGTCGCCAAAGCCTTCGTCGCCACCCGGCCGGTACCTCTCGAATTCGTCAAAGTGGAGTAACTCATGAAAACAAGAAAAGCTGGTCTTCTAGCATTGCTGGCCACCGTAGTCGCATTCGCAGGCTGCGCGTCAGGCCCGGCTTTTGAGGAATACGAATCGCAAATGCAAGCGGTCGGTGATGGCAAAGGACGCATCTACATGTACCGGCCATCTTCGCTGGGTGCTGCGGTGAAACCCGCCATTCGCGTCAACGGTGATGCGGTCGGGACCTCGTCCGCAAAAGGTTTTTTCTATGTAGACCTTCCGCCGGGTGACTACACGATCGCCGCATCAACTGAAGCCAAGCGCAGTCTCGACGTCACGCTCGACGCGGGCGAAGAGATGTACGTGCGGCTTGAGATGAAGATGGGCGCATTCGTCGGTCACGTTAAGCCTGTTCTGGTCGAAGCTTCCGTAGGCAAGGAAGAAATCAAGAAGACCAAATACGCGGGCGAATAACAGCTGGTTTGATTCGCATCCTGTTCGCCCGGGCAACCGCCCGGGCGAATGGGTTTTACGCCTCTGTTCTACATGCCCCAGCCATCCATTGACACGACACGTCTGATTCTGCGGCCGTTCCTCCTGAGCGATGCGCCGGTTGTTCGAAGGCTCGCCGGAGAGCGGATCGCGGGGCCTGACCGGCTAGCCAGGTCATGACGCCGCGCAAGACTTCTCTTTCTGCCATTGCCATCGCGCCGCCACAGGCCGACGTCGCCGATGTCGCGGCGCGGGTGCTGGCACAGTTCGGCTTGCAGGGCGACTACCTGCCACTGGTCAGCGAGCGTGACCAGAACTTCCGCCTGACAACTTCAGATGGGCGCCGTTTCGTCGTCAAGGTGACAAGTTCCCTTGAAGACAGTGCCGTGACCGATTTTCAGATTGCGGCGCTGCTGCATCTTGAACGCGAGGACAATCTGCCGTTGCCACGTGTTGTCCGAGCGCTCGATGGCAAGACCTCCGGGACGATTGACGTTGGCGGTTCGGCGTGCCGATTGCGTATCGTAGACTTCGTCGAGGGACAGCCGCTCGATGAGTTCGACATGATGCCGGATATGGCCGGCCGTTTCGGCGCAGCGCTTGCGATGTTTGACCTCGCTCTTGGTGGATTCTCTCATCCGGGCCAAAGCCCATTGCTGCTATGGGATATGCAGCGCACCGGTGAAGTTCGTCACCTGCTCGATTTCATCGATGACGAAGATCTCCGCCGAAGGGTCGAGACCGTTATTGACGACTTTGATGCGCGCGTCGCACCCGGGATGGACCGGATGCGTGCGCAGGTCATTCATTCCGACGCCAATCCGGAGAATGTTCTGCTTTGTGACAGTGGCATCGGTTTTATCGACTTCGGAGATATGATGAGGGCGCCGCTGGTCTTCGAGGTCGCGATCGCGGCCTCCTACCTGCGTGCAGAGAAGCCGTTCGATCTGATTGTGCCGTTCATCGAGGCCTTCCATGCGGTGTTACCACTGCAGAACGACGAGCTGCAGCTACTGTTCGATCTGATTCGGGCGCGCCTGGCGACGTCGATTACCCTTTTCTACTGGCGGTTGCGTGAGCGCGATCCCGATGATGAATACCGCAACAAGCTGCTCGCGACGGAGCAAAGCGCCATTGCGTTCCTGGTAGCGCTGGATGAACTCGGCAGGGAGCGATTTCTCGCAGGTTTCGATCAGTTGTGATCGTAGGGGTTGAAGCCTGATTCCGCTGGCGGCGCCTCTTCTTCGTCCGCGTCCTCCACATCGAGAAGCTTCTTCAGCATCTGCGTGCTGACGAGCGACAGTTCTTCATCGCCACCGCTTGCGTCGTCGAATTCCGGCGCGTCCTCACTGGCGAGCATGACCTCACGATCCTTGGTGTCAGACGCGCTGTCGAGCGCGGCCATCAGATCGTCGTCATCGATAATCTGGAAGCGATCATCGGCCGCGTTGTGCGCGAGAATGCCATCCTTCTGATCGGCGACCTGGGCGATACGCTCCTTTGCGCGCTTCCCATCTGCCGCAATCATCTGCTCGAGTCGCTCGGTCGACACGAGCTCGAGCTCAGTATTCTCGATCGGCACGTTCCATACTGTCCTGCCGCGATCGTCGGTAATGCATTTGTTCTTGCGCACCAGGCGAATCGTTTTCTTCAGGTCGTCAGACATGGCACTGGATCGATTTGACAATAATTGGACTGAGTATACGCCTCTATTCCCTTATCGGCCGTTGCTGTGGCCTCTGAAGTCCGCAAGCTGAGAAACAGTTCCGCGAATCAGAGGCTTACGCCAGCTAACATGGGCGCCGGATTTCGTTAAATAGCCAGAAATTTGATGAATCTCGACGTCGCCATCGCAGGAATTCTGCTCTTCGCGGCAGCGTGCTACGCGCTGCTCGGGCTGCGTCTTGTCGTTCTCAGACGAGACGTTGGCACCGTTCCCATCGGCGTGCTGTTCATCGTAGTCAGCCTCTGGGTGGTCGGTGGCAGCATCGAACTCCTGTCGACGACCTTCGTGGGCTTTTCGATCGGCCGAACGGGGCACTTCGTCGGCACGGCTTTAGTACCTGTCGTCGCCTATGTCTGCTTTCGTGAGTACACGGGCACAGAAACGTCGGCAGTCCGGCTTGCGATCCTGAGCTTCGTTCCGCTCGTATCAATCGGGCTCGCCGCGACCAATGTCCACCATGAATTCATGTGGTACGCGCCGTTCGTCAACGAATCCGGCGAGTACCTGACACGTCCCGCGAAATGGGGACCGTGGTTTCTCTTTGTCCATCTGCCGTACAGCTATCTCCTGATCGGTGCCGCGATCCTGACGCTTCTTGCGCACAGCTCTGCAGTCGCACCGGCACACCGTCGCGGACTCTTCTTACTGGTCGCTGCCTGTGTGCTGCCGATCTGTACGACGGTGGCCTATGACCTGGGCGTCGGTCCGAACACCATTTCCTACGTGCCACTGGTCTTTGCGGCGATGCTGCCGATCTACGCGTGGCTGATCATCGGCGAGCAAATCATCGAGTTCACGCCGCTTGCGTACGAGACGGTCTTCCAGAACATGCAGGACCCGGTCGTCGTGATCGACGAGCATCGCCGCGTCATCGGGCTTAACCACACTGCCGAGACCATGTTATCCGTTGACGAGGCCAGAGCGCTGCGCACGCCTCTCGAGACCTTGTTCGGCACCGGTGCCCACGAAGTTTACGAAGCGCTGGACTCAGGTGAGCCGCAGAAGATGCTCACCGATACCGGGCGTTTCCTGCATGTGCAGGTATCGAAGATCGATACTCACAGGACGTCGGCGCGCGGCGGGCAGGTACTCATGTTCCGCGATGTCAGCGATGTCGAAAGAGCGCAGAGCGAAGTTCGCAAGAGCGAGGAATTGCTGCGCACACTCATCGACCATTCAGTGAATGGTGTCGTTCGGTTCAGGTGGTCCGGAGGCGCTGACGGCGAACGCAAGCTGCGCAGCAATTTCGCAAACCCGGCCGCTGGCAGATTCCTTGGCGTACCGGTCGAGGACATAGTCGACTGCTCGGCGACTCAGGTCATGCGTCGGGCGGTAACCGGCATGGACGATCAAGAGGCGACCAGCCTCGTGGATCGCTTTGCAAACGCAGCCGCGAACGGTCAGGTTCTGGATGTAGAAGTCCGCCAGAAAAACGGTGACACGCCCCAGCGCTGGTTGCGTGTCATCTGCGAGCCTGTTGGTGACGATATCGCCGCGACCTTCATCGACATCACCGACCGCAAGGCCAAAGAACGACACATGGATTCGATCGCGATGTCGGATCCGCTCACCGGTGTGCTGAATCGCCGTGGCTTCGAGCGCAATGCTTCGAAGCGATTGAGTCAGAGCGAAGACGATGCGACCGGAGCGCTGCTGTTTATCGACCTCAACGAGTTCAAAGGCGTGAATGACCAGTTCGGTCATGAAGTCGGCGACGAGCTACTAAAAATTGCGGCTGGACGTCTGCGCACGGGCCTGCGTTCGCGTGACATTATCGGACGCCCCGGCGGTGACGAGTTTGTTGCGCTAGTTCCGGACGTCGATCATGACACCGCGGAGAAGCTTGCGAGGCGACTGACGAGCGCGCTCGAGGCACCCTACGGCATCAAGGGCGAGAAGCTCGTCTGCGTTGCGAGCATCGGACTCGCGCTTTATCCGGACAACGCCAACACCCTGACCGGGTTGCTGCGCGAGGCAGACCAGGCCATGTACCGCGCCAAAGCGCGCAGTCGTGGCGTCGCCTCTATCAGTGCCGAGGATCTGCTCGAAAAAGCGATGTAATAGTTTCGTCTGATCTCCGGTCTCTTCCTCAAATACCGGAGACACCAATATGCCCCGTTCACTTATTCCCGCCATACTGGCTGCCGTCATGGCCTTCAGTCTCGTATGCAGTCATGCGATTCGCCAGGGCCACGCCGATGTGCCTGTCGCAGCCACCGCTGACGACATTCAGCCGCTTGTCGCAGGTGACCCGGCTCCTCGGTTCATCGTGCGCAACGTCGAGGGGCAGCCCTTCGACTTCAATCCGCAAGAGCTCGACAAGCCCGCTCTGATTATCGTGTTCCGCGGTGGTTGGTGCCCTTACTGCAACGTCTATCTGTCTGACATGCGGCACGTGGTCCCGGAAATCAGCGAACTCGGCATCGATGTTCTGTTCCTCAGCGGCGACCGCCCGGAGCTGCTCTACGAGAGTCTCGAGAACCAGGCCCGCGAAGATATAGAAGGGCTCGACTATACAATCCTGTCGGACGCTGACGCTCAGGCAGCAATTGCGCTTGGCATCGCTTTCAAGTCCGGGCAGCGCACTGTCGACTACGTAAAGAAGAAGGGCGACGGATACCGCGGGTCGTCTATGGAACGCCATGGCGTGCTGCCCGTGCCGGCCGTTTTCGCCGTTGACTCCGGCGGCTCGATCGCATTCAGCTACGTGAACCCCGAGTACAAGACGCGTCTGCCGGCTGACGAGCTGCTCGCGGTCGCGAAGCGGATGGCGGCTGCAGACTAAGTCCCGCAGATGGTAGGCTTCTGGCTCTCATTTGAGGTGCGGACCCGGAGCTACCGATGGATGACGCTGAACAATCTGGCGCGCTGAAGCGCATCTTCAAGTCTGCAGCCAATGTAGAAGCGAACGAGATCCGGGCGACGGTTCTGTCGTTCCTCTGGGTGTTTTTTGTCATGTGCGCCTGGTACATCCTGCGACCGGTCCGGGACTCATTGTCATCCGATTGGACCAACGAGCAGCTGAGCTGGTTGTGGACGTCAACGTTCTTCTTCAGTGCGGTAGCAGTGAGCATTTACGGGGCGGTCATCTCGCGAGTCCGCTTCAATCTCATCGTCCCGAGCGTCTACGTATTCTTCGCGTTCTCGTTCATTGGATTCTATATAGCCGGCGCGACGATGAGCGGGAACGACATCGTCAACCGCATCTACTATGTCTGGACAAGTGTATTCGGGCTGTTCCACCTGTCCGTCTTCTGGACCTTCATGTCCGGGCTGTACAACAGTCGCCAGGCCGAACGTCTGTTCGGTGTCATCGCCGTTGGTGCCACGACCGGGGCAATCGCAGGTCCGGCTTTTGTTAGCGCGTTTGCGGATAACATCGGATCACTGAACATGCTGTTCGTTAGCGCTGTTCTCTTGCTCACGCCACTTCCGATCATGGTGGCACTCAATAAATTACGTTCGACGGCTCTCGGGAACCCGGACACAGCCAAAGATCTCGTGCGAGACGATCGACTTGGCGCCAACCCATTCTCAGGGTTCAAGGAGTTTGTCGGCAGCCCGTATCTGCTCTGGATTGGCGTGTTCATTCTGCTGTACGTAACGATGAGCACGTTCCTGTACTACGAGATTCGTAAGCCGTTAGGCGACCTGGATCAGGTACGCAGATCTCAGATCTGGGCGAATATCGACCTTGCCGTGAATGTGCTCGCGGCGGTGACTGCATTATTCGCAACGAGTCGACTTACAACAAAAGCGGGAATGCCGAGGACCCTCGCTCTCGTTCCGGCGATTATGGTTGTGGCGTGGACAGTAGTCTCGGTCAATCCGACAGCGCTGACTGTCTTTGTCGTACAAGTTGTTCGTCGAGCAGGCAACTACGCGATCACGCGCCCGGCCCGCGAAATGCTGTTTACGCTCGTTGACTCTGAAACTCGATACAAAGCGAAACCTGTGATCGATACTGTTGTCTACAGGGGCGGTGATGTCATGACGGCGTGGTTCTACACGGGCATAGTCGGCGCTTTCGGACTCACTCTGACAGGGGTCGCGGCAGTCGGTGCCGTGATTGCAGCAATCTGGGTGGCCGTCGGTGTAATGCTCGGCCGAAAATACAATCAAGGCGGCGACGGGTGAAGAAAGCACCGAGCTACGAAACGCAGGAGCTGAGAGAGTTCGCACGAGTGCTGCGCGGGCGCCGCACGATCGACCAGTACATCCAGACGCCGGTGCCCGAAGATCTCGTACACGAGGCCATCGAGGTGGCCACCTGGGCACCGAATCACTACATGACCGAACCGTGGCGTTTCATTCTGCTCGGCAGGGAAACGGTTGGTCGCGTAATCGATCTGTGCGCCGAGATTGTTTGCGCCCAGAAAGGGCCGGAGCTGGGCGAGCACAAGCGCAAGACCTGGAGCGAGAAGCCGGGCTGGCTCGTGGTCACATGCCGCTACGATGACGACAAGCTGCGTGAGCGTGAGGACTATGCTGCGTGTAGCGCCGCTGTGCAGAATTTCATGTTGTATCTGTGGAAGGCGGGTATCGGTTCGAAGTGGACGTCGGGTCCGATAACGCGCGACGAAGGTCTCTTCGAGATTATCGGTGCCGATCCGGCCAAAGAGTTCGTCGTGGGCATGATCTGGTTCGGCTACCCGAAAATCACCCCATCGCAGGTGCGCCAGCCGGTCGACGACGTACTAACGAAACTTCCCTAGCGTATCGGTCAGTCCCGCGCGAGCTCGTCCGGGTGATGCACGAGATCGCCGGGGGCGATCAGTGGACGCAGCAGGAACACGACCGTCGAGAGCAACCCGACAGTCGCCATAATCAACACCGAGTTACGCACGGTCCCGTCGTAGATTATTGCGCCAATCAGCGCACCGGTCGCGGCCATAATGTTCTGCAGTGTGCCGAGAATGGATGAAGCGACACCGGCAATTCGCGGCAGCGGATCCAGCGCGAGCACGGTCGCGTTCGACATGAGGATCGCGATCGTGAACATGAAGAGGCAGACGCTGAACCAGACCCACCAGAATGGAGCAGTATTCAGCCAGGCGATGACAGTGAGCTGGGCGCTTGCAGCAAAGATGAGGCCGACGCCCACACCGATCAGCTGCAGCTGGTCAAAACGCATGACGAGCCAGCGATTAGCGGCCGAGCCAAGAAGGATCGAGATGCCGGCGCAGGCGAAGATCAGGCCGTACTGCTGGATCGAAAACCCGTAGATCTCGACGGTCAGGGCCGCCGATACGGCAATGATCGACATATAGCCCGCCGGCGGCATGACGATAAGCAGCAGTCCGAAGATCGACTGCCTGTGTGAGAAGAACTCGCGCACGCTCGAGAGCAGCTGGCGGACTGGATGTTCGTTGACTTGTGGCTCGTGCGTCTCCGGGATATTGGCGCGCACGCCGATAACGATCAGAAAGCCACACAGTGCGATGGCAATGAACGGCGCGCGCCAGTCCCAGGCGGCGACAAGCAGCGCGCCGAAGGTCGGTGCGACGACTGGCGCCGCCGTGAAGATCATCGTCATGAGGGACATCAGGCGTGCAGCGTCCTTGCCGGACGCAACGTCGCGCACGATGGCGCGGGAGAGCACGATCGTCGATGCGGCACCTATGCCCTGCACATAGCGTGCTGCGAGCAGGAGCTCCATGTCATTGGCCATGGCGGCCACGGTTGCCGAGATCGTGAATATCGCCAGGCCGACGTAGAGCGTCGGCAGGCGTCCGTACCGATCGGCGAACAGACCGGCCGGGATCTGTCCGCACGCCATGCCGACCATGAAGATACCGACAATCTTCTGGCCACGCTGCAGCGTCGTGTCGAGCGCCTCGACCATCGCGGGAATAGCGGGCAAGCTAAGATCAACGGTCAGCGCCGCTACGGCTGTTAGCAGACCGAGCGTGATGACAAAGCTCTTACGGTGGGCGAGGTCGGCGTTCAATACGGCACTGCCGCGGAATCTAGGGAGGCGTAGTGTGCCCGCCTGTCACTAACTCCGCCAGTTGCGGCGTTCCGATCCAGTAAGCCAGCTCTCGTGGATGACTGATCTCCCAAACGGCGAGGTCGGCGCGCTTGCCAACCTCCACGGTGCCGCGATCCTCGAGTCCCAGTGCCCGGGCAGCCTCGCGCGTGGCGCCTGCAAGACATTCTTCGGGCGTTAAGCGAAAGAGTCGGGCACCGAGCATCATCGCGTTGCGAATGCTGCAGATAGGCGATGTCCCGGGGTTGCAGTCGGACGCAACCGCAATCGGCACGCGCGCGGCTCGCAGCGCATCGATCGGCGGCAGCTGGGTCTCGCCGAGCGTAAGGAATGCGCCAGGGAGGAGTACGGCCACTGCGCCGGCCCTGGCCATCGACCTGATGCCATCGGCAGACGCGTACTCGAGGTGATCGGCTGACAATGCGCCGAACTCGGCGGCGAGCGCAGCGCCGCTGCTATCACTGAGCTGGTCGGCGTGCAGCTTGACCGGCAGGCCCAGTTCCGCGGCGCGTGCGAAAACCCTGGCAACCTGGTCTGCGGAGAACGCGATGGACTCGCAGTACGCGTCAACGGCATCGGCCAGGCGACCCGCCACGACTTCAGGCAGTAACTCGTTGCAGATCAGGTCGATATAGCCGTCCGCATCGTCGGCAAACTCGGGTGGCACGGTATGGGCGGCGAGCAGGGTAGTGCGGATCGTCGCACTGGTCGCATCGCCGAGCTGTCGTGCGACCGATAGCATTTTCAGCTCACTCTCGATATTGAGCCCATAACCGGACTTGATCTCGATCGTGCCGACGCCCTCGGCCTGCAGGGCCAGGACGCGAGGCAGAGCCGCGGAGTAGAGCTCGTCGGCCGATGCATCGCGCGTTGCCTTGACGGTCGACATGATGCCGCCGCCTGCACGGGCGATGTCTTCGTAACTCGCACCGCGCAGCCGCTGTTCAAACTCGCCGGAGCGGTCGCCGGCAAAAACGAGGTGTGTGTGGCAGTCAATCAGCGCTGGTGTGACCCAGCGGCCGTCGAGGGATCTGCGTTCAGTCGCGTCAACATCGGGCACATCGGCCAGCGGGCCCAACCAGGTAATCCTGCCACCTTCGATCGCGATCGCGGCGTTCTCGATAACGCCGTAATCGGGCCCGGCCATGGTCGCGATACGCAGGTTGGTCAGTAGCAGGTCCATTGCATCGCACCGTATCATGCACTAACCTGTATATACAACTTGAGAGGCCCCGAATGACGACGCTCTTTGCCCAAAAAGCTTTGCTACCCGATGGTTGGAACGAACGCGTTCGATTGCATCTTCACGACGGGTGCATCGCGAAGGTCGAGACCGGCGTTGAGCCGGAGTCGGCTGACGAGCAGCTTGGCTACGTCATTCCCGGCCTGTGCAATGCACACAGCCATGCATTTCAGCGCGCACTTGCCGGGCACACCGAGCAGCGTTCGCCGGAGGGGCGGGACAACTTCTGGACCTGGCGCGAGCGGATGTACGAGCTGGCCGGCCGTGTCAGCGCCGAGGCATTAAAAGCGATTGCCCGCCAGGCCTACTGCGAAATGCTCCGCTCGGGCTACACGTCGGTGGCGGAGTTTCATTATCTGCACCGCGATCCGACCGACAGCAAAGCTGTCGATACCATGTTCGACGCGATTACTGGCGCCGCGCGCGACAGCGGCATTCGTCTGACCTACGTGCCCGTGCATTACGAACGCGCCGGCTTTGAGGATCCCGAGCCGACCAGCCGACAGTCGAGTTTCGCGATGTCGGTTGATGATTTCCTCGCACACGTCGAGCGCGCTGCACGGCGCTGCGCCGGATCGGTCAACCTCGGCGTGGGCGCGCACAGCCTGCGAGCTGTCAGTGCCTCGTCATTGCACCGCATCGTCGACGTCGCGTCGCAGGACGGTCTCCCGATTCATCTGCACATCGCCGAACAACAGCGTGAAGTCGCCGAGTGCCGCGCATCCTATGGTCTGCGACCGGTCGAATGGCTGCTCGATAGCTTCTCTGTCGATGCCAACTGGAGTCTCGTGCACGCCACTCACATGAATGTCGAGGAGACAGAGGCCCTGGCCCGGAGCGGCGCTGTCGTCGTCCTTTGCCCCAGCACCGAGGCAAATCTCGGCGATGGCCTGTTTCCGCTGCACGACTTCCTCGTTGGTGGCGGGCGCATCGCTATTGGCTCGGACAGCCACATCTCGATCAATCCATTCGAAGAGCTTCGCTGGCTCGAATACGGACAACGTCTCGCGACGCAGACCCGCAATATCGTCTCGCTGCGCGAAGGGCATGTCGGCAGCGAGCTATTTGCGCGAGCGCTCGAAGGTGGCGCGCGCGCCAGCGGGCAGGATGTGGTCGGTATTGTGGCCGGAGCACCTGCAGATCTTGTCGCGCTTGGCGGTGACGACCCGATGCTTGTCGGCCACGATGACGATTCCCGTCTCGACGCGCTCGTGTTCTCCGGTTACCCGCTGCCGATCGAACGAGTGATGGTTGATGGCAACTGGTGCGTCGAAGATGCGGTCCACGTCGACCGCGATCGCGCGCGTGACGCGTTTATCGCGGCGCTCGAGCAGGTTGGCTTATGAATACGGGCAAGCCACGCTACCAGCAGCTCAAGGACCTGATCATTGGTCGGATCTCAACCGGCGAGTTGCAACCGGCGGATCGCGTGCCCTCGGAGAACGAGCTCGTCGAGTCGATGCAGGTGTCGCGGATGACGGCCAACCGCGCATTGCGAGAGCTGCACGATGAAGGCTACGTTGAACGCATCGCGGGACGCGGCACGTTCGTTGCCGATTTCCGTTCGCAGTCGCATCTCCTCGAGGTGCAGAACATCGCCGACGAGATTGCCGGGCGCGGCCACTCGCATACCAGCACCGTGGTTCGGCAGTCGCGGCAGCACGCGCGAGGCGAGGTCGCGAAGGCGCTGCACGTCGAACAGGGGACCGACGTATTCCACCTGATGCTTGTGCATTACGAGAACGGTGCGCCAGTGCAAGTCGAGGACCGTCACGTGCTGGCCAGTTTCGCGCCGCACTGCCTCGAGCAGGATTTTGAGCAGGTCACTCCAAGCGCTTACCTGACCGCCGTGGCGCCGCTGCAGGAAGCGGAGCAGGTCGTCCGCGCCGCCATGCCAAATCCGGCGATTAAACAACGTCTGCATATGGACGAAGGCGAACCGGCGCTCGTCGTGATTCGTCGCACCTGGTCGCAGGGCCGACCGGTGACCTTTTCGCGCCTGCACCACCCCGGCAGCCGGTACGAGCTGACCGCCCACTACACGCCACCCGGAACATCGCGCTCGACGTCGCCCGACGTCGTGCAACTGGAGCAGTTGGAACAATGAGCAGAACGATCAAAGCCCCTACGGGCAACGAGTTGCAGGCAAAGAGCTGGCTCACCGAAGCGCCGCTCAGGATGCTGATGAACAATCTCGATCCGCAGGTCGCCGAGCGGCCACAGGATCTCGTCGTCTACGGCGGCATCGGCAAGGCGGCGCGCAACTGGGAGTGCTTCGACAAGATCGTCGAGACGCTGCGGACGCTCGATGACGACGAAACGCTGTTGGTGCAGTCGGGGAAACCGGTCGGCGTATTCAAAACGCATGCCGACGCGCCACGCGTACTGATTGCCAATTCGAACCTGGTGCCGGCCTGGGCAAACTGGGAGCACTTCCGCGAGCTCGATCGCAAAGGTCTGATGATGTACGGCCAGATGACGGCGGGCTCATGGATCTACATCGGCAGCCAGGGCATCGTCCAGGGAACCTACGAGACCTTTGCCGAAATGGGTCGGCAGCATTACGACGGCGACCTTGCCGGTCGGTGGATCCTGACGGCCGGCCTGGGCGGCATGGGTGGGGCGCAGCCGTTGGCTGCGACGATGGCGGGCGCATCGATGCTCGCAGTCGAGTGCCAGGCTGATCGCATCCAGATGCGACTCGACACCGGGTATCTCGACAGACGTGCCGACACGATCGATGATGCGCTCGCGATAATCGACGACGCCGTCGCGAGCAAGCGCGCCGTGTCGGTGGGTCTGCTTGGGAACGCCGCCGAGGTGCTGCCTGAGTTAATCGAGCGCGGTGTCCGGCCGGATGCGGTGACCGACCAGACGTCGGCACATGACCCGGCCAACGGCTACCTGCCGATCGGCTGGACCGTCGAGGAGTGGATTGCGAAGCGCGAGTCCAGCCCCGACGCCGTGGTTGCCGAGGCGACCAAGTCGATGGCAACGCACGTCAAGGCGATGCTTGAGTTTCAGGCGCAGAGAATTCCGACGTTCGATTACGGCAACAACATTCGCCAGGTCGCGTTCGACGAAGGTGTCGAGAACGCGTTCGACTTCCCCGGCTTTGTGCCCGCGTATGTTCGGCCGCTGTTCTGTCGTGGCGTTGGTCCGTTCCGCTGGGCAGCACTGTCGGGTGATCCGGAGGACATCTATAAGACCGACGCCAAGGTGAAGGAGCTGATTCCGGATGATGCACACCTGCACCAGTGGCTCGATGCGGCGCGGGAACGCATCCACTTCCAGGGCCTGCCGTCGCGGATCTGCTGGGTTGGCCTGGGTCAGCGCGACAAGCTCGGTCTCGCATTCAACGAAATGGTACGCAGCGGCGAACTGAAAGCACCGGTCGTCATCGGACGCGACCACCTCGACAGTGGCTCGGTTGCAAGCCCAAACCGCGAAACCGAGTCGATGCAGGATGGCAGTGACGCCGTGTCCGACTGGGCGTTACTCAACGCACTGCTGAGTACTGCTGGCGGCGCAACGTGGGTGTCGCTGCACCATGGCGGCGGTGTTGGCATGGGTTATTCGCAGCATGCGGGGCTCGTCATAGTCTGCGACGGTACCGAAGCGGCCGACCGGCGCATCGCGCGAGTCCTGTGGAACGATCCGGCCAGCGGCGTAATGCGGCATGCCGATGCGGGCTACGACATCGCTATCGACTGCGCGCGCGAACACGGTCTCAACCTGCCGATGGTGGGGTCCTGATATGAATCTGACGATCAATAACCAGTTGGTAACGCTGCAGGAGCTGCGCCAGGTATGGCGCGAGCCGGTCACGGTAATGCTCGGAGAGGACGCCCAGCGAGCTATTGCGGAGTCGCATGAACTCGTCGACGACGTCGTGGCTCATGGCGATACGGTGTACGGCGTGAATACCGGGTTCGGCCAGCTCGCCACGGTGCGTGTCAGCGACGACGAACTCGCACATCTGCAGGAGAACCTGGTTCGTTCGCACGCGGTCGGCGTAGGCGAGGACCTCGACGATGACACCGTGCGCCTGATCATGCTAATGAAGGTCATCGCGCTGGCCGAAGGATTCTCGGGCGTGCGCCTGAAGCTCGTCGAGACCTTGTGCGCGCTAATCAACGCCAACATTTACCCGCGCGTGCCTTCACGCGGCTCGGTTGGTGCATCGGGCGACCTCGCACCTCTCGCGCATATGGCGGGGGCATTGATCGGGATCGGCGAGGTTCGCGTGAACGGCAATCTCGTGCCCGCGCCAATCGCGCTGCGCGAAGCCGGAATCGAGCCCGTCCGGCTGGCGCCCAAGGAAGGACTCGCACTGTTGAACGGCACTCAGGTGTCTACGGCGCTGGCACTGGGTGCCGTGTTCCGAACTGAAAACGTGCTCTCAGCCGCGCTCATGGCGGGGGCCATGTCGTCGGATGCGGTCAAGGGAAGCGACACGCCGTTCGACCGGCGCATCCAGAGCGTCCGCGGCCACGGCGGCCAGATAGCGGTTGCGGCTGTGCTGCGTGACCTGATGCGCGAAAGCGGTATCCGGGCGTCGCACGTTGGCTGTGATCGCGTGCAGGATCCCTATTCAATTCGCTGCCAGCCGCAGGTCATTGGTGCTTGCCTCGACGTGTTGCGGCACGTCTGCAAGGTCCTCGAGACAGAGGCAAATGCCGTAACGGACAACCCACTTGTGTTCACCGACTCCAAGGTGATTCTGTCGGGCGGGAATTTCCACGCGGAGTCCGTTGCACTCGCGGCCGACTACCTTGCGCTCGCGATCGCTGAGATCGGAGCGCTGTCAGAGCGTCGTATCGCCTTGCTGATCGATGAGCATCTCAGCGGCCTGCCTGCCTTCCTCGTCAAGGAAGGCGGCCTGAACAGCGGCTTCATGATGGCGCAGGTCACGGCCGCGGCACTTGCATCAGAAAATAAATCGCACGCGCATCCGGCCAGTGTCGACAGCCTGCCGACCTCTGCCAACCAGGAAGATCACGTCAGCATGGCAACCTACGCAAGCAGGCGCCTGCATACGATGCTCGACAATGTCGCGGACATTGTCGCGATCGAATTGCTGGCCGCAGCTCAGGGTATCGAGTTCCATCACCCGAAGCGGAGTTCGCCGCCTGTTGAAGACGTGATGGCCGCCATTCGCGAGATTTCGCCGGCGTACGAAGAGGACCGGTCATTGTCGTCAGACATTCGCCGGATTGCTGCGACGATCGATAACGGCGAGTACTGCCGTTACGCGGAGTCCGTGCTGCCGAGCTTCGCACAGTGATCGATGTCTTTGGCTTCCGGGAGGGTAGTGCACCGCTGTTGATCAGCGTCCCGCACGACGGCTGTCACCTGCCCGCCGACATGCGAGCGCAGATGACGCCAGCCGGCACGGAGTTGCCGGACACCGACTGGCATGTCGCCCAGCTCTACGAGTTCGCGGGCGATCTTGGTGCAAGCATTCTGGTCGCCAACTATTCGCGCTACGTCGTCGACCTGAACCGGCCGGCGACCGACGAGGCGCTTTATCCTGGACAGCTGGCGACAGGGCTCTGCCCGACCGAGACGTTTGCCGGCGATGCGATTTACGCTGACGACGCTGAGTTCGACAGGCCGGCCCGGGTCCAGGTTTTCTGGCAGCCCTACCACGACAAGATTCGAGCCACGCTCGACGCGATTCGCGAGCGACACGGGTACGCGTTGCTCTGGGATGCGCATTCGATTCCAAGCCGGGTTCCGCGGCTCTTTGACGGCGAGCTACCGGCGCTGAATATTGGCACGAACGGCGGTGCCAGCTGCGACAGTGCGTTGGAGGAGGCGGTAAACGCTGTTGCGGAGGCGAGCGCTTTCAGCTCGGTCCTGAACGGTCGCTTTCGCGGCGGCTACATCACGCGGCACTACGGTGACCCGGACAATGGAATTCATGCCGTGCAACTTGAGATTTCACAACGTGTCTATATGGACGAGCAGACCCGGATGTTCGATGCTGAAAAAGCGCTGCATCTTCGTGATACGCTCCGGGCCATGCTGAGGGGATACCTCGAATCTGCAAGAAATATGGGGAAAAACCAATGATCAGAAAAACCCTGTTTGCTGTGCTGTTACTGCTCTTCGGTGTAAGCCTGAACGGCTGCGCAAGCTCATCCGGAAGCCTGAATCGACAGGCCGACCACACGCTTGGCGTTTTTTCCGAGCAGGTGAATGGCTCGGAGGTCTTTCTCAACCAGGCGGCCGGTTATCTCGTCTTTCCTCGCGTGATTAAGGCCGGCGTTGGTGTCGGGGGCGAGTCCGGTGAAGGCGTCCTGCGTGTCGGCGGATCGACGGTGGGCTACTACCGTACAACCAGCGGCTCGATCGGCTTTCAGTTTGGTGCGCAAGCCAAATCGATCGTCATCGCTTTCATGACCCGTGAGGCCCTGGATCGCTTCCGCAACTCTGAAGGATGGCGGGTCGGTGTCGATGGGTCCGTCGCGCTGATCGATCTAGGCGTAGGCAAGACGATCGATTCCGACAATATTCGTGACCCCGTCGTTGGTTTCATCTTTGGCTCGAAAGGCCTGATGTACAACCTCACACTCGAAGGTACGAAGTTCACCAAAGTCGACAAGAGCTAATGGTCAACGGTTTCGTCGACAAGGGGCACGGCTGGTTTCGTCAGTGGTTCCGCAAGGTATGGAGAGTCCGCGGTGGCGGTCTGTACGCCTGCGGATTCGCAGTGACGTTCGTTGTACTTGAAGTAGGCTCCCTCGCCGACGACGTCCTTGGTATCGGCGCGATCTTCACTGGTCAGGCGATCGAGTTCTTCCTCAACTTCCTGATGGACTCGCTGATGAACACGCTGAAGGCATTTATGTGGCCGGTCTACGCCGTGCAGTACGCGCCACCCTGGGGCGCGATCGGTCTCGGCGTCGCCTACTGGTTGTTCCCGACAACCCTGAAGAAGCCGATCGAACGGTGGATGTTTCAGGACGAGCCAGACGTCATCGAAGAGCCCGGCAAAGGGAAATAGACGCCCGCAGTCATTGAGTATTTACTGCTCTTTCATTGTCGAAGTGCCATGAAAACGTGGATACACGGCCAGATCGTAGGCTCCACGCCAGACGAGCTACAATTATGGGTATGCAGAGAACACTCGTTTCGATTCTGATTTTGCACTTCGCCCTCGCGAATGTGTCTGTTGCTGCGGCAGAGAATGTTCTCGGCCAGGCGGCCGTCCCGCACATGCCGGAGTCCGTGCGGACGTCAGTTTCCAGGATCATCATTCTGCCGACAGACGGCTTGAGCAGTGAGTCCGTCAAAGGCACATACGACCGCAAGACCGACGGTGTACTCGGCGGTATGGCGAAGGGCGCCGGTATGGGTACGATTCCGGTCGAGGTCGGCCCGGTTCCTATTGGCATTCCTATTCCGATCCTGCGAGAGCTCGGCATGATTGCGGGCGCGATCGCCGGAGGCACGGATCGCAAGCTGCAGGAGTTTCGCGACAGTCTCACCGAAGACCTCAGGGACGCGGTGGATCAGCCGCTGACCAACGACGCGCTCGCCAATGACGTGTACTGGGGTCTGCGGCGGGTCGGCGAGCTGCAGCCGAAGCTGTTCGCCGTGACCACGCCAATCCCCGAAGATACTGAGGCACTGTTGTACGTGGCGATTACCGACCTCAGCATCAACGTGCAAAAGAACGAAGCGATAATCTCGACGACCGCGCTGGCACGGCTCGAGCGTTTCAGGGACGGATCGACGCTCTACCGCAGCGAGATCACGTACCAGGATCGTGACACGCTATCGAACTGGACCAAGAACAACGCAATTCTGTGGCGCGAGTATCGCAACTTCGCGCGCCACTACATTGGACGCGAAATCTCCTCAGCGCTATTCGAGCGAATCGACGTTAGTCACGACATTGCACCCGATAAAAGCGCCTCGATCAAGGCGAACAAGAAGAACATCTGGCAGGGCAAAACGAAGACGAGAACGCCGACACTGGTATGGAGCAGTGATCTGAACGATCCGGCCATCGATCCTGCGAACATAACCTGGGATATCGAAATCTATGACCGGCAACGTCCCATCTACTCAGCCAGCCGCATCCGCGGCACGAGTCATACCCCCAACGTACCGCTCGAATCCTGCGGCGATCTTTACTGGACCGTGCGTCCAACTTACACAGTCGACGGCAAATCCAAGGTAGGTCGCTGGATGCGCCAGTCGCCGGACGGTGGTGTAAGCAACGGCAACGTTGGTCGAAGCATCTCTACGTCACATGCCTATGTGCAGGATTTCGCGCTCCTGCAGGTTTCGTGCCGATAAATTAACACTGTCATTTTGACAAGGTGCTCGAATTCGGGAATCATGCTTGTGGACATTTCATCACAACAACGGGGAGAGTGATTGTGAAAAAAGTCAAAGCAATGTTGCTTGGGGTTGCCGCCGTCGGAGTTTGTTTCTCGGGCAGCGCGCTTGCACAGGATAAGGCGCCCGGCAGTGGCCCGAATCCGTTTACTGATTGCGGTATTGGCGCCGCGCTGTTTCCAAACACAGACTGGGCAGCCGTAACGTCAAACGTAATCTGGGACGTTGGTACGACGGCTGTGATTTCTGCGACGGCCAGTCCGGAAACCTGCTCCGGAAGTTCGGCTCAGGCAGCAAAGTTCATCAACGATACCTATGACAGCGTGATCGAAGACACGGCACGTGGTGACGGCGAGTACGTTGCAACGCTGCTGGAGATCTACGGCTGCGAAAAAGCCGTTCAGGGCGACATTGTTGATGCGATTCGTGGCGACGTCAGCGAAATCGTCAGTGCAGAAAGCTATGACGAGCTCTCGCAGGTCGAAAAGGCTGAGAGCTACTTCGAAGTAGTCGACGCCGAGGTTCGCGGCACGTTCAGCGCGAGCTGCACCGCCTAAGAATCATCGTAAGCTGAATAGCGGGTGCTGTCGGGCAATCGGCAGCACCCGTTTTCATATGCAAGACAGAGTATTCAACCCCCTGATTCTCATGATGCTGCTCCTCGGTGCAGGCGCAGCATCGGCTGCTGTCGATATCGCTGACGTCGCGACCGAGACGACCTGGCTGAAACTCGGCAAGTACGAGCAAGCACGGTTTTCGAGCGACCGTTACGAAAGCGTGGTCCTGACCGAGGAATTCTTCCTCTCGCCCGACGGTAAAACCAGTCCGCAAAGCGAGCTCGAAGCGACGATTGCCGCGATGTCCAAACCTCTGGACGGAGACCCCAACGAGCATGCCCAATGCCGCTATCCGGCGCGCTACCTGTGGTTGCAGGAAAAGACGCTGCTCCCGGGCGTCGCCGATATCACCTGTCCGTTATTTGACGAGTGGATCTTCGGCGAAGCGACCGATTCGATCAGCATCATTTTCGCTACCGGTTACCTGGGAAACCCGGCCTCGTACTACGGGCACACGCTGCTGAAGTTCAACTCGTCGGAGCGCCGCGTCACTACCGACCTGCTCGACGTGACGGTGAACTACGGCGCGATCATTCCGCCCAATGTCGGACCGCTGTCCTACATCTATAACGGCGCGACGGGTGGCTTCAACGCCGGCTTCAGTCATATCGAGTATTACTTTCACGACTACAATTACGGTGAGCTTGAGCTTCGCGACCTCTGGGAGTACGAACTCAATCTCAGTCAGGACGAAGTCAACTTCGTCATGGCGCATGCCTGGGAAGTTCTGGGACGTGAGTTCGTTTATTACTTCTTCCGCAAGAACTGCGCGTATCGCATGGCCGAGGTCGTTGAGATCATCGACGGCGTCAAAATCATTCCGCCAAGTCGCCCGTGGACTGTGCCTCAGTCCCTGGTTTCGGCCGCGGACGCCCTGAGCCGCGATGGCAAAGAACTTGTTCGCAGCGTTCGCTGGCATCCGTCGCGGCAATCCGTGTTCTACGACAGCTATGCCAAGCTCGACAAGCGCGAACAGGATGCGCTGACTGAACTTGTCGCCGATCCTGCCACGGCGCCCTCCCTCGGGGCGCTGCCTGTCGGCGGTCAGCAGCGCGTCGTCGATGCAGCGATCGATTACTACGGTTACCTGATACCCAAGGACGAGCCGTCCGACAGCGAGCTGAGCCAGCGCTACAAGAAGATGCTCGGTTTGCGATTCCAGTTACCTGGTAGCGACAGAGATGCACCCGCCGAGCCGCAAGTCGGCCCCGAGAAGGATCGGGCGCCGGGCTACTTTTCGTTTGGCTACGCTCACAACTCGGAGTTGGGCAGCGGTGGCTCGTTGCGAATTCGCCCGGCCTATTACGATGTCCTAGACTCTTCGGTCAGCCATGTGCCTAACTCCGAATTGTCGATGGGAGAAATCATCGTCGATGTACTGGACGGCGATGTGCGACTGCGGCAGGCGAGCCTGTTCCGCGTCGAAGCCGTGAACGGAGCTGTCTCGGGGCTGCCCGGCGATGCGGGTCGTTCATGGCGGATGGGGTTCGGCGTCTACGAGCAGTACCCGGGCTGCGAGGACTGCCTCGTAACGCGGTTCGACGGTGATATTGGCCGCTCGATGCCGTTCATCGGCAACACGACGATAGGGGCTTACGTCGGTGGCGCTGCCCAGGACAATCGCAATGACTATGGCAACCTGTTCGCGCGCGCCAGTGGCTACGTCAATGCGAGTGTGGGCGAGCGTCTGTCTTTCACCGCCCGTTACGAGTACCGGTACCACTTCGATAGTGCGTTCGAAGCAGAAGACGTGATGTCGTTTGACGCGCGTTACGAAGTTTCACGCGATTGGGATCTGCGACTGGGGTGGCACGACAATCGCACCGAATCGGCATCGCTTTCCGTGGGTTACTACTGGTAGCAACCCCTAGTTCGTTTCCGCGATCTTTCCCTGTTCCGCGGCACGTTCCGCAAACTCATCCTGCCACTGCGAGCGATGCGATGCCGGCGCGATCTGTACTGCTGTGACCTTGTACTCGGGGCAGTTGGTGGCCCAGTCACTGTGCTCGGTCGTCACGACATTGGCACCGGTCTCGGGATTGTGGAAGGTTGTGTAGACGACACCGGGTTTCACGCGCTCGGTGATCGTTGCACGAAGCGTGATATCGCCTTTGCGGCTCGCCAGTGAGACGAGCATGCCTTCCTTGATACCGCGCGCTTCCGCATCCGACGGGTGCACTTCGAGCAGGTCCTCGTCATACCAGATGTTATTCGCGGTTCGTCGCGTCTGCGCGCCCACGTTGTATTGCGAGAGGATTCGCCCCGTCGTGAGCAACAGCGGGAACCTGCGGTTCGTGCGCTCCTCGGTCGGCACGTAGTCGGTCTCAACGAACAGGCCCTTGCCGCGAACGAAAGCGTCGACGTGCATGATCGGCGTCCCCATTGGCGCGTTGTCATTGCAGGGCCATTGCACACTGCCGACTTCGTCGAGGAACTTGAAACTGACGTTATTGAAGGTCGGTGTGAGTTCGGCGATCTCATCCATTACTGCGGCCGCACTTGGATAGTCCATGTCATAGCCAAGCGCCTGCGCAATTTCCTGGGTGATGCGCCATTCGTCCTTGCCTTGCTGTGGTTCCATCACCGGCCGCACGCGATTGATGCGACGTTCAGCATTGATAAACGTGCCGTCCTTCTCGAGAAACGACGTTCCGGGAAGGAATACGTGTGCGAATTTGGCGGTCTCGTTCAGAAACAGGTCCTGTACGACGAGACAGTCGAGGTTGCTCAGCGCAGCCTCGACGTGGTGCGTGTTCGGATCAGACTGCGCGACGTCTTCGCCCTGGATGTACATGCCGCGGAATTCACCCGCGACGGCGGCGTCGAACATGTTCGGAATGCGATAGCCCGGCTCGGCATCGATCTTGACGCCCCAGTGCTGCTCGAACTGCGTGCGCACCTCTTCGCCGGAGACATGGCGATACCCCGCGAGTTCATGCGGGAACGAACCCATATCGCAAGAACCTTGCACGTTGTTCTGGCCCCTGAGCGGGTTCACGCCGACGCCAGAGCGTCCGATGTTTCCGGTCGCCATCGCAAGATTGGCCATGCCCATGACCATTGTCGAGCCCTGGCTGTGCTCGGTAACCCCGAGCCCGTAGTAGATCGCGGCGTTATCGGCTGATCCATAAAGCCTTGCTGCCGCACGAATGGCATCGGCATCGACGCCTGAGACCTCGCCCACGGCTTTGGGTGAGTTTTCCGGTTTCAGGATCATCGTCTTCCAGGACTCCCACGACTCGAGGTCGCAGCGTTCCCGTATATACTGTTCGTCAGTCAGTCCTTCGCTGACGATGACATGCGCGAGCGCATTGATGATCGGCACGTTCGTGCCAGGCAGTAGCGGCAAGTGATGCTCGGCCTCGATGTGCGGAGACCTGACCAGACCGATCTCGCGTGGATCGACCACGATCAGTTTGGCGCCCTCGCGCAGGCGCCGTTTCATCTGCGATGCGAATACCGGATGCCCTTCGGTTGGGTTGGCGCCGATTACCATGATGACGTCGGCATCCATGACGCTGTCGAACGGCTGTGTGCCGGCCGACGTACCGAGCGTCGTCTTCAGACCGTAACCGGTCGGCGAGTGGCAGACACGCGCACACGTATCGACGTTGTTGTTCAGGAATGCGGCGCGCACGAGTTTCTGCACGACGTAGACTTCCTCATTCGTGCAGCGCGACGAGGTGATGCCACCGATCGACTTGCGGCCGTGTTCTGCCTGGATGTCCTTGAAGCGCTGCGCCGTGTATTGAATCGCTTCATCCCACTCGACTTCACGCCATGGGTCAGACGTGTTCTCGCGAATCATGGGCTTCATGACGCGGTCGCGGTGTGACGCATAACCCCAGGCAAAGCGCCCCTTTACGCACGAATGTCCGTGGTTTGCCTGGCCGTCCTTCCACGGTGTCATGCGGACGACCTGGTCGCCCTTCATTTCGGCCTGGAAGGAACAGCCGACGCCGCAGTACGCGCAGGTCGTGATGACTTTGTGATCCGGCAGACCGTGGTCGACGATGCTCTTCTCCATGAGCGTTGCCGTCGGGCAGGCCTGCACACAGGCGCCGCAAGACACACATTCGGAGTCGAGGAAGTCTTCGCTGATGCCGGCCGATACTTTGGACTTGAAACCGCGCCCCTCGATCGTCAGCGCGAACGTTCCCTGGACCTCGTCGCAGGCCCGCACGCAACGGGAGCAAACGATGCACTTCGACGCGTCGAACTGGAAATAGGGGTTACTGGCATCTACCGGGGCATCGAGGTGGTTTTCACCATCGAAGCCGTAGCGGACTTCGCGCAGACCAACGCCTCCCGCCATGTCCTGCAATTCGCAGTCACCGTTTGCCGAGCAGGTCAGGCAGTCAAGCGGGTGATCGGAGATATACAGCTCCATCACGTTGCGGCGCAGCTGCGACAGCTTGTTGGTCTGCGTACGAATCTTCATGCCGTCTTCGACGGGCGTCGTACACGATGCCGGATAGCCGTTGCGACCTTCGATCTCGACGAGGCAGAGGCGACAGGAGCCGAATGGTTTCAGCGAATCGGTCGCACACAGTTTCGGGATGTCCACGCCCGATTCGCGCGCCGCGCGCAGGATACTGGTGCCGGCCTTGACCGTTGCCGGCAAGCCGTCAATTTCTACGTCGACGGTCTCCGTCGCGGGGCTCGCCGGTGTGCCGAGATCTGCCTGTCGTGTCCGGTTCACTGTTTACCCTCCGCGAAGTCTTCCGCAAAGTGCCTGAGGACGCTCCGAACGGGGTAGGGCGTCATGCCCCCCATAGCGCAAAGCGACGCGTCTTCCATCGTATCGCAGAGTTCGACCAGCAAATCGTAATTCTCTTCGCGATTCTCACCCCCGATCAGCCGATCAATGACTTCCACGCCGCGGGTAGAGCCGATACGGCAGGGCGTGCACTTGCCGCAGGACTCAATCGCGCAGAATTCCATCGCAAACCGTGCCTGCAGCGCCATGTTCGCTGTGTCGTCAAATACGACGATACCGCCATGCCCGATCAGTGCCCCGATGTCGACAAAGGCCTCATAGTCGAGCGGCGTGTCGAGCTGGTCCGCGGTCAGGTAAGCCCCCAGCGGCCCGCCGACTTGCACGGCCTTGAGCGGCCGACCGCTCGCGGTGCCGCCCCCGTAGCCTTCGATAAGTTCCCGCAACGTGATGCCGAACGCCTTTTCAACCAGACCGCCGCGCCTGATGTTGCCGGCCAGCTGGAATGCGAGCGTGCCTTTCGAGCGATTCACGCCCATGTCGGCATAGCGTTCGCCGCCTAGATTGACAATGTTGGGGACCGACGCAAGCGTCACAACGTTATTGACGACCGTCGGCTTGCCGAACAGGCCCTCGATGGCAGGCAGCGGCGGCTTGTAGCGCACGATGCCTTTCTTGCCCTCGAGGCTTTCGAGCATGGCCGTCTCTTCACCACAGACGTATGACCCGGCGCCAAGATGCAGCTCGATGTCGAAGTCGAAGCCGCTGCCCTGGATGTTCTCGCCGAGCCAGCCTGCATCGCGCGCCGTATCGATCGCCCGCGACAGGATCGTATGCGTGAGCGCGTATTCGGATCGGAGGTAGATATAGCCCTTGTCGGCGCCAACCGCGAAGCCCGCAATGGCGAGCGCTTCGATCAGCCCGAACGGGTCGCCCTCCATCAGCATGCGGTCAGAGAACGTACCGCTGTCGCCTTCGTCGGCATTGCACGCGATGTACTTCTGGTCCGCTTCTGTGTCGGCTACAGTGCGCCACTTGATGCCCGTCGGGAAGCCGGCGCCGCCGCGACCGCGCAGGCCGGACTGCGTGACTGCCTCGATGACCGCATCCGGACCCGTCTCCCAGGCCTTTTGCAGAGCCTTGAAGCCCTGGTGCGCGAGGAAATCGTCGAGCGACAGTGATTCGGTCAGGCCGACGCGCCAGAAGGTCCAGCGATCCTGCGAGATCAGGTAGTCGATTTCATTGACGGGGCCAAGTCGCTTCTCATGCTCGCCGCCCTCGAGCAGACCGGCATCGAACAGGCCGGGTACGTCCTCGGGCGCGACGTTGCCATACGCGATACGTTGCTCGCCTACGAGCACCTCGACCATGGGCTCCAGCCAGCAAGCGCCCCATGAGCCGTTGCGCACAATCTCGATCTGAGCGCTGCGTGCTTTCGCGGCCTGGGCAATGGCGAGCGCGACGTCGTCCGCGCCAACGGATACGGCGGTTGTGTCTCGCGGGACGTAGATCTTCACGGCTGCCATCAGTCCCGACCCTCCAATGCACCGATGAGCGTATCGAATCGCTCGGCATCGACGCGGCCGTGAGTACGACCGTTGACCATCACCGCGGGCGCGCATGCACAGTTGCCGAGGCAGTACACGTCTTCGAGCGTCGTGTCTTTGCCGACGGCCTGCTCTGCGTGAGAGGTTAGTTCACGACTGCCCATCGCCTGGCAGGCCTCGGCCTGGCAAACCTTTACGATGTGTTTGCCGGGCGGTGACGTTCGGAAGTCGTGGTAGTACTCGACTACGCCATGGACGTCGGCACGGGACAGGTTGAGGTCGCTGGCCAGCTGGCGGATAACGTCCTCAGATATCCAGCCATGCACCTGCACGATCGACTGCAGAATCTGCACGAGCATTTCCGGCCTGCTGCCGAAGCGGTCGACGATGTCAGACACCGACGCCTTGTCAATTGAGTTTGCGCTCATCAGGCCAGCCGCTCCTCACCGGCGTAGACATTAAACGTGTCGCCACGCAGGAATCCGATCAGCGTTACATTGAACTCCCGCGCCAATTGCACTGCAAGACTTGACGGCGCGCTGACGGCCGCAAGCAACGGCATGCCGGCGAGCAATGCCTTTTGCATCAGTTCGAAACTGGCGCGACCCGAGACCATCAGTCCGAGCGATGCTGCGGGCACTTCATCCTGCATCAACAGCGCACCGATGACCTTGTCGACGGCATTGTGGCGGCCGACGTCCTCGCGAACGACAACGAGTTCACCCTGTGGCGTAAATGCCGCAGCCGCGTGCAGACCGCCGGTCTCTTCGAACGTTGCCTGTTTTTCGCGCAGTTTCCCGGGAATCGCGGTGAGCACGTCCCGCGCGAATATTGTGCCAGGGAGGACGGGCGCCTCTGCGCCCTGAGCGTACAGAGCCTCGAGCGAGGCTTTTCCGCAGACGCCGCAGCTCGACGTCGTATAGAAGTGACGTTGCAGGCGCTCGAGATCCACGGCGACATCGTCCTCGAGCTCAACGCGTATGGTGTTGTCGCCGCGGCAGGGTTTGACGATCGCAATATCGTCCCGGGATCGCACGATACCTTCCGTGAACAGGAAGCCGGTCGCGAGGTCCTCATCGTCGCAGGGCGTGCGCATCGTGATCGAAACACTCGAAGTTCGTCGCTCGCCGCCCGCGCTGTAGCCAAGCCGAATCTCCAGGGGCTCCTCGATGGCGACCCTGTCGTCGACGGATTCGCGCAAATGGGCGCGCATTCTTGCTACGTCTACTGCCTGGCTTCGGCCTGTCATGCGGCGTTTTTCCGGCAATTCGGCAAGCCAGTATATCGCAGTGACGCGGCCTTCAGGACGTAATGCGAATGAGTCTCAAGCGCGAGAATATCCTGTTACAAAAAGGACTTGGAGTGCGCTGCGACTTTCTTTATAGAATTTGCGCCATAGCACCGCACCACACTTTGCAGGAGATTCCCTTGAGCAAGATTGCACGTCGCCAATTCATTCAGCTGTCTGCTGTTGCCGCAGCAGGCTGTTTCATCAACCCCGGTCGCGAAGCCGTCGCCGGTGACCTTCCGCAGCTTACGGAAGACGACCCGATGGCGAAGGCCATGAAGTATGTGCACGACGCTTCGACAGTCGACCCGGCCACCCGTAACAACCCCGCGCCTGAGCAGAACTGCGCCAACTGCGCACTGATCCAGGGTGCCGACGGTGATGCCTGGCGTCCGTGCCAGATCTTCCCGGGGAAAGTCGTTAACGCGGCCGGCTGGTGTTCCGTGTGGGCGCCTAAGGCCTGATCCGACCATTACTCAGGTAACGAAGACGCCGGCTATCACGCCGGCGTTTTCATTTGTGCCCCTTTCATTTATACAATCCGGGTTCACTTTGGAGACCCGCCGTGTTTGAAACTCTCAAGGCCGCACCGGCCGATGCGATCCTCGGCCTCATTGCCGAGCACAGGAACGACCCGCGCCCCGAAAAGATCGATCTCGGTGTTGGTGTTTTTCGAACTGCGGAGGGGGAGACCCCCGTACTCGACGTCGTCAAGCTCGCTGAGCAACGTCTGGTCGACACGCAGGCCAGCAAAGCCTACATCGGCACGGCTGGCGACCCGGACTTCAATGCGGCGATGCAGGAGCTCACGTTTGCCGACTCGGTTGATGCGGACAGGCTGGTGACGATCCAGGCCCCCGGTGGCTCAGGCAGCTTGCGCGTAGCCGCGAGCCTGATTCTGCGCGCACGCCCCAATGCAAAGGTCTGGGTTTCGGATCCGACGTGGGCAAATCACATCCCGCTGCTCGGTGGGGCGGGACTCGAGCTCGCGACGCACCCTTATTACGACGCGAAGAAGCACGTCATCAAAGTTGACGAGATGCTCGACACGCTCAGCAAGGTCGACAAAGGTGACATCGTCCTGCTGCACGCCTGCTGCCACAACCCGTCCGGCGTTGATCCGTCTGAAGATGAGTGGCGCGCTATCGCGGATGTCATTGTCGAGCGCGATCTCGTGCCTTTTGTCGACATGGCCTACCAGGGGTTCGCGCGCAGCCTGACGGACGATGCGTTTATCGTGCGGCACCTTGCAGCTCGCGTCCCCGAGATGATCGTATCGAATTCGTGTTCGAAGAACTTCGGCCTGTATCGCGATCGCGTTGGCAGCCTGTCGGTGCTCGCGCCCGACCAGGCATCACGAGACATCGTCAATAGCCAGATGAACAACGTTGTGCGCACGATCTACTCCGTGCCGCCAGACCACGGTGCTGTCGTCGTGGCGATGATCCTTGGCGACCCCGATCTCAAGGCCGCCTGGCGCGTCGAACTCGCCGAAATGCGTGGTCGACTTCGCGAGATGCGTGAGATGCTGCATGACGCGTTGAAAACGAAGGCGCCTGAACATGACTTCTCGCACCTTGTGCGAGCTGTAGGCATGTTCTGCTTCCTGGGCATCAGCGAAGAACAGGTCAATCGCCTCAAAAAGGAGTACGGCGTCTACATGGTTGGGTCCAGCCGCATCAATACGGCCGGCATAACCGCGCACAACGTCAACTATCTTGCCGACTCGATCGCCGCCACGCTGTAAACCGAATCAGAACCGCGATCGCAAACGGTATGCCGTACCTGAGGTATTCGGGTTCGGTCACGGTTTCGAGTGGCCGCGGCACGGCGAAGATGACTGCTGCGTAGAGCAGACCGATGCGATGCAGCAACTTCCAGGCCCTGGGGCCCAGCGCTTTCTTCGGCGCGTCAAACGATGTGATGAGCATCACGTAGAACACGGCGTAGGCGCCCACACCGAACGGGTCCGGCGAAAACTCGAGTTCCGGCTGCGTCCCGAAGCGGTAAGCGATCAGTCCCAGGTGCGCGGTCATCGCCGCGGCGAACGCAACGCCAAGCAGGCGCCGGTTGCGCAGCAGCTTCGCCGTCCAGTCCTTGCGCAGTAATTGCTGCAGCGGTCGAGCGACCAGCACTACGACATAGAGCGCGAAAGCAATGAAGGCGCTTTCGCGCATCGTAAAGCGAATCTGTTCGTCGTTTGCGCCGACGCTCGCCAGCCAGAGCGCTGCCAAACCCCCAATCAGTGCCACGACGCCAACGAAGGTTTGAATGTTCTGTCTGTCGTTTCTGCTCATCAGTCGTCCCTTACAATTCGACTGGCAATACCAATACCGAGACGTCTGGCCGTGCCCGCGTTGAGCTCAAGCACGTAGCGCGCAGGTTCGGCAGAGCGATGCGAGTTCAGCGTTTGTGGCACCGTGTCGGTGACGACATTGATCACTGAGCCATCCGTGCGTGCGAACACCATGTCCAGCGGTATGTAGGTGTTCTTCATCCACATCGACCGTATCTCTTCGGTGTCGTAGATAAACAGCATGCCGGTGCGCTCCGGCATGCCTCGCACGAACATAAGCCCACGACGGTGCTGCTCGAAGTCCGTTGCAAGGTAAGCGTCGAACTCGAGTTCCTCGCCATGATCATTGATGACGGTCAGTGAATCGAATGCAAATCTCGCATCGAGATCCGGCACGGTGCCGGTTCGGGGCGTTGTGGTCGGGGGACTGCAGGCCGCGAGCGACAAAGCCAGGACAACAATCCACGCCCTCACGTGGCATTCCAGTCGGCGATACCCGAAAATACCAGGCTGCGAACGTCGACGTAGGCATCACCATTGAATTCACCGAGTGGCCCGACGCAGGTCACGCTGCCGGCGACAATACGGGGACCGTCTGTGTCATCCAGTGGCGTGTTCTTTTCGACGTCGGTCCAGCAGGCGCCAAGATTGGCCGTGCTGAAGAAGCGGCCGCTGCCAGCGACCGTAATCGTGACGACGCTATCGAACTCGGCGCCCGTTTCATCGGCTTCGAGCTCCGGCACGGCGATAATAAATGCGAGACGTTCATTGCCTATCTCGCCCGACAGACGCAGCCGCACGCCGCGGTCGTCCGGGCGGCGCATGCTCTCGCAGCGCAAAGCCGCGTCAGGCCAGTCCAGCTCGGCGGTCAGGGCGCCAGACAGCGTGGCGCGCAGGTAGCCAGCCTCGCCGCACGTGGACGCTGCCACTGCGGGTTCAGGCTCCGCTGGCGCAGGTGGCGATTCGTCCTCCGCACAGCCAGCAAGGGCCAGTGCGACGAAACTGATTCCAAGGGAATCCCTTAATAGATGCAATGTCTGAGGTCATCCATGGTCGAAATTCCGGACAATAGTACTAAAATGTCGAGCTGCTTTACTGACACGCGCTTTGCCGAACGGAGTAATTGATGAGCGTCAGAGAACAATTCCAGAAACTCGAAGCTCACGCGAGCGGCCTGATTATCGGTCAGGCGCACCTGATCAACCGCATGCTGATTGCGCTCCTCTGCGACGGGCACCTGCTTGTCGAGGGGGCTCCCGGTCTTGCAAAGACTCGTGCGATCAAGGTACTCGCCGAGAGTATTGAGGGTGACTTCCATCGCCTGCAGTTTACGCCGGACCTGCTGCCGGCCGACCTCACAGGCACCGACATCTACCGGCCGCAGGAAGGCACCTTCGAGTTTCGCAAAGGTCCGCTGTTCCACAACCTGATTCTCGCCGACGAGATCAACCGTGCCCCGGCCAAGGTGCAATCGGCGCTGCTCGAAGCCATGGAGGAGCGCCAGATTTCGGTCGGTGACCAGACCTACCCGCTCGAAGGCTTGTTCATGGTCATGGCGACGCAGAACCCGATCGAGCAGGAGGGCACCTATCCGTTGCCCGAGGCGCAGCTTGACCGCTTCCTGCTGCACGTACAGGTCGGCTACCCGAGCGTCGAGGACGAGCGCCGAATTCTCGTGCTGAACCGCGACGAGGCGAAAGCCGGCGAGCGCGACGCGTTCCAGCCGCCTGAGCTGCTCTCGCGAGATTCGGTGATGCAGGCACGCATGGACATTCTCAACCTGCACCTCGCACCAGAACTCGAGGAATACATCGTCAACGTCGTCGTTGCGACACGTAATCCCGGCGCGATCGATGACGCACTGAACGGACAGGTACTCTATGGGGCGAGCCCGCGCGCAAGCATGGGTATCGATCGGGCCGCGCGCGCGCACGCCTGGCTTGCTGGCCGCGATTTCGTCGGTCCTGAGGATATCCAGGCCGTGGCACCGGACGTCCTGCGTCACAGGCTGGTACTCAGTTTCGAAGCTGAGGCTGACGGCGTCGAGCCCGATACGATTATCAAGGGCATCCTCGACGGGGTCGGAGTCCCGTAGGTTCCGGCATGCGTCTCGACCACATCTACGAAGGCGCATCCCCGGTCAGTGTCAGCCAGCCTGGCCTGATCCGGCTCTCCGGGCCTGCCCGCGCCATAGCGCTCGACGTCCTGCGCGTCAACTCGCTGCAGACAGGCGCTTACGTTTCGCGCTTCCGCGGTCGTGGCATGGAGTTCGATGAATCCCGGCCGTACCAGCCCGGTGATGACCCGCGCAGCATCGACTGGCGCGTGACGGCCCGCAGTACAACGGCCTATACCAAGCTGTTCCGTGAAGAGCGCGAACGACCGGTACTGGTTGCGGTCGACCTGCGCTCGAACATGCATTTTGCTACGCGCGGCTGCTTCAAGTCGGTTAACGCGAGCCGCGCTGCCGCACTGTTGGCCTGGGCTGCCCACCATCGTGGTGACCGCCTGGGTGGCCTGATCTTCGGCGACACGTCGCATCGCGAGCTCAAACCGCGCCTCGGGAGGCGCTCGGCGCTCCGTTTCGTGCACGAGCTTGCCGAACATCGTGACTGGCAAAAGCGGGAGGCAGAACCGAATGGTATCGATCCTCTGCTGCAGGCGATGTCGGCGCTGCGTCGGGTCGCACGCCCCGGCAGCCTCGTTGTCGTTGTCAGCGACTTCGCAGGCTTCGATCGTGCCGCACAGTCCTACCTGTCGAGCGTTGCCCGCCACAGTGAAGTGCTGGCGATATTCATGAACGATCCGATCGAACGCGAGCTGCCACCGCCGGGCCGTTATCGACTTGTGTCCGATGACGATGAACTGTCCATCGACACTTACGCGGCACCCGCGCGTCGCGACTACGCAAAGTCATTTGACGATCGACTGCATACGCTCGAGCGTTTTTGCCAGACCTATCACGTGCACCTGATGCCAATGTCGACCGACGAAGACCCGGTGAGCGCGCTGCAGACGGCCCTCGGCCGCAGGACCCACTAGCGATGAACGACGACGCATTGCCACTCAGGGATTTGCAGCTGCCCGAGACGGTCGGGTGGTGGCCGCTGGCACCGGGCTGGTGGGTGCTTATCGCGCTGTTTGTCATCGGATGCGCCTACCTGGCCTGGCGCTGGTCCAGGGCCTGGCGTTTTAATGCGCCGCGTCGGTATGCGCTGCGCGAGCTCTCGAAACTGGAGGCTGCCTACCTCGAGCATCGCAATCCTGTGACGCTGGGCAAGCAGCTCTCCGAACTGCTGCGCCGCGGGATGCTCGCCTACGCACCGCGCGCCGACGTCGCCGGGCTCACGGGCGATGCGTGGCTTGCCTGGCTCGATCAGGGCATGCCATTGCCTTATTTCCATACCGAGGGTGGCAAGAGTCTTCTGACCCTGCCGTACCGCGATCCGGACGGCGATTTTTCGGATACTGACATCGGTGCGCTTGTGTCCGCCGTGCGGATGCGCCTCAGCATCCCGTTGCGGGAGACCGCCTGATGTGGTCGCTTGCCTGGCCTTATGCCTTGCTCGCGCTGCCGCTGCCGTGGCTGATGCGAAAACTGCTGCCCGAAGCCCGTGGCCTCGCCGAGGCCGGTCTCAAGGTGCCTAACCTGTCAGGATTCGAGTCGCTGCGCGATCGCTCGGATGCCGAGAAGATGCTGAATTGGCGGTTCTGGGTAGCGGTGCTTGCCTGGTTCCTGCTGGTATTTGCCGCGGCTCGCCCCGAGCGCATTGGCGACGAACTCGATGTGCCGGTCGCCGGCCGCAACCTGATGATGGCTGTCGATCTGTCGGGCAGCATGGACCAGAAAGACTTCGAACTGGGCGGGCGCCGAGTCGATCGCCTGACCGCGACCAAGGCTGTCGCGAGTGACTTCATCGCGCGTCGCGAAGGCGATCGTATCGGCCTCATCCTGTTCGGCGAGCGAGCCTACCTTCAGGTACCGCTGACGCTCGATCGCGATACTGTGAAGATTCTTCTGCTCGAAGCCGAGATCGGACTTGCCGGCGAAAAGACGGCGATTGGCGATGCGATTACGCTGGCCGTGCGGCGCGTGCACGAGCAGGACGCCGACGCCGGCGAGCAGGTGCTGGTCCTGCTCACCGACGGCGCCAATACCGCGGGCGAAGTCATGCCGCTCAAAGCCGCCGAGCTCGCGCAGCAGGTGGGGCTCAGGGTCTACACGATCGGCATCGGTGCTGAGTCGATGGACGTCTCGTCATTACTGGGCGGCCGTCGTTCGATCAACCCGTCTGCGGATCTTGATGAGACAACGCTGACGCGCATTGCACAGCTGACTGGCGGGCGGTACTTCCGGGCCACCGATACGGCGAGTCTGCAGGACATCTACGCGCTCGTTGATGAACTCGAGCCGGTTGAGGAACCCGAATCGGGCTTCCGACCGGTCAAATCCTATTTCTACTGGCCGCTCGGTGCCGCGCTCGCGCTCGCAGGCCTGCTGTGCGTCGCGAGCCTGATGCAGCGTGTCACGCTGCGCCGCAAAGCGGAGGTGCAGGCACATGCTGGCTGACTTCCACTGGCTGCGTCCTGCCTGGCTGCTCGCGATTCCCGTGATTGTGGTTTTCGCGGTAATGCTCGCGCGCCGGCAGCTCGGCGCAGGCAACTGGCGTGACATCGTCGACCCCGAGCTCATGCCGCACGTTCTGTCGCGAACGCCAGGTCGTGGACACGACCACAGATGGTGGTTGTTTGGTCTCGCCGGAGTCGTCGCCGCGGCTGCGCTGGCCGGACCCGCATGGCAACGAATCGATACGCCCGTATTCCGGGCTGAGCAGGCGCTCGTGATTGCGCTGGACCTGTCCCGATCAATGGACGCCCGCGATATTGAGCCCAGCCGGCTATCTCGCGCGAAGCTGAAGATCCTTGGCGCCCTCGATCGGCGCGAGGGCGGCCAGACGGCGCTGCTCGTGTATACCTCGAACGCGTTTACGGTTACGCCGCTGACCGACGACGCGGACACGATCGCTGCACTCGTTAACAGCCTGAGCACCGACATCATGCCCAGTCGCGGCAGCTACCCGGAGGTCGGTATCCGCAAGGGTCAGTCATTGCTGGAGCAGTCGGGCGTCGGTTTCGGGGAGGTGCTGCTGATCGCCGACGGTGGTGCATCTCCGGCGGCCGAGAAAGCGGCACGCGACCTGCGAGATGCGGGCTACACGCTATCCGTAATGGGTGTCGGCACGCGTGAAGGCGCGCCGATCCCTCGACTCGCGGGCGGTTTCGTGACCGACAACCGCGGCAAGATCGCTGTGGCGCGACTCGAGGAGCGGGGTCTGCGTGATCTCGCGACCGCCGGTGGCGGCCGCTTCGCTGTGCTGTCGCCGGATGACCGGGATCTGGATCACCTGCTGTCCGGTGAGGTTGCCGCGGCCGCGGCGGCCGGAGACGATGCACTCGCGACAGACCAGTGGCGCGAGGAGGGTCCCTGGCTCGTGTTGTTGTTACTGCCGCTGGCAGCGCTCGCATTCCGCAAGGGGTGGGTGCTCGTGCTCGTCATTTTCATTGCGCCACTTCCCGCACAGGCCTCTTTCTGGGATGACCTCTGGCTCAACAAGGATCAGCAGGCGCAGAAGGCGCTCGAGAACGGCGATGCGGCGGACGCGGCAGCGCTCTTCGAGGACACCGAGTGGCGAGGCGTTGCGCGTTATCGCGCAGGTGACTATTCGGGCAGCGCCGAGGAATTCGAGACAGGTGACGACACGCGCAACCTTTACAACTTCGGCAATGCGATGGCGCAGAAGGGTGATTTCGACGCGGCGATTGATGCCTACGAGCAGGTCCTTCAGCGAGAGCCGGACAACGAGGACGCGCAATACAATCTCGACTATGTGAAGGAGCTGCAGCAGCAGCAACAACAGGATCAGCAAACGCAGGGCGACGACCAGCAGTCGACGCAAAACCCTGGCGGCGATGGACAGCAGGCCGATGGTGACGGTGAGCAGAACCAGGAAGGCAGTGAAGGTTCATCGGACACCGACCAGCAGTCCCAGGACAGCGATTCGATGCAGCGCGGTGAGGAAGACATGAGTGAAGAAGACCTGCAGGCGCTTCAGGAGGAGCTGCAGCGCGCTGCCGAAGAAGCAGAGCAGGGCGAACAGCCGCAGCAGATGTCGGCTGCCGAACTCGCCGAGCTCCGCCAGCAGCAGGAACAGCAACAGGCGATGGAACAGTGGCTGCGCAGAATTCCGGACGACCCGGGCGGTCTCCTGCGCCGCAA
>JASJCM010000064.1 GCA_030065985.1 Woeseiaceae bacterium | reverse complement strand
GAGACGGTATACAGCCGCGTGCCATCGGGGGCGAGCACGAACTGATTATTGTCTGCCAGAACCTCACCCAACAGGTTATAGCTTCGATCGTAGACCTCGAGGTGATATTCCGTAGGAGAGGCAAAATCGTCAATGCGCAGGCTTACCAGGATATCGCCGTGACGATCCATCATGGATCGGCTCGAATCTATGCCGACGGACATGAACGAATCGTTGACCACGTCATATTCTCCGGTGCCGTCATCTTCCGAGGAGATAAAAACCCGTTGGCCGTCGCCGCTGGCCGCAATCGTGCTCCAATCTTGAAAACCCGTGATCGGAAGGCTGACTCGCGTGACTGCATCGGTCCCGAAACGGTATTCATGCAAGTCGCGTATGCCGGTGGTCCTTGGCGAGTCCGCAATCATTAGTGCGCGATTGTCGCTCGTGACCGCGATTGATTGGTATTCATCTCCGGTAAATCCGGAGTCAATCGTCTGACGAATCGTCGAGAGGTCCGGGCTAAAGATGTCGAGGTGCGCCTGGTTCGAACCAGACGGCGCGGTCTCCGAGGCAACGAGCAAATCCTCACCGTCGGCTGACAACGCCAATGCGCGAGCGCGCGGTACGTTGATTACGTCAGGTGCATTCCAGCCGGCGTTGTAAGCGAATCGCATCAACACGGCGTCGTCAACCGTGAGACCTGGCTCGTTCCTGAACGCCGTCATAAGCAAAGATTGACGCTCGGCGTCGTAGGCGAACGAATTCAGAGTCAGGAATTCGTTGTTTGGGTACGCAATGAAGTCAGCAGAGATTCCAGGGTCATCGACAATGACAAGGTCCGCACTTGAGCGATCACGGACTGCGCCCATGTCGTCGTACATGCGTACCAGGTAGCGCCCAGCTGCTAGCGCCGGGTAACTTACGCGCAGCTCCGTTGGCCCAATAACCTGCACGCTGTTTGCCAGCGTGCCTGCGCTGGTGAGATCGGGGGCAAAGTCAATCTGTGTTCCTCCCAGATCGTCGAGATACTGTCCGCGGATCACAACCGTATTGCCGACGCCCGCCTGACCGACGTAGGGCGTAACCTGATCAAACTGCGGTTTCGCAACGGTTACATTTATGGGTAATGTAACGCTGTTAGCTCCGTCTACATTTACCGTGAGATTCGCCGTGCGTAAGCCGCTCTCGCCTTCGTCAATGGTGTTCCTGTCCAAGTCGATGGTGACGTCGCTATCTCCGTCGCCACCCGATACCGGGTCGACGCTGAGCCATGCGTTATCTACAGACGCACTGTAGGCCGGGTAGGTCTGAATCGAGACCTGCTGACTGTAGTCGGCGCTCACTGAATCGTCGCGGATCGTGAAACCCACCTCATTAGCGGTGGAGGTCACGCCGTTGATCGTATAAGTAACGTCCGCTGTCTGCGTGGTCCCAATGACTCCGCTCGTGCAATTGGGGCCACTCGTGCAAACCGTTACTCGGATGGTGCCCGTGTATTGGCCGGGGCCCAGGGACTCTGTAACCGTATCCGGAACACTGATGTCGGCAGTACCGCTAGTCGCTGACGTCACGGTCACATTGGATACTTCCAGTTGAATCTCCCCGGCAACGACAATCCGGATGTAAACCGTCCCGGATGCCGCGGGACTGATGGTCGCGCGGATTTGTTGCGTTGCAGGTCCGAAGGCCGGGTCATTGGTAACAAAACTCAGGTTGTAATTGCTCAGGGTAAGAGTCCCCTGGCTTCCGCCGCCGCCGCCGCTGCTGCCGCCGCCACCACCACCACCGCCACCACAAGAGGCGAGAGCGAAGGAATTGATAATTAGCGAGGCTAAAAGTACTGGATATCGGCGGTGCGATGTGAGCATAGGCATTCCTTTCCGGGCGTGGATGAAGACCAGTCTTCTTGTTTGTTGTTCTAAAGGTCTTCGCAAGAGTATATGGCAGACGCTCCGGCGCAGTCACATTTGCCCAATCAAATAGCCTTAATACAATGCCCTGATATGTTCTCTCGGAACCCCAAAATCGCTAGAATCCAGGTACTCTCACTTTTGCGCCCACTTAGGCACAGTTGAGAGCTAACTCCCTGAAAAGCGGGTGTAGTTCAATGGTAGAACATCAGCTTCCCAAGCTGAGAATGAGGGTTCAATTCCCTTCACCCGCTCCAGTTTTCTAGGCAGTGCTCCTCGCCGCAGCGTCATCCAGCGACCGTTTCGCGCTTGGTGGCAGCGACCGCGGACGAACCGTGAACGTCATGATCACTGCGCCAACGAGGCAGACCACACCGGCAACGATGAACGGCGTCATCCAGACTGATGGGTCCGCGGCGCCCTGCGCCGAGTCCTTGAAGTAACCTGCGAGCAAGGGCCCCGCGAGGCCTGCGACACCGTAGGCCGTGAACATCCAGCCGTAGTTGCTGCCGACGCTCTTGTTGCCGAAGTAGTCGGCGGTGATGGCCGGGAACAGAGCGAAGCTGCCCCCGTAATTGAAGCCAATCAGCGCCGCAACGAAGATGAACCCGTAAATCGACCCGAACGAGATGAATACGTGGTAGGTCATGAGCATCGTGGCGCCTTGCAGTGCGGACATCACGATGATCGTCATCTTGCGGCCGATGCGATCGGAGATGCTGCCCCAGGCAATGCGGCCGAGGCCATTGAAGATGGCGTACCAGGCCATGGCGGTGCCCGTGATGGCGCCAGCGTCGGCGATGCCGCGATACTGCAGGGCATCGATGCCGAACAGCTTGATGCAGTAGATGACCATCAGGCCGGCGATGCCGGCAAACATGAAGCACGTCCAGAGCATGTAGAACTGCGGCGTCCGCAGCATGTCACGCGCCCGGAATTCGACCCCACCGTCGTGTCCATTGTCACCGTCGGGGGGCGTCCAGCCGGCCGGAACGTAGTCCTCAGGCGGGTTCACCATGACGAAACTGCCGAGCAGGATCAGCAGCAGGAACGTGACGCCATAAATCACGAAGACACTCTGCACGCCGGGTAGTCCGAATACTGCCGTCGTATTGAGCAGGCCGCCAAACCAGGAACCGGCAAGCTTCACCCAGATCGTGGCGCCAAAGCCGAAGCCGGCGACGGCTAGGCCCGTGATCAGGCCCTTCTTGTCGGGGAACCACTTGACGCAAACCGCGATCGGCACAACGTAGGCCAGGCCGATACCGGCGCCGCCAACGATGCCAATGCTAATGAGTTGTACCCAGAATACGCTGCCGAACATACCGCCGACGACGTAGCCGACGCCGAGCAGGATGCCGCCTGCCATTGCCAGCCGGCGAGGGCCGATCTTCGGCAGGATACGGCCTGCGAGCACCATGACCGTCGCAAACGTCGCCAGCCCGGCCGAGAAAACCCAGGCTGTCTCACTGGCCGAAAAGGCGTAGGCACCGAGCGGATCGGTGAGTCGGGCTGTGAACACGGACCATGCGTAGATGGCGCCGAGGGCCAACTGGATGAGGATCGCGCCCGTAACGACGAGCCAGCGATTCGGGGTGCCAGAGCGGATGTCCATAGTGGCCTCCATGAGCCTAAACGCGCGCAAATGGCGCGGTGTGATAGTCCAATAATTTGCTGGGCAGGGACATTGCTGTATTCGCAAGTCGTGTAGTGGGCATTACCTACCAAAGTGCGCGTAGCTTGCGGACCTTGCGTGTTTTTTTCGCCCTTTGACGCCGCTACGCTTGTCTCACGGGAGATGGAGGAAAAAACGATGCGAACAGGTTTCTTGATACTCAGTGCGTTCGTTCTGGCCGCCTGTATGGGCGATGCGCCAGTCGAAGACCCTATGGAGGGTTACCAGGAGGTCCAGTCGGCAAAGGTGGTCGATGCGCCCGAACCCCAGGCCGGCCGGTTTTACCCGGGTGACCGGGACGCCATTGACCATGGTGCCTACCTGATTCAGCTGCTTGGCTGCGGTGCCTGCCATACCAATGGCGCCCTTGATGGCGTGCCAGACATGAATAAGGCGCTGGCCGGTTCGATGACCGGTATCGCTTATTCGAGCCCGGTTACCGATAAACACCCCGGCGTGGTCTTCCCGCCGAACATCACGCCTGACGAAAAGACCGGTATTGGCCTGTGGACAGATACCGAGATTGCCAATGCAATCCGCGCCGGCACGAGCCGTCATGGTAGTCGCCGCCTCGTAACGATGCCGTGGCAGGGTTACGCGCGCATCAACGACGACGACATCGCGGCGATTGTCGCCTATCTGCGCAGCATCGAGCCGATTGCCAATTCGGTGCCAGAGCCGGTGAAACGCGGCGAGCGCACCCGCGAGCGCTTCGTCTATTTCGGCGTCTACCAGAACAAGCTCGACGACTAGCGGCCGAGATCGTCCAGCAGTTCGATCAGCTCTTCGACGCGCCCCGCTGCGGCGGGCGCGCGCCGAAGGGCGTTTTTCATCGTATCGTCGAAAACCCCGGATGCGTCGTTGAGGAGCTCGCGACCGGACGTTGTAAGGGCCGCGATAGCGAGCCTCGCGTCCCTTTTGCTGCGCACGGTCGAAACGATGCCGAGTTTCTCCATCGGCCGCAGTGCACGGGTTATCCCGGAGGGTGTTAGTCCGACCTGCTCCGCAAGATCAACGCGGCTCGCCCGGGCATTCGGCGAGTCGCCGAGTGCCCGCAATATCCGATATTCCGCAAGGCTGATGCCACGGATCGCGCCAAGGCTGTGATCGAGGCGCTTCTCCAGACGTGACCAGGCGGCCGCGAAGGCCATTCCCAGCTGTTGTTCGTTGGTGGTCCTGATATCCATGTGTGAAGCATAACTGGTACTTGAGTGATCACGCAATTGGCAATTAAAAAGTTGATTGGCTGGCCAGCGTGAGTCGGTTTCTATTCGTGCTCATAGAGCTCGCCGGGTTCGAGGCATTTCCTGACGAGATATCGCTCGCGCGCGGTCTCGTCAGATACCCGATCCAGAAAGTTATTCAGGTAATTCCGGACTGAGATTCGCGAGCGCCTTGATAGTGGCTCGAGCCGGTCCACAATCGTGATGAAGTCGCCATGCTCTTCGAGGAAGCGCTCCACAGTGGCGGGCAGGAGTTCGTTGTTCTGGCACAGACCCTTATAGAAGCGCTCCCGAACATTATCGATCGGGTAGCGCGGATTGGGTTGCGCGTACGGTGCGTTGATCATGCCGGCGAAATCGAAGTCGAAAGGCAACGGCAAGTACGGTGGCCCGCCGGTCGCCGATAACACGTCGACGTTATGGCAGCACGACTTGTTTGGCTCTGGATTAACCAGGGAGTACTCGGTATTGCCGATCATGTATTCGAACAGGTGCACGAGATTCTGACGCGGCGGGTCGAGTTCGTCATAATCGATCCAGCGGATATCGACCATTTGCAGGCCATTGCGCGCTGCGACGTCTTCATCGTCTTCGATGACAAAGCCGGGCTTGTTGATCGTTTCGCCGCTTTCGGTGTCGACGTAGGTGATATCCAGCAGTCTTACGCCGTAGCTGATGGGTGTCAGCTCGGCGAAAAACCGGTAGGCCAGGTACTCGCGAAGGATGTGCTGCGGGAATCCTGGCGCTTTGCTTCGACAATGCGTGACAAGTTTCAGCTTGTCCTGTCCCTCGAAAGGCGTGTGGGTAACCTGGCTCTTGCGAAAGTTCAGCCTGATCGGCGCGAAGTCGCAGTGCTCCGGATCGCGGCGATAATTACCTCGCGTGCGGATCTTCAGATCCAGCTCGATCATCGCGTCGTCAGGTCCGGCGTACGACAGCCTGGCGGTGAGGTACTCCTGGTCCGGCCGCTCAGCCATCAGCGTCGTCAGGGGCGCCTCGATAGTGACGTTGAGAATGGTGTGATCGGCGAACAGTGGCTTCGGCGCCGCGAAGGCCGGCCCAAGCCAGGTCATAAGAAGCAGAAGAATCGCTATGCGTCGGCTTGCTCGCATTGCGGCTAGCGAAGCTGACTGTCCTTGCTGCCGCGGCGGTTGATGGCGCTGCGGAGCCGGTTTTCGTCGTCGTGTTCGGATTGGCACGCGATACAGAGTCGCACACCGGGAACGGCCTGGCGCCTGGCCTCAGGGATTGGCGCATCGCACTCGGCGCAGTGCATCAGGCTTTCGCCTCGCGGCAACTGGTCGCGTGCATGCTTGACGGCGTCCTCGACGGTCGCATCGATCTGGTCCTGTACCGCGCCGTCTTTTGCGAATCCTCCGGCCATAGCTGTCCCCAGAAGCAGGCAGGCCGATCGCAAACTTGCTGATCGGCCTGGTGTCTTCGTCGTGCTAGTCGGGATGCACGACGCCTGGAGGATCTACATGCGGGAGGTGGTGTTCTGCCTCTTCCACCAGGTGCTCCGCGTTTCGAATCCAGTTGCAGTACTCGCTGGTACTGGTTGTTTCGTCATGTCGCAGGTGGCTATGCAGCGACTCAACGAGTTTGATGCCCTCACGCAAGGAAGCGCTTAAATCATCCAGAGATGCCTGATCCAGATGCAGGAAGTCCTGGAGCCGGAAAGTCTCGCCTTCATACTCAAAGCCGTTCTCGGCCGAGGCATTACCTTCTTCGATCAGTTCTTCAAACATCTTGCGGGGATACAGAAGCGCTTCTATGAGTTGTTGTCGCATTGGCGTTCTCCTCTCAACTGCCGTTCCATACTAGGACGATCAAGCGGGGACCTCAACCGACAGATCAGGCACTTACGTACGTAATATCCGGTATTGGCGTCGTCAGCGACGTTCAGCGTCGATTCACGAAAATTTCACGTTGCGTTAAGCGGCCCGGGCCTACTCTGACCGTGAGCTACAACGAAACGGAAGACAGGAGTACGTCATGGATATCGTGTATGCCGCCGAAAAACCCAGTATTGCGACGCTGCTCAGCAAGCACGTCAATCGCAGCGTGCGACCGGATGAAATCAAGGTCTCAGAGAACCCCGACGAGACGGGCAGCTTCTTCATCGGCTTCGATCTTGAGCATTATGTTCTGTCGCCGAGCGGCCGGATTGTCCGGGATTCGCTTTGAGAGAAGGTGCTAGACTGCGCCGATGATTTATCGGCACTTAGGCAAAGCAGGGCTCCAGGTTAGCGCTCTATCGATCGGATCCTGGGTCACATTTCACACGCAGTCTGGCGTTCGGGACGCAATGGAGCTGATGTCGGCCGCCTATGACACCGGTGTGAATTTCTTCGACAATGCCGAGAACTACGCGGCGGGTCAGTCGGAAGCCGTGATGGGCGAGGCGCTGAAGAAGCTCGGCTGGCGCCGCGGCAGCTACCTCGTGACAACCAAGTTCTTCTGGGGGCTGCACGACAACGTCAACGAGTGGAACACGCTCAATCGCAAATACCTGATCGAGGCGATCAATGGCTCGCTCAAACGCCTCGACATGGACTATGTCGACATCGTTTATTGTCACCGTCCCGACCCGACTACGCCCATCGAGGAAACGGTCTGGGCGATGCACAACATCATCGAATGGGGCAAGGCCCTGTATTGGGGGACTTCCGAATGGGAAGCGGCACAGATTCTTGAAGCCATCGAAATCGCCGAGCGCCACCATTTGCACAAGCCGGTCGTCGAACAGCCGGTCTATAACCTGCTGGAGCGTCATCGTTTCGGTCCCGACTATGACGCCGTATATAAGGACTATAAGCTTGGCTCGACCACCTGGAGTCCACTGGCGTCTGGCCTGCTGACAGGCAAGTACAACGATGGCGTACCGTCTGACAGCCGCGGTGCCTTGCCTGGATACGAGTGGCTAAAGGAACTGCTGACGGATGAATCGCGTCTCGACAAGGTCCGGGCACTCGCGCCGATAGCTGAGCAGATGGGCGCCACGCTTGCACAGTTCTCGATCGCCTGGTGCCTGCAGAACCCGAGCGTTAGCACGGTCCTGACGGGCGCAAGCCGGGTGGAGCAATTTCACGAAAATATGAAAGCGCTCGATTTCGTTGACCGGTTCACGCCGGAAGTCATGGCCGCAATCGATGCGGCTCTGGACAGTTAGCGGCCGGGATCTAGTCGACCATTGCCGTGAAGACCGCGGCAAGTCCGCCGCCGGATGTCCGGAAATTCGTAGTCTGGCCGCGATACAGGCGCGCTCCGAGCAGCTGGATATCCCCCGCATACGTGAAACAGCGTAGATCGAGTTTCAGCGCTCGTTCCGTGCCTGCGTCGATGACCAGGCGCTCACTGGGAGGCACAAGCTCCTGGGCGATGTAACCCTGATCCCGGATAGCGCTCCAGGTTTTGCGCGTGAGTTTCGCCCCTTTATAAGTGCCGCGACTGCCGAAGCCCCAATTAGGCTTGAAGAAGAGCTGCTTGCGTTGCGCCCAGAGTTCGTCTGCGTTTTCCGGGGTCACTGTTCTCGCGGCTGGTACCGCCGCCGACAACACGGCGATCGTCTCCTCGTCGGCACCCATCTCCCGCATCCCGGCGCTGTCAGACAGCAGCGTGAGGTTACGCTTGTTAGCGAACAGGGCGTGAGTGCGCGGTGCCGGTGTCACTACAGCCGCATTGGCGAAATACGCTGCATAGAGCGACCGGCACTGTTCCGATTGCAGGTAGAAGTCGGTCAAACGATTGTAGACGAGATCGATACGGCTGCCGTCAAAGTGTAGTTCCGCGCCATCCAGAACGAGCTGTTCAGGACCCGCGACAACGGCATCGATATCGTGGCGCTTGAATACCCGCCTGAAAAGCGCGAATTCCGGGCTGAGGAATTGCTCGTTCGGGTTTGCGTCGACTATTGCGATACGTCGGAGCGGACGGTTCGGTTCCAGGGCGCGATACTCGTTGCGAAACATGTCCACGAACAGACGCTCCACGCCGGGTATATCCGTCCGGCCGACAACGAAATTCTCTACCGCCTCACAGCATGCCTGCTGGGCATCGGCGAGATGCAGAAGGAGCAACGCACCGCCCGCGTTGGTGTTGATTTCAATGAGCCGTGGGCCGTCATTGGTGAGGTGGAAGTCGTAGCCGAAGAAAGCCCCGTGCGTGCCCTGGTCATGGCGGCCAATTCCAGGCGCCCAGTTCAGGACCTTCTCGCGATACGCCTCGAGAGACACGACGCGTTCGATCGCGTCGATGATTGCCCGCATCTCTGCGACCTGGCCGGCCGAGATGAACACGGGCGAATCGGCGAACAGATGGGGATGGCTTTGTTCCAGACGCGACCAGACGCCGGACTCGCCAAAGCGCTCCTCCAGCGAGTCCTGCAGTGCATCACGGTCTACATTGATGCAGTGGCAAGTGCGGTTCAGTGCGTCCGCAACGGCGTTTCGATTCACTCAGCCAGTTTACACGTAGTGCGGGTATACCGGCCGGTACATGTAGTCGTTGATCTCCTTGAAAATATCCTCAGGCTCTTCCTTGTCCGTGAAGCCGCGCTCATACGCCATCTTCGCAACGTCCCTCGCGATGTAGGCAGAGACCTCCCGAATCCGGGAAAGCTTCGGATACACGCGACCGATGTCGATGTCATGATCGGTAACGAGGTTGGCCAACGAGTGAGCCGCCGCGAGGAACATCTCATCCGTCACGATCCGCGATCGGCTGACGATGACGCCAAGGCCAACGCCCGGGAAGATGTAGGCGTTATTGCCTTGTCCCGGTACGAGAGTCTGGCCGTCCAGCTTGACCGGGTCGAACGGACTGCCGCTCGCGAACACGGCGCGACCGCCGCTCCATGTGTATGCCTGCTCTGCCGTGCACTCCGCCATGCTGGTCGGGTTGGACAGCGCAAAGATGATTGGCCGTTCATTGATCTCGGCCATTGCCTCGACGACCTTTTTCGTGAATGTCTGGGGCTGGCCCGACAGGCCGAGCAGGGCAGTCGGTTTGAGCGTCTTGACGGCATCCAGCAGGTTGTCGATGTATTCGTGCTCGTGAGCGTATGGTTTCTTGTGATCCGCAATGTGATCGCGCCATGCACACACGAGTCCGCGGCTATCAACGAACCAGCAGTGCTTGCGTGCCTCGTCTTCAGGGATGCCTTCTTCTTTGAGTGCGGCTACAAAGACATCCGCAATGCCGATGCCTGCTTCGCCCGCGCCGAGGAACAGGACCTTCTGGTCCTTGAGATCACCACCCGTGATGCGCATCGATGCGATAAGGCCGGCAACGGCTACAGCGCCTGTTCCCTGGATATCGTCATCAAACAGGCACGTGTTGTCACGATACTGTTTAAGGAGCCGGAAGGCGTTCGTGTTACCGAAGTCCTCGATCTGGATCAGGACGCCCGGGAAGACCTCTTTCGCAGCCTCGATAAACTCATCAAACAGCTCATCGTATTCCGGGCCACGCGCACGATGACGTTCAATTCCGTTGTACAACGGGTCATTGAGGAGCTTCTCGTTATTCGTACCGACGTCGAGCATGACCGGCAGGCACTGGGTTGGCGGGATACCGGCACAAGCCGTGTAGAGTGAGAGCTTGCCGATCGGGATGCCCATGCCGTCGGCGCCCAGATCGCCGAGTCCAAGAATGCGCTCGCCGTCGGTGACGACGATGATGCGTGCTTCCTTGTGCGGCCAGTTCTGCAGCAATTCCTTGACGCGTCCTTTCTCGTGCAGCGAGATGTACATGCCTCGCGGCTTGCGATAGATGTGCTGGAATTCCTGGCATGCCTTGCCGACCGTCGGCGTGTAGATGTACGGCATCATCTCTTCGACGTGGTTCATGATCACGCGGTAGAAGAGGTTCTCGTTACGGTCCTGTAACGAGATGAGGTAGAGGTAGCGTTCCAGGTCTGTGGGCTTCGCCCGGATATTGCCGAGTACGCGCAATTCCTGCTCTGCCATCGAGTGCACACGCGCTGGCAACAGGCCTTCGAGCTTGAGCGCTTTGCGCTCGTCCTCGGTAAATGCGGTTCCCTTGTTGCGAACCGGGTCGTGGAGAATCTTCACACCAAGATGAAGGGCTTTAGGTTCTTGATCAGGAAAGGGATTTTCCTGGAGATTGGCGGCACACATGACGACCTCCAAACATACGTCTGTAAATCAAAACTTACGCTAATAGGTCCCCTTGCCAATGCTGGATTTCACGTAGAAACACGCCTAGGTACAAGACCTTATCCGCCCCGGGAAAACCGACTAGTAACATCAGAAACAGTTTTTATGGGAGACCTGTCATGAGCCGGAAACTCGTCATCATGGGCGCCGCGGGGCGCGATTTTCACGTCTTCAACGCGATGTATCGCGACAACCCGGATTTCGAGGTCGTCGCGTTTACAGCAACCCAGATTCCCTACATCGATGGGCGCAAGTACCCTGCGGAGCTCGCCGGTGCGCGGTACCCCGACGGTATTCCGGTCTTTCCGGAGGAAGAACTCGCCGCGTTGCTCGACGATACGACCGTTGACGAGGTGATCTTCGCGTACTCGGACGTCAGCAATGAATACGTTGATGAGCGACGGCGACTGGTCGAAGGGAAGGGCGTCGCATTTTCGACGTTCGATGTCGATACCTCAATGCTCGTGTCGAGCAAGCCGGTCATCGCGATTACCGCGGTTCGGACAGGTTGCGGCAAGAGCCAGGTATCGCGCCGCATCACGGACATCCTGCGCGATCTCGGCAAGAAGACCGTGGCGATTCGCCACCCGATGCCGTATGGCGACCTCGCGCAGCAAAAGGTGCAACGTTTCGAGACGTATGAGGACCTCAAACGTCACGAGTGCACGATTGAGGAACGCGAGGAGTACGAACCGCATATCGCGAATGGCGTCGTGGTCTACGCGGGCGCCGACTACGGAGCGATTCTCGCGGAGGCCGAGAAAGAGGCTGACGTTATTGTCTGGGACGGCGGCAATAATGACACGCCGTTCTACAAGCCGGATCTATGGATCTGCATCGCCGACCCACATCGGCCCGGCGATGAGTTCCGTTATTTTCCGGGTCGCGCGAACTTCGAAAATGCAGATGTCATCATTATCGGCAAGGTTGGCCACGCCGATGAAGCCTCGATCCAGGTTGTTGAAAACAACGCGAAAGAGGCCAATCCTGACGCGCTGGTTCTGCGGCGTCATTCGCCCCTCGATATTCCGGATCCCGACGCGATTCGCGATCAGCGCGTACTTGTCATTGAGGATGGGCCTACGACGACGCACGGCGGAATGCCGTTCGGCGCTGGCGTACTGGCCGCGACTACCAGCGGTGCTGGCGAGCTCGTGGACCCGCGGCCCTATGCTGTTGGCGACATTGCCGAGACGTTCCGCAAGTATCCCGATATCGGCGACCTGCTGCCCGCCATGGGCTATGGCGACGAGCAGATTCGGGACCTCGAGGAGACCGTCAACGCGGTCGACTGCGATCTCGTCATCGTGGGCACGCCGATCGATCTGACACGCCTGATCGATATCGACAAACCGAGCATGCGCATCCGTTACAGCCTCAAGCCCGAAGACGGCAAACTGGCCGCAGCGGTTGCGAGAATCGTTGCGCCAGAGGACTACCGCGCCGCCTGAAGATCGGCGAAGAACGCCTCGAGGTCAGCGCGCATCGAGGCTTCTTCCTCTTCCCAGCGACGCATTGCCTCCTGAATACGCGGATCGGCGGCGATTGTGGCGTAGTGCGGCTGCGTGTAGGTCTCCCGCCAGTTGAAGTGCATTGCGACGGACTCCGTAAACACCTCGTTCAGTGCGACATCGATGGCCGCGTCAATGTCATCGCGCATGATCAGTATGTCGACATGTGTTTCCGCATTGGTCGTCGGGTCAAAACCGTAGGATGCTGCGAGGTCGATGAGCACGTCCAGCCGGCGAATGAGTTCGGCGCGCGGCAGCAAACCGATCCATGCCTCCAATGCAATGCCTTGCACGTTGCGCTGCTTGAGCGGAGTCTCGGCGTTGTCGATATCGAAAATGCCCGGACTTTGCGCATCGAGCCACGCGAATTCTTCTTCGACTCGTCCGTCGCGCACCGCCTTGCGAACGAGATACTGGATTGCTTCGGTATACGCCAAGCGACGATTTTCGATGTCGTCGACGATCGCCTTGCGGGCGGCCTCGGCACCTGCGACTTCATCCCCCAGGGCACGCGCACGGCGCAAATCGAGTTGATAGGCGATGGTGCTCGTCGGGCCGAGCGCTTCGACGCGCCTCCGGAAGTCATCACCGATCTCCACGAGACCAAGGTCGTACAGGAACTGAGCCATGACGCCGGGAAGCTCATGATCCTTGGGGTCGACGGCAATGGCATTCAGGAACTGCTGGACGAGCGTAACGACGTCACCGGACCGTAATGCGATGACACCCAGGTTGGAATAGGCATTCGGTTGCTTGGGCTCTATCTCAAGCGACCGCTCCAGCGCCGTGCGCGCTTCGTTCCAGTTCTCGAGATTCATATGTGCGGTGCCCAGCTCGTAGAGCAGGGCAGGGTTGTACTTGTCCTGCGCAATCGCCGCTTCCAGTACCGGGATGCACTCCTCGTTACGCCGCAGCGCTGTGTAGGCGCGAACCAGCAATACGCGGGGCTCATAGATGCCTGGTGATTCCTCGACAATAGCCTCGAGCTCGGCGGCGAGATCGGGGATGGCCTCTGTGTCACCTTGTTCGGCGAGTACAAGTGCCTTGGCATAGAGCGATGTCGCTCTTGCCACGGGATCCTCGGGACGCATGGCGAGTACCTGGTCGGTGATCGCAATGATCTCGGCCAGCGCGCTGCGCCGGTCCATGAGGCCGGTTTCGATCTGGTGAATATAGCTGTTGGCGAGCTCGGTCTTGGCGTCCGTGAAATCAGGGTCGATCAGCAGCGCACCTTTGAGCAGGTCCTCGGCTGCCTGCAAGCCACCGTAGGAATACGTAGCTCGTTCCCTGCGGGCTTGCATAAAAAGATCGTATGCGTCGGCGTTCGTCGTCGTCACGCCGGCAACGAGCGGCGTCGTATCGTCCGCTCCGAGCAGGGACCTCGACAGCGCCTTGCCCACTTCTCCCGCGATCTCGTCCTGGATCGCGAAGATATCGTCCAGGGTACGGTCATAGTTCTGCGACCACATATGAAACCCATCGCTTGCCCGGATCAGCTGCGCCGTAACGCGGACCCGGTCGCCCGCGCGCTGCACGCTGCCTTCGAGCACGTGCGCGACCTCGAGCGCCGAGGCGATTTCCTTGACTGGCTTGTTCTGGCCCTTGAAAGCGAAGCTGGACGTCCGTGCCGCAACCTGCAGGTCGGGCATCTGGGCCAGCATATGCAAGAGGGTCTCGGTCAGGCCGTCCGAGAAGTACTCATTATCCTTGTCATCCGACATGTTGACGAAGGGCAGCACCGCGATCGAGGTTGCGCTGACCAGATCTTCGCCCGGCGTGGCATCGTCGGCGGTGTAGCGCGCGCTGAAGAGTCCGACCACGATGATCAGGACGATCGCGATCGCAATCGTCACCGCGTCGATGCGGCGTGTTGCCAGCCGCTGCCCCGGGTCTTCGCGGTCGACGTCCTCCTCGCGTTTGATGCCGTCAGGCGTCACCTCATAGAACCACGAGAGAATGACCGCCGGGACAAAGCCGAAGGCGAAAATGAGGATTACGGCCCGGGGCGCCCAGTCCGGTGCGCCGAGCTCGGGGAGGATCGTGGTGAGAACCTCGGTCAGCAGCCAGCCCACGACCAGGTAGGCCGCAGCAACGCGAAACACGTTCCGCCGTCGAAGTTCAGAGATCAGGGACATCAGGGCTCCACACCCACAAGCCGGAGGTTAAAGGTTACACGATCATTAGATGCGTACCACAGGCCTAAGGTTTCAGCTCTCGGCCAGATAGTTACGCCTGATACGCTTTGCCGTAGGCGGCGCAAATCTGTACGCGGATTCCACAATGGGGGTTTGTTGGCCCGCCTTTAAAATTCACTGAGATATCAGGTTCAGGATTCTCACATGTTGACAGGCGTCCTAGCGCTCGCGGCGCTGAGCTTTGTGTTCGCCACCCTGCTGGTGGTGGCTCACAGGGCGTTGCATGTCGACGAGGACCCGCGCATCGAGGCTGCCAACCTGATGCTGCCGGGCACCAACTGCGGCGCCTGCGGTTACCCCGGCTGCATGGGCCTCGCCGAGGCCATTGTCGATGGCACCGCACTTCCCGGCAAATGCACGGTCATGAGCGAGGAGGAACGCGAGCTGCTCGCCGGTTTTCTCGGCGTGGACGCCGGCGCGGAAGAAAAAGTCGTCGCGCGGCTGGCCTGCGCCGGCGGCATCAACGTTGCGCGCAATCGCGCCCAGTACGAAGGTATCGATTCCTGCCGAGGTGCCGCGCTGATCGCCGGCGGCGGCAAAGCCTGTTTCTGGGGCTGTCTCGGTATCGGCGATTGCGAGACGGTCTGCGACGTCGACGCGATCTACATGAACGAATTCGAGCTCCCCGTCGTCATCGAGGACCGGTGTACGGCCTGCGGCGACTGCGTCGACGCCTGCCCCAAGGACTTGTTCTCTTTGCACCCGGTCAGTCACCGACTCTGGGTTGCCTGCATGAACCTGGAGCAGGGCGACGCCGTGCTCGACGATTGCGACGTTGGCTGCGATGCCTGCGGCCGATGCGCGGTGGATGCACCCGACGGCCTGATCACGATGGTCGACAACCTGCCCGTCGTCGACTACACCCGCAATCACGATGCAAGACATTCGATCGATCGCTGCCCGACCGGCGCGATCGTCTGGTATGAACCGAACAAAGGACCTGTCGTCGGCCGCGCGGCGAAGAAAGTCATTCGCCAGAGCGCAAGACAGGCAACTGCGACCTAAGCCACAGGGACCCCGCATGAAACAGAAACAACCGACACCCAAATATCCCGGTACTCGAGCCGCGATGGACGGCAACTCTGCTGCGATCATGTGCGAGCGGGAGTCCTCTGACGGCGCCGGCGCCTATCCGATTACACCATCGACGCAGATGGGTGAGTTCTGGGCGGAGGCGGCGGCCGCCGGGCACATCAACGTCTCGGGTCGACCGTTGATCTTCATCGAGCCCGAAGGCGAGCATGCGGCCGCATCCGTGACGGCAGGCATGTCGATGACCGGGCTGCGGGCGACCAACTTCTCGTCCGGCCAGGGCATCGCGTATATGCACGAGAATCTGTACGCGGCGGTCGGCAAGCGCCTGACCTATGTGCTCAACATCGGCTGCAGAGCCATCACCAAGGCGTCCCTGAACGTGCACGCGGGTCACGACGACTACCACTGCGTCGACGACACCGGTTTCTTCCAGGTGATGGCCAAGAACGCGCAGGC
>JASJCM010000063.1 GCA_030065985.1 Woeseiaceae bacterium | reverse complement strand
GTCTCGCCGTCTTTCTGGTAGACACGAAAGAAACTCGACGAACGCGGGCCGAATCCGGTGTAGACCTGCAGCCCGCGTTGCAGCGCGACCGAGTTCTTGCGGATATTGGCAATGCGCGTCAGCGCAGCATGGATCGGATGTGTCTTTGCCGTCTCGATGTTGTCCTGCCCGAAGTAGTCGCGATTGCCCTCATGCTGGTCGAGGCCGGCACGGAACCCGATTTCCGATCCGTAGTAAACAACGGGAATGCCCCGACTTGTGAACAACCAGTTATGCGCATTGATATAGCCATTGTCATCAGCGGCAATGCGGGTCATGTCGTGGTTGTCGTAGAACGTCATGAGATCGTACGGGTTCTGGTAAGTCCCTGACTCGAGGTGCAGGTACTCGCCCAGTTGCTCGTAGCTGCCGTTGTCACCAAACACGTCAACCATGGCAGCCCGGCCCGGGAAATCGAGCACGCTGATCGCGCCGTTCTCGGGATACGTGTGCTCGGCAATCTCGGCGGCGTCGAATGAATAACTCTCGGCAAACATGAACAAGCCAGGCCGTTCGTCGCGCATCCGATCAGTGAACGCTTTCCAGTAGCTGTGCGGCATGTGCTTGACGGTGTCGATCCGAAACGCCGCTACGCCCTGACCGAGCCACTGCGTGTACGCCGCCACGAAGTACTCGAGAACGGCGGGGTTGTTTTCGTTCATGTCGGACAGCTGCGCCAGATCCGGGCTCGTGTTGTAGAACGCGTGCAGCGGATTGTCAGGATCGAGTTCGCTCGGGTGCAGATTCTGGTGATCGGCAACGAGTGAACCGTCGGCATCGTACAGCTCACCATACTTCGGCTGGTCCTCAGGCATCGTGTATGCCGGCGATCCGTGATTGCAGACAACGTCAAGAATGTACTTGATGCCAAAGTCGTCCTGCAGCGACCGGGTGAAATCCGCGAAGGTCAGGCCATCCGACTCAAGATGCTCATCGACCTCGAAGAAGTTGACACCCCAGTAGCCGTGATAGCCGGTCTTGCCGCGGTCAGCCCCAAAGCCCTCTCCCGGACGGATACCGCCCGTGAAAGCCTCGTCGGGATTGTCGACGATCGGCGTCGTCCAGATCGACGTGAAGCCCATGTCCGCGATGTAACTCGCGTTATCGAGCACCCCTTGGAAATCCCCGCCGAGATAGCCGATGTTCCCGGGCGGGGATCCCGAGAGCTGGATCGGCCTGTCGAACGTGCCGTGCCGCTCGCCACCTTGATCGGGAAAGTTATTGTCCGGGTCACCGTCGACGAAGCGGTCCGTCAGCAGGAAGTACACGGCTTCGGATGCGAACGGCTCTAGCGTGCCGTAATACTCCGCCGGTCCACGATCGACTGATTGGGGAGCTGTCGCGGCGCACGAAGCAAGCAGCGCCGACGCCGCAACAACTGCGATGCGCGACTTCACAATGCCGGCTCGGCGGACTTGTCGACCAGCATCGTTACTGCACCGGCAATCAGCAGCGAGACACCGCCAATCACCAGGCCGAAGATCGGCTGCAGGTCAAAGAACTCGCGCAGCAAAAGTCCAAGAATGCTGGCTGCTACAAGCTGAGGAATGACGATGAAGAAATTGAAGATGCCCATGTAGACTCCCATCTTTTTTGCGGGCAGGTTGTTCGAAAGCAATGCGTAGGGCAGCGACAGGATCGAGGCCCAGGCAACGCCGACGCCAATCATTGAGATCAGCAGCAAGTACGGGTCCCTGATGAAGTAGAAACTGATCAGCCCGATGCCGCCCAACGAGAGGTTAAGCAAGTGACAGACACGGCAACCCAGACGGTTGGCGACGAAAGGAATGGCGATTGCGGCGAATGCAGCGAACAGGTTGTACGACGCAAACAGGACGCCATTCCAGTCCGCGCCGTCGTTGTAGGCGGCCGACGTTACATCCGTTGCACCGAAGTGATAGCTCGTCACAGCTGACGTGCCGTAAATCCACATCGCGAACAGGGCAAACCAGGAGAAGAACTGTACGACCGCGAGTTGTCGCATGACGCGCGGCATATGGAAGAGGTCATGCATGATCTCGTAGAAGCCGTTCTTTGTATGGCCGGCGTTCTGCAAAGACGCCGCGATGACCTGGAAGACGCCGAATGCCGTGATGCCGCCGCCCAGGATATAGAGCTCCTTGTCCCAGCCCAGATTGACAATCAGGATCAGGAGACCGACGCCGACGACGAGCCAGACGAAGCCACCGTTACGGTAACGCGAAGCCGCGCGCAGCGTGGTGTCGTCAGCGGTGTGCTCCGGCGGACGCGCTGCTTCGAAGGCTGCGAGCTCCTCGGGCGAATACTCGTGCGAACGGAACACTGTCCACGATACGGCAAGCAGGAACGCGGCGCCGCCCACGTAAAACGCGATCTTGACGGACTCAGGAATCTCTCCGGGCGGTGCCGTGTTACTGATATCGAGCCAGTTGGTCATCATCCACGGCAACGCCGAGGCAATAACCGCACCGACACCGATGAAAAAGGTCTGCATCGCAAAGCCCGCGGTCCGCTGTTTCTCGGGCAGGTTATCGCCGACAAACGCGCGGAAGGGTTCCATCGAAATATTGATGCTTGCATCCATAATCCAAAGCATGCCCGCGGCAAACCACAGGTACGGCGAGTTCGGCATGACGAACAGCGCGAGTGACGCAAAAATAGCGCCGACGAGGAAGTACGGTCGACGTCTGCCAAGCCGGTTCCACGTGCGGTCGGACATGTAGCCGATGATCGGCTGAACGATCAGTCCGGTGAGGGGCGCGGCGACCCACAGAATCGGGATTTCATCGATTTCCGCGCCAAGGGTCTGGAAGATGCGACTGACGTTGGCGTTTTGCAACGCGAATCCCATCTGGATGCCAAGGAATCCGAAACACATGTTCCAGATTTGCCAGAAACTCAATACAGGCTTGTCTTTCATTCTACTGTTGCCTTCTATGCGGGCATGAGCCCGATATTGTAGCAATGCATTGATTTTCAAAGAGCTTCCTGCAAACGTATTCATGCCCGAATTCGACGGCAAAACGCTTATATTGGAGCCTCGTACACAGGGGGCATTATGAATAGAATCCTCGTCCTGGTCCTCGTGGCGGGACTTCTAGTGCTGACGGCCTGTTCCTCCGATGACGCTGTGCCGGCTGCACGCGAAGGCATCGAGCGAGTCGAGCCACCGTTCTGGTGGACGGGTTTCGAGCACCGTGAGCTGCAACTGCTCGTCCGTGCCGGTGGTATTGCCGACTATACACCTGGCGTATCGGCGAGCGGTGTTTCTGTCTCGCGCGTTGAGCGCGGTGACAGTCCGAACTATCTGTTCGTGTACCTCGACATCGGTCCGGCGGCCAGCCCAGGTACCTTCGATATCGTGTTCGAGAAGGACGACGAACGTATCGGGTTCGCGTACGAACTTCGCGAGCGTATTCCCAACCATGTCGGCACCTACGACAGCAGCGATGTCATGTACCTGATCACGCCCGATCGTTTCGCCAACGGTGACCCGACGAACGACAACGTCGAGGGTTACGCGGACGAGCTGGACCGAGATGACAACTATGGACGTCACGGCGGCGATATCGAAGGCATGCGCCAGAACCTCGACTACATCGCTGAGATGGGGTTCACGCAGATCTGGGTCAACCCGCTGCTCGAAAACGCACAGGAAGCGGCCTCCTACCACGGCTACGCGACGACCGACTATTACAAGGTTGACCCGCGTTTTGGCAGCAACGAGAGCTATCGACAGTTTGTCGCCGAAGCCCGCGAACAGGGTATAGGCATCATCATGGACCTGATCGTCAACCACGCCGGCAGCGGCCACTGGTGGATGGACGACCTGCCAACAGAGACCTGGCTTAACATTCCCGATACGCGGACACCGTCGACGCATGCACGTACATCCAACCAGGATCCGTACGCGTCGGAATTCGACAAGGGCGAACACGCGGACGGCTGGTTTGCCGATACGATGCCCGACCTGAACCAGCGCGACCCGCTGCTCGCCGACTACCTGATCCAGAATGCCATCTGGTGGACCGAGTACGTCGGTCTGTCGGGCATCCGTCAGGACACGTACCCGTATCCCGACAAGCATTTCATGACCGAGTGGACCCGGCGCATCATGCAGGAGTATCCCGACTACAACATGGTCGGCGAGGAATGGAGTCCGAGCCCGGCGGTCGTATCGTACTGGCAGCGCGGCAAGCAAAATCACGACGGCTATGTGTCCTACCTGCCTGGCGTGTTCGATTTTCCGCTGCAGATCGCATTGCAGCAGGTACTGACATCGGAGCAGCCGCCCTGGGGCAGCATCTGGATGCCGGTGTACGAGATGCTCGGGCACGACTTCCTCTACCCGGAGCCGATGAACCTCGTGATCATGCCGGATAACCACGACATGAACCGATTGTTCACTTACCTCGATGAGGACGAGGACCTGTGGCGTATGGCGATGGTGTTCTACGCGACGATGCGCGGCATTCCGCAGTTTTACTACGGCACCGAGATCCTGATGTCGCACCCGGGTACGGACAGCCATGGCGCCATTCGCGAGGAATTCCCCGGGGGCTGGCCCGACCACGAGAGCAATGCCTTTACGGGCGAAGGGCTGTCGTATGCAGCGCGTGATGCGCAGGAGATGACCCGCAAACTGCTGCAGTGGCGTAAGCAGGCTGACGTCATCCATGGCGGCAAACTCATGCAGTTCGTGCCATTTGGAAATGTGTACGCCTATTTCCGCTACAACGATGAAGACACGGTCATGGTGATCTTCAACCTCGGCACCGACGACATCGACGTGGACATGGCGCGCTTTGCCGAGCGCCTGCAGGGCGCAACGCGCGCCACGAACATTCTCGATGACTCGGAATTCGACATCAGTGACGCTATCGAGCTGGAGCCTCGTTCCGTGCTCTTGCTCAACATACATAAGAATTAGGGAGCGTTCCGTGAGAAGACTCGGCATGCTGTTCGTTGCCCTGCTGGCAACGGCGACAACCTGGGCTGACTTCGGCGAATACCGGGGTCACGAACTCAGCGACGATACGCTGGTCATCAGCTCGACGCTTGGTGAGCTGAGAATCACCGCAGTCGATGACGCGGCCTTCGAAGTTCATTACATCGAGGACGGCGTCAAACAGCTGCCGTCGTTCGCGATTGCCCCAGGCGATCGCGACATCGCGAATGCGATTACCGAAACCGGGAGTACCGTCACCTTCATGATTGACGGACTAACGGCGATCGTCGACAAGTCACCGATTCGAGTCGAGTTCTTTAGTGACGGCGAGCCTCTCGTTGCCGAGGAACATGGCTACTTCGCTTACGAGACCGTACGTGGCTTCCGCTTTGCGCTTGAAAAGGGCGAGAAGATTCTTGGCGGCGGTCAGCGCGTTCTTGGCATGGACCGCCGCGGCAACCGCATGCCGCTCTACAACAGAGCACACTACGGTTACGAAACCGAGTCGTCGCAGATGTACTACAGCCTGCCGGCGATCATGTCGTCGGACAAATACATGATCGTCTTCGACAATTCGGCCAGCGGCTGGCTCGACATCGGACACACCGAAGAGGACGTCTTGCTGTTCGAAGCGGTCGCCGGTCGTACTGCCTACATTGTTGTCGCGGGAGACAGCTACCCTGCACTGATCAACAACTACACGGACGTCACCGGTAAACAACCGTTGCCACCGCGCTGGGCTTTTGGCAACTACGCCTCTCGCTTCGGCTATCACACCGAGGAAGAAACACGGGACGTCGTCGCGCGCTTTCGCAAGGAAAAGATTCCGCTCGACGCCGTCATCCTCGACATCTACTGGTTCGGGCCGGACATTAAGGGGCATATGGGCAACCTGGAATGGGACCGCGAGGCCTGGCCAGCGCCTGAAGACATGATCGCTGACTTTGCCGACGATGGCGTCAAAACGATCGCGATCACCGAGCCGTTCATCCTGACCACATCGAAGCGCTGGGATGACGCGGTAGAAAACGGAGCCCTCGCACGAACCCCAACCGGCGAGCCTCGCCGCTTCGATTTCTACTTCGGCAACACGGGTCTTGTCGATGTCTTCGACGACAAGGCCGCCGACTGGTTCTGGCAGCCCTACGAAATGCTGTTCGAACAGGGTACGGCAGCAACCTGGGGCGACCTCGGCGAGCCCGAGGTGCATCCGGCTGACGCGTTGCACTGGCTCTCTGATGTCGGCATCGAGGCCACGGCTGACGAAATCCACAATGCATACGGCCACATCTGGGCGAAGATGGTCTACGAGCGACAGATCGCCAAGTACCCCGATATGCGCTCTATTATCATGATGCGTTCGGGATTCGCGGGGTCGCAGCGTTACGGCTTCGTACCCTGGACCGGCGACGTGTCGCGAACCTGGGGCGGCCTCAAGCCGCAGGTCGAGCTTGCGCTGCAGGGCGGCCTGTTCGGATTGGCTTATATGCATTCCGACCTGGGTGGTTTCGCGGGTGGCGAGGAATTCAACAAGGAACTGTATATACGCTGGCTGCAGTACGGCGTATTCCAGCCCGTTTACCGGCCGCATGCTCAGGAGCATATTCCGCCGGAGCCCGTGTTCCACGATCGCGAAACGCGAAACATCGTTCGCGATTACATCAACCTGCGTTATCGCCTGCTGCCGTACAACTACACGCTCGCTTACGAAAACAGCACGACCGGCATGCCGCTCATGCGGCCGGTGTTTTTCGAAGACGAATCGTGGACGGACCTTATTGATGTCAAGGGCCCGTACTTCTGGGGCGATGCTTTCTACGTGACGCCGGTTACCGACCCCGGTGTCGAGAGCGTGCGCACGATGTTGCCGCCCGGCCCATGGTTCGACTTCTGGACCGGTCAGCGGCATGACGGCGGACAACTCATTGATGTGCCCGTGACGCTCGAGACAATCCCGGTATTCGTTCGCGCCGGCTCGTTCGTGCCGATGATCGATACTATTCAGACGACGCGCGATTATTCGAGCGAGCAGCTGACCGTGCACTACTACGCGGACGCAAGCGTTGAGCAAGCCAGCGGCCAGATGTACGAGGACGATGGCGAGAGCCGCACCGCTATAGAAAATGGCGATTTCGAGATTCTCAGGTTCGACGCGTCGCACGTTCGGAATTCTCTCAACCTGACATTCGCACGAACGGGCGACGGCTATGAAGGCGCGCCTGAGAGCCGGGACATCACGCTTGTCGTTCACAACTGGGACGCCGGCGCGAAGTTTGTCTTGGTAAACGACAGCGAAATCCCCACAGGGTCGCGGCTACCGCGCGACGGCAGCGCAGGTGCAATGCTTGAAGGCACGACGCTGACCGTGCGATTCAACTGGGACCGCGATGTCGCCAGCGTTCAAATCAACGAACCGGAGGCGCCCGCAATGAACGGCAAACCGGTTGTCTACCAGGTGTGGACACGCCTCTTCGGCAACAAGAACACCACCAACAAGGACTGGGGCACGATCGAGGAAAACGGCGTCGGCAAGTTCAACGACTTCACCGACGAAGCGTTACGGGGTATTCGCGAGCTTGGCGTATCGCACATCTGGTTTACAGGCGTACCCCACCACGCCGTTGTGCGCGACTATACGGCCTATGGCATCAGCAACGACGATCCGGATGTCGTAAAAGGACGTGCCGGCTCGCCGTATGCGGTCAAGGACTACTACAACGTCAATCCGGACCTCGCGGTCGATCCTGCACGGCGACTTGAGGAGTTCGACGCGCTTATCGAACGCACCCATGCCAATGGCATGCAGGTCATCATCGACGTCGTACCGAACCATGTAGCGCGACGCTATGAATCCATCAGTCGTCCGGATGGCGTCGAGGACTTTGGTGCTAACGACGACACAACCGTCGTTTGGGCGCGCGACAACAACTTCTACTACGTCGTCGGCGAGGATTTCGAATTGCCCAACTTCCCGGAGCACTACCGACCGCTCGGCGGCGAAGATCATCCGCTCAACGACGGCCATTTCGACGAATCGCCGGCCAAGTGGACTGGTAACGGCGCCAGCGTCGCCAAGCCACAGTTCATGGACTGGTTCGAGACCGTCAAGATCAACCACGGCGTCCGGCCAGACGGCAGCTACGCGTTCGAGCGCCTTCCCGAGGAGGCCCGGGCCTGGAGCAACGCGCAACATGTCGAATTCTGGGCCAACAAGGACGTTCCTGACAGCTGGATGAAGTACCGGCAGATCACCGAGTACTGGCTGGCTCGGGGTGTTGACGGTTTCCGCTACGACATGGCCGAGATGGTTCCGGTTGAATTCTGGAGTTATCTGAACACCAATATCCTCGCGATAAACCCCGACGCATTCCTGCTGGCGGAGGTGTACAACCCGGCGCTGTATCGCGACTACCTGCAGCTCGGTCGCATGGGCTACCTCTACGACAAGGTCGGTCTTTACGACGCCCTGAAGCCCGTCATGCAAAACACGGCGTCGACGCAGACGCTCGCGCCGGTCCATGCGGAGGTGCTCGATATTGAGGAGCACATGCTGCACTTCCTCGAGAATCACGACGAGGAGCGCATCGCGAGTGTCAACTTCGTTGGCGACGGTCATCGCGGCAAACCCGGCATGGTCCTGTCGGCGCTGATCAGTCGCTCGCCGACGATGCTGTACTTCGGCCAGGACGTTGGCGAGGAAGGCGACCTCAACGATGCCAACTTCAACCAGCCGCCGAAGCTGCGCACGACGCAGTACGACTACTGGGGCGTGCCGGCGCACCAGCGGTGGATGAACGGCGGCGAGTTCGATGGTGGCGCTTTGAGCGATGATGAGAAGTCGCTGCGTGACTTCTACACGCGTCTGATGATGCTCAGCGCTACCAATACCGCACTGCACGGCGAATATGCGCACATCCCGATCGACAATGACAGCCTGTTTGCGTTCGCACGCTGGAACGGTGACGAAAAACTGATCGTCGTGAGCAACTTCAATGCTGACGATTCCGAGGAGATCGTTTTCGACGTGCCCGCCGAGATCGTTGCGGCACTCGGGCTCGAGAACGGGCGGCGCGCGCTTGATGAGCAGCTTTATGGCGAAGCGCAGAACGCCATCTCGGTTGACCACGGCGTCGGGAAGATCCACGTTAATCTCGGTCCGCTCGAGTCAGTCGTATACCGCATCGGTGGCGGAATGTTCAAAGCACCTGATGACACGCCGTTCATGGCGGATCTCGAGGGCTCCGGCGCGCTCGGCCGGCAGGTGTACTGGCTCGACGTCGAGTCGGGAATCCTCGACGAGAAGCGCAATGTCGTGATCTGGCTTCCGCCGGGCTACGACGACAACCCCGACAGACGCTACCGCGTCGTCTACATGACGGACGGAGAAAACCTGTTCGATCCGCGCATCGCGAGCTGGGGCGTCGACTGGGGTGTCGACGAAGCCATGATGCGCGGTGTCGAAGCTGGCAGTTTCGAACCGGCGATTGTCGTTGGCGCATGGAGTTCACGACAACGCGGCCCCGAGTATTCGCCGTGGCATGACGGTCCGAATTACGCCCGCTTCCTGATTGAGGAACTGATGCCGCGCGTCAATGCCGAGTTCAGGACACGCACGGGACCCGACAACACCTTTGCAATGGGCTCGTCGATGGGCGGCCTGATGTCGTACTACCTCGTCAGCCGTCACACCGATGTGTTTGGCGCCTGTGGCTGCGTGTCGTCACACTTCGCGCTGTCGCCACGCAACTTCATGGGCGCGTTCGCCGAGGCAACGCCGGACGACGAGATTTCCTATATCGTCAGCGATATCGAGTCCGGGGCCACGCTGTCGGGCGAAGGGCGCTTCTTCTTTGACTACGGCACGGAATCGCTGGATTCGACATACGAGACGGATCACGAACCCGTTCGCAAGTGGTTCCGTGCGCACGGTTACCGCGATGGGCGGAACTTCCGCATGCGGAAGTACGATGGTGCGGACCACAGCGAACGCGCGTGGCGCGCGAGGTTGCTCGATCAGCTTGAGTGGCTGCTGGGGGACGACTAGGTCTCAGTCGTGGAGACGAGGACCTGCCTCAGGGAGCGCAGGTCCTTTCAAGCTCGATCATGGCGTCGGCGAAGGCAGTGCCCATGCGAATGAAGCCATTACTGTCATAGTGCCAGGCATCGTCGAGATAACCGATCTCTTCGGTCACGGTGACATAGGCTGCGCATTCGTCGGCATCGACGAAGGCCTGCTGCGCCTCCTGCACAGTGGCGATGTAATCCATCACGGATCCATCGTCGGCCATCCCCGAGTCGGTGACTTTGCCAATCACGACGGGCAGGTTGTCGACGCGCATTGCCGCGCGCAGCAGGCCCATCAGGCGCCTCAGATTCGCGCCGTACGCATCGGCAGCCGCCTGGCTGTGGACTGCATCCGCCTCACCCTGCATCCAGACGATGCCGGTGGGGATCAGCCGATCGGCAACGCCGTCGCCGTCAATGTCGGATACGGCCGTCGCACCGCGCAGAGTCTTCAGAGCATGGTCGTACTGGTTGAGACCCTGCCCTTCGGCAAAGTCCGGGTGCCAGTTGCTGTAGCCGACACCAATTGACAGGCCAGAACCGCCGAGCGCGTATTTCACGATCGCGATATTGGCGTCCGTGTCCCGTGCGGCAAGTGTCTGGCCGAACAGGAGCTCAGGTCCGAATCGATCAGATAGCGCGTTCTCTTTGCCGTCAGTCCGGAATCCAGTGCCGAATCCCGGCGTCAGCGGTTGCCAGATCCCAACGCCTCCATGCGTCTCATTGTCGAACGCCATTTGACCGCTGAAGATCATGACCCGATCCGAAGCGGCCCTGGCCTCAGGCGGTAGTTCCTCGTTGAAGCCGTAGCCTTCCATGTTCGACTGGCCGCCCAGGAAATACAGTTGGTAGTCGGTTGCCTGAGCCGCGCACGGCAACAATACCCAGCAGATTGCTGCGGTCAGGAATCGATATCGCATCTTTGCCGCCAAGCCCTGGAGCACCCACAAACCCGGTTCCACGCCGTCGATCAGTGTCAATCAGCCAATGCCTCGCGTCAACGTGGGGGCAGGATATTCGTCACGGAGGCGACGCCAGCCGTAAACCCCTTCGCTGACAACGTATACATGTAGGGAAAGTTACTGATCAGGACTTGAATACGATTGCAATTCATTGCTTTGCTCGAGGCCCGCTGACTACAATTGGTGCAGCTAAGTAGAAGAAAATTAGACTATTTAAGCCAATACAGAGGGCGGATCCATCCGCCAGTTATCGCTATTCCAGCGAGGGGAGCATCATCATGAATAAGCCCTTACGACGTACTGCGCTCGCAGCCAGCCTCGCGCTGATTGCGGCGTTCAGCGCCGGGCCGGTCAACGCTCAAACGCAGAGCGACGACCAAGAACCAATCGAAGAAATCATCACTACCGGTATCCGCGGCAGTATCCAGCGCGCCATTGATTTCAAGCAGAGCTCCGACAGCATCGTCGAGGCAGTCTCTGCAGAGGATCTCGGCAGGCTGCCCGACACCAGTATCGCCGACGCTATCTCGCGCCTGCCAGGTTTGACCTCGCAACGTGCCGAAGGTCGCGCCTCAGCGATCAGCTTGCGCGGAACGGATCCAGGCTTCACGACGGCACTGTTGAACGGTCGTGAGCAGGTCAGTACCGGTGATAACCGCAGCGTCGAGTTCGACCAGTATCCGTCAGAGCTGCTCAACGCGGTCCTGGTTTACAAGACACCAGATGCCAGCCTGGTTGGCCAGGGTCTCGCAGGCACGATTGACCTGCGTACGGTCCGCCCGCTCGAGTATGGCAGAAGGGCATTTGCCGCGAACATCCGTGGCGAGATGAACAGCAACGACGATATGGGCGCCGGCTCCGACGAGATGGGCTCGCGCATCAGCTTCTCGTACATCGACCAGTTCAACGACGGCAAAGTCGGTCTGGCAGTTGGTTACGCCCGCCTCGACGCGCCGCTGGCGACTCGCGGCTTTGGCACGTATGAGCCATGGGGCGCTGTGAATCTTGGCAACCCTGACCAGAACGCTGGCGTGCCTGCCGGAACCCTGGTCACCAACGGCATGAAAGTTCGTGCCGACCTCGGTGACACAGAGCGCAACGGCTTTATGGCCGCCCTGCAGTTTGCACCCAACGACAATTACACCGGCATCATCGACCTGTACTACTCGACGATGAAGCAGACCAACAACGCACGCAGCCTGGAAGTAAACCTGAGTGGCTATCCGGCACCATGCTGTGACGGTCCGTTCCCGCTTGGAACGCAATTCGGCTACTCCAACGTCACCGTCGAAAACGGCGTGGCAACCTCCGGCACGCTGCTGCAGATGGTCCCGCTGGCACGTAACTTCCTGTTCCTGACCGATGATGAAGTCCTTTCGGTTGGCTTCAACAACGAGTTCTTCCTTAACGACGAGTGGAGCCTGATTGCCGACATCAGCCATTCGAAGGCAGAGCGCGAGCAGGATCAGTGGGAGACGCAGGCTCAGTACGTCACGCAGACGACCGACCCGCTGCTGCCCACGAACCAGTACGACACGGGTGCATACCGCCTGTTTGGCACGTCTGACATGCCCAACCTCTCGTTCGGTCGCGACTATGCGGATCCGGACCAGGTACAGGTCGGTCCGACGATTTACGGCGCGGGTTACACGAAGGCGCCGGAAGTCATCGACGAAATCAACTCCTTCCGCGTCGACTTTGTCCGGTCGGCTGAGTGGGGCTGGTTCGATGAGATGGCGGTCATGTTCAACTACACGGAACGCACCAAGGACAAGATCTCGCCGGAAAGCGGCCTGAGCACAGCCAACGGTGGCTACAATCGCATTGATGACCGTTTCCTGGTCGCTCCGATGGACCTCAGCTACGCAGGTGCCGGCCAGGCCCTCGCGTGGGATGTTCAGGGCGTCCTGAACGAGTACTTCAACCCGATCGTCTACGGCGACCCGACCACATTGCCGTATCTTGCCGGCAAATACTGGGACGTACAGGAAGACGTCTGGACGCTGGCGCTTCGCGGCAGCCTGTATCACCCGATGTCGGGCGATGTAACCCTGCTGGGTAACGTCGGCGTACAGGTAGTTGGCACCGACCAGAGCTCGAGCTCCTTCTTTGTGACGCGAGCCTTCTCGCCTGACCAGGTTGTCTCACGGGTTTCGGACGGCACGTCTTATGAGCACGTGTTGCCGCAGGTCAATCTCGTATTCGCCATCGGCGATACGCAAGCCTGGCGCATCGGCGTGGCGAAGGAAATCGCCCGCGCACGTATGGATCAGCTGAAGGCGACGGAAGAAAGTGGTTACGACTTCGTCACCGGTGAGCCAGGTGGCAGCGGCGGTAACCCGCTGCTCGATCCTTGGGAAGCCTGGGCTCTTGACGTCGCGTACGAGCGCTACTTTGGCGAAGGTGAGGGCTACCTGGCCCTGGCCGCCTTCTACAAGGACCTGGACACGTACATTTATGACCAGACCGTTCGTTATGACTTCACGACGCTGCTCGAGAACACGCCGCTCGTGCTGTTCCAGCCTGGTGTGACACCGCTGACCGAGGGCGACTTCACGCGTCCGGTCAACGGCAGCGGCGGTTATGTACAGGGCCTCGAGCTGTCTACGTCGGTTCCGTTCAACATGTTCTCCGATAACCTCGATGGCTTCGGCGCACAGTTCAGCTATTCGTACACGGACAGCGATATTGCGATCGAGGGCTCAGTCAGCTCCATACCGATCAGCAGCATCCCGCTGCCTGGTCTGTCGGAAGACGTCTGGAACCTGACGCTGTACTACGAGAACTATGGCTTTGCAGCCCGCATCAATACGCGCTACCGCTCTGAGTACATCGGTGAGGTCACGAACTTTGCGAACGATCGCGGTTTCCGCTTCGTCGATGCCGACCAGATCACCGACGCGCAGTTCAGCTACAGCTTTGACGGCAGTCGCTTCGATGGTCTGCAGGTCTTGTTCCAGATCAACAACCTGACGAACGAACCGTACATCGCCTACTCGCAGGAAGAGACGCGAATCCTGGACTACCAGGAGTACGGCACGCAGTATCTGCTGGGGCTCAACTACAGCTTCTGAGCACGATGATGCCTTAGGGCATTAGCAGAGACCGATCGAGCCCCCGCGAGCCTTGCTTGCGGGGGCTTTTTTTCTCTGAAACGAGGCGCCACCGCACGGCCTGATGAGGACGTATTCATTAGCTGAATACGTTTGCAGAGCATTGCCTGACACAGGCGCGGTCCCGTATCTTTAAACGTGGAAAAAAGCAAAAAAGCACGGCCAATGACGCCCGCCCCATCCAACAATCCGGCAATGCCGACGACACGCAGCGCCGGCGTATGCCTGCACATCACGTCGCTGCCCGGTGACTACGGCATTGGCGAAATCGGCGCGGCAGCGCGCAAGTTTGTCGACTCGATGGCCACGATGGGTCTGTCTGTGTGGCAATTCCTGCCGTTGGGGCCGACCGCTTACGGGGATTCCCCATACCAGCCGCTATCGACCTTTGCGGGCAACGAAATGCTCGTCGACATCGGTGACCTGATCCAGAACAAACTGCTCGACGAGGACGAGGTTGCCGAGTTGACCACTCTGCCTCGCCAGCACGTCGACTACGGCGCACTGATCCCGATCAAGCACCGCTTGCTCAATCTCGCGGCGAGCCGCTTCGAAAAGACCGTAGGCGACAAGACTCTCGAAAACTTCCGCCATTTTCTTGCGCGCAATGACAAACAGTGGCTGCACGATTACGCGTTGTTCCGCATCCTGAAAACACGCCATGGCGAGCGCCCCTGGCCCGAATGGCGACCCGAGTTCGTGCACCGCGATCCTGCGGCACTGGCGCAGGTCGAACAGCGGGAAGCAGACCAGATCCAGGCGATCAAGATCATTCAGTACCTGTTCTTCGAGCAGTGGTCGAAGCTCCGGGACTACGCGCATTCTCGCGGCGTCATCCTGTTCGGCGACATGCCGATCTGTATTGCTCTCGACAGCTCCGACGCCTGGGCCAGTCGCGACATGCTGCGCCTCGACGACGAAGGCAACCCCGACTGTGTTGCCGGCGTTCCACCGGATTATTTCAGTGAGGATGGGCAGCTATGGGGCAACCCGCTCTATGACTGGAACCAGCATGCCGCGACCGGCTACGCCTGGTGGGTCGAACGGCTCAAGGCGACGGCCGAGCTCGCCGACCTCGTCCGCATCGATCATTTCCGCGGCTTCGAGTCCTACTGGTCGATCCCGGCAGAGTCAGAAACCGCGCGCACGGGTGCCTGGGAACCCGGCCCGGGGGATGCGATTTTCGACGCGATGAAAGACGCGCTCGGCGCCTTGCCGATCGTGGCGGAGAATCTCGGCGTCATCACGCCCGAGGTCGAAAGCCTGCGCAGCCGACACGATATTCCGGGCATGTTCGTTCTGCAATTCGATGTCTGCGACGATGACGTCACGCTTGACGACGTCGTTGATAACAGCGTCTGTTATACGGGCACCCACGACAACGACACGACGATCGGCTGGTTCCACGGCAGCCCCGACGATATCCGCACAGAGGACGAGATCCGTCGGGCACAACATTGCGTGCTCGAAGTCACCGGCGGCTCCCCGGAGACCGTGCACACCGACTTGATCAGGACCGCATTCTCGACGAGGGCTCGCATTGCCATCGCTCCGATGCAGGACTACCTCGGGCTGGGCTCTGAAGCCCGCATCAATACGCCGGGCACGACGGGTGGAAACTGGCAATGGCGCATGCTTGACACACAACTGACGCCAGAAGTCTGCGACAATATAGCGGCATTGGTCACCGCGTCCGGCCGGTCGCCCTCTAACTGAGAGCGGCTCGGGAGTCGGGGGCGTGCCCTTGCTCCTTTTCTAACTCCCGGATGAGATGCCCATATGAATGATGTAAACCTGCCGGAAGATGCCCGTTTCGTCAGTCGCCTGACCCGCGAGACGCTGGCGCTCGTACTTGCCGGCGGCAAAGGATCCCGACTTCATGAGCTGACGAGTTGGCGCGCCAAGCCGGCGTTGTTCTTTGGTGGCAAGTTTCGACTGATCGATTTTCCGCTGTCGAATTGCATTAACTCGGGCATCCGGCGCATGGGTGTACTGACGCAGTACAAGGCACACTCGCTGATCCGCCATCTGCTGAACG
>JASJCM010000062.1 GCA_030065985.1 Woeseiaceae bacterium | reverse complement strand
CCAATAATTCGCCACCTTCAGCCGGAATAGCTCAGTTGGTAGAGCAGTTGATTTGTAATCATCAGGTCGCGGGTTCGACTCCTGCTTCCGGCACCAAACGCGCGAAGGCCCCCGAACAGGGGGCCTTCTGCGTTAGAGCTCTCGCAGGGCCTGGGCAACCGGTAATCGCGCGGCGCGAATGGCCGGGAAGAAGCCTCCCACGACACCGATTATCAGAGCGGCCTTGAAGCCCTGGGTCAACAGTTCCGGCGTTACGGCAAAATTAAACACAACCTGGCTGAAACTCGGTCCGTTCAGTGTGGATACCTGGAAGCCATTGAACGCCAGGTAGGCCAGCAGTCCGCCCACTATGCCGCCGACGGCCGCAAGAATGACCGACTCGACGAGCGTCGAAATTAGCACCGGCATCGGGCCGAAGCCGAGGGCTCGCAACGTAGCAATTTCCTTGCCGCGCACCGAGACCGACGAGTACATCGAGTTCAACGCACCGAAGATTGCACCGATCGCCATGAGAAACGTTAGCGGATAACCGATCAGTTTGATGAATTGAATCAGACCCTCAGACTGCGAGGAATAATAGTCGCGCTCGGACAGTACGTCCGGGTCGATGCGCGGATCTGCTTCGAGTGCCGCGCGCAGCGTTTCAATGCTCTCGGGGCTCTCGAGCTTTACGCGAACAGATTGAAACGAATTGCCGCGTCGATATGCGGCCTGCAAGACGCGAACATCGGTCCACAGTTCCGATTCGTCGACGCTGCCACCTGCGTCGAAAGCGCCGACGATGGTCCATTCATTCTGGCCAAAGCGAATGGTTGCGCCGGTCTCGAGGCCGGCAAACTCGCGCTGCGCGGCGAGGCCGACGACGATTTCGTTCTTGCCGGGTTCGAACATGCGGCCGTCCGCGATCCTGATGTTGTCCCGCACGTCAAATGCGCCTGGCTGAACGCCACGGAACGGCACATTTGCATCGGCATTCGTAGACTTCTTCCGAACGTCGGTCACGACGTACAGTTCCGATGAGATTACTGCCTGGTCACCGTCCTTGAGAACGCCCGGTGCGTTCGCGACGATGAGCGTCTGTTCGTTCGACAGGCCGCTGTTCAGCTCTGAGGTAGATCCGCTTCGCATGATGACGGCTGTGTCGTCGGAGCCGGTCGCCATCATGGTTCGCTCGAGTCCCGATGCCATCGACAGGACGGCTGCGAAAACGAGGACCACCGCGGCGACGCCGATTACAGCCACGACCGATGAGGCAAGCCGTTGCGGGATGTTGCGAAGGTTGAGAACAGTGACCGCAATGATTTGCTTGATGGATTTCATTGCGCCTCCTTACGCCCGCGATAGAGCGTCAATGATGGACAGTCGCATTGCCTTGAGCGCGGGGAAAATCCCTGTAACGACGCCGGACAGCACCATGATGCCAATGGCAGTAGCAATCGCTTGCGGCGACAGGTAAATTCCCGGCAGCATGGCCCCGCCCGCGGCGGCAGCTCCTTGCACGAGCACCCACCCGATGCCAAGTCCGATCAAGCCGCCGAACAGCATGATCAGGATCGCTTCAGAAAGCACGATGCCGAGCACGGACAGGTCCGTAAAGCCGAGCGTCTTCAGTACCGCAAGTTCGGGGATTCGCTCACGCACCGACTGCGACATCGTGTTGCCTGTTACGAGCAGCAGTGTGAAGAATACGGCGCCGAGAATCAGGGTCACGATCATGGCGATATTGCCGAACTGCTTGGCGAACGACTGTGCGAATGCGGCCTCCGTGCTTGTCTCGGTCTCGTTGGGCGAGTTTGCGAACTGGATATCGACAGCGTTCGCGACCTGCACCGGATCTGCGTCGGGGGCGACGCGGATGATGTACCAGCCAACCGTCCCCTTGCCGAAGGCGCGGGCTTCCTCGAAGAAGTCGTGCTGGAATAGCAGGAACGCGGACGAGCCGCGCGGGTCTTCGGTCTCGAAGATACCTTCGATGTCGAACTCCCAGGTGCGGCCGCCGTCCATCATGGTCCATATCGTGGCCTGGATCGGGATGCGGTCACCGACCTCGATACCAAACTGTTCGGCAATTTCGCGACCGATAACAGCACCCTGGCGGTTCTTCGCCCAGGCGTCGAGCTGCTCCTGCGGCATCTTGAATTCCGGGTACATCGCGAAGTACTCATAGGGGTCGATTGGGAACTGCGCGAACTGGTTTCGCGGGTCCTGGTAAAAACCTCCAAACCAGGAAGCGAACGTGACGGAGTGCACGCCGGGCGTCGACGCAATCCGGTTTTGATAGGACTGCGGCAATGGATTGATAATAGTGACCTTGTCGAGAACGATGAGACGCTCGGCATCCGCAGCGTCTTCGCCGCCTTTGAACGCGTAGCCGATCGCGGACAGCGCAGCAAACAGCAGGAAGGCGACCACCACGGACAACATCGTCAACAACGTGCGTATCTTCTTGCGCCACACGTTCTTCCAGATGAGACCAAAGTACTTCATACGGCCTCCCGGGCCTCCAGCGTGCCCTTGTCACAATGCAGCGTGCGATTGGCGTATTCGGCTGCCTGGGCGTCATGCGTCACCATGACGATGGTCTTGCCATGTTCCCTGTTTAGGATCTGCAGTAGCCGCAGGATCTCGTCGGCAGTCTCGCGGTCCAGGTCACCGGTGGGTTCGTCGCAGAGCAGCAACGCGGGGTCGGAAACAATGGCGCGCGCGATCGCAACGCGCTGCTCCTGGCCGCCGGACAGTTCGCGCGGGTAATGTCGCGCGCGGTCGCCAAGGCCGACGATATCAAGGGCGATACCGGCTCGTTTGGCTCGCTCGCCGCCGCCAAAGTCGGTCAGCAACAATGGCAGTTCTACGTTTTTCTGGGCCGTCAGAACCGGCAGCAGATTGTAGAACTGGAAGATGAAACCGATGTTCGTTGAGCGCCAGTGTGACAGCTGGCTGTTGGACATGGAGGACAGTTCGGCATCGCCAACGACCACGGTTCCTCCCGTCGGCCGGTCAAGTCCGCCGAGCAGGTTGAGCAGCGTCGTCTTGCCAGAGCCGGAAGGCCCCATGATGGCAATGAAGTCGCCTTTTGGAATCTCGATATCGAGATTGTGCAATACCTCGACTTCCTCCTTGCCCTTGCGGTAGACCTTGCTCACGCTGGTCAGTGTCGCGAGAACTTCACTCATTGTTTAAACCCTCAGTTGATTTCTACTGCCAGACCCGGTGTTAGCGGCGCTTCGGCGTTGCGAACAACGACGTCGCCTGCAACCAGGCCGGACTGAATAAGGACCTGCGGCCGGTCCCGCGGACCGCCAAGTTCGATCGAGCGGCGTTCGACCACGCCGTCACGGACCAGCCAGACGAAATCGCCGCCGCCATCGGAACGGATCGCAGCGCCGGCGACCATGACGCCCTGGACCTCACGCGTCTGCGGCACCTGTGGGTCCGCACTCAGGAACGAGACCTTGACGCCCATGTCGCGCAGTATACGCTCATCGCGCTCGAGGAAACCGATGCGCACGCGAACCGTCGCTTTTTGCCGGTCAGCCGTCGGGATGATGGCGATGACCTCGGCGGGAATGCGCCAGTCGGGATAGGCATCGAGCACGGCCGATACGCGCTGCTTGCCTTTGACCCTCTGGATGTACGCTTCGTTGACGTCGACCTCGATTTCCAGCGAACCGTTGTCAATGATCGTGCAGATTCCGGTGCGCGTGAAGCCGCCGCCGGCCGATATCGGTGAGATCATCTCGCCGGGTTGAGCGTTCTTGGTGACGACCATTCCGGCAAACGGCGCACGGATGGTCATGTTGTTGAGTGAATCCCTCGCAAGCTCTACATTGCTTTCGGCAACGCGAACATTCTCGCGGCCGGTGGCGAGTCGCGCATTGAGCTCATCGTGCAGCGATTCGGCGGCATCGAGACTTGCCTGGCTGGCAAGCCCGCGCCCGGCCAGATCCCGAACGCGATCGAGCTCTTTGCCGGCATTGCGCAGCCGGGCATTGATCTCGGCGAGCGAGGCACGGGAGGATTCGACCTGGGCTACTGCCACGGCGAGCTGCGCCTGTTGCGTCGTGTCGTCGAGCCTCGCGACGATCTGATCCTTCTCGACGCTCATGCCTTCCTCGACGAACACTTCGAGGACCTTGCCCGTGACTTTCGATGACACCGTTGCCTGACGGCGTGCGACGACGTAGCCGGAAGCGTCGAGCACACTGTTGGCAGCGGCAACCGACGGCGGCTTTCTCGCGATGTCGGTTTCTACGGCGACCGCTCCGCCGCCGCGACCGAACAGGAGCCACAGGATTGCGGCAACGACGATTAGGCCGCCGACAACGTAGACCCAAGTCAGTCCTTGCGCCGGAGCAGGCGCACTGCGGTCAATCTTGAGCTGGTTGATACTCTGCGAGGTGTCCGCCACGCGTTGTCCTTTTTATTACCGCGAACGAGCGGACATGGTAGCAAATCGGCCTTCTGGTTCGGCATCCTTTGCGTGCGATTTGTGGGTGCTGGCGGCTAGTCCTCGGGCCGGTCCGGGAACGTTTTCTCGAGCATGTATTCGGCCGCTGCCTCGACAACTTCATCGGGCAGGTCCATCTTGCCGCCTCGTGCCGGCATATCGAAATAGCCGGTTTTGGCATGTTCCATCAGGACCGCTTGCCACAAATTCGAACGAGCTTGCCAGTCCACGGGTTCGCTTTCACGCGGCGCGCCCATCATGCCGGTCTCGTGGCACCCGGCGCAGTGTTCGAGGTAGGCAGCTTCTCCATTGATGGCGGCGGTGTGGTCCGTCGTGGCGTCGTCGCTACGATGGGCGCACGCCGTCAGGGCCAGCGCGATTGCGATCGACAACAGGATATGTCTCATAGCGTTACCTCTCCTTCTACTATGCTGATCCTTGTTGCCGAAGCCAACAATACGCATTCCTGCCTACCAACACGGCCAATCCACTAGCGATTCGCGCGCAGAAATTCGCCCAGCAGCCTGAATTCATCGGACTGGCGGCTGCCTTTGCGCCAGATGAGGCCAATCTTGCGGAAGCTGTTTTCACCCATCGGGTACAGCTTGACGCGGGTATTGCGCAGTAACGCCGAATCGCGCGCCATTTCCGGGAGAAATGTGATGCCCAGGTCGGCATCGACCATCTCGATCAGCGTGAGCAGGCTACTCGCGCCAAAGCGCCGAACTTTCTCGGTGTTGCGAATACGGCATGCGGCGAGCGCATGCTCGCGCAGGCAATGGCCGTCCTCGAGCAGCAGGATGCTCTCCGATTCAAGACGATTGAAGCGGTAGTTTTGTGGGTCAACGCGAATAGTGTCGTCGCGGCAGGCAAGACAGAACGCATCGTCAAACAATGGCATTTCCTCGACACCTTGCAGTTGCCAGGGCAGGGCGAGCAACACGACGTCCAGCTCGCCGTCCATCAGTCTGCGGTAAACCCGCTCCGTCTGGTCCTCCACGAGCAGCAGGCGGAGTTCCGGGTAAGCGCGCCGCAGCTTCGGCAGGACGTTCGGCAGCATGAATGGGGCAATCGTGGGGATTACTCCGAGGCGCAACTCGCCGGTCAGCGGCTCGTTACGGCCTCGAGCGATGTCGACGAGTTCCTCGACGTCATGCATGACAAGTCTTGCCTGGACCGCCACTTCCTGGCCCGTTGCCGTAATTGTGACGTTGCGATTGGTCCGGTCTACGAGCTGTGCGTCGAGCGCGGTTTCGAGTTCCTGAATCGCATTCGAGAACGCGGACTGGGAAACGAAGCAGCGTTCGGCCGCGCGGCCGAAGTGCCCGGTCTCCGTCAGCGCAAGGAAATACTGTAGCTGTTTGAGGGTAGGTGCTCTCATAATCGAAAAAATAGAATGTAATGACCTAATTAAACCATTTTATTTATATATGCTCCACCTCTAGGATAACCACATCGACGACATGACGGAGACGATCATGGAACTGAATACAGGAATCGACCGGGAAGATCGCGAGGCTATCGCAGGTGGTCTTTCACGGCTGCTGGCGGACAGCTACACGCTGTACCTCAAGACACACAACTACCACTGGAACGTTACCGGCCCGCAGTTCAACACGCTGCACCAGATGTTCGAGGAGCAGTATACGGAGCTTGCTACGGCGGTCGACGAGATAGCCGAACGCATCCGCGCCCTTGGCATCAAGGCACCTGGTTCCTATGTGGAATTTTCCGATCTGACCTCCATAAAGGAAGGTAATGGCGAAGAGACTGCCGAGGAAATGATCCGGCAACTCGCGATCGGACAGGAAACTGTCGTTCGGACAGCACGCGAAGCGTTCCCGGCCGCCGACGATGCCAATGATGAGCCGACTGCAGACCTGCTGACGCAGCGTATGCAATCGCACGAAAAAAACGCCTGGATGCTCCGCAGCATGCTGGCCTGACACAGACCAAAAGGAAGAGACCTATGTTTGAGAACCTCGAAGGAAAACGTATCCCGGACGTCACGTTCCGCACTCGCAAGGACCACGAGTTCGTGGACGTTACGAGCGAAGAGATCTTTGCCGGCAAGAACGTGATCATCTTCTCGCTGCCTGGCGCGTTCACGCCGACCTGTTCGTCGTCGCATGTGCCGCGCTACAACCAGCTCGTGCCGCAGTTCAAGGCCCAGGGCATCGACGACGTCATCTGTATTTCCGTCAACGATGCGTTCGTCATGAACGAGTGGAAGCGTGCCCAGAAGGCCGATCGTGTCACGTTCCTGCCTGATGGCAACGGCGAATTCTCCGAGAAGATGGGCCTGCTCGTCGGCAAGGAAGACCTTGGCTTCGGTAAGCGCTCCTGGCGTTACTCGATGCTCGTGCGTGATGGCGTCATCGACAAGATGTTCATCGAGCCGGAAGAGCCGGGCGATCCGTTCCACGTATCAGATGCAGACACGATGCTTCGTCACCTCGACCCGAATTCGGAGTTCCCGTTCGACGTCGCCGTATTCTCTCGAGAAGGCTGCCCGTTCTGCGTACGTGCCAAGGGCATGCTGAACGACGCAGGTATCGAGTTCGAGGAACTCGTACTGAATCGCGACTACACGGACCGTACGCTTCGCGCCGTCTCGACGTTCACGACGTACCCGCAGGTGTTCATCAACGGCAAGCTGATTGGTGGCTCCGACGACCTGGAAGATTGGTTGCAGAACCTGACAACGCGTAACGCCGCATAATCTCCTCCCCTGATTGTGTGCTGTGGCCGGGTGGACGTATGTCCATCCGGCCTTTTCTTTGGGGTCCGATAGTGGCTAGTTTGCGCGCAATGCCGGCGTATACTGGGCACCATGGAAAACGCGGTACAGAACAACGAAGTCTTCGAGAGAGCGCGCCTGTCGCGCGACGCGCGCTTTGATGGACGCTTTTTCGTTGGTGTACGCACCACCGGCATCTATTGCCGCCCGATCTGTCCCGCCAACGCGCCGAAGAGCGAGAACGTCAGCTTTTTCCCGTCGGCCGCTGCTGCGAGCGAAGCCGGCTATCGGCCGTGTCTGCGCTGCCGCCCCGAGTGCGCACCGGGCACGCCTGCCTGGAGCGGGACGTCGACGACAGTGCAACGCGGTTTGCGACTGATCGCGGACGGTGCGCTCGACGACGGTAACGTCGAAAGCCTGGCCGACCGCCTGGGTGTTACGAGCCGTCATTTGCGGAGGTTGTTCGTCAAACATGTCGGCGCGAGTCCGCTGGCTGTCGCACATACGCAGCGACTGCATTTTGCCAAGCGACTGATCGACCAGACCGCCTTGTCGATGACGGATATCTCAATCGCCTCGGGCTTTGGCAGCGTGCGGCGCTTCAACGATACGTTTCGCAAAACGTATGGTCGCTCGCCGCGAGACCTTCGCAAGGAGGGGCGGGTTCAGGTTACTGCGTCGGCACTGGGCGTGCTGCTGCCGTACCGGCGTCCCTATGACTGGCATGGATTGCTCGATTTTTTTTCTGGCCGGGCTACGCCCGGCGTCGAGGCTGTCGTCGACGGCAATTACGTTCGCACGGTCCGTATTGGTGATGAGTGCGGAATCGTTCGTGTGAGCGACCTTGGCGATGCGATTTCATTATCGGTGCATGGCACAGGTACGGCTTCACTGTTTCCGGTTGTGCAACGCGTGCGGAGTATGTTCGATGTCGATGCGCCGATTGACGATATCAGCGCGGGCCTCAACCGAGATAAGAAGCTGCGGGCGTGGCTTAAGGTTCGTCCTGGCGTTCGCGTGCCGGGTGCGTGGGATGGTTTCGAACTGACCGTGCGGGCGATCCTCGGTCAACAGGTTTCGGTCAAGGCAGCGACGACGTTCGCGGGCCGCATCGCCAAGCGCTATGGTGAGCCGGTTGGCGCCACTATCGACGGGCTGCAGGATGCACCTGACGTGCTGTTTCCTGAGCCGCGCAAACTGATGCGCGCTCGTCTCGAGCACCTCGGGATCATCCGCAGCCGGTCGCAGACGATTCGCGATCTGGCGCGGGCCGTTGTGAGCGGGGACCTGAACTTCGATGCAGCGCAGAAACTCGAGGATTTTCGAGACGCGCTGACCGCGATTCGCGGCATCGGCAGCTGGACGGCCGAGTACGTCGCGATGCGCGTAATGAAGGACCCGGACGCATTTCCGACATCGGATCTCGGGCTGTTACGCGCCTTCGATCTGCCAGACGGTACGAGACTGCGGCCTTCTGAGCTTGCATCGCGTGCCGAGGCGTGGCGTCCATGGCGTGCGTACGCCGCCTTACTGACTTGGGGCTCGGATCCAGGAGCCGGAGGGTGACCATGTACTACTGCTATGTCGATACACCGATCGGTGAGCTGCTGCTTGCCGGCGAGGAGAATGCGCTGGTGATGATCGGGTTTCCGAAAGGCTCGATGCGCAGGGAACCTGAGCCGGACTGGATTTACAACGAGAAGCCGCTGGCCGAGGCATCTCGCCAGCTGCGCGAGTATTTCGATGGTGAACGTCGCGAGTTCGACCTGCCGCTGCGCCTCGCCGGAACCGAGTTTCAGGTCAGCGTGCTCGAAGCACTGCAGAAGATCCCGTACGGCGAGACCACGAGTTACGGGGAAATCGCGAGGCGGATCGGCCGGCCCAAGGCAGTGCGCGCTGTCGGCGCCGCAAACGGACGCAACCCGATTCCAATTGTCGTCCCGTGCCACCGGGTTATTGGCAGTACGGGTGACCTGACGGGATTCGGCGGTGGTCTCGACACCAAGGAAGCGCTGCTTCGGCTCGAGGCAGAGCACACGCAGGATTTGCTATAGCGTCTTGCCTTCCATCTCGCGCAAAGCGGCAGATGGTTCGACGCCATCCTTGACGAGTTCATCGGGCTGCAGCGTTGTAAAGCGCGTTTCGATGGGCAGAACTCCGCCCCAAACGGGCGTCTCGAGATCGCAGTCTTCGTCATCGGGCATACCGGTCGAGACCTTCGCCGATGCCGACTCGATGTCGATGGCGATGACGCCCGTCATTTTCAATTCGTTCTCGTGTGACTTGCGCAGCTCACCGCGGCGGCCGGGCATGGCGTGCTCGCTGATTACCCAGAGCGCGTGCTTCTTGCTCTCGAGGTCGTCCACCAGCCGCGCTTTGCCAAACACCGTCACGGAGCGATAGTTCATCGACGAGGCAAATGCCGACCTTGCGTATACGAGGCCGTCCGGCAGCGTCACGTTAACGCAGACCTTGCCGGTTCCTTCGAGCAGCCGGATCACGCGTGCCTTGCGCGCGCCGTGCAGGAAGAGCGTCTCGCCATCGCGGCCGTAGAGCATTGGCACTACGACCGGCTCGCCATCCTGCACGAATGCGGTACTGGCGATCAGTCCGGCATCCAGGATTCCGTGAACGGTCTCGCCGTCGTACGCGGCCTTCTCGCGAAGCTGCCGAACCTTGTTCTGCTTGCTGACTTCGTAGTCGGTAGTCACGACGACGCTCCTAGAGGAATTTTGGCGCCAGGTAGAGGGCGACAAGCGAGACGAGGAAGATACCGCCGATGTTCAACATCATTCCGGCTCTGACCATTTTTGGAATCGTCAACATTCCCGAGCCGAAGACAATTGCGTTCGGCGGCGTGGCCACCGGCAGCATGAATGCGCAACTAGCTGCAAACGTCACCGGGACGGCAACCACGATCGGATCGAACCCGGATTCGATAGCGATGGCGCCAACGACCGGGAGGAAGGTCGTGGTCGTTGCAATATTGCTCGTCAGCTCAGTCAGGAAGATGATCATCGTCGCCGCGACAATGACGATAACCGGCAACGGCAATGAACCAACGGTTTCGAGATTGCTGCCGATCCACTGTGCCAGCCCGGTGTCTGCGACGCGTCGCGCGAGCGACATGCCGCCGCCGAACAGCAGCAACACGCCAAACGGGAGTTGCTCGGCGTACTTCCAGCGGAGCAACAACGGATCCTCCCTGTTGCCGCTCGGAAGCACGAACAGCGCGATCGCACCGGCGATCGCAATACCCGAATCGTCCAGTCCCTGTAGCCCGGGAATCTGAATAAGCAGAGGGCGAGTGACCCATGCGACGGCAACGCAGAGGAAGACGATCGCGACACGCTTCTCAGGTGTCGATATCGGTCCGAGCTCGTCTTTCATGTCGGCGAGCGCAGCACGGCTTTCTGGCGAGGTATAAAAGTCGACCTTGAATGCGACTCGTGTCAGTACCAGCCAGGCCAGAGGCAGCATCATTGCAGTCAACGGCAGACCGACGAGCATCCAGCTCGCAAAATCTATCTCGGTACCGTAAGTCTCCTGCATGAAGCCGACGAGGATTGCGTTGGGCGCCGTGCCGACGAGTGTTGCCATGCCGCCGATGGTCGCGCCATAAGCGACACCAAGCAGCAGCGAGTACTGGAAGTCAGTGCGCGCATGCTCGTCGAGACCACCCACGGTTGCGTGTATGACGCCAATAATCGAGACGGCGATCGGCAGCATCATCATCGTCGTCGATGTGTTCATGACCCACATGCTCACCGCCGCCGCTGCGACCATGAAACCGCCGACGAGGGAACGGCCGTTGCCGCCGACTACTTGCAGTACCGTGAGTGCAATGCGTTTGTGCAGGTTCCAGCGCTGCATTGCGAACGCAATGATGAAACCACCGAGGAACAGGAAGATGACCTTGTTGGCGAACGGACTGGCCGTGTCCTGAATTGTCGCAACGTCGAAGATCGGGAACAGGGCCAGGGGCAGCAGCGCCGTTACGGCAATCGGTACTGCCTCGGTCGCCCACCAGATTGCCATCAAGACGCCAATAGCTGCCGTGTTCCAGCCAGCGTCTGACAAGTCGCCAGGTGCATCGGACAACATCATGAGCGCCGCTGTAATCGGTCCCAGGAACAATCCGATCAACTGGTGACGGGCACGTCCTTCGTGTTGCGAGTCTCCCATGGGCATCCTTATTTAGTTGTTCTTGGTTTGCGGCAAGCCTACCGGAATGTGCTCAATAATCGTGATTTTTGCGTTATTCGTCTAGATATAGTGATTTATTCGCCTTTCCATACAAGATGTAGTAGCATTCCGCGCGTACCAATTCGGTACGCACGGAGATGAGATGTAAGAAGGCAACGCGGGCGGACCGCCATGCCGGATGCGTGAATCAGCGGCGGGTTTTGCGTGACACCTCTCAACACGCCACCCGCATGACTGGAATCCTGCACCCAGTCAGTGCCGTTGGTGAAGCGGATTGCAAGCCGGGAGCCAGATTACGCCGAATGTGCAACATTGACGTTTCTTCATTCGAACGTGATCTCAACCCAGCCCGATACATCTTCTGCTTACTGTGCCGCCCAGTTTCTGGGCGGCCTTTTTTATGCAGGGACGCATTTATGTCGCGGAGCGCAGGGACGCGCGAGAGCGACGTTATACATCAAGGAACTGTGTGGATGAAAAGGGCATTGCCGCTTCTCGCGTTTCTGCTGTCTGCCTGTGCCAGCGGCCCCCCTGAACTGCCATATCCTGCTTTCGTGCAGGTCGATGAACTTCCGGATGTCTTTATGGCTGCATTGCCAGGCATTCGTGCCAAGCAGCTGGCTGGCGACCTGCAGACACGCCGCACGAGTAATCGCGTCAACCTGCCTCCGGACTGGTCAGGAACGACAGGTGGCGTGCCGGGACGCTCGATGGAGATTTTCGTGCTCGCGGGCACGGTCACGCTGGCCGATATCGATTTCGCAGCCGGCGGCTATGCGTACCTGCCTGCTGGCTCGCTCGGTTTCAATATGACGACACGCGAAGGCGCACAGATTCTTTACTTCGTTAATGATATGGATCCGGAGGCGATCATTCGCTCACCGATCCTGATCGACAGTGGACTTCTCGAATGGCAGGCGACTGATGTGCCCGGCGTGATGACAAAGGAACTGCGCCGGGATCCGGGCACCGGGGCAAGGACCTGGCTAATGCGAATCGCGGCGGACACGTCGCAACCGTGGCAATCATCGTCGGTTGTCCGCGAAGGCTACCTGGTGAGCGGCGAATACCGGCACACTGAATGCGCGCTTGGCGAGGAGGTCACCGGTCAGTACAGGACGGGCGGCTATTTCTACCGGCCCGCATCCGTCGTCAATGGCGGGCCCGAGTCGGGTAGTCCTGTCGATGCTGTGTGGTTCTTGCGAGAGGTCAGCGCCGGGACGGAGATGTCTGCTTCTTCTTGCGTCGCGGGGACTTCACCAGCTTCGTAATCTTCTTGCCGAGCGCCATGAGTTTTGTGAGCGTGGTGGTCGGGATGTCGTTGATCTCTTCGTACCAGCTGCTCGTCGTTTCCACGAACTCGAGCATGTTGTGAACCCGCTGTTTAGTGACAGGGTCCGTTTCCTTCTCTGCATCAATCTCCGCCGCACAACCTCGCAACATCGCGAGCGTTGGGTTCAACTCGCGCTGTTTGCGCTGTTCGATTATGACGCGAAACAGCTCCCAGACGTCGTGCAATGATTCGAAGTAGTCGCGGCGGTCCCCGAGCACGTGGGTCATGCGCACGAGTCCATAGCTTTGCAGCTCGCGAATGCTTGTGCTCACGTTGGAACGGGCGACGGAGAGCAGGTCGACGATCTCGTCAGCACGTAACGGTTTCGGCGACAGGTAAAGCAAGGCCTGTATCTGCGCTACCGTGCGGTTGGTTCCCCAGCGCGTCCCCATCTCCCCCCAGTGCAGGACGTACTTCTCGACAGCCGGTGTCATTCTCATCGGTTCTTTCTCTTATTTCTGTCGTGACAGAAAATACGGTGTCAGTCACCTTATTTCAATACGGTGACTGACACGGTGACTGACACCTAGACCCGGGCGGTGACAACGACGCGGTGCGGGGCCGGCCAGCCTTCGACGGTCCGCGTCGGATCCTCAGGGTCGAGTGCTTCCCGCAAGGACTCGAATGTCATCCAGTCCGTGCTGCGCTGCTCTTCGGTAGTCGTCATCGTCGTATCGATAACCTCAACATCGCGGTAGCCGGTCGACTCGAGCCACGCGACGAGCTGTGCCACCGTAGGCAGGTGCCAGACGTTTCGCATGCGAGCATAGCGGCCCTCCGGTGTGCGGGCCTCGAGGCCATCGCCGGGAAGGTAGAGCGTCTCGAGGACGAGCTGGCCGCCCGGCTGCAGTGTGCTGCGCAGTTGATCGAGGTGCTGGATCGGCTCGCGTTGGTGATAGAGAACACCCATCGAGAACGTAGTGTCGAACGCCTGCTTTGCAGGTGGCGTCTCTTCAAGCCGGCATGGCAGGACGTAGATCTCGGGTTCCTGAGCAAACACGTTAATGGCAAGAAACTGCATTGCGAATAACAGGGTCGGGTCCACACCGATAACGCAGGCTGCACCAGCCTCGCGCATGCGCAGCGCGTAGTAGCCATTGCCACAGCCGACGTCGAGAACGTTGCGGCCCTCGAGCGAATTCAGTGCACCTTTTACGCGATCCCATTTCCAGTCGCTGCGCCACTCCGTGTCGATGGTAACGTCGTCGAGCACAAGTGGACCTTTGCGCCAGGGGTGCAGTCTCATCAGCAAGTCGCGAACGGCCTCGCTCTCGCCGCGGGCGGTGGGCAGCGCCTCAACGACGTCGTTCCAGCGCTGCCAGTCGCCATGGGATCTACCGCTCAACCGCTCGACCAGGACCGGCACAAGCTGTGCGTTCCAGTGACCAAGGCCGAGCGTCTCGAGACGGGCAGACAGCGCGTCGAAATCAAACATGGCTAGCGGATTGCGATGACGGACACGAAATTGAAATAGCGCAGCCAGACGGCCGAGTGTGAAAAACCCGCGTTGCTCAGGCGCGCGCGGTGTGTCGCAACAGTCTCAGGTACGAGCACGTTTTCAAGAGCCGCGCGTTTGCGGGCGATCTCGAGATCGCTGTAGTGGTTGCGTCGCTTGTGTTCATGGTGAAGTTCAACGAGGAGAGTTTCCATTTCGGGATTTTCGTCGGCGACCTTCTCCGACAGGACCAGGACGCCACCGTCATTCATGCCTTCGCGAATATTGCGCAGGAGCTCGCCTCGATCGCCGGGCTCAACGAACTGGAGCGTGTAGTTCAGAACCACCATCGAGGCGTTCACAAAGCTGATGTCGCGGATGTCTCCCTCGACAACATCGACGTCGGTTTCCGGGCCGTTGAGGCGGTCGTCTTCGGCAATGACCTCGCGGCAACGCTCGATCATTGCGCGCGCGCTGTCCACGGCGACGATGCGGCAGGCGGGTTCGCGAATGCCCTGGCGCATGGCGAGCGTCGCAGCGCCGAGCGAGCAGCCGAGGTCGTAGCAATTCGTCCCCGCGCGCACGTAGCGCGCGGCGAGCGAGCCAATCGCCTCGATCGAAGCCGCGTAGCCCGGGATCGACCGGCGCAACATATCGGGAAAAACGCGCGCGACGTTCTCGTTGAAGCGAAACGGCTCGCCTTTGTCATCTGTCGTGTAAATGCGGTCCTCGGACATGTTCCGGTCAGCCAACCTGTGGGAGAATCGCGCCTATGCTACGCGAACTTCACACGGAACTCGGCATTCCGCTCGACTACGGCGACGATGGCACGAAGCCCATTTACGAAGAGGCAACCGAACTCGTCGACGTCGGGCCTAATCTCGTTGGTCGGATGCAGCGCCTGACGCCGCAAGCTGCTGATAAATGGACGGAAATGCAAGCCGCGGCCGACGCGGACGGGGTCACGCTGCTGCTCGTCTCCGGATTTCGCAGCGTCGACTACCAGGCTCGCCTGATCCGGAAGAAAATCAATGCAGGTCAGACAGTTAGCGAGATTCTTGCCGTGAATGCGGCGCCTGGGTTCTCAGAACACCACACGGGTCGCGCCATCGATATCGCGACGCCCGGTTGCCGCCCACTGACCGAAGAATTCGAGGATTCCGACGCATTTCGGTGGCTCCAGGAGCACGCTGCGACGTACGGATTCTCGATGTCTTACCCGCGCGAAAACGCCGCCGGTTTCATCTACGAGCCCTGGCACTGGGCCCAGAACGGCTAGTTCGAGCCGAAAGCCGCACAGCGTAACGGTTTCAGGTACAATCTCCGCCCCCGGGGAAAGGACAAAAAAACAGTCGTTTAGCTGTTGACAGAGGGGCACTGTGGATAGAAAATGCCCGGCTTGCGCACCGGAGGGGTACTCAAGCGGTCAACGAGGGCAGACTGTAAATCTGCTGGCTATGCCTACGTAGGTTCGAATCCTACCCCCTCCACCAGATGGTGGGTCGGCTGAGGGTTCTTCAGTACGGTCCGGCAACGCGGCGACAATGAGTGATTAAAGGAATCCGGACGGTTATGGAATTGAGACTGTCAGGATTTTTGCACGCCTGAGAAAAGCGTAATACACGGATTTTGTCGACGCGGGGCGAATGAACAAAGGGCGTTACTCCTTATATAGGGAGGAGGTTCGACAAGGCGGGTGTAGTTCAATGGTAGAACCTCAGCCTTCCAAGCTGATGATGTGGGTTCGATTCCCATCACCCGCTCCAGAA
>JASJCM010000061.1 GCA_030065985.1 Woeseiaceae bacterium | reverse complement strand
ACCAGGCAATTAGAGCCCGCTCATTGAGCGGGCTTTTTTTATTGCGTCAGGAAGGGCATTTCCTCGTTGGCGATCCTGAGCAGCGCCTCGACGACGTCGGGCCTGTCCCCTTCGATGTGCAACCCTTCCGAGTAGCGCAGGCGTTTCGGCTCGCCGGCAAGATCATAGAGCAGTTGTGCTTCGCCGGCCGGCGTTCGCTCATCATTACGCGCCCCAATCACGACCAAGGGCCGCGGCGCTATCGCGGCCACGTGCTCGGATGTGTTCAGCTCTGGACCGTAGGCTAACCAGTGAACAACGTAGGACAACGGGACGTTGAGGAGCCGGCTCTCAATGCGCCTCGCGATCTGGACCTCGAGCCAGAGGCGGTTATTGGCCGCACCGTGTACAAGCAACGCTGCCGTAACCCGTTCGTCCCGCGCCGCCACGCGCGCAGCAAACGGAACACCGAGGCTGCCCCCGACGATAATGACGTTGTCGCGATCCGCCCAGGGCTGTTCCAGTACCCAATCGAGCACGAGTGACGTCGCAGGCACCGTATCGAGAAAACCCTGTCTCGCCGGCGCAATAGCGGACACGGTCTGCGAGAAGCCCCTGACGCGCTGCGGCCCGTCGTACGGATAATCGATACCCACAACCGCACGAGCGCCAACGTCCCCGAACAGATCAACGGCGTCGCTGCCCGTGCGCTGCCCGCCGAGAACAACCATGACGGGCAGAGGCGCGGCCGCGGAGTCGTCTCGGATCACGCGAAAACGCACGTTGAGTCCGGAATCAGAGCCCAGGTAAACCAGCTCGGACTTCTGCCCGAACGGAGTGCGCGACTCTGTGACCGCAACGGATGTGATCTGGCCCTGGCGCTCGTCGAAATAGTCCGAGCGTGGCTGATGCGCGTCCCAGCGCAGCCACACGAGTCCGAGCAGCGTAAAAACCAGAACCAGTAGAACGAGGTACTTCAGCAGTTTGAGGAGCTTGCGAACCATCAAGTATCCGACACCGCGGACTCCAGGACGTTGCGCTCGAGCACCAGAAATATCGCGGCCGACATGCCGGTCACCCCGAATAACATGGACATCACCACGATCTGGTACTTTGCCGCAACCAGCGGCGATACGCCGGACAGTATCTGCCCCGTCATCATCCCTGGCAGCGAGACAAGCCCTACAGCGAAAAGGGAGTTGATCATGGGGATCATCGCGGCCGTAAAGGCCTCGCGGCGCGCTTCGATGTACGCGACGCCGCGTTTGGTTTCCGCGTAGACCCGTTCGGCGGCGAGACTGACAGTATTCATGGCACCGGCGAAGATCATTCCGGCAAGCGGTATCTGGTAACGCGGGCTGAACCATGGCTCCACACCAATCACCCACTGGGTAACGAGCACGAGCGTCAGCACCCCGCTCAGCGACACAGCGATTAACGCATTTTTGTAGAGCCGCCAGGATTTTTCCGGAATTGGCCGTATCGCAATCCAGCTCGAAACGACAAGCATCACGACGAGCACACCGATGACGACGAGCGGCTCCCGCGTTGCGAAGATGTAAACGAGCACGTACCCGATGAGAAGGAGCTGCAGCAGCATACGAAACGTCGCGTACAGCGCCGTGCCGGTCCCGGCGGACCAGCGCCACATAATCAGGATCACAACCGCGGTCGGCACCATCGCCAATGCGAGGCCGGGCCAGCTGATCAACTGCACCGCGCTGTTCATGGGACTTTCTCCAAAGACGGGTGACCGCAGTATACTGGCTGCAACAAGAACAACGTCAGGGAGAACAGGATGGCTTTACTCGCAGCAGGAATGACTCTGTGGATTCTCGTGCACATGTTTCCCGCCTATGCGCCAGGTCGCCGGGATATCATGGTCGAGCGCCTTGGCGAAAATCCGTACAAGGGCATTTTTTCTCTACTTAGTCTGCTCGCCATCGTAATGATCGTATTCGGCTGGAAACACGCCGTGCCGACCGCCATCTACGCCCCGCCGCTCATGCCCGGTATCATTCCGTCGCTCCTCGTTCTGGTCGGCTTGATCCTGTTCTTCGCCTCCCAGATGGGTGGCCATCTGAAGCGTGTCCTAAGGCATCCGCAGATGCTCGGCACGATTCTCTGGGCCATCGCTCACCTGCTCACCAACGGCGACAGCCGCTCGGTCCTGGTCTTCGGCGGTTTCGCAGCCTGGGCGGTGCTGGAGATCGTGCTGTGCAACCGTCGAGACGGACCACGCGGTGAGTTGCCCGCTGCGGCTGCCAAAGCCGATGTCATTGCTGTGGTCGTCGGCGTCGCTGTATTCGGACTCGTGGGCCACTTCCACCTGTGGCTGTTCGGCGTCTCTCCGCTGCCAATATAGTTATTATTTTCAATAACTTAAATTATAATCATAAAATCATCAGGAGGTCTATGAAGACCCTCCGGTAATGCTCAACAAACGGTCAGTCATTCTCTGACCGGGTTTTCCAGACTTGCTCCATCGGCCGGAAACGGACCGACCGAACCGGAAACGGAGCACAGTCATGGGAAATCACGCCAAACTCCTGCTGATCGCCTCACTCTCGATTGCCATGGCGGGTTGCGCCTCGGCGCCGTATCCCGCCGGCCATGATGTCCCGCGCGGCCAGGCCGTCGGCGCCCAGGACCCGCGCTCGTCAATAACTCGCAGAGTGACGGGGCTCGGGCATGCGACCTGGGTATACGGGCGCTCCGTCTATGAAAACCCCATCAACCGCCCGGTCTCCCATGTCACCACGCTCGGTTCACTGGCCTTGAAGTCGACCGGCGGACTCCTCAAGCGTGTCTCGCTAAGCACTGTGCAAATGCCGGCCCTTGCGGACGAAATCCCGCCGCTGTCGCAAGCTGCGCCCATGGACCTCATCGAGTTCGAACGGACGCTCGACAAGGTCACGGGAACCCGCCAGGACAAGGGTCGCATTCGTTTCCACGTGGACGGCGTCGAGTACTTCGGCCGGCTGATGGAGACTATTGACGCGGCGCAGGAGAGCGTCGACATCCGCACCTACATATTCGATAACGACGATTTCGCCGTTGCGATGGCTGATCGCCTGAAACAACGCTCCGAGGAAGTTCGCGTGCGGGTGCTCCTCGATAGCATCGGCAACATGCTGGCAACGCAGGCGGACCCGGAATCGCTGCCGGCAGACCATCGCCACCCCCTGTCGATGAGCATGTACATGGAACGCGATTCGGCCGTTGAAGTTCGCAATCAGACAAATCCCTGGTTCACGGGCGACCACGTCAAGACGACGATCATCGACAAACGCATCGCGTTTGTCGGCGGGATGAATATTGGCCGCGAGTACCGCTATGACTGGCACGACATGATGATGGAAGTCACCGGCCCGGTCGTCGATCACCTGCAATTCGAGTCGGACAAAGCCTGGGCCCGTGGCGGGCTGCTTGGCGACTTTGCCAATGCGCTGCGCTTCCTGCAGGGCAAGAAGGAACGGGCCGACCGGGGCGGCTATCCGGTCCGGGTCCTGCAGACGCGAAACTTCAACTCCCAGATCCACAAAGCACAGATCGCGGCCATTCAGAACGCCCGCAGCTACATACTGATCGAGAACGCCTACTTCTCGGACGACCGTACGATCTATGAGCTCGCGAAAGCGCGGCGCCGCGGCGTCGACGTTCGAGTCATCATCCCGGCCAAAGGCAACCATGGCCCGCTCAATGCGAGTAACCGCGTCACTATCAATACGCTGCTCCGCCATGGCATTCGCGTCTACGAATACCCGGGTATGAGCCATATCAAAGCGGCCGTTTACGACGGGTGGGCCTGCGTCGGTTCAGCTAACTTCGACAAGCTGAGTCTCAAGGTCAACAAGGAACTCAATCTCGCTACATCCCATCCAGAGACGGTCAATGCGCTGCTGGAACAGGTCTTTATCCCCGACCTGATCGCATCGCGCGAAATCACCGTTCCCGTGGCTGTCCGGCTGCCTGACCGGCTCTATGAGATTGCGGTAGACGAATTGCTCTGATTGGGACTAAAGTAGAACTTGGTATCCGGATCTGGCCCGGGGAGCACATATGCAACTGACGCTGCTTGGCATTGTCCTCGTGTTGCTGATCGTGTGGCTCGTCATGCGACAACGCCGGTATACGGCGGAGGCGAACGCGCCGGCACCGAAGACAGACCCGGCCAGGACGGCCTATCACGCCGTTTCGATCAAGTTTGAAGCGAATGCGTGCAATGCCGCGAAAGCAATGACCGGCCGACGCTTCCTGGCCAGCGCTGCGCCGCGCCTGCCGTTACCGGATTGTGATGCCCTCGAGTGTCGTTGCCGTTTCGCGCACCATGACGACCGCCGTTCGGGCTCGGACCGGCGGAGCCCGTTTGGTGCAAGGGGCTATTCGCCGAGCGGCAGTGGCTCGTTCGAGGAGGAGCGTCGGGGAGGCGCCGGGCGCCGCGAGAGCGACGCCTGAGGCTAGTAGCCGTAGTCGGCAACCGTCACCCGGTAATTGTCGAGTTCGACCTGGTGATAGGCGCGCTCTTCGTACAGAACTCGGATTTCTTCCTCGAGTTCACCGGTGCGCTCTGACAGTTCCTTGAGATCGACGAGCAGCAGAATGCGCTCTTCTGTCGGCGTTTCCTTGTCAATCAGTGCAGCTTCCTTGCTGCGAATCTCATCGGCGATACGTTCCAGCTCACGCTCCTTCGCGTTGATGCTGGCGTCGGCCCGACTTACATTCGAGCGCAGCGTGAAGAGGTGGTAGCCCGCGTTGTAGGCTTCGAGGAAGCTCTGTTCGAGGTGGGCGTTGCAGACGCCATAGTAGCGCCCGCCATTGGCACCTACGTTATAGCCGCGAGCTGGCTGGCAGTATTCGACCAGTCCTTCGTCACGGCCCAATTGGTACGCACTGAAGTCGGCTGTGATGCCGTGTTTCGCGCAGGCCTGGCGATGCTTGGAGAACCGTTCGGTCGTGTAGCCGCGCGCACCATCTTCATAGCCCACGGCGGTCCAGTCCGTCGCCAGGCATTCCTCGCTGCTCATCGTCGCGCAGCCGCTCATGACGAGCATTGCAGCCGCTGCAAAGACTACATTCCACTTACTGTTCATCGCGGTCTCCGTCCCATTGTCATTGCCAGACCTGATCCACACGCTAACCCGGCGTCACGGAGCATGCCGTGACCACATTCACAGATACGCCCCTGCGCCTGAACGCAGCCTGAAAAACACGGGAAAAACAGGCGAATCAGCTGTTGCATGTGACCTGTGTCACAGTGACCGCGGCCATCTGTCGATACGCTGTTGATCACTTATTGCGCAAACGGGGTGTGGCGATATGGACATCGAAGCGATCAGCGGCGCTGCGACAGTAGCCCTCGCCAGTACCATTGTCTTCCTGTTGATAGCGAAGTCATGGAGCGCACTGAGCCGAACGGTCAGTTCGACCTCGAGCTTTGCCGACAGCATCATGCACGAGGCGGCGCAGCGGTTTAGAGATGAACTCGACCGGCTATCGATTTCCCAGTCCATCTATCTCAGCGGCGCGCTGGTCTTTTTCGTGCTGTTCGCCGCAGCCTATGTCCTCAAGGCACAGGAGCTGTTTGCAGGCTACCCACGCTGGCAGCTGTGGCTGCAGATTTCGTTCCTGTCGCTGGCCGCGATACTCGCGGCGTGGCGTCTCGGTCGGACCGTGTTGACGAGACGCGAGGTCCGCTTCGTACGCGACGCCAATATCGCTGTCGGGCATCAGCTACAGCAGATATCCACGGGCGCAAATCGCGTGTTTCACGATGTCGCGACTACTGCAGGGGTCGTCGACCACGTTCTCGTCGGTCAGTCGGGAATCTATGCTGTTAACGTAGTGGCTCGACGCGCCCGCAAGAACAGTCACGTCGTATTGCGCGGCAATGAGCTGCACTTTTCGAACAACGACGATACGGTTGCCATCGTCGACGTTACTGCCGGCGCGGCACGTCTTGAGAAAGAAATTTCGCAGCTACTCGGTCACAACATTCGAGTACGTTCAGTCATTGCCGTGCCCGGCTGGGATATTGGCGAACAGGCGAGCGAACATCACCTGCTCGTCAATGAACGGACGATCGCGATGCTGCGCGGCTGGAAGGACAAGTCGGACTACCTCATGAATGAGGATGTCGATGCCCTGCAAGCGGAACTGACGTCACGTTGTCGCCACGGCGCAACGCGCCAGCAAACACCCTAGCCTGCCACCGGAGCCTGTTGCGAGCCCTGGACTGCCTCATGCAGTTGCGCTTTCGCATCGGCAAACTGTTCAGCCGCCTTTTCGAGGTATGTCGCAGCCTCTCCGTCGTAGCCGTCCGCCGATGCGGACCATACCCGATTCACATAGCGCTCGCCTGCCGCAAAACTGCTCATGATATCGGCGTAGGTCTGCAGGCCGAACAGGTGCACCATGCTCTCGCGCGCGTCTGCAAAGCGACGCAAGTCAGTGCGCAACTTCATATCGATCGCTGCTCGAAGCGCGGCTCCCGTGGCCGACGAATCGCTCGTGATCTCACCGAGATCGCGCACGATATTGTCGATCGACTCGCGCAGCTCACCGCGATTATTCTCGAGGACTTCGTCGGAGCGCGCGTGCGCTGACACCTGCCGTTTGAACACGATCAGCCCGATGATCGCAGCGGCAGCGGCCGCCCCGAACATCACCCAATTGACGTTCTGGACATCGAGCGAGGTGGCAAAAGCACCGGCAAGAAAACCGGCGGCCAGGAGAAAGTAACCAAGATTCTTCATCGCCAACTCCCTATGACGTCAACACGATGTGTAAGGCGTCGCCAACGCCGACTAGCGCCTCACCGACAATTAGACCGGCCGCTATTGGTATGCCGACCTCCTCACTCCAGGTCTTGCCCTGGAAGCGATCCGACAGCTCCCTGGCAAGCGTGCCGAGCGAATACGTCAACACGATATTGAACGGCAGGTAGAAACCGAGACCGACCGTGATGCCAAGACCGCCCATAACAGCCGACAGGATGCCACCGAGAATCGCACCGGCGATGTACTTCTCGGTTGGCACGTCACCGCCCATGATTCCGTCGATAGTGCTGGCCAATGCCTGTGCCTGAGGTGCCGGGAGCTTTTCGCTGCCGAGGCCGTGCGACTCATTGAGTACGAAGATGACCCCAATCACGACGATCGGTCCAAGCCATGCACCGGCAAACTGGCCGATCTGCTGCATGCGCGGTGTTGCACCCACGAGGTATCCGGTCTTCAGGTCGAGCATCAGGTCCGTAGCCTGGGACATCGCGACACACATCGCCGCGCCGACCATCAGTGCCGCGATGATCGAGTCATCGCGCCCCATATTGAAAGCCTGGGTCAACACAATCAGCAGCGTGATACCAACGAGCGTCATGCCCGACAGTGGCGACCAGTTGGTGCGACCAATAGCTTCCGAAAGAATGATGCCGGCCATCCAGATCCACAAGGTTCCGAGTAGCGCCATCGCGATACCGCGCCCGAGACCAACGGACTCCGTCGATTTCACAGCCATGAAGCACAGCAGGATTGCCGCGCCTACTACCGCGAAATACAGGAGCTTGATCGGCATTTCGTCATTCGACTTTCCGGTCGCTACCTGCGCGGCTTTTTGCATCGACTTGATCGCGCTGATGATAAGCGGCGATGCGAGGATCACGCCCATGATGGCCCCACCGATCAGCATGCCGATGCCCAGCGGACGGAACAGCTCGAGGCGCAGTGGGCCTGGCGTATTGATGATCTCGCCTTCGGCGTTGCTCGGAAACAAACCCGTCGTAGCGAGCATCGGCGCGAGGAACCAGTACGCCACGAAACCGCCAATGATGAACGCAATACCGCCGCGCCCGGCGATAAACCCGACGCCGATCGTCATCAGGGACAGGTACCAGACACCGTTCATGTACTCCGGCAAGCCAATGATCGCGCCGAGATTCCAGTTGGAAAAGCCAGTCTGGATCGTGCCGAAATGCACGCCGGCGCTGATCAATGCGGCAACCAGCAGAATGACAGCCTTGCGCACGCCGGCTCCCGGCGACTTGAGAATTGTCGCAACAGCGACGCCGCCCGGGTAAGTGAGGCGTTCGTAGTCGATCATGTGCTTGCGCAACGGGATGATGAAGGCGATGCCGAGAAACGCGCCCGCAATGCAGCCGAACGTCAGTATCGTCGAGTCGAACCGGTCCCCAAAACCAAGCAGGAATATTGCAGGTACCGAGAACATCATGCCGGACGAGGCGCCGTTCACGCCCGAGGCAATGGTCTGCACGATGTTGTTTTCGATGATGCTCTTGCGCCGCAGCATGCCACGCAGGATGCCGAAGCCGAGGATTGCAGCGAGTTCGGAGCCTTCGATCGAGAAGCCGAGAATCAGGGCCGCGTAGCCGATCGACACGGCGATCACGCAACCGATGATCCAGCCAACGATCAGCGCGACCCATGTGAGTTCAGGATATGGCCGGGCAGCGGCCGATGACGGGTTGTTCACTCCCTTCCCCCATTTTGTTATTTGCGCGTCAGCCTACCACAGCGGTTCGAGCCTTGCCGCCAGCTGATCCTTCTCGATGACCTCAACAAACTCCGCCGCCATCGCCTCACAGGCAGCCACGCACTCGCGCCAGATACGTTCTCGCTCCGCCGGTTCGTAATTCACGAAGTCAGAGCGATCCGGAATCTTGGCGTTTGGCAGGCTGGCCACAAACTCGTCGGACGGACTCACAAGAATTGTGCGGTCGACGTTGCCCGCCTGCGGTCGCCGCCACTTGAGTCGTTTATCGAACCAGCCCGGCACGATGCGCCCGTAAAAATGCGGAAACAAGGTGAACCGCTCCTCGGCGCTGTGCGGGAGGTCGAGGTGGTAGTCGATAACGCCTCCGTCGCGGTAGACGCCAGGCCGCGCGCCGGCGATGTCGCGAACACCCGATAGCACGAGCGGTATGGAACCCGTTGCCAGGACCGAATCGGCCAGGTTGTCCGCCGTCATTTCAATCGTCTGCAACGGGAAGCCGGTGACATCGAAGAACGGTGGCACATCGCGCTTGTCGTAAAACAGCGCACGCTCAAACGACCAGCCAAGTGTTGCGCGATCTACTGCATTGAGGAGCGCCGTCGCCATCAGCCCAAGCGCGAGTAACGCACGATTTTCCGACGCCAGTACGTGCCGGCTGCGCACAGCCATGACGTGCATTCGGAACAGCGGGTTCGCGAGAATCTCGTCAATGCCCGTCGGACCCAGCACCGCATTGATCATCTCGCGGCTCAGCGCCGTGATTTCGTGGATATCCGGCTTCTCGCTGTACGTCTGCGACAGGTACAGGTCTTCGAAGCGGTCAATCGCCGCACGCGGATCGGCCTGTGCGTAGCACGCAAATCGCCAGGAACCGATCGAGCTACCGATCAGGTGCACGGGACCTTTGAGCTTCGGGACGATCGTGTCGATGATTGCCCGGTCGAGCTGGCTCAGTACGAGCCATTTCGCGCCGCCAGACGCGCCTGCCATCGTGCCGATCGACGATATGTCTAATCCGTGCTTGCGGATGGACTCAAGCGCACCGGCGCCTGCCTTGAAAGTCAAAGAGAACGGTTTCACAGATTTGATGTATTTGCCGTCGAATTGCGGATTTGGCAGTTATTATAGGGGCTTCTCCGGAACGGCGACCGATCGTATGTTACGACTCTCGTTTACTGCCTCGCTGGCAGCTCTACTCCTCGGCCTGTCGGGCGCTGCGTTCGCCGACACTGAGGAACCGCCGCTGAATGTCGCACCGTCGGGGACCGATACCGGAAACTGTCTCGACAAACCCTGCCGCAGTCTTGACTACGCTCTGCGCCGTGTCGGGAAAAACGGCCGGATATCCGTCGCGGCTGGCAATTACGAGCTCAGTGATCCCGGCGACATCTTCTACCTCGTCAGCGGTGCGATCGAGGTGAATGCTGACGCCGGTGCCGTGCTGATCGGCGTGCCGCACGAGTTTGCCGGCGATCTGGCTGCGCAAGGTTTCCGCACGATTGCCGACAGCAAAGGCCTCGATCGCGACACCGTCGCGGCGCTCGCCAAAACACGAAACACGTTGCAGTCGAATACGGCGGCCACTGCCTGCGCGGGCGGCTTTGCCGACATCTTCCCTTGCGACAACGTGGACCTGCTTGCGCATGTCTCGGACCGAACGCCTTCGGCTCGCGGCGCGGACATCTGGGGGTTCATCGATCTCAATACGCATCGCGAGTACGCGATCATGGGTTACAGTCGCGGCACCGCCGTGTATGACGTGACCGATCCCGAAAACCCGCTCGAAGTCGGATTCGTCGACGGTCAGTCGACGACATGGCGCGATATCAAGGTCTACCAGTTCTGGAATTCGAGCGACAGTCGCTGGAACGCTTATGCCTATATCACGGCGGACAATGCCAATGACGGCCTGTTTATCGTCGACCTGACCGACCTGCCTCACCGAATTTCGAGAGTAAACTACACGAGCGACTTCACGGCAGCGCACAACGTGTACTTGTCACGGACCGATTTCAGCACCGGCCTGTCGCTGACCGGCGAGTCGCCGATACTCATACTTGCCGGTTCGAACCGTGATGACGGTCGCTTCCGCTCTTACTCGCTCAATAATGCACGCGCGCCGAGTTTCATCGCACGTCCGGGCACACCCGCGGGCCAGCCCGGTAGCGATCGCCTGTACATGCATGATGCCGCTTCGATGCTCGTCACGGACAGCCGAAAGGACTCGCAGTGCGTTAACGCATCAGCGTCCGCTTACTGCGATGTACTGTTCGATTTCAACGAGTCGACGCTCGACATCTGGGACATAACCGATCCCGCGAATCCCGTACGTCTGAGCCGCACGCCTTACGGTAACGCCGGGTATTCGCATTCAGGCTGGTGGTCCGAAGACCAGCAGTACGTCTTCCTGCAGGACGAGCTGGATGAACGCGATCGCGGCCTGGTCACGACGCTGCGCGCGTTTTCAATCAGCGATCTGCGCAACCCGACGCTCGCCGGCAGCTGGACCGGTCCGACGACTGCGATTGACCACAATGGCTTCGTGCGCGGCAATCGCTATTACATGTCGAACTATGCGCGCGGCCTGACGATTCTCGATATCACCAACCCGGCGAGCCCGACACAGGCAGGCCGCTTCGACAGTTATCCGACCGGTGATGGCGTCGGTTTTCCGGGCGCCTGGGGAACGTACCCTTACCTGCCCAGCGGCAATATCCTGATCAGTGATATCGACAGTGGCTTGTACGTCGTCGATGACAGGACGCGAACCGTGCCGCAGGGCACCCTGAGTTTTGCTGCCGCAAGTTTTGGCGCCGATGAAGGCACGCCTGGCAGCAGCCGCATTACGATTCGCCGCACTGACGGCAGCCAGGGCGCTACGAGCGTTGCCTGGGAGGTTGTGCCCGCGACGGCTGACGCGTCCGACGTCGTGTTGGCGAGCGGCACGCTCAACTGGGGTATTGGTGATGCGGCAGACAAATCGATAGACCTCGGTCTGGTCCCGGATGGCCAAACCGAAGGCCTCGAGCGCCTGATCGTGCGCCTCTCAGCGCCGACCAACGGCGCAACGCTCTCCTCGCCCACCATCGCAAGTCTTTACATCAGCGACGCAGGCGCAACATCGACAGTCGGGTTCGCAGACTCGGGCATTGCTGCGCCGGAGCGGGGCTTCGGCAAGGCGATAGCCGTGGTGCGTCGCGGCGGTAGCGCAATCGGTGCGGTCTCGGTGGACTTCGCCGTCACCGCCGGTGATGCATCTTCGGGCAGCGACTATTCCGGGGCTTCCACAGGTACCCTGTCGTGGGCGGACGGCGACGCCGATCCGCAGTGGATCGAATTCGATATCGCCGACGACGGTGCCAGTGAGAGCGACGAGTTCTTCCAGCTGACCCTCAGCAATGTCTCGGGCGCTTCGCTCGCCAACAGCCAGATACGCATCGATATTCTCGACGGCACTGGCACGAATGCGGCGCCCAATGCGGTTGCCGGCGCCAGCCAGCAGGTTACTGGCGGCACTGTGGTCACGCTCAATGGCAGCGGATCCAACGATCCCGATGGCGATACCCTGACCTACAGTTGGTCGCAGACTCTGGGGCCAGCTGTGACACTCAGCGATACATCTGTTGCGCAGCCTACGTTCACGGCGCCGACCGTATCGTCGGACACGTTGCTGCAGTTCCAGCTGACTGTTTCAGACCCGAACGGCCTGGTCGACTCCGCAACCGCCTCTGTGACGGTCGCAACGAATGCGCCGGCACCCAGTGGTGGTGGCGGTGGCGCGCTGTCGTTGTGGCTGCTTACGCTACTGCTATTCGAACGGGTGCGTTTTTATGATCGTCTGTTCGCGATCCGGTCCCGTTGAAATAATGTCAACCGGGACGCCGGCGAGCTCTTCGATTCGCGCCAGGTAGGCACGCGCCTTCTCGGGAAGGTCGTCGAAGTTGGTAACGCCGACTGTCGATTCCTGCCATCCGGCCCATTCCTCATAAATCGGCTGGCACTCGGCGAAGCGATCAACGACCACGGGCACGCCGGCGATGGGCTCACCGTCGATTTCGTATCCCACACAGATCTGAATGGTCTCGAGTTCGTCGAGAACATCGAGCTTGGTCACGCACAGACCTGACACACTGCTGTTGACGATCGATCGCCGCAGCGCTACCGCATCGAACCAGCCGCAGCGACGCGGCCTGCCTGTTGTCGCGCCAAACTCGGCGCCCACACGCGCGATATGCTCGCCGGCTTCGTCGAACAATTCGGTCGGGAACGGCCCGGACCCGACCCTCGTCGTGTACGCCTTGACGATGCCGAGAATGTAATCGAGGTTCCTTGGTCCGACCCCGGTGCCGGTGCTCGCAGCCGCCGCAACCGTGTTCGAGGACGTAACGAACGGGTACGTACCATGGTCGATATCGAGGAAGCTGCCCTGCGCACCCTCGAACAATATGCTCTTGTCGGAGTCCGCGAGGTCCTGGAGGATCTGCGTAATATCGGCAGTGACCGGCGCCACGACTTCCGCGTAACCGAGCGCTTCGTCAAGCGTCTTCGCAAAGTCGACCGGTTCGGCACGGAAGTAATTTTTCAGCAGGAAGTTGTGGTAATCGAGAATTTCGCCGAGCTTCGCTGCAAAATTTTCGCGCACGAACAGGTCAGATACACGCAGCGCGCGCCGTGAGACCTTGTCTTCGTATGCCGGGCCAATACCCCTGCCGGTCGTACCAATTGCGCTCGCGCCGCGCGCTTTTTCGCGCGCCGCATCCAGCGCAACATGTGAAGGCAGGATCAGCGGACAACCCGGGCTGACACGCAGACGCTCAAAAACGGGCACCCCGCTCTCGACGAGCGCATTGGCCTCCTTCACCAGTGCATCGAGTGCCAGCACGACGCCATTGCCAATCAGGCACTGAACGCCGTCACGCAGAATTCCCGAAGGAATCAGGTGCAGGACGGTTTTTTCACCGTCGATAACGAGCGTGTGGCCCGCGTTGTGTCCGCCCTGGAATCGCGCAACGGCTGCCGCACGATCCGTTAGCAAATCGACGATCTTTCCCTTGCCCTCGTCACCCCATTGAGTGCCGATGACAACAACGTTCTTACCCATGAGTATCCCGCTTTGCTTCCTGGCGCACGCTAGCCACGCACAATGAACAGTACGACAACCCCGATCACCATTACGACGAGACCGATGTTGCGTATCTGATTGTCACCCAGGCGTGAAATTTCCGCCACCATCTCGCGGTACTTCCGTGGCGAGATAAACGGCAGCATGCCCTCAAGAATGAGGACGAGGGCTACTGCCGTGAAGATCTCAGCGGCTATTGCTGGCCATCCGACTGGTTCAGATAGCGGAAGAACTCATTGTTCGGGTCGAGCACGAGCACATCGCCTTCCGTACCGATCGAGTTCTTGTAGGCGTTGATGCTGCGATAGAACGCGTAGAACTCCGGGTCCTTGTTAAAGGCATCTGCGTAGATCTCCGCGGCGCGAGCGTCGCCTTCACCGCGGATGATCTGACTTTCGCGGTTTGCGTCGGCGAGAATAACGGTACGCTCCTTCTCGGCCGTCGACGAAATCAACGCGGCAGCCTCACGGCCTTCTGCGCGTGTCTGCGTCGCAAGCTGCTGGCGCTCGGCACGCATCTGCTCGTATACCGACTCTCGGACACGGGCGACGAACTCCACCTGCTTGACGCGGAAGTCGACGAGCTCGACGCCGAGGCCCTCGGCCGTCGGGCGAGCCAGCGCAAGCATGTCACGCATCAACTCCATACGCTCGACCGAGATCGCATCCTTGGTCGACCGTTTGCCGAACTCGGTAACCACCGAGTTCTTGATGATCTCTCGCAGACGATCAACGGCGACCCGCTGCAGACCACCTGTCGACGTGTAGAACTTCTCCTCATCAACAATCTTCCATTTGACGAAGAAGTCGACCGTCATATTCTGGCGATCGAGCGTGAATACTTCTTGCGGCGCATCATCGATCTTCAGGATGCGGCGCGGAAACTTCACGACGGTCTCAATCAGCGGGATCTTCCACTTCAGGCCGGGTTCGTAGTTGGTCTGGCGGATCTCACCAAATCGCAGCTTGAGTGCAAGCTCGCGCTCGTTGACCGTAAAGGCCGACAGACCGACGACGACGAGCGCCAGACCAACGATGACCAGCGCGCCAAATCGTGTGTTATTCATTGCCGGACCCTCCGTGCACGCGGATCGCTGTCGTCTTGCGCAGTCTCCGCAGGACGCAACTGCGAAGCGCTGCCCGGCCCTGCGTCTACCGACGGCAGGCTGATACCGGACCTGGTGAGAATATCGCTGAGCGGCAGCATCAACAGGTTGCCGCTGCCGTCTGTATCGATGAGGACCTTCGAGGACCGGCCATACACCGCTTCAACAGCCTCGATGTATAGACGATCACGCGTGACTCGTGGGGCTTGCTGGTATTCCGTCAGCAACGCCTCGAAGCGGGACGCCTCACCTTCCGCATCCGCGATAACGCGCTGCCGGTATGCCTCTGCGTCCTGCAGGATTCTTTGCGCTTCACCACGCGCTCTCGGCACGATGTCATTGGCATAGCGGTCGGCTTCCAGCTGGAAACGATCCCGGTCGTTTCTCGCCCGCTGCGTATCGGCGACAGCCTCCTCGACCGCCGACGGATAGTTAACCGTATTGATATTGATCGAGGTAACGGTCAGGCCGGCGCCATAGTCATCGAGGGTTTCCTGCAGCTCCTCGATCGTGCGCGCCGGAATCTCCTCGCGTCGCTCGCCAATCAGAGACGCCAGCGTGCTGGTTCCGACGACGCCGCGCAGCGCGCTCTCCGTGACGTCCTGCAGGGTCTGCTCGGGGTCTTCGACCTCAAAGCTGAACTTCACCGGATCGGAACGCCGGTACTGCACCGCCACATCGATGTAGACATACCATTCATCGGCCGTCAGCATCTCTGTCGAGTAGTTGAAGTCGTTCACCTCTTCGATGTTGACGATATCGACACGCTCGATCGGGAACGGCAGGTGCCACCGCAGGCCGGGCATGGTGAACGGCTCAATGTACTGACCGAAGCGCTGCACAACGCCGCGCTCGGCAGCGTCGACACGATAGAAGCCGGTGAGGCCCCACGCAATCAGCACC
>JASJCM010000013.1 GCA_030065985.1 Woeseiaceae bacterium | reverse complement strand
TCATGCGAGAAGATCATGCCCTGCCCCGTTTCACGCGCGTAGATGCCGAGCACCGATCGGATCGGCGCCCATACATCAAACGGTACGCCGCCGAAGCGCGCCCGGAAACTCACCGCATCGTTCGTCAGTTTGAGATTGTGCGCCGCCGAGTCGCTGATATTGAGGATGATCTTGCCATCCTTGATGTGCTCCAGCGGGACGGCCACGCCATCAAATGACGTGTCGACTACAATATGCGGGGTATGGCCATTGTCTGCCATCCATTCGTGCATCGCACGAATGAGGTACGGTCGTTTTGAACGATTATTGGTGCTCAATGTAGGTCCTGAGCTTTATTTGCCAACCTGGCGGTAGCTTACCACTGATTGAGGGCGCAGCGGCTAACCTGACATAACCTGAAAATGGGGACATTCTGCTTTTCCTGACTGCAATCAGTAAAAGCAGAATGTCCCCATTTTCTTCTTGTTACGTTCAGTCGGCTGGCGCCTAAAGCCTCATTTCCTGCTCGAGCTCGGTGAGACTCTGCTGGAACGAACGGCGTGCGAAGACGCGATTCATATAAGCCTCGATCGCCTCTGCATCATCGCCCAGATCGATGCCGTAGACCGGCAGACGCCAGAGCAACGGCGCGATCGTGCAATCGACGAGCGAGAACTCTTCACTCAGGAAGTACGGCCGCGCGCCGAACAACTCGGCGCTCTGCATGATGCTCTCACGGAGCATCTTGCGTGACTTCGTACCGAGCTTGCCGTCGGCCGAATTCTCGGCTTCTTCGGCAATCGCATACCAGTCGGTCTCGATGCGGAACAGCGCGAGTCGGAACTGGGCCCGCGTGACCGGATCGACCGGCATCAGCGGCGGGTGCGGAAAGCGCTCGTCGAGATACTCGACGATGACCCGCGAATCGTAGAGCGTCAGGTCACGATCCACGAGCGTCGGCACCGTGTGATACGGATTGAGATCCATCAGGTCCTCGGGCAGATCGGGCCCGGGTACGTTGGCGATCTCGATATTGATGTTCTTCTCGGCGAGCACGAGACGCGTGCGATGACTGTGGATGTCAGTCGGCCTCGAGAACAACGTCATTACGGAACGCCTGTTTGATACGACTGCCATCATTTCACATCCTTCCAGATCTCTTTCTTCAGCTGGGTAGCAAGCACGAGGAAGAAGAGCAGGAATATGAGCACCCAGACACCAAGCTTGCGGCGATCCTGGCGAATCGGTTCTGCAATGAAGGCGAGGAAATTCGTCGTGTCGCGAACGAAATCGTCATAGGCCTCGGCATCCATCGTGCCTGCGCTGAGGGTTTCGAAGCCCTTGAACTCGGTCGTAACCGAGCCGTCTTCGTTCTCGTGACTCTCGAACTTGGCTTCCTGGAAGCCCTGCAGTTCCCACAGTACGTGCGGCATGCTGGTGCCGGCGAGGACGACGTTGTCCACCCCGGTCGGGCTGTCCGGGTCCACGTAGAACCCGCGCAGGAAATTGTAGATATGGTCAGCACCCTTCGCCCGCGCCATCAGGGACAGGTCGGGCGGAGGCTGGCCAAACCAACGTGCGGCAGCCTCACTCGGCATTGCCGCGTTGATCGTCTCGAACGTCTTTTCGGCGTTGAACATCAGGTTGTCGACGAGCTGCTCTTCGGACAGCTCGAGCATCTTGCCGATCGTACTGAAGCGAACGTACTCGGCGGAATGACACCCCGAGCAGTAGTTCATGTAGTTGCGCGCGCCGCGCTGCAGCGAAGCAATGTTGTCGAGGTCGATCTTCGATGGGTCTGCCAGCGGGCTTGCGCCACCGGCAGCCGACGCGGATGACGTAGCGAAGCAGGCGCCCAGCACGACCAGGCCGGCGAATTTCTTGAACTTATCCATGGTAGACCACCCTGTCCGGCAACGGCTTCGTCTTGTCTCTTGATGTGTAGTACGGCATCAACAGGAAGAACGCGAAGTACAGCACCGAGAAGATTCTCGCGAGCACGACATACAGGCCTTCCGCCGGTTGCAGCCCGAGCCACAGCAGCATGAAGAACGTGATAACGAACATCGTCAGCGCAGACTTGTACATCCAGCCGCGGTAGCGGATTGAACGTACCCTGCTGCGATCGAGCCACGGCAGGAACAGCGGCAGGATCACCGATATCGCGAACAGAACGAAGCCCCAGAACTTGTCGGGCACGGCGCGCAGGATCGCGTAGTACGGCGTGAAGTACCAAACCGGAGCAATGTGCTCCGGCGTCGCCGTCACATTGGCTTTCTCGAAGTTTGCGTGTTCGAGGAAATAGCCGCCCATTTCCGGCGCGAAGAATACGACCGCCGAGAAGATCATCAGGAACACGATGATGCCCACGAGGTCCTTCGACGTGTGATACGGATGGAACGCGATGCCATCGAGCGGCACGCCGTCCGGTCCCTTGTTTTCCTTGATCTCGATGCCGTCAGGGTTGTTCGAGCCGACTTCGTGCAGCGCCACGATGTGGACGAAGACCAGCCCGATCAGCGCCAGCGGCAGCACAATGACGTGCAGCGCAAAGAAGCGGTTCAGGGTGATGTCCGAAATCGAGTAGTCGCCCTTGATAAACTCGACCAGCCCGTCGCCGATAACCGGAATGGCGCCGAACAGCGAGATGATCACCTGGGCACCCCAGTAGGACATCTGGCCCCACGGCAGCAGGTAACCGGCAAACGCCTCGGCCATAAGCACGAGGAAGATCAGCATGCCGATAATCCAGATCAGTTCACGCGGCTTCTTGTACGAGCCGTACAGCATGGCGCGGAACATGTGCAGGTACACGACGACGAAGAAGAACGACGCGCCCGTGGAATGCATGTAGCGGATCAGCCAGCCCCACTCGACGTCCCGCATGATGTATTCGACCGACGCAAAGGCGTCCGTAGCGGACGGCTTGTAGTTCATCGTCAGGAAAATGCCCGTGATCAACTGGATCGCGAGCACCACGAACGCGAGCACGCCGAAGATGTACCACCAGTTGAAGTTCTTCGAGGCGTAGTACTTGGTGACGTGATGCTCCATCGTCTTGGTGAACGGGAAGCGATCGTCGATCCATTTCATCAGGCCGCCCTGCGGCTTGCCTACTTCTGATTCAATCCTGGCCATTACGCTGCTCCCATGTCCTGACCGATCAGAATCAGGTCATCCCTGACGAATCGGTGCGGCGGAACCCGCAGGTTGCTGGGTGCCGGCACACCTTTGTATACACGGCCGGCGAGATCGAACTTCGAACCGTGGCACGGGCAGAAGAAGCCGCCTTCCCAGCCTTCAGCGGGGCGTACCTCGAAATCCTCGAGCGGCGCACAACCAAGGTGCGTGCACGAGCCCTCGACGACGAGGTATTCGGGCTTGACCGAACGGGTGGCGTTCGCCGCGTAGTCGGGCTGGTGGTCGGCGTACTCCGTGGAATCCGGGTCGCGCAGATCATCCTCTACGCCCGCCAGGCGGGACAGCATGTCCTCTGTACGACGCAGGACGAAGACCAGCTTGCCACGCCAGATCACACGCACCATCTCACCCGGTTGCATCGAGGCCAGCGGGACCTCGACCGGCGCGCCAAGGGCCTGCGCCCGGGCGCTGGGCTTCAGCGACGATAGAAACGGAACAGCAACCATCGCGACGCCGACTACGCCGGTCGCGGCAGTTGCTACGGAAAGAAAATGACGCCTATTGCGGTCCAGGTCGTCTTCGGTCATCAGGCACTCCCATTAAGCCGCTCTGGACGACGGCCTTACTAGCGCTTTTATTGCTTTGTTTCGAAACTGGTAGATTTGCAGCAAACCCGGTTTACCGTCAGGATGACAGGTGCCCCGGACCTAGGTGCGGAACCACGGCGCATTATACACGCGGCCAATCGAAATTGGCTAGGCAGGAACCCATACACGATCGAGGTAGGCAGGACGTCAAGTGGCCGGTTTGAAGTCAGCTCTTGTATTCGTTTTGCAGTCGATAGTCGTCGGCCTGGCCGTGGCTTTCGTCGTCGTCCTTGTGCGTCCGGACCTCATGCCCGGAATCGGCGGCAGCGGCCAGGAGCCTGCCAGTTATGCCGAAGCGGTAGCGGCCGCCGCGCCATCTGTCGTCAACGTTTACTCCAAGCGCCTGGTACAGGAGGAAGCGGCCGCGGCAGAGCGGCCCAGATTCCGTATCGATACGACCTTCGCGTCCGCCGTTGTCATCGATTCGGACGGCTACCTGGTCACCAATTACCATGTATTCGAGGACGAGCAGACCGAGATTCGTGTGCAGTTCAGTGACGGCCGTATTGCCGAGGCCAGCGTGGTCGGTCTCGACGCGGAAACCGATCTGGCTCTCCTGAAGGTCGAACTGTCCGGCCTGCAACCTATTCGCCTCGGCCGGTCCGATGACCTGCAGATCGGCGACGTTGTTTTGGCAATCGGCAACCCGTATGGCCTCGCGACGTCCGTTACGCAGGGCATTGTCAGCGCCACAGGACGCAACCTCTACCAGCTCGTCACGTTCGCCAACTTCATCCAGACCGACGCGGCGATCAATACGGGTAATTCCGGCGGCGCGTTAATCAACAGCCTCGGCGAGCTCGTCGGCATCAATGCTGCCGTGCTAACCCAGGACGCGGGCACCGAGGGCATTGGCTTTGCCATCCCGGTGGACCTGGTGCGTGGCGTTGTCGAGCAAATCAAGCTTCATGGCCGGGTCATCCGCGGCTACATGGGCCTCTTGCCCGACGACCTGACGGACGCCGAACGGGCTGCCGTCGGCATCGAGAACGGCACCGGCATCATGCTCATGGAAGTCTACGAGGGGGGGCCTGCTGAGGCGGCCGACTTGCGAGCCGGCGACGTGATCATCGAGATGAACGGCGAGCCGGTGTATTCACAGCGTCAGGCCCTCCTGATCTCAGCAAGCACGGCACCCGGCGATACGGTCGAGGTGCTTGGCATCCGCGATGGCCAGCGATTCCGCACGACCGTCACGGCCGGCGAACGTCCACAGGGCCTATACGACGCGGCTGATTGACGCGCCGAGCTGGCGCAGCTTTTCCTCGATACGCTCGTAACCACGATCAACGTGGTAAATGCGATCGACGATCGTGTCGCCGTCGGCAGCAAGTCCAGCCAGCACCAGTCCGGCTGATGCGCGCAGGTCCGTTGCCATGACCGGTGCTGCGGTCAACGTGTCCACGCCAGTGCATATAGCGGTGTGGCCCTCGAGCTGGATGTCCGCACCCATACGTTGCATCTCGAGAACGTGCTGGAAGCGATTCTCGAAGATCGTCTCGGTGATCGTACCCACACCCTGGGCAACGGCGTTCATCGCGCAGAACTGTGCCTGCATGTCGGTCGGAAAGGCCGGGTAAGGCGCTGTACGAATGTCGATCGCCTCAGGCCGCTTGCCTTGCATATCGAGTTCGATCCAGTCGTCGCCGGTCTCGATGTGGGCACCGGCCTCCGCCAGTTTGATGAGCACCGCCTCGAGCGTTTCGGGTGCCGTGTTAACAGCCCGAATCTTGCCACCCGTCATCGCTGCCGCGACGAGGTAGGTCCCGGTTTCGATGCGATCCGGCAGCACCTTGTAATGCGTGCCACCAAGGCGCTCGACGCCATTGACGACGAGCGTGCTGCTGCCAACGCCGCTGATATTGGCGCCCATACCAATCAGGAAATTCGCGAGATCGGTCACCTCGGGCTCACGGGCCGCGTTTTCGAGGACGGTTTCCCCATCGGCAAGCACCGCAGCCATCAGAAGATTCTCAGTCCCGGTAACCGTCACGGTATCGAACACGATGTGCGCGCCCTTCAGGCGGTCAGAGCGTGCTTTGATGAAGCCCTCCTCGACAACCACGTCTGCCCCCATCGCCTGCAGGCCGGCGACGTGCAGGTTCACCGGCCGCGCGCCGATTGCGCAACCGCCGGGAAGCGACACGTCCGCCTCGCCGAATCGCGCCACGAGTGGCCCAAGGACGAGGATCGAGGCGCGCATCGTCTTGACGAGCTCATACGGCGCCTGCCGGCGATCGATGTTGCGCGCGTCGATCTCGACACCGAGGCGGTCGTCGACCGTGACCAGCGCGCCCATCATCTGCAGCAAGGACAGCATCGTCGTCACATCCTTGAGGTGCGGAACGTTGCCAACCGTAACGGGTTCCTCGGCAAGCAGCGTGCCCGCCAGGATCGGCAGGGCTGCGTTCTTGGCGCCCGAGATAGTGACGGTGCCAGAGAGTGGCGTGCCGCCCGTAATCGAGAGCTTATCCATTCGTCGCCCCGCTACGCGCCTCAAACTCGGCCGGCGTCAGGGCGGTAATCGACATCGCGTGGATCTCATTCCCCATTAGTGAACCGAGGCACTTGTAGACGAGCTGATGCCGCGCGAGCGGCCGTTTGCCCTCGAATTCGGCGGCCACGACGAGGGCCTGGTAGTGCGTGTTGTCCTCGCTCATGATCTTGACGACGGCGCTGTCAAAGCCGGCTTCGATCAGGCGGGTGATTTCGACTGGATCCATAGCGGTAGCGGTGGAATTAAGAGGGGCGCGCAGTGTACCGGTATTTGAACCGGCTTCCCAACGTGCGAGCCGGATTTGTGTATCATAGCCGGCCTCCTTAAGAACAAAACAACATGATCGGCAATATCCTCCTGGTAGTCGCTGGCCTCGTTCTCCTGATCTGGGGCGCGGACCGCTTCGTGCACGGCGCCGCAGCGACAGCTCGCAACCTCGGCATTGCACCGCTACTGATCGGCCTGACTGTCGTCGCCTTCGCGACGTCGGCGCCCGAGATCCTGGTGTCGGCGGTCGCGTCGTTAGAGGGGGAGCCAGGGCTCGCGTTCGGCAACGCGATCGGGTCGAACATTGCCAATGTTGGCCTGGTTCTCGGCCTCACGGCCATGATCCGGCCGATCGAACTTAAGTCCGCGACCCTGCGGCAGGAGATGCCGGCGCTGCTGGCTGTATCACTGCTGACCGTCTCGCTGTTCCTTGACTCGTTCCTTAGCCGCGTCGACGGCCTGGTCTTGATGACCGGTCTCGTAATCGTCATGGTCTGGCTCGCCCGGCTTGGCATGCGCTCGGCCGCAACCGATCCCATTGCACAGGACTATGACGCGGAGATTCCGACCGACGTCAGCATGCCGATGGCCATCGTGTGGCTGTTGATCGGTCTCGGCACGCTTTTGCTGGGTGCGGAGCTGCTGGTCGACGGTGCCGTGGGCATCGCCAAGGTGCTCGGTGTTTCCGAGGTTGTCATCGGCATCACGATTGTCGCAATCGGCACCAGTCTGCCGGAGCTCGCCGTCTCGCTGGCCAGCGCCCTGAAAGGCGAATACGGGCTCGCAATTGGCAATATCGTCGGCTCGAATATCTTCAACCTGCTCGCGGTTATTGGTGTCGCCGCCACGATCTCACCAACCTCGTTGTCGCCATCCGTGCTGTCGCTGCATATCTTCGTCATGGTCGCCTTCACGCTGGTCCTGTTTGCGATGACCTATGACTACGATGGCAAGGCCGTGCTGTCGCGGATCGAGGGCGTCGCCCTATTCATCGCTTATCTTGCCTACGTCGGCTACGTCGTTGCCCAGAACATCCAGTAGCCATCTCGGCTAGAATGGGCGCTGGTACAGACCTCAGGGACTCGCTTGGCTGACACGCTGACAAAAGACGAAATTCTTGCGCTTGCTGCCGAGGTGATCGACATCGAAGCGCGCGCTGTCGACACCCTCAAATCGCGCCTGAACGAAGACTTCGCCGCGGCCTGCCAGCTGTGTATCGACACGCCGGGACGCGTCGTCGTCACTGGCATGGGCAAGTCCGGCCACGTGAGCAACAAGATCGCGGCCACGCTGGCGTCGACCGGCACGCCGGCCTTCTTCATGCATCCCGCCGAGGCCAGCCACGGCGATCTCGGCATGATTACGAGTCATGACACGCTGCTCGCCGTCTCGTATTCGGGCGAAACCGCCGAAGTCGTTACGATCCTGCCGGTCGTCAAACGCATGGGCGCGCGGTTACTGTCGATGACGGGCAATGCCGGGTCAACGATGGCGAAGGCCGCCGACGTACATCTCGATATCAGTGTCGCCGAGGAAGCCTGTCCTCTGAATCTCGCGCCGACCGCCAGCACGACCGCCACGCTGGCGATGGGCGATGCACTGGCCGTTGCGCTGCTGCAAATGCGCGGCTTCACGGCCGAAGATTTCGCGCGCTCTCATCCGAGCGGCAGTCTCGGCAAGCGACTGTTGCTACGCGTATCCGATGTAATGCGTACCGGCGAACGCGTACCGTCGGTCACAGCGTCGGTCACGTTGCGTGACGCCCTGCTCGAAATGACGGACAAGGGACTCGGCATGACGGCGATCGTCGACGATAACGATGCGATTCTCGGGATATTCACCGATGGCGATCTGCGTCGGTCGCTCGATGACGGTGCCGATATTCGCACCACTGTGATCGGTGACATCATGCACACCAACTGCAAGACGACATCGTCTGATCTGCTTGCCGCCGAAGCTCTGCACATGCTCGAGGAAAACAAGATCACGTCGCTGCTCGTCGCCGACGACGACAACCGACTGGTCGGCGCGCTCAACATTCATGACCTGTTCCGTGAGGGTCTGATGTGAGCAGCGCGCTCGGCAGAATTGACCAGATTCGTCTTGTCGCGTTTGACATCGACGGCGTATTTACCGACGGACGTTTCTACCTGTCCGACGATGGCGTGGAATCAAAGGCCTTTCACACGCAGGATGGATACGGGGTTCGGCGCCTGCTTGCCGCCGGCGTCGCTGTCGCTGTCATCAGCGGGCGTCGTTCGGGGGCGGTCGAGAAACGCATGGCCGAACTCGAGGTACCTCACGTGGTTCTCGGCTGCAAAGACAAGGTCGCGGCACTCGACGAGCTGGCCGCGACGCTCGGTATCGATGTAGCGGATTGCGCCTACGTCGGCGACGACCTGCCCGACCTGCCGTTGCTCGAGCACGTAGGGTTTTCCGTCGCCGTCGCCAATGCGGTTGCAGAGCTGCAGCAGCGTTGCGACTACGTGACAACCCGTCCCGGCGGCGCCGGCGCCGTCCGCGAAGTCTGTGACCTCCTCGTCACAGCCAGGAGTAACCCCGGTCAATGAGCCCGCGCATGATGATCCTGATCGGCGTGCTGACGGCTGCGGCGGCCGGCACCTGGTATCTCGCGAGGGAAGATGGCGCTGACGATATCGACCTCGTTCCCTACGATACGACGCACCGGGGGTACTACCTCAAATCGGCCCGTATCCTTGGCACGGCCGACGACGGCAGCCTGCTCTACGAGATTGAAGCGGAACATGCGGAACAACAGGCATCGGATCGCATCGAATTCAAGGGTGTGCGGATGCGATATTCGCCGGCAGCAGACGTGCCATGGGTCGTACATGCGGATGAAGCGACCATTCAGGAAGGCAGCCCTCGTATCGCGTTGCGCGGCTACGTGCGCGCGGTCAGTTCACCTGGCGATGACGGACAGGACACGGAAATTCGTACTCAATATCTCGAACTGGACCCGGAGCGCTTTGTCGCGGAGACTGATGAACGGGTGCAGATTCGCTTTGGTAGCCGCAGTCTGACGGCAACGGGCATGCTAGCATCATTAAACGACGATCGAATCGAACTGAAATCCAACGTTCGTGGCAAGATAGTTCCCTGACGATGAGCAGCACAACACGCATTCTGCATGGTCTGCTGGCATGGATCGCCGTCGCATCCGCGGCGAGCGCCCAGGTTGTAGACCTTGATCAGCTGCCCTGGACGCTGAACTCCGAAACCGCGGTGTTTGACGGCAAGACCGCGACCTATATCTATACAGGACTGCGCTTTTCCCAGGGTGGCATTTCGATCGAGTCGGATGAAGGCCGAATGACCAACGGACTGGAGAACGAGCGCCACCTGCGTTTCTCTGGCAACGTTGTGATTATCGTCAACAACGGGAGGATCGAATGTGACGACGCCGTATTGCAGTTCGAGGGAAGCACGCTGAGCAATGCCGTTGTCACGGGTTCTCCGGCGACCTACGAGTTGCGCCGGGCCGGCGCCGAAGACGTCACTTATGCGGAGGCCGGCCAGCTGCGCTACGACGTTGGCGGCGGCGTCATTGAGTTCTCGGACAATGCGAAGATCACCGAGAGCGGCAACGAAATAGCCTCGAACTTCCTGCTTTACAACATCAACGAACGCCGCATCAAAGCCGACTCGAGCGGCGCCGACGATGATCGCGTTCGCATCACCTATACGCCGGCCAACGGCACCCCTGAACCTGAGACCGCGCCCGAAGACGACAGTCAATGAGCATCCTCAGCGTCCAGGACATCTCGAAGAGCTACAAGCTTCGCAAGGTCGTCAAGAATCTGTCGCTCGAAATAAAGAGCGGCGAAGTCGTCGGCCTGCTCGGGCCGAACGGCGCCGGGAAGACGACCGCGTTCTACATGATCGTCGGACTGATTGCGGCAGACAGCGGCAATATTCTGCTCGACGGCAAGGATCTTACACCGCTGCCGATGCACGCCCGCGCAAGGCTCGGCGTTGGTTATCTGCCGCAGGAAGCCTCGATATTCCGCAAGCTGACAGTCGAGCAGAACATCCTCGCCATCCTCGAGGCCCGCGACGATCTGGATCGGGCCGGCCGCGAGCAGGAACTCGAAAATCTGCTCGACGAACTGCACGTCGGACACGTGCGCTCGAGCCTGGGCATCAGCCTTTCCGGCGGCGAGCGCCGCCGTGTGGAAATCGCGCGCGCCCTCGCCGCGAATCCCTTGTTCGTGCTGCTCGATGAGCCCTTTGCCGGCGTGGACCCGATCTCGGTGCTCGACATCCAGCGCATCATCCGTCACCTCTGCGAACGCGGTATCGGGGTACTGATTACTGACCATAATGTGCGTGAGACGCTCGGCATCTGCGGCCATGCTTATATACTTAGTGACGGCAGCCTGATTGCTGCGGGGTCACCTGAGGAGATCCTCGAGAATCAGCACGTCCGAGAAGTGTATCTCGGACAGGAGTTCAAACTCTGAGGCACACTGACGACTCGCGCTTATTGTTGATGGGCAATGCTTAAACCTTCGCTGCAACTAAAACTCGGCCAGACGCTGACGATGACGCCGCAATTGCAGCAGGCCATTCGGCTGCTGCAGCTGCCCGTTCTCGACCTCAATGCCCAGATCCAGGAAGCACTCGAAGAGAACATCATGCTCGAGATGGAGGACCTCCCTGACGTCCCGAGCACGAGCGCGGAGTCGACGGCCGAGGTAGAGGCCATCCAGGCTGACGAGATGTGGCAGACGCGGGCAACCGAGCGCATCCAGGACGGCGGCTGGAACGGCGAAGGAAGGCCGATCACCGAGTTCGCCGACGAATCCGGTCAATCGCTGCGCGACCACCTGCTCTGGCAGCTCGAGATGGAGCATTTTTCCGAGCGCGAGGTCGTCATTGGCGAGGCGCTCGTCGATTCGATCAATGACGATGGTTACCTCGAGACCGATCTCGAGGAGATTCGCGAGAGTCTCGACGAAACGCCGGGAGTTGCGATCGAGGAAGTCGAGCGCACGCTGACCAAGATCCAGCGACTCGATCCGGTTGGCGTTGGCGCACGCGACCTGTCAGAGACCATTATTCTGCAACTGAGCCAGCTCGAATGGTCGACGCCCGGGCTGCAGCTCGCGATCAGCATTGCCGGCGACCACCTCGACCTGGTCGCGACTCGCGACTACGGGGAACTGCGCCGCAGCCTGCGCACCAGCGAGGAAGACCTGCACGACGCGCTGACACTGATTCGCGGCTGTAATCCACGTCCCGGCAATGCGGTTAGCCCGGCCGGTGCCGAATACGTCATTCCGGACGTGTTCGTGCGCAAGGTGGACAACAAATGGCAGGTCGAGATCAGCCCGACGGGCGTGCCGCGCCTGTCAGTCAACCAGCAGTACGCGAAGCTGTTGCGTGGTTCGGGCGAGCACCCGGTCCTGAAATCACAGCTCCAGGAGGCGCGCTGGCTGATCCGCAGTCTCGAGATTCGCAATGAGACGCTGCTGAAGGTCGCGACCAGTATCGTGGCGCGGCAGACCGAGTTCCTCGAGCATGGTGACGAGGCCATGAAACCCATGGTTCTCAGGGACATAGCCGAAGAGATAGGCATGCACGAGTCGACGATCTCGCGCGTCACGACCAACAAGTATATGCACACCCCGCGCGGCGTCTTTGAATTCAAGTATTTCTTCTCGTCGCACCTGTCCACGGCCAGCGGCGAGGACCAGTCGTCCACTTCCGTTCGCGCGAAAATCCGCAAACTGATCAGCGCCGAGAACCCGGCCAAGCCCCTGTCGGACAGCAAGATCACCAACTTACTGAAAGAAGAGGGAATTTCTGTTGCGAGGCGAACGGTGGCGAAGTACCGTGAAGCTATGAATATCCCGTCATCGAGCGAGCGCAGGGTCCGCGAGGTGCGGTAATTAGGAAAAACCCTGAATGAAGGAGGCCGACCGGGCTGTTATCCTGACCGTGCAGGCAAGAGAAAAACTTGGGAGACAATTATGCAGTTGAATGTTTCAGGCCATCATGTCGAAGTCACTGAATCAATGCGAGAGTACGTGGGGCAAAAAGTCGACAAGATCGCCCGCCACTTTGACATCGTGTCTGACGTCCAATGTATTTTGACCGTTGAGAAGCTTCGCCATAAGGCGGAAGCGACTGCCAGCGTCAATGGCGGCACCATCTACTGTGATCACACCGAGGAAGATATGTACGCCGCAATTGATGGCCTTGTGGACAAGCTCGAACGACGCGTTCGCAAATACAAGGAAAAACTCCAGAATCACCACCCCAGAGACAAACATAAATCCCGCTACGCCTGACCAGGCAAGCGCGGCGCGGCCGAAAGGCCGCGCCGTTTTTTCAAGAACCAGAAATACCCGATATGTCCCTCCAGGAAATCATCAAACCGGACGGTGTCCTGTGCAATGCCATGGCACGCAGCAAGAAGCACTGCCTGGAAATTCTCAGCGAGCTGTTAGTGCGCTATCACCCGGATATCGCAAGCGACGATATCTTCGAGTGCCTGATCGAACGCGAGCGCCTCGGCTGCACAGGCCTCGAACGCGGCGCTGCGTTTCCGCACTGCCGCGTTGAGGGCATCGACGCAAGTGTCGCCGTGATGATCAAGCTCTCAGAGCCTGTCGACTTCGACTCGCCGGACGGTGAGCCAGTGGACATCGTGTTCGGCATGATCGTGCCGCACGAGGTCGACGACAGCCACCGCGCCGATATCAAGCTGGTAACGCAGGTGCTTGCCGACGATGGCCTGCGAGCGCGGTTACGCGAGATGAACAGCAGCAAAGATCTCTACGACGCGCTCATCAGCGGCGCGGCGATGACATGCCAGGCGAACTGCGCCTGATCATCGTCAGCGGGCTGTCCGGCTCTGGCAAGTCGGTCGCCCTCCACGCGCTCGAGGACCTTGGGTTCTATTGCATCGATAACCTGCCGGTGACGTTACTGACGGCGGCCGTCGATGAAGTGCGGGCCAACAACGGCAAGTCGCCCCGCCATCTCGCGGTCGGCGTCGACGCCCGCAATCATGCGGATAATCTCCGCGAGCTGCCCGACCTGCTCCGCAAGCTGGAAGACCAGGGAGTCACGACCGACATCATCTTCCTGCACGCCAGTGACGAGATCCTGCTGCAGCGCTATAGCGAATCGCGGCGCAGGCATCCGTTGGCTGCGAAAGGCACCGAGCTGCTTGCGGCGATCGAATCCGAGCGCGCGATCCTCGCCGAGATTCAGGTGGCCGCCAACCTGACGGTCGACACGAGCCGCACGAGCATCTACGAACTGGCCGACATCGTGCGTTCACGCGTTGATCGCCGCGAAACGAAATCGCTGTCGGTGTTGATCGAATCTTTCGGCTTCAAATACGGTATTCCCGCAGACGCCGATTTTGTCTTCGATCTGCGCAGCCTGCCAAACCCTTACTGGACCCTGGAGCTCCGCGGCCTCACGGGTATGGACAGCGAGGTGCGCGAATTTCTCGATGCGCAAGACAGCTACACGGCAATGTACGAAGACATCACAGCGTTTCTCGATCGCTGGATACCCCATTACAAGGAAGCGAGTCGAGGCTATATGACCGTGGCGATCGGTTGCACCGGTGGCCAACACCGTTCGGTCTACATGACAGAAAAAGTAGCGGCCGAACTGGCCGAGAAGCACGGCGCGGTACACACGCGCCACAATGCACTGCCTGAGCAGCTGCTCAGTCGGGACTGAAAGCGCTCAGGTCCCGCTTGATCCAGGTCGGCGCGAAGAGTCTTGGCACACTCGCGCCTGTCACGAAGTCCAGCAGCTGATCCTTGACGGCCATCGCATCGCGATACCCCAGGTGGATCAGTTCACGCGTGTACGCGCTCTCGAATAACAGGAAACTCAGCAACTTGTTCTCGCCGGGGCTCTTGCCGCCCACGCCGCGGAGCAGCGTGCGTATTGCGAATGGCAACTCACGACGGTGTTTCTCGGCGATGAGTCGCAGGTCTTCACTCGGCACGATCAACATCGTGTCAATTGGCCGCAAACGCCGCTCACCGACGACCACCTCTTCGTTTGGCATCGCATCGAGCAAATCATTGATGCGCGTGATGCGCTCGAGATCGGAGTACAGGCCATCCATGAACAGGGTATCCAGCATGTAGCCCGCGATATTCGCGAAACTCGGCGGCTCGCCCGGCGCATCGGGTTCCTTGCCGCCAGTTTCATCGCGGATGCCAATGACGAGAATACGGTCGGCACCGAGATGGACTGCGGGGCTGAGCGGCGTCGCCTGGCGCATCGCGCCGTCGCCGAAGTACTCGTTGCCGATGCGCACGGGTGGAAAGACCATCGGGACGGCGATACTCGCCATGAGGTGATCGAGATTGAGCTCGGTGTGTTTACCGAGTCGCCGCGTTCGCAGCCACGGCTGCTGCTCGGGATGCGCTTCAAAGAAGCTGGTTGAGCGCGCGGTCGCGTATCCGGCTGCAGTCACCGCAACTGCCTCGAGATGGCCGGCCTCGATCGCGTCGCGAATGCGCGGGAAGTGCACGTTATCGCCAAGCAGTTTGCGCAACGGCGAATTGTCGAGCAGCGATTTCGGCATACCGACGACCAGGCCACCGAGCACAAGCGCGGTCATCCAGTGCAGGCTGCTCTTGAGCATGGTCCAGTGATCCGTCTTGTAGACGTGGTGACAGCGGAAGTGCCCCCAGACTCGCTCCAGTTCGGCTATGGCGATTCGCAGATTCTGAGCACGGGTCGCCAGCACGACGGAGTTCACGGCGCCGGCCGAGGTGCCGCTGATCACGGGAAACGGATTCGGGCAGCCACGCGGCAACAACTCGGCCAGCGCCTTGAGGACGCCGACCTGGAAGGCGCCGCGAGCGCCGCCGCCAGGCAGGACAAGCGCAGTCTTAACAGGGTTTGATATGCCGGTCATGCAGGTCGATACGATGAGTTACATTGCCGCATTCGAGATCGTATTATAATGCGCTTCCGTAAGTCGGACCCACAGTATGAAACGTAAAGTCACTCTCGCCCTGATCCCTGCGATCGCTGTCGCGGTCGTGGTCGGCTTTACGTCGATCGGCATTGCCAACGACCGTCCGGGAGTGGGCAGCGAGGCGCCCGAGTTTGAGCTGTCCGACCAACATGGCCAGTTGCACTCCCTCGAGGATTATCGGGACCAGTGGGTCGTCCTGTATTTCTATCCGAAGAACGGTACGCCGGGTTGCACAACCGAGGCCTGCGAGTTCCGGGACAATATTTTCGCGTTCCACGATCTGAACGCCCAGATCCTGGGTGTCAGCCTCGATGACGTCGAATCGCACAAGTCGTTTGCCGAGGAACACGGCCTGCCATTCCCGCTGCTGGCGGACACCGGTGGCTCGACCTCCACGGCGTACGGCGTCAAGACAAGAATGTTCGGCATGACCGTTGCCAAGCGTCAGACCTTCATCATTGGTCCCGACGGCATGATTGCCATGCACTACGAGAAGGTCGACCCCGAAGGGCATTCTGATCAGGTGCTTGCCGATCTCAGGGAACTCGGCGCAGGGACCTGACAAACGACACTAGTGCAGATCGCGAATCGCGTCGTCGAGTCCCGCGATGGTCAACGGGTACATCCGGTCGCCCATAAGTTCACGTATCAGTTTCGTTGACGGCGTGTAGTCCCAGCGCTCACGAGGTTCGGGATTCAACCACACGGCCTTCGGATACGTATTGAGCAATCGCTTGATCCAGACCGCACCGGGTTCCTCGTTCCAGTGCTCGACGCTGCCGCCCGCATACACGATCTCGTACGGACTCATCGTCGCATCGCCAACGAAAATCAGCTTGTAGTCGGCACCATACTTGTGCGCGATATCCAACGTCGGCGTCTTTTCCGAATGACGACGGCGGTTGTCTTTCCACATCGATTCGTAGATGAAGTTGTGGAAGTAGAAATACTCCAGGTGCTTGAATTCGCTGCGGGCTGCCGAAAACAGTTCCTCGCAGACTCGAACGTGATCGTCCATCGACCCACCGACGTCGAGGCACAACAGCACCTTTATCGCATTGTGCCGCTCCGGAACCATGCGTATGTCGAGCAAACCTGCGTTGCGCGCCGTCTTGTCGATCGTATCGTCGAGATCGAGCTGATCGGCCGCACCCTCGCGCGCGAACTTGCGCAGCCGTCGCAGGGCGACCTTGATGTTGCGCGTACCCAGCTCGAGCGAGTCATCGAGATTGCGATACTCGCGCTTGTCCCAGACTTTGACCGCACTGCGATTACGTGAGCCCTGTTGCCCGATGCGCACACCTTCGGGATTGAATCCGTGCGCGCCGAACGGCGAGGTACCGGCCGTGCCGATCCACTTGTTGCCGCCTTCGTGGCGGTCATCCTGCTCCTCGAGTCGCTCCTGCAAGGCTCGCATGAGTTCCTCGAAGCCACCCATCGCCTCGATCTGCGCACGTTCTTCCTCGGTCAGCAAAAGCTCTGCCTGTGCTCGCAGCCATTCGTCCGGAATGTCCTGAAAAAGGTCACTCAGTGAATCCTCGATGCCCTTGAAGTACACCCCGAAAATGCGGTCGAACCGGTCGAGCTCGGACTCATCTTTGACGAGCGTTGTGCGTGCCAGATAGTAGAAGTCGTCGACGCTTTGTCCGGCCAGTCCCCGCTTCATTGCTTCGAGCAAGGCCAGCCACTCCGTAATCGACGTCTTCATACCGCCTTCACGAAGCATGTAGAAAAACGGCAGCAACATTGGGCTATTGCGGGTTGGTGCGGCGGTCCAGGAACACGAGCTGTTCGAACAGGTGCACGTCCTGCTCGTTTTTGAGTAAGGCGCCATACAGCGGCGGAATCGCACTGCGTTTGTCGTCACTCCGCAGAGCTTCTGCCGGGATGTCCTCGGCAAGCAACAGCTTGATCCAGTCGAGCAACTCCGACGTTGATGGCTTCTTCTTCAGGCCACGCACGTCGCGTACCTTGTAAAAGGCATTGAGTGCTTCGGCGAGCAGCTCTTTCTTGAGATTCGGGAAGTGGACGTTAACGATGTCGGACATCGTGTCCTTATCCGGAAATTTGATGTAGTGAAAGAAGCAGCGCCGCAGGAACGCGTCAGGCAGTTCTTTTTCGTTGTTGCTCGTAATAACGATGATCGGCCGGTGTTTGGCCGTGACCAGCTGCTGCGTTTCGTAGACGTAGAACTCCATGCGGTCGAGTTCTCGCAACAAGTCGTTGGGAAACTCAATGTCGGCCTTGTCGATCTCGTCGATAAGCAGTACCGGCTGCTCGTCGGACTCGAATGCTTCCCAGATCTTGCCGCGCACAATGTAGTTCGCGATATCGTGCACACGATCGTCGCCTAGCTGAGAATCGCGCAGACGCGCTACGGCGTCGTACTCGTACAGGCCCTGCTGCGCCTTGGTCGTCGACTTGATGTGCCACTCATGCAGCGGCTTGCCGAGCGAGCTGGCCACCTCGATGGCCAACTGCGTCTTGCCGGTACCGGGCTCACCCTTGACCAGGATGGGTCGCTCGAGCGTAACCGCCGCGTTGACGGCCATGGTCAGGTCGTCGGTCGCAATGTAGGAACTCGTGCCCGTAAACTTGTTGTCAGCCATGCAGGTTTCCGTCGAGGAAGGGGCTGCCTATCTTACCGTTACTCGGGGGTCAGCGTCAGTGTGAACGCGGCCTCGCCCGGCAGGAATGGGCTGGCTTGCCCGTGCACCCAGTCGTCATGCCCGCGCGCATAGAATTCCGACAAGGGATGCCCGCTCTGCCCCGTCGGCATATGCATGATGCTCGCCGCCTCGTCACCAGGGTATACGGCATAGCGTTGCGAGGCGCCAAATGATGGCCCCTGGGCCTTGGGCATATCCAGATCGCCGTTCAGCGGCTCCGCCGGCATGTCGAGATATCCTCCAAGTAGCGGAATGCTGCGACTCAGCGGGTGACGAATGGACGCCGTGTTGCGCTCGCCCCAGGTGCGGTCACCAAGTGCGCCATCGAACTCACCGAAGTACTCGACGTTCTGACGCACGGCGGCCATCAGGAATTCCTGCCAGCTGTCGTAACCGTTTGGCAGCAAGTGCATCGGCCGCTCGGTAACGACCGACCACAGCGGCCCTTCGAACTGGTTGGACAACCGCAACCGGACGTCGTCGCCATAGGCCTCCCAGGCCGGCGCCATCAGCGCATGGAACACACGACGCTCGACCTCGAGGCGGAATGTCCTGACAAGGCGGTAGCCGACGGATTCCGGAGCAGCGCGGGGAACCCAGTCAGCGACCAGGCTGCGGTACTCCTCGAGCGCTGGGTCAGCGGCCTCGTCGAGAACCTCAAGAAGGAGGTCACGCCACGGCGCCAGGAAAAGCGCGCGGTCGTCGTACTGGATAGCCAGCATGTCTTCGGGTGTAAACGTATCTTTGGCAAACAAACCGTCGCGAATCTGGCGCGCCCTCGCTCCGAGGTCATAGCCGCCGTCGCCGACGATTCGCAGCGCTTCGGCATCCGTCACCCGCGCGTTCGCTGTCCAGATGCGGCCGCTCTCCGGGTTCATGACCCTCGGGTATTCACTTGGGTCGAGCCAGCCCTGCCAACCGTGCGTTTCGCTCCAGTCGGCCGGCAGCATCGGGTCGAAATCCGCTTTGCGCGGGATCCTTCCTGCAATCGTCCAGCCGATGTTGCCACCCGCATCGCCCGTTACGAAATTCTGCGGCGGCATAGAGATCGTATTTGCGATGTCGAGCGCCTCAGAAACCGACGCGGCTTTCTCCACGTGGAGAAGACCAAGGTTCACTCCGTCCGGCTTGTGGGCAATCCAGCTCACGGCGATCTCGCCATCCGGGTATTCGACGTCGTCGCGCACCGGGCCCCAGATGGTTTCGCGAATTGTGTACTCGACGGGATCGCCGCCCTTCACGCTGATCGTTTCGACGATGACGTCGAATTCCCGGTCGCCTTCCGGCGTGCGGTAGGTGCCTTCCGTCGCGCCGGGTTTCAGCAGCACCGCATCGGTCCAGTCGCCGTAACTGTTGGTATAGCCCCATGCGACCCGGGAGTTGCTGCCACTGATGATGAATGGCGCACCGGGCAGGGTTACACCGGCGAGGTCAAGCTGGCCAGGTATTTCAAGCCGCGCCTGGTACCAGATGTTCGGCGCCGCATGGCCGAGATGCATATCGTTCGAGACGAGCGCCCGGCCGCTGTCGGTCAGCGCGCCGGACACGGCCCAGTTGTTACTGCCGCGGAGCGGATAACGGCCCTGCTCGTTCGCGGGTGGCGCATCGTCGTCGACGCCACGCAGAGACAGTATGTCAGACGAGGGTATCGGCGCCCGTTCGCGTGGGTCGCCCATGATCGGAGCGTCCCAGGGCGTGCCTTGCGGGTACATCCAGCTGTAAACCTCGGCCGGCAGAACGCGGTGTGCGAGGCCGCGGCGAATCTCTTTCGTCGCGCGAGAATCGTTGAGCTGGACGTACATCGCGTAAACCGCAAGCAGCGAATCCGTCGGCAGCCACGCGTTCGGCTCGGCACGCAGCACGTAGTATTCAAAAGGCTTGGCATCGAGGGACGCGAGTCCGGCATTGACGCCGTCCGCGTAGGCAACCATGAGCTCACGCTCCGCCGGCGCTGCCGCGTCGTAAACGGCCTGCGCACGTGCGCGGAAACGGTGGAAGCGATAGCGCTTGTCGACGTCGAGTGCTGCCGGACCGACGAGCTCGGACAATTCGCCTGCCGCCTGGCGCCGAATCAGGTCCATCTGGAAGAAACGATCCTGGCCATGCGCGAAACCGGTCGCAAACGCGAGGTCCTTGCGACTGGCTGCAGTTATCACCGGGATGCCGTCGGCATCTCGCGCAATGCTCACGGGCAACTCAATTCCGGCAACAGCGATGTCGCCGTCGAGCTGCGGCAAGCTGGCGCGCAGCAGGTACCAACCGGCGAGGATTGCAACCGCGACCAGCGCGACGAGTGCGCCGAGCAGGCGCAAAACGATCTTTTTCATTATTGCGAGGGGGCCCTGAGTATCTTCATCGCGTTCGTCGCGCCCGAAACACCATCGAGATCGCCCTTCGTGAAGATAACGAGGTCGCTGGGCTCGATGCGTTTCGCAGCGAGTAGCTGCTCGAAAATGTCCTCATAGAGCAGCTGTACGTTGGTAGCGTGGCGCTCATCGAGCTCGAAATGGACCGGGTAGACGCCGCGATAAAGCGCGACTCTCCGGCTCGTCTTGTGGTGCGGTGTCAGCGCGTAGATGAGAATGTCCGACCGCACTCGCGACATCCAGCGGGCTGTCGAGCCGGATTCCGTCAGCGCCACAATGGCTTTGACGCTGAGATGGTTTGCCGTGTACATCGTGGCCATGGCGATCGCCTGGTCGACACGGCCGAACTCATCGGCGCCGCGGCTGGCCGCAGGTGTATACGGAACGTTGTACTTCTCGGCCCCGACGCAGACGTCGGCCATCGCCTTGATGGCCTTGTTCGGGTGGTTCCCGACCGCCGTCTCGCCCGACAGCATCACCGCGTCTGTGCCGTCGATAACGGCGTTCGCGACGTCGGACACCTCGGCGCGTGTCGGGATCGGGTTTTCGATCATGGATTCCATCATCTGCGTGGCGGTGATCACGATCTTGTGCGCCTTGCGCGTCTTGCGGATCAGAGTTTTCTGGATACCGGTGAGGCCGGCGTAGCCAACTTCGACACCGAGATCGCCGCGCGCCACCATGATGACGTCCGATGCAGCGATGATTGAATCGATATTCTCGACGGCCTCGGTGCGCTCAATCTTGGCACAGATCAGGCCGCGGCCGCCGGCTTCTTCGAAAAGGCGCCTGGCCTCTTCGATGTCTTCCCCGCTGCGCACGAATGACACGGCAAGGAAATCGACGTCGAGCTCCGCCGCGAGCTTGATGTTCTCCCGGTCCACGTCCGTCAGCGCAGGCGCCGACAGGCCGCCGCCTTTCAGGTTGATGCCCTTGTGGTCCGACAGAATGCCGTCGTCAATGACGGTCGTGAAGATCCGTGTTCCCTCGACGCGATCAACCTGCAGTGAAATGAGCCCGTCATTGAGCAGCAGCGTATCGCCCGTCTTTACATCCTCGTGCAGCGTCTCCAGCGCTACGCCAACGCCCTTACGCGTGCCGTCTTCGAGGCCCAGTGTGCTGTCGAGAAAGAACTCCTGCCCGGACCGCAGGTGGACACTGCCCTTTTTGAAACGCATGACCCGAATCTTCGGTCCCTGCAGGTCACCCAGCAGGCCAACGTCCCGACCGCACGCTTCGGCGGCCTTGCGCAGGCGACGCGCGCGCTGCCGATGGTCGTCCGCGCTGCCATGCGAGAAATTCAGGCGCGCGACATCCAGGCCCGAGTTAATCATCTTGCGCAATATCTTGGGTCGCTCTGACGCTGGCCCCAGCGTCGCGACAATCTTTGTACGTCTTCGCATGCGCGCGATTATTGCACAGCTGAATTCCCTATATAGACAAGAATTGCGGCTTGCCAGTATTTCAGCCGTAACATTCGGGCGTTATTCTTATTGGTATCTATGCCCCGAGGACACTACTCATGCTGGATCGCCGTCGCTTCATTCAGAGCATCATCGCTGCCGCTGCAACGCCTTCGTTATTGTCAGGCGCGGCGCTAGCGGGCCCGGGAACGACGGCCGCGAGAAAACTGCGGCGCGATCCGGACGGCATCCTCGATCTGGTTGGCGGCCTCGAGTATCGGGTCGTATCTCGCCATGGCACAAAGATGAGCGATGGCCTGGTGGTGCCCGGCGCCCACGATGGTATGGCCGCATTTCCGGGGCGCGACGGCCGCATAATTATCATCTGCAACCACGAACTCGATGGTAAGTACTTGCCGTTCAGCGCATTCGGCAAGGACTACCCCGCGATTCCCGAGAACATGCAGGCGCGAGTCTACGACCTCGGTGGCGGCAAAACTCCTGGACTCGGCGGCACGACCACAACGATCTGGAACCCGGCAACCAGGGAGACCGAGCGCCAGTTCCTGAGCCTCGCCGGCACGGAGATCAACTGCGCGGGTGGCCCGACACCCTGGGGCACGTGGCTGTCGTGCGAGGAGCGCTTTGCGACGGCCGGCGAAGAATTGACGTTCCGCGGCAAATTCGTGCGCGAGCGCAATCATGGCTATGTGTTCGAGGTGCCGGCAGCTGCGACCGGACTCGTCGAACCACGCCCTATCAAATCCATGGGGCGCTTCGAGCACGAGGCCTGCGCCGTCGATCCGCGCACGGGTATCGTCTACATGACCGAGGATCAGCACCACAGCCTGTTCTACCGCTTCATCCCCGACGTACCGGGCGATTTGCACAAGGGCGGCAGGCTGCAGGCGCTTGCCGCGGTCGGCGACTCGGCGCTGCCGACGCACAACTGGACGGCGGACCACGAGATTCCGCTCCGGTCGCCTCTCGACGTGCACTGGATCGATCTCAAAGATATCGACCGCGAGAATGATGACCTGCGCGAGCATGGCGCTGAACACGGTGCCGCGATGTTCGCGCGCGGCGAAGGTCTGTGCTGGGCCGGCGACCGGGCCGCGTTCACCTGCACGATTGGCGGACCGGCACGCCGCGGGCAGGTGTTTACCTTCACGCCTGGCCCCGACGAGTCGGGCGACGGCGTTTCGGCCGAGCCAGGCAAGCTCGAACTTATTGCGGAAGCCGATGAGGAATCGCTGCTGACGAACGCCGACAATCTGACGATGGCGCCTTGGGGCGACCTCATCGTCTGCGAGGACACCCTCGACAACTCGAACAGCAGCATCGTCGGGATTCGCCCCGATGGCTCCCAGTATTTGATCGCGGATAACGCCTACTCGGATTCAGAGTTGGCGGGCGTATGCTTCTCGCCAGACGGCAAAACGATGTTCTTTAACATCCAGTACCCCGGGATGACACTCGCCATTACCGGGGACTGGAAGACGAGCGTCGCCTAGGACGAGGCTCGACGCTCGAGCATTTCCACGGCCGGCAGTTTCTTGCCCTCGACAAACTCGAGGAACGCGCCGCCACCCGTCGATATGTAGGAGATCCCTCCGCGCACACCATACTTGTCGATGGCCGCCAGCGTGTCGCCGCCACCGGCTACCGAAAACGCATTGCTGGCCGCGATCGCTTCGGCGAGAACGCGCGTGCCGTCGCCGAAACGGTCGAATTCGAACACGCCCACGGGACCGTTCCAGATAACCGTTCCCGCGTCTTTGAGAATCGCGGCGAAACGGGCTGCCGTTTGCGGACCGATATCGAGGATCATCTCGTTAGACGCGACGGCATCGACGTTCCTCGTAGAAGCCTCAGCGTCCGCCGAGAATTCACTGGCGCAGACAACATCGTCCGGTACCGGGATGTCGGCGCGGTCATCGCGGTCCGCTGCAAGTTCGCGAGCCGTATCAAGCATGTCGGCTTCGTGCAGCGACTTTCCAACGTCGTGGCCGTCGGCCGCGATGAACGTGTTGGCAATGCCGCCGCCGACAATCAGCGTATCTACCTTGTCGGCCAGCGTGTCGAGCACGTGCAGCTTGGTAGAAACCTTGGAGCCGCCGACGATAGCAACGAACGGTCGGGCCGGATTGTCGAGGGCACGAGCCAGCGCATCCAGCTCCGTTGCAAGCAACGGACCGGCGCATGCAACAGGTGCGTGCTCACCGACGCCGTAGGTGCTGGCCTGGGCGCGATGCGCCGTGCCGAATGCGTCCATGACGTAGATGTCGCAGAGAGCCGCCATCTTTTTCGACAGCTCCTCGTCGCACCTTTTCTCGCCCTCGAGAAAGCGGACATTCTCGAGCATGACGACGTTGCCGGGCTCGACGTCGACGCCGTCGATCCAGTCCTTCACGAGCGGTATGTCGCGACCCAGCAGTTTGCCAAGATGCGTCGCCACGGGCTGCAATGAGAATTTCTCTTCGGGTTGACCCTCGGTCGGACGACCCAGGTGCGACACGAGCATGACAGCGGCATTGGCATCCAGCGCCGCCTTGACAGTTGGCAAGGCGGCCTGGATACGCGCATCGCTTGTCACCACCCCGTCAGCGACGGGAACGTTCAGGTCCTCACGAATCAGAACGCGTTTGCCCGACAGGTCAATGTCGGACATCTTGGTGATGGTCATCGCTTACTTCGCATTCATCAGTGCGACCGTCGTGTCGAGCATGCGACACGAGAAGCCCCACTCATTGTCGTACCACGAGATAACCTTGACGCAGGTGCCGTCGATGACCTTGGTCAGCGACGAATCGTACGTCGACGATGCCGGGTTGTGGTTAAAGTCGATCGATACAAGCGGCTCTTCGTTGTAGCCGAGAATGCCCTTCAGCTCGCCTTCGCTGGCCGCACGCAGGATATCGTTGATCTCGTCAATCGACGTGGCGCGCTCGGCCACGAACGTCAGGTCAACAGCCGAGACGTTGATTGTCGGGACGCGCATCGAGAAGCCGTCGAGTTTGCCATTGAGCTCAGGCAGCACCAGGCCAACGGCCTTGGCCGCGCCCGTGCTCGTCGGAATCTGCGACATCGTGCCCGAGCGAGCGCGACGCAGGTCCTTGTGATAGACATCGGTCAGAACCTGGTCATTCGTGTAGGCATGGATCGTCGTCATGATGCCGTGCTTCAGACCTATCTTGTCGTGCAGCGGCGCAACCAGCGGCGCGAGGCAGTTGGTCGTGCAGGACGCATTCGAGATGACCTGGTCGGACGCTTCGAGGATGCTGTCGTTGACGCCGTAGACGATCGTCTTGTCAATACCGGCACCGCCGGGAGCCGAGATAATGACTTTCTTCGCGCCGCCTTCGATGTGCTTGCCGGCCGTCTCCGCCGTACGGAACAGGCCCGTGCACTCGAACACGACGTCCACGCCGAGCTCGCCCCACGGCAGCTTGCCGGGGTCACGCTCGGAGAACACCTTGATGCGATCGCCATTGACAATGATGTCGCCGCCGTCAACTTCTACCGTACCGTCGAACGGACCGTGGGCCGTGTCGTAACGCGTCAGGTGTGCGTTAGTTTCGGGATCACCGAGATCGTTGAGCGCCACAACGTCAAACTCGCTCGTGCGTCCATATTCATGAATCGCGCGGACGATGTTGCGGCCGATGCGGCCGTAGCCGTTGATTCCAATCTTGATTGCCATGCTGTTACTCCAATGATTAATTCAGCAATTCTTTTGCCACGGCTACGACGTTGTCCGCCGTGAAACCGAAGTGTTCAAACAACTCATTTGCCGGTGCCGACTCGCCGAAGCGATCAAGGCCGATGACCCGACCCTGCGGACCGACATAGCGCCACCATCCATCGGTAACGCCTGCTTCGACCGCGACCCGTGCCGAAACGTTCGCAGGAATAACCGACTCCTTGTACGAGATTTCCTGCGCTTCGAAAACGTCTGTGCTGGGCATCGATACCACACGAGCCTGGACGCCATTCTCCGCCAGCTTGGCGGCAGCTTCCATTACAAGTGCAACTTCCGACCCCGTCGCAATGAGCAGAATATCGGGCGTACCGTCACAGTCCTTCAATACGTATCCGCCACGGGCAATATCCGCAATCTGTCCCGCTGCACGGTCTTGGTGCGGCACGCCCTGTCGTGTCAACACGAGACTGGTCGGGCCGGTCTCGTTCTCGATCGCGTGCCGCCACGCGACCGCGGTCTCGACCGCGTCGCACGGACGCCATACGCTCATGTTGGGCATCAGGCGCAGCGACGCTGTGTGCTCAACAGGCTGGTGGGTAGGTCCGTCCTCGCCAAGCCCGATTGAGTCATGAGTGTAGACGAGGATATTTTGCACTTTCATTAAAGCCGCCATGCGCAGCGCATTGCGGGAGTAGTCCGAGAACGTCAGGAACGTACCGGAATACGGAATGAAGCCGCCGTGCAAACGCATACCGTTGCCGATAGCAGTCATGCCGAACTCGCGCACACCGAACCAGATGTAGTTGCCGCTCGCATCTTCGCCGGAAACCGGCTTTGAGCCGTCGTGCTTCGTCAGGTTCGAACCGGTCAGGTCGGCCGAGCCGCCCGCCATCTCGGGCAGGAACGGTGCATAGGCATTGAGCGCCCGCAGTGAAGCCTTGCGCGTTGCCATGTCAGTGGCCTCGCTGTCGATCTCGGCAATCGCCTTGTCGGCATGCTGGCACCAGCCGTGCGGCAGCTTGCCCGCCATGCGGCGCGCAAACTCGGCGGCCGGCTCGGGGTGGGCTTCGTTGTACGCAGCGAATCGCTGGTTCCAGCTGTTCTCCTCGGCAGCCCCGCGCGTGCGCCCGTCCCAGGCGCTCGCGATGGCGTCCGGAATCTCGAACGGCGCGGATTCCCAGCCGAGCTCCTCGCGCGCGGCCGCGATCTCCTCGTCGCCAAGCGGCGCCCCGTGCGTCGATGCCGTGCCCTGCTTGTTGGGCGCACCGAAGCCGATGACTGTCTTGCAGCAGATCAGCGACGGACGACCGGTATCTTCGAGGGCCTTGTCGATGGCGGCAGCAATGGCCCCGGCATCATGCCCGTCCACATCATCGATGACCTGCCAGCCGTAGGCATCAAAGCGCTTGGCCGTGTCGTCGGTGAACCAGCCGCCGACCTCGCCGTCGATCGAGATGTTGTTGTCGTCGTAAAAGCAAATCAGCTTGCCGAGCTTGAGCGTGCCGGCGAGCGAGCAGGCCTCGTGCGAGATGCCCTCCATCAGGCACCCGTCGCCAAGGAAGACCCAGGTCTTGTGATCGACGATGTCGTGACCCGGCCGATTGAATTCTGCCGCCAGCATCTTCTCGGCCATGGCCATGCCGACCGCGTTCGTCACGCCCTGGCCCAATGGCCCGGTCGTCGTCTCGACGGGGCCGCCCGCCTCGAACTCGGGGTGGCCGGCCGTCTTGTAGCCCATCTGGCGGAAGTTCCTGAGCTGATCGATCGGGAAATCCGCGTACCCGGTCAGGTGCAGCAGGCTGTAGAGCAGCATCGAGCCGTGGCCGTTCGACAGCACGAAGCGGTCGCGGTCGGCCCAGCCCGGGTTGGCGGGATTGTGTTTGAGATAGTCGCGCCAGAGCACCTCGGCGATATCCGCCATGCCCATCGGGGCACCCGGATGGCCGGAGTTGGCCGCCTGTACGGCGTCCATGGAGAGGGCTCGGATCGCATTCGCGAGATCGCGCCGGGCAGGATGACCGGCGGTTGCAGCTTCTTGTGACATCGGACCTGTTCTTGGCCTGAGGGCCTTTTTTATAGGGAAAAGATCGCCGTGGCGAGGCGCGCATTTTCCCTGTTCTCGAGGGCCGCATCAAGGGTACAATGCGCGCCCCCGTTCATAGCAAAGACCTGAAAATCATGAGTGACGCATTCCTGTTCACCTCGGAGTCGGTATCCGAGGGGCATCCCGACAAGATCGCCGACCAGATCTCCGACGCTATTCTCGATGCGATCATCGCCGAGGACCCTCGGGCGCGAGTGGCCTGTGAAACCATGGTCAAGACCGGCGTGGCTATCGTTGCCGGTGAGGTCACGACCTCGGCCTGGGTCGATATCGAAGACATCGTGCGCGGCACGGTGCTTGAAATCGGCTACAACTCATCGGATATGGGCTTTGACGGTGCTTCGTGCTCGGTGCTCAATGCGATCGGCAAGCAGTCGCCCGATATTGCTATGGGCGTCGACCGTGATTCGGCCGAACAGCAGGGTGCGGGCGACCAGGGCCTGATGTTCGGGTACGCGACCAACGAGACCGACGTGCTGATGCCGGCACCGATTACGTTCTCGCACCGGCTCGTCAAGCGTCAGTCGGAAGTACGCAAGAACGGCACGCTGCCCTACCTGCGCCCGGACGCGAAGAGCCAGGTGACCTTCGTCTACGAGAACAACAAGCCTGTCGCCATCGACGCCGTCGTCCTGTCATCGCAGCACGACCCGGACGTGACGATGGAAGATCTTCGCGAAGGCGTCATGGAGGAGATCATCAAGCCGATCCTGCCGACGGACCTGCTGAGCGACAAGACCAAGTACCACATCAATCCGACGGGCCGCTTCGAGATCGGTGGACCGATGGGCGACTGCGGCCTGACCGGGCGCAAGATCATCGTCGACACCTACGGCGGCTCGGCCCGTCATGGCGGCGGCGCGTTCTCCGGTAAGGATCCGTCCAAGGTCGACCGTTCGGCCACGTACGCCGCGCGTTACGTCGCGAAGAACGTCGTTGCCGCAGGCCTCGCCGATCGTTGCGAGATCCAGGTGTCATACGCGATTGGAGTCGCGGAACCGACCTCGATCTCGGTACGCACCTTCGGCACCGGGAAAATTTCTGATACAAAATTGACGGAACTCATCCGCGAACACTTCGATCTGACGCCGTACGGTATCCTGACGATGCTCGACCTGATTCGCCCGATCTACAAGCAGACAGCTGCATACGGGCATTTTGGCCGCGAAGACATCGATCTGAGTTGGGAGCGTACCGACAAGGCCGAGGCACTCAAAGACGCCGCAAATTAGGGTACCGGACACCATATTTGATACATATGGTTTCAGGTATCCACCCACCCGGACGAAATATGGTGTCCGGTACCTAATTTCAGGAGAAGCACCATGAGCAGCGAAGCCGTTGCCATCGAACAGAACGATTACAAGGTCGCCGACATCGCGCTCGCCGACTTCGGCCGCAAGGAGATTGCGATCGCCGAGACCGAAATGCCGGGCCTCATGGCGATCCGCGAGGAATTCAAGGGCAAGAAGCCGCTCGAGGGCGTGCGTCTGACGGGCTGTCTGCACATGACGATCCAGACGGCCGTGCTGATCGAGACGCTGGCCGAGCTTGGTGCCGACATCCGCTGGTCTTCGTGCAACATTTTCTCGACCCAGGACCACGCCGCCGCCGCGATCGCCGCTGCCGGCATCCCTGTTTTTGCCTGGAAAGGCGAAACGGAGGAAGAGTACTGGTGGTGTGTCGAACAGACGATCACAGGCCCCGATGGCTGGGAGCCGAACATGATCCTCGACGACGGCGGCGACCTGACCCAGGTAGTACACGACAAGTACCCGGAGCTCATGAAAAACATCAAGGGTCTGTCGGAAGAGACAACAACTGGCGTGAAACGCCTGTACGACATGATGAAAGACGGTTCACTCGGCTGCCCGGCGATCAACGTCAACGACTCGGTGACGAAGTCGAAGTTCGATAACCTGTACGGCTGCCGCGAGTCGCTCGTCGATGCCATCAAACGCGCGACCGACGTCATGATCGCGGGCAAGGTTGCCGTGGTCTGCGGCTATGGCGACGTCGGCAAAGGCTCGGCGCAGTCGCTGCGCGGGCTCGGCGCGACGGTCTGGGTCACCGAAATCGATCCGATCTGCGCACTGCAGGCGGCGATGGAGGGCTATCGCGTCGTCGAACTGGATGACGTGATCGACAAGGTCGACATCGTGGTCACGGCAACAGGCAACTACCACATTGTTTCCGGGCCGCAGATGGAGCGCATGCGTGACCAGGCTATCGTCTGCAACATCGGCCACTTCGACAACGAGATCGACGTTGCCTACCTGAAGCAGTACGAGTGGGAGAACATCAAGCCACAGGTGGATCACGTGATCTTCCCCGACGGCAAGCGCATCATCCTGCTGGCCGAGGGCCGCCTCGTGAACCTCGGCTGCGGCACGGGTCACCCGAGCTTCGTCATGTCGAATTCGTTCACGAACCAGGTGCTTGCGCAGATCGAGCTCTGGCAGAACGGTGATCAGTACAAGAACGAGGTCTATGTGCTGCCCAAGCACCTTGACGAGAAAGTGGCGCGCTTGCACCTCGATCGTATCGGTGCCAAGGTCACGACACTGACCGAAGAACAGGCCAAGTACATCGGCGTCGATAAGGACGGACCGTACAAGCCTGAACACTATCGTTACTAGGAACTGCGCCTATTCAAGCGACCGCTGAAGGTAGCAACGACGGAATACGGGTTCTCCAGATCACGGACCCCCACCTGTTCGCCGACCTCAACGGCGAGCTGCGTGGCACCGTCACCGCGGAATCCCTGCAGCGGGTACTCGACCATTACGCCGCCGGGGACTGGCGCGCCGAGCGCGTGCTTGTCACCGGCGACCTGATCCAGGACGACACTCCGGAGGCTTATGGCCGCTTTCGCGACCTGATGTTGCCTCTGAACCTGCGCATGCACTGCGTTCCGGGCAATCATGACGTCCGAGACCTGATGCGCGAAGTCTGCGTCCGTCCACCCTTTTCCTACTGCGCTTACGAGGAAATCCGCGACTGGTTGCTGGTCGGGGTCGATAGCTGCGTCAGGGACGACGCCGGCGGTCGCGTCAGCACTGAAGAACTCGATCGCCTGGCCGACATCGTGGTGCGCAGCCCGGCCAAGCACGTCCTCGTATTCCTGCATCACCCGCCTGTCCCGATGGGCAGTAAGTGGCTGGACACCGTGGGTCTCAGGAACGGCAAGGAATTCGTCGAACGTCTGCGCACGCTGAACCGGGTACGCGCCGCGGTCTTCGGGCACGTGCACCAGGAGCTCGACGAGGAGCACGACGGCATGCGGATAATCGCCACGCCGTCGACGTGCCGGCAGTTCAAGCCGCGCGCCGATGAATTCGCCGTCGACGACAAGCCACCGGCCTATCGCCGCCTGACCCTGCGTGACGACGGCAGTATCGACACCGAGACTATCTGGGTAGACACATGAGAACGCTGACGCTACTGCTTATCCTTTGCGCCGCTCCGGCGCTGGCAGAGACCCATCCTGTCACGATGTGGCGCATCGACGGCGCTGCGAACTCGATTTACCTGCTCGGCTCCATACACCTGCTTCGCGAACAGGATCATCCGCTGCCGTCGGTGATCGATACGGCCTACGAGGATGCGGAGGTCGTGGTCATGGAGCTCGATATGGACGACCTCGACCCCGTCTATACGCAGGCAGCTTTCAATAAAGCCGGCGTGCTGCGCGATGGCAGGACACTGCAGGACCTCATGGGGGATGAGCTTTATGCCGAGGCCGAGGTCGCGGCCGAGGTCGTCGACATCCCGCTGGACCTGCTGGCACAGAGCGAACCCTGGCTTGCCGCAATGACGGTCGAGCTAATGGCGCTGTACCGCATCGGGTTCAATCCGATGTACGGCGTCGAAATGACGATGACAAGCCGCGCAGCCGCTGACGGCAAACCGATCGAAGGGCTTGAGACCGTCGAAGAGCAGCTGTCTTTCCTCGATGGCCTGCCCCTCGACGTGCAGAACGAGATGCTGCTGCAGGCTCTGCGCGAGAGTGCTTCGCTTCGCGAGCAGATTGACGAGTTGATCGTGGCGTGGCGACACGGCGACATCGAAACGCTCAATAACGGCCTTCTCGAGTCGATCGCCAGAGAGTCGGAGCTCCACGATGTGCTCATCGTCAACCGCAATCGCCGCTGGGTCGATGCGATTCTCGAGTGGCTCGACGACGAGCAGGACTACCTCATCGTTGTCGGGGCTCTGCACCTGGTCGGCGACGATGGCGTGCCTGCCCTGCTCGAGGAGCGCGGTATCGGTATTCACCAGTTGAGCGAGCCCGCGGCGGTCCGGTAGCATCCCCCGCTCTTCAGGAGAATCACTATGAGTCTGTTTTCGGAGGCTCGCGAGGTCATCGCGGGCGGCGTCAATTCACCAGTCCGCGCCTTCGCAGGCGTTGGCGGCGAGCCGGTGTTCTTCAAGAGCGCGAAGGGCAGCCGCTTCGTTGCCGAAGACGGTCGCGAGTACATCGACTACGTAGGTTCGTGGGGACCCATGATCCTCGGTCACGCGCATCCCGAAGTCATCGAGGCAGTGGTCTCGGCCGCGCAGGATGGGCTGAGTTTCGGTGCGCCCTGTGTGCGCGAAACGCGTATCGCGGAGAAGGTCTGCGAGATGATGCCTGCGGTGGACAAAGTCCGCATGGTGAGCTCCGGTACCGAAGCGACGATGAGCGCGATCCGTCTTGCACGCGGTCACACCGGCCGCGACAAGATCATCAAGTTCGAGGGCTGCTACCACGGCCACTCGGATTCTTTGTTGATCAAAGCGGGCTCCGGCGCGCTGACGCTGGGGGTGCCCAGCTCGCCCGGCGTGCCGGCAGGCCTCGCAGAACACACGATCACGCTGTCGTTCAATGATATCGAGAGCGTCAAGGACGCGTTTGCCGAGCTTGGCGACCAGATTGCCTGCGTCATCGTGGAGCCGATCGCCGGCAACATGAACATGGTGCCGCCTGTCGAAGGATTCCATGAGACGCTGCGTGAGGAATGCACGAAAGCGGGCGCACTGCTGATTTTCGACGAGGTGATGACGGGCTTTCGCGTGGCGCGTGGCGGCGCACAGTCAGTGTTCGGCATCGAGCCGGACATCACAACCCTCGGCAAGGTCATCGGCGGCGGCATGCCCGCCGCGGCGTACGTTGGCCGCGCCGACGTCATGGCCAGCATTGCCCCCGACGGGCCCGTCTACCAGGCCGGCACCCTCTCGGGTAATCCCGTCGCGATGGCAGCGGGCCTCAAAACGCTCGAACTGATCGACGACGATGACTTCTGGACCACTTTGTCCGCGAAGACGCAAAAACTGGTCGACGGCCTCGCCGCCGCGGCCGCCGACGCGGGCATTCCCGTCGCGGTCGAGAACCAGGGCGGCATGTTCGGCCTGGTCTTTACCGACGCCGGGCCGGTGCGCAGCTATGCGCATGTCGCGGCGGCGGATATCGAACGCTTCAGGGCGTTCTTCCACGGCATGCTGGATGAGGGGGTCTATCTTGCGCCGTCCGCCTTCGAGGCAGGTTTCGTGTCGGCTGCCCACAGCGACGATGATCTCGATAAGACCATCGCCGCTGCGGCCAAAGTGTTCGGGAACCTTTAGAAGCTCCAGAACACACCCGCTGATACCGTCCGTTCGGCGCCATACAGGCGCTCGCCGACCATAATCGCGGAACCGCCTGCACGATTGATACCGGCTACGTGGTCCTGGTAGGTCTTGTCGAGTGCATTATCGAGGCGCGCTTCGAATCTCAGAACGTCCGTCGGCTCCCACTCGACCGCAAGATTGACGAGCCCGTAACCGGGTGTTTCCTGCTCATCGTTGTAGCTCGATACCTTGTCCTGTTTGCCATAGCCGACAACTTCGATTGTCGCTGACAGCGCTTCCGTCGCGCGTGTCAGTCCCACGCTCGCGTTCGGTGGCGCCAGTCTATAGAGGTTGTCGTCAACGTCACGACGCTTGCCGCGTACATACGATGCGACGCCATCGAGATACCAGAGGTCATTCAGATCCAGCTTCCAGGCAAGGTCCACACCCCAGATCTCGGCATCCACATTGGCGAATTCGAGAGCCGGGTTGCCCGACATCATCTGCGAGACCATGTTAGCCGTCATGTTGCTCGAAGGGATGCCCTGGATGTATCCATCGACGCGACGGTAGAAGATCTCCGGTGACAGAGTCACGCCCCCGAGATTCCTGCCGAAGCCGACTGTGATCTCGTTGGAGCGCTCCTCCTCGAGGCCCAGCCGGCCGATGTAGCTTCGCCCGTCGGCCAGCCCGCCCGTCGCTTGCAGCGGCAGCCACAAGAACAGCTCCTGGTAAGACGGGGCGCGTGTTTTGCTGCCAACTTCGATGTGCCATTCCGCGTCCGATGAAACGCCGCGCCGATACTTGGCCACAACATCGACCGTAGTCCAGTCCAGGCTGCGATCAGCCGTATTGAATGCATCGGCAAGCGCGGCAACATTTGTTCCCATTGCGCCCATCATCCCGGCAGCTCCGACTTCGCCCGCGTCGGCGGCAACACGTTTCACGCTCAGCCCGAGTTCGATGTCATCCTGCTCGCGCGGCAAGGTCCACTCGACGAACGCCGATGTGACGTCGCGCTCCACGTCGATGAAATTGTCGACGCGGAACATCGCATTGTTGGGGTTCGTAATTACTGCCTCGTGGTCGGCGACTGATGCGTTCACGCCGAAGTCGACCGTCCAGGCATCGCCCTCGACAGACGCGGCGATGCGCGCATCCCCACCGCTTCCCGTTGTGAAGCTCTGCCGCTGCCGCATCGGCATTGGCGCCAGCCTGAGGCCGAAGTTGTCCATCAGATGTTCGACGTCGTTCCAGGCCGTTCGTGCCGTAACCGAAAACCTGTCGCTGACGTCGAACGCAGCCTGCACCCCAGCGAAGTCCGTTCTGACGAAGCGGATGTCCATTGGCAACGCGGGCGTACCCGTTTCTTCTGTATCGAGCTGGCCAAAGAACACCAACAGCCGCGATCGGTCGCCGGAGTATGCGTAGCTGAGATCGGCCCGTTCCCGATGCAGTTGCGACGGACGGATAGTTCCGGCCGGTGTGTCGACGTCGTCGCCATCATCGACCTCTGCGATAAGCGACACCTTGTGAACTGGTGATGCAACCGTTAGCCGGCCGGCTGACGTGCTGACATTGCCGTTCCCGGAGAAGCGCGTCCCAACAAAACCGGACAGATCGCTGCCATCCTGTGTGAAGTCGCCCCGCGCAAGCTCGGTGGCGACGTGGCCGCCGATCGACTCGGGCGCCAACGACACGCTCGGGATGCCGCGGGTTACCGACAGTTCGCCTGTGATCATCGGCGAGACGTCAGAAAGTGGCGGGGTCATGGCATTAGGGCACCCCCCAACAACACCCATGTCGTCGATGGCTACAGAAATCCGGTCGCCGAACATGCCGCGATACTGGGCGATACCGGTGATCGGGCCATTGTTGTTAACGTTCGCGCCCGGAACATCTTTTAGCATGCTCGCGGTATCGACAACCATCTCGCGGGCGACTTCGATCGCGGTGAGACTCGTTGCGACCGAGCGGCCGACGACGACGATCTCATCAAGATCGTCTGAATCCTCTTTTGCCGGCTCCTGCGCACCCACGGCGACAGGCGTTGCCAGCGCGACCAGCACGGCCGCTACCTTGAATGTGTTCACTGTTTGCTCCTGAAAAGCGCGGACTGCGGTCCGCAGGATTGTGTGCTAGCAGGCTTTTCAGGCAGGAGGTGAGCGGCACCTGTGATGGGATTGGATCGGCTGCCCGCCAATTGCTGACGGTGGCGCAAAGAAGACCGCGGGCTCCGGCGCGACAGCAATTGGCGCATCGATCTCGGCAACTATCTCGGACGCGAGCATATGCCCGATCGGGCAGGACTCCGTTGCCCCGGCCGTGTCATCATCGTGGTGGTGATGATTCCCACCGCCCGACAGTGCGTGCGCGATCTCCGCAGGCATCCCGTCGGGACAGAGCTCGTAGAGCAGTCCGCTTCCGACCGATGCCGGCATGTAACCGAGCGGCGTCAGGGCGCGAACCCCCAGCATCGCCAGCGCGATCAACAGCAGGAATTGGCGGAGTGGCATCTTCATGTATCGGAGCCTGACACCGGGCCGAACCGGTGACCATGGGTAAAAACCCTACCTATCAAGTATGCAACACCTCGTCTACGAAGCGCAGGCAGTGCAGCACGTCCTCGCTCTCGAGGCAGGCCTGCTTCTGAGCAAGATCAACAGGCAGGATCTCTGCAAAGCGGTACGCGACCCAGGCGGCATCGTCGTAGCGGCGCTCGAGATTCTCATAGAGACGCCCGAGATCGTCGATGACACTGGCCAGGATTCCTGGCAGGGAACTGAATTCTGCCGGCAGCAGCATGGTGTCAATATCGGGCAGAAGTTCAATCTCGCCGACGTTCAGTCCGTCGTCCTGCCTTTCGGTCGACAGCAGACGGAAGCGCTGCGTACCGACAGCCGTGATACCGAGCAGGCCATCACTGCCGCGATACCAGTCGACGATGCGCGCGAGTGTACCCACCTCGTGAGTCGTCGAGGGCCCCGCTTCCTGCCCTTCCTTGATCAGCAGCACGCCGAACGGCACGTCGGCTTTAAGGCACTCGCTGATCATGTCGAGATAACGCGCCTCGAAGATCCTTAGTGGCAGAGGACCGCCCGGAAACAGGACCGTGTTCAGCGGAAAAAGCGCGACGTTCATCTGTCTAGGAGCTGCGCGTGCGTTGCAATAACGCTGTAAGTGTCTGGCGCGCGGACCCGAAGCCGCCGTTGCTCATGAAGATCACCTGGTCACCGCTGAGGACGCGTGTCGACATGTCGTTTACGAGTCGATCATAGTCGTCGAACATGCGCAGTCGACCGCCCAGGCTCGCAAGACTGGCTTCAAAGTCATCGCTCATGCCATCCGGCCTGTACATCCAGACGAGATCCGCATCCGCCAGCGAATCTGCCAACTGCTCGTTGTGCACGCCGAGTTTCATTGTGTTGGAACGCGGCTCGATTGCAACGACGACGCGATGTCCCGGATAACGTTTGTGCATCGACTTGATTGAACGTGCTATCGCCGTCGGATGATGCGCGAAGTCGTCGTAAATCGCGATGTCGGCAACCGTCGCAGTGCGCTCCATACGTCGCTTCACGCCTTCGAAACGGGACATTGCGTCCACGGCCTGTTCGAGCGATACGCCAGCCGATGCAGCGGCGGCGACGGCAGCCATGGCGTTCTCGAGATTGTGCATGCCCCCGATACGCCAGCGCGCCTCGGCAGCCCGGTTGCCAGGCCCGCGCATGCCAATGTGCCGCTCGACTTTGTCGCCGAAACGAGCGGTCCAATCCGTGTCACTTGACGCACCGAACGTTTCGATCGGCGTCCAGCAGCCCTGCTCGACCAGCTGCTTCAGGTTCTGGTCGGCACCGTTCATGATGATCCGCCCCCCACCAGGGACCGTGCGCAGGAGCTGATGGAACTGCCACAGGATGGCGTCCATGTCAGCGTAGATGTCGGCGTGGTCGTATTCGAGGTTATTCAGGATCAATGTGCGCGGCCGGTAGTGCACGAACTTGGCACGCTTGTCGAAAAAGGCCGTGTCGTATTCGTCGGCCTCGACCACGAAATACGCCGAATCGCCAGAGCGGGCAGTCTCGTTGAAGTTCGCCGGGATGCCGCCAATCAGGAAACCGGGCGCATGCCCTGCGTCCTCAAGGATCCACGCCAGCATACTCGAAGTCGTCGTTTTGCCATGGGTGCCGGCGACGGCAAGGACGTGACGCTCATGCAGCACGTTCTCGGCAAGCCATTGCGGGCCTGACTTGTACGGCATGCCGCGATCGAGCATTGCCTCAACGACCTCGACCCCTCGACTCATGACATTGCCGACGACAACGCAATCCGGGTTGATGTCGAGCTGCCCGGCATCGACGCCTTCGTGAATCTCGATACCCAGTTTCTTGAGCTGGGTGCTCATGGGCGGATATACGTTGCGGTCGCAGCCTGTGACATCGTGGCCCGCTGCCCGAGCAAGCGCCGCTACGCCGCCCATGAAGGTCCCGCAAATGCCAAGGATATGGATGTGCATTCGACCTCAGCCTGTCGTTTCTGCGACCGCCGCCGTCGGCGGGTTGAGCAGCCCGAAAATGATTAACTGGAACACAAACACGGCCATGGCAATGACAATGCCGGCGTACCAGTGACGGTCAATCGCCCGGGCGATGATATGCCCCTCCACCGGAATCGACCAGAACAGGATGAGCGTCACGACGATGTTCGTCGGGTTGTCGCCGACCAGTGGCGTCAGAAGCAGGTTGCCAACAACGAACATCAGGTTCAGCAATGCGCCGCAGCCGAGTACCGCCGCTATCGTCTGCAGAATTCTCGCACCGCGGCCCGCGAGGATGACAATCGCGGCATAGCACGCGAGGCCGACAAGCCCGACGACCAACCCGATCAGGAAGCTGCGAAGATTAAGCTCCTCGGTCGTAACGGTCATCACGACACTCGAGATAAGCCACAGCACAACAACAAGGCCGAACACGAAACGCGAATGCGGGATCGCGTCCGGCCCCTTGCGCAGACGAACGATATCGAACAGCGTTTGGATTAGGGCCAGCATCTTGCCCGCATGTTAACCTCTTTTGATGCCCCAGTTTCACTTCGTCGAAGAACCGGATTCGCTGGTCGAGACACTGCGCGCCCATGAGCTACTCGCTGTTGACACCGAGTTCATGCGCGAGCGCACTTATTTCGCCCAGCTCTGCCTCGCGCAGGTGGGGACGGAGGGCGATATCTGGTGCGTTGACCCCCTTTCGGGCCACACGCAGGACGCGTTCTGGACGGAGCTGCTGGGGCACGAATGGGTGCTGCACTCGGCACGCCAGGATATCGAGGTCATTTACCAGACCGCAGGTGAAATGCCGCGCGCCATTTTCGACACGCAGATCGCCGCCGGCCTGCTTGGCTTCCCCGCTCAAATTGGCTACGCCGGCCTGGTCAAGGAGCTCTTCGACGTCGAAATTCACAAGACGCATACGCGCGCCGACTGGAGCAAACGACCACTGCGCGATGAGTACCTCGAGTACGCCGCCGAAGATGTGGAGTACCTGCTGCCCGCCTACGAGACACTGACCGAGAGACTCGAGCGCGAGGGTCGGCTGGAATGGGCGCGTAGCGACGCGAAGTGGCTGCTCGATCCGACGCTCTACGACATTGGCGCCGAACAGGCGATCGATCGGCTAAAAGGCGCGCGAAATTTCCGTGGCCGCAAGCGTGCGGCCGCCGCCCGCCTGGCCGCGTGGCGCGAAGCAGAGGCCATCAAGCGCAACCGCCCACGCCAGTGGATCATGCGCGATGCCGTGTTGCTCGAGATCGCCTGGAACCTGCCGCAGCGCGAAAGTGAACTGGCCTCGCTCGATGGCATGCCGCCGAAGCTGCTCAAGCGCGTCGGTCACGAGTTGCTGGCCGCCGTCGCGTCAGCGAATGACGACGCATCGTCATATCAGCCACCACGTCCGCCGAACGAAGGGCAAAAAGCCCTGCTCAAGGAAATGCAGGCGAAAGTCGCGGCCTGTGCTGCGGATCTGGGTATCGCTGCCGAAACAGTTGCTTCGAAGCGCGAACTGTCCGCCGTTGTCATCACCGGCAGCCGCAAGTCACGCGTCTTCAGTGGCTGGCGCGCCGAGCTGATCGGCGCAGAGCTGCTCGAACTACTGTAGCGCCGCGGTAAACCGCTCGTAGACCTCGTCGATTGCACCTTCGGCATTGACGGTCGTGAGCTTGTCACGCTTGCGGTAAAACTCAACCAGCGGCTCGGTATTCTCGCGATAGACATCAAGACGATTCGAGATTGTCTCTTCATTGTCGTCTTCACGCTGAATCAATTCGCCGCCCGCATTCGTGCAAGCATCGAGCTCCTCCTGCGGCGAGAAGTAGACATTGAGCAACTTGCCCGTCAGCGAACAGGTACGACGACCAGTCAGGCGCTTCATCAGGACATCGAAGTCGACATCCATCAGCACAGCCGTATCGAGCGGCGTCCCCATCTCGTCAAGCAGCTCTTCGAGATCGAGCGCCTGTTGGCGCGTACGGGGAAAACCATCGAGGATGAAGCCATCCTGCGCATCGGGCTGCGCGAGACGTTCACTGATGATGCCGAGCACCACATCGTCGGGTACGAGGTTGCCGGCTTCCATGACCGCTTTGGCCTTGAGGCCGAAACGCGTGCCAGCCGCCACGGCTTCACGCAGCATGTCGCCTGTCGAAACCTGCGGGATATTTCTTTCCGCCATCAGCTTTTTGGCCTGGGTTCCCTTGCCGGATCCCGGGGCACCCAGAAGTACGATACGCATCACTCAGTCTCTTGCGGTTAATTGGGGCGAGGTACGCTACTCGCAAAGGACATTGCCGTCAATGCAGGGTATCCTTGCCGCCTCCCAAATCACGTTCAGGAACCCCGAAACATGTCCGCAATGAATGCCTTTTACGCCCAGTCGGGCGGCGTCACGGCTGTGATCAACGCAACGGCCTGTGGTGTCATCGAGACCGCGCGCAAGCACAAGAACAAGATCGCCAACGTCTATGCCGGCCGCAACGGCATCATCGGTGCACTTACCGAGGACATGATCGATACGAACAAGGAGAACGCTTCGGCTATCCGCGCGCTGATGCACACGCCCGGCGGCGCGTTCGGCTCTGCTCGCTACAAGCTCAAGGGCATCGACGAGAATCGCGCCGAATACGAGCGCCTGATCGAGGTATTCAAGGCCCACAACATCGGCTACTTCTTCTATAACGGCGGCAACGACTCGATGGACACCGCCCACAAGGTCTCGCAGATCTCGAAGAAGATGGGTTTCCCCGTTACCTGCCTCGGCGTGCCGAAGACCGTGGACAACGACCTCCCGATCACGGATTGCTGCCCCGGTTTCGGATCGGTTGCCAAATATGTGGCCGTGTCGACCCAGGAGGCCGCAATGGACGTAGCCTCGATGGCGACTACGTCCACGAAGGTATTCGTGCTTGAGGTCATGGGGCGCCACGCGGGCTGGATTGCTGCCGCCGGTGGCCTGGCCAAGAAGGACGAAGGCGACGCGCCGCACATCATCCTGTTCCCGGAAATCCCGTTCGTGAAGAGGGATTTCGTCAAGAAGGTCCGCCAGTGCGTCAACGACTACGGCTATTGCGTCATCGTCGTCAGCGAAGGCGCCGCCTACAAGAACGGCAAGTTCCTGGCTGACCAGGGCACGCGCGACGCCTTCGGCCATGCGCAGCTCGGCGGAGTTGCGTCGGTCGTGGCGCAGATGGTCCGCGACAACCTCGGCTACAAGTACCACTATGCGATCGCCGACTATCTGCAGCGCTCTGCGCGCCATATCGCATCCGCGACGGACGTCAAACAGGCCTATGCCGTTGGCGAAGCTGCCGTGAAACTCGCGGTCCAGGGAAAAACCGCGGTCATGCCGGTCATCAAGCGAGTCTCGGATTCGCCGTACCGCTGGAAGATCGAATCCGCACCGCTTGGCCGTATCGCCAATAAGGAAAAGATGGTGCCACGGCGCTATATCACGAAGGACGGCTATGGCATCACCGCCGCCGGTCGCCGGTACCTTGAGCCGCTGATCAAGGGCGAGGATTATCCCCCTTATGTCAATGGCTTACCGAAGGTCGCGAAGCTCAAGAAGCGGCCCGTTAAGCCGAAGCTCGGCACAAAATTTGTGGTATGATGCGCGCCCGGCTCAGCCGGTAATAACAAACCTTTCATTGGGGAAAGTCACTTCTCGGACGCGACCGTGTGCCCGCTCCCTGCCGGCACGGGGGCTCGCGTCCGGATTCCAGGAAATAGTCAGGAGATAATCTGATGTCTAACGAGTTGGCCCTGTGGCTCTCGATCGGCGCTGGCGTTCTTGCCATTCTGTTCGGAGCGTTATCATCACAGTGGATTCTCAAACAGCCGGCGGGCTCGGACCGTATGCAGGAAATCGCTGCAGCAGTCCAGGAAGGCGCCAAGGCTTACATGGACCGCCAGTACATGACGATCGGCATCGTCGGTGTCGTGCTGACGGTAGTACTTGGCTTCGCACTCGACTGGGCCACGGCCGTCGGTTTCATTATCGGTGCGGTGTTCTCGGCACTCGCCGGCTACATTGGCATGTACGTTTCGGTGCGCGCCAACGTGCGCACGGCTGAAGCGGCCAAGAACGGCGTCAACCCGGCACTCAACGTCGCGTTCAAGGGCGGTGCCATCACGGGCATGCTCGTCGTCGGCCTCGGCCTGCTCGGCGTCGCCGGTTACTACATGATCATGCTGCAGACGGGCGCCACAGTGGACGATGCGATTCACGCACTCGTCGGCCTCGCCTTCGGTGGCTCGCTGATCTCGATCTTCGCCCGACTCGGTGGCGGTATCTTCACGAAGGGCGCTGACGTCGGCGCCGACCTCGTGGGTAAGGTCGAAGCCGGCATTCCGGAAGACGATCCCCGCAACCCGGGCGTTATCGCTGACAACGTCGGCGACAACGTCGGCGACTGCGCCGGCATGGCTGCCGACCTCTTCGAAACCTACGCCGTAACGATTATCGCTACGATGCTGCTTGGCGGCATGGTTGCCTCGACGTACGGTTCCGAAGCGGTCATCTACCCGCTGGTCCTGGGCGCGGTCTCGATCGTCGCATCGATCATCGGCACGTTCTTCGTCAAGACCTCTGACGGCGGCAAGATTATGGGCGCCCTCTACAAGGGCATGATCGTTGCCGGCATCCTCGCCGCAATCGCCTTCTACTTCGTAACCGACGCGATGATGGGCGGCAGTGGCCAGGCCATGAATATCTTCTACTCGTCGCTGATCGGTCTCGCACTGACAGCCGCGATGGTTATCATCACGGAGTACTACACCGGCACGGATTTCAAGCCGGTCAAGACGATTGCCAATGCCTCGCTGACGGGTGACGCGACCAACATCATCGCGGGCCTCGGCATCTCGATGAAGGCGACGGCACTGCCGGTAATCGCGGTCTGCGCCAGCATCTGGGGCGCATTCGCGCTCGCGCCGGACACCATGGGTGGCCTCTACAACATCGCAATCGCTGCAACGACCATGCTGTCGATGACGGGTGTTGTCGTTGCCCTCGACGCGTTCGGCCCGATCACGGATAACGCAGGCGGCATCGCCGAGATGGCAGAGTTGCCGTCGGAGATTCGCAACATCACGGACCAGCTCGACGCGGTCGGCAACACGACCAAGGCCGTAACCAAGGGTTACGCCATTGGCTCAGCCGGTCTCGCCGCGCTCGTGCTGTTCGCGGACTACAACAATGCGCTGGTGAAGGCGGGACAGGAAGTTACGTTCCTGCTTAACGATCATCGCGTCATTATCGGCCTGTTCATCGGTGGTCTCGTGCCTTACCTGTTCGGCGCCCTGGCCATGGAAGCTGTCGGCCGGGCCGCCGGGTCGGTCGTGAACGAGGTGCGCCGTCAGTTCAAGGAGATCGAAGGCATCATGGAAGGCACCGGCAAGCCGGACTACAGCCGCGCTGTCGACCTTCTGACCAAGGCGGCGATCAAGGAGATGGTGGTTCCGTCGCTGCTCCCGATCGCGGTACCGATTCTTGTTGGCTTCCTGCTTGGTCCCGAGGCACTCGGTGGCCTGCTCCTCGGCACCATCGTCACAGGCCTGTTCGTCGCGATCTCGATGACGGCAGGTGGTGGCGCCTGGGACAACGCCAAGAAGTACATTGAAGACGGCAACTGCGGTGGCAAGGGCTCCGACGCCCACAAAGCTGCCGTCACGGGCGACACCGTAGGCGATCCGTACAAAGATACGGCTGGCCCAGCGATCAACCCGCTGATCAAGATCATCAACATCGTTGCGCTCTTGATCGTACCGCTGCTCGTCGCTTAAACCGCGCAGCGCAAAAAACAAGGGCCGCTGGATTCGTCCGGCGGCCCTTTCTTTTGCGTACAGGTTGTGGCGTGGTCAGAAGCGGTACGCGACACCCAGTGACAGCATCGACAGATCTGCACCGTCGAGGTCATAGATCTCGTACTCGCCGCGAATCTCGAGGCTGCCAATGGCGAAGCGTGCGCCAAGGCCGTAGCCCATGTCACTGCCATCGGCGCTGTCTGAACTGCCGAGGAACTCCGCCTCGGAATCCCACATGATCGTGCCCAGTTTGCCAAAGACATCGACAGGACCAACGCCGATCGAAGCTGTACCCCAGAGCTTGAGGGCAGTCGTATCGATCAGCAGCAAGTCGCCGGCAACGTCGATGTCGGGCTCGCCGAAATCAGCATAGGCCGCTTCGACGCCGAGCGTGACAACAGGAAGATCCCAATTGTAGCCACCGAATATTTTGATGGCTGAATCGTCCTCGTCTATCTCGGACGGCAGTGACGGAAAGACGGACGGTCCGAGATCGGCTTCGAGCGTCGCACCGCCGGCACCGATGCCAATGTAGAATCCATCGTCAGCATTTGCTTCCTGCGGTGCAGCCAGTGCGGCCGCCAGTGCTATTGCGCCAAGCGTAAGTGGTGTTCGCATGATTCTCTCCTCTGAATTGTTGAAATCATGCTGTTATTAAAAATGGACGACCTTTGGAAAGGGTTTCAATCGTGTAACAGCTTGTAACCCGTTCGGGGTCGCGTGTTATGTTGACGCTGTCTCCAATCGCGAGGTTTGGCATGAGTTCTGGAACAGAAGGCAGGCTGACTCAATGGCTCGAGATTATTGCCGCTGTCGGCGTAATACTGTCGCTGTTATTCGTAGGCTTCGAGATTCGGCAGAACTACGGATTTGCATCGGCGGAGTCGCTCAACACGCCGCAGTTCGAGTGGCGAGCCGGCTTCGATTCTGAGTTCGCCGATTTTCTGGATGCCATGCGCGGCGCCACGCCAGGCTGAGACCACATTGCCGCTGCGACGCCTTGACGACTTTTTGCTCGAACCGCGAATTCCGCCCGAACTGACCGGGGCGCGTCGTGGCCTGCTGGAATTCCTGTTCTTCGGGGTCAAAGAGGCGCGCGCCTGTTTGTTCGCTGGTCTGTTCTTCATTGCCGTGTTCGCGATTCCACGTGCCGGCGTACTCGGCATTCCTCGCTACGACGTGTTGCTCATCATCGCGCTGCTCATCCAGGCAATCATGGTCTGGGCGAAACTCGAGACCGTCGACGAGCTCAAGGCCATCACGCTGTTTCACCTGATTGGTTTTGCCCTCGAGGTCTTCAAGACATCCAGCGCCATTCAGTCATGGTCGTATCCGGACTTCGCTTACACCAAGGTCTTTGGCGTGCCACTGTTTTCCGGTTTCATGTACGCGGCGGTCGGCAGCTACATGATCCAGGCATGGCGACTGCTTGATCTTCGCATCGACCACCATCCGCCCTACTGGATGGCATGGGGCGTTGCTCTGCTCGTCTATGCCAACTTCTTCACGCATCACTTTATCGGCGACTACCGCTGGTACATTGCCGCGCTCGCGCTCGGTCTTTACGCGCGCTCGGTCGTCATTTTCCGGCCAATGGACAGGGAGCGACGCATGCCGCTGATCCTGTCCTTTGTCCTGATCGGCTTCTTCATCTGGCTCGCCGAGAACATCAGTACGTTCTTTTCGATCTGGCAATACCCCGACCAGCTTGGCGCGTGGTCGGTCGTGCATGTCGCCAAGTGGAGTTCGTGGTCATTGCTCGTCATCATGACCTTTACGATCGTCGCGAATCTCAAGCACATCAAGGAAACTATCCGTATTCCGCACTGATACAGGCCACCGCAACTCGACACCGGCGCGCTGAAGGCGCATCATAAGAGACGAGCGAGACGCTTGAACGGGTGGAGAAGTCATGCCAGAGCGCCACGATGATGCACACAACCTGACGCTATTCATCGGCATCGGCGTCGCGCTGGGTGCAGGTGTTGGCGCCGCTTTCGGCGTCGCAATGGACAATATCGCCCTTGGCGTCGGCATGGGTCCGGCTTTCGGCGTCGCGATCGCGGTGGCCATCTGGAGCCTGCGGCAGGGCAGCCCCATCGACCCGGAATAGCGGGTATTCAGTGATTCAGTACGCGGTAGGTGCCGGTTGACCCGGAACCGAGCAGCGTGGGCGCCTCGACAAAAACGCCCTGCACAAAATCGACGCCTATGTCACGCAGCCAGTCGAAGTCTTCCTGGTGCTCGACCTGCTCCGCAACGATCTTGAACTGCATGGTCCGCGCCAGCTTGATCATTGCGGAGACCATTTCCTGGTTGACGAGGTCCGTCTGCAGGTTGCGCGTGTAGGTGCCGTCGATCTTGAGGTAGTCGATTGGCAGATGCTTCAGGCTCGCAAACGAGCCGAGTCCACTGCCAAAGTCATCAAGCGAGAACTCGCAGCCGATGCCGTGCAGCACTTCGATGAAGCGCTGGGCATGCTGGACATTTGAAAGTATCGCCGCCTCAGTCACTTCGAAGCAGATCGACGATGGGGGCACACCGGAGCGATCGAGCGCGTCGACGACGAAACCGAGGAAGGACTCATCACCGAGCGTCTGGCCGGAGAGGTTGATTGCGCAGCTACGGTTGGCCGCCAGCTTGATCTCGCCGCTGTTGATTGCTGCAAGAGTGGCACTGATCACCCAGCGGTCGATCTGCGGCATCATCTGGTAACGCTCCGCAGGGCGCAGGAATTCAGCCGAACCACTTGCCCGGCCAAGGCCATCGTCGAGTCGAATCAGCACCTCGACGGAAGGGCCCGACTCCGCCCGACCCTGTGTCGCGATGATCGGCTGAGTAGCGAGCTCGAAGCTGTCCTCGTGCAGCGCGTCCTGGAGTTGGCGCAGCCACTGAATGTCACCGCGCTCACGGGCTACCGCCTCATCGCGGGCCGAGTAAACGTGGACCTGTCCCCTGCCCTGTTGCTTCGCCATGTAGCATGCCGAGTCGGCAGCGCTCATGACGTCCTGTAACGTGCCGCTCGCATGCGAAATCTCGACGAGACCCACCGAGATGCCGATATTGAAAATCTTGTCCTTCCAGACGAAGCGATAGTCAGCAACGGCGTTGCAGATGTCGGTCGCAATCTGGCGGGCTTTCTCAATTGGGCAACCGATAAGCAGCGCGCCGAATTCGTCACCGCCGAGACGCCCGACAAAGTCGGAGTCGCGTACCTGATCCTTAATCAGTGCGGCAACCTCGCGGAGCATGTTGTCGCCTGCCATGTGGCCGCAGCTGTCGTTCACAGCCTTGAAGCGATCAAGGTCCATGTAGAACAGCATGTGCACCGCCTCTTCAGCGTGCGCCGTGTCCATCGCCTCGTCGAGTCGCCGCTCGAACTCGCGACGATTGATGAGACCGGTGAGCGGATCGTGCGTTGCCTGGTACGACATCTTGCGCGTCAGGCCACGCAGTTCGCTCACATCATGGAACACGACGACGGTACCGGAGATGCTGTTGCTGGGACCGCGCACCGGCGAAGCCGTGATCTCCACAGAGTGCTCGTGTTCGCCGTCGGCCGTCACCATTACCGCACGACGGCCCATATTCACGCGCCGTCGCATCGCCAGACAGCGCTCGACAGGATCGCCGAGAGGTCGTCGATCAGCATCGTCGACGAGCGTGAACAACTCGCCGACACGATGGCCAGCGGCATCGTCGCGGTTGGTACCGACTAGCGTTTCGGCCGCAAGGTTCATGTAGTCGATGCGACCGTCGTTATCGGTCGTGATCACGCCTTCAGAAATCGACTCGAGCGTGTACTGTGCCTGTCGCTTGCTGCGCGACAGCGAGACTTCCAGGCTCTTGCGGTGACTGACATCGCGCGCGACCGTCAGGATTGCCGTGCCACCACGAAAATCGATGTTCGAGCTCTGCGCCTCGACCCACAGCCCGGCCTGGTTCCCGTTGATGAGCTGCATCTCGATTCGTCGCGGCGCCGTCTCGCCAGCGAGGCGTTTCGCGACGGTCTTGCGGAACAGCGCACGGTAGGCAGGCTTGACGAGGTCTGCTATCTCGCGGCCGACTAACTGGGCCGGCTCGAGCCCGACGAGGCTCGCCGCGGACTCGTTGGCGAGCATGATCTTCTCATCATGGATAATGACGATCTCCGGCAGCGTGCGCGCAAAGTCGGAGAACAGCCGATCACGGCCCTGAATCTTCTCGTCGCGCTCACCGAGTGCATCGAACAGTCGATTCACCGTATGCGCGAGCTGGGCTGTCTGCGGGTCGTCGGGTATCGTGAGGCGGTGGCCAACCGACGCATCACGTGATGCGTCCAGCGTCTCCTTGTTAAGCCGATCAATCCGCGCAAGGGTGCGACCGCGCGACCTCCAGAGGACAACACTGACGCCCGCGGCCACAAGGGCAGCGATGGCGAGCGCAATGGTCAGGATCGTGGAAGTCATTCAGAGCGCGGCATTCACGTAATCAGTTCGTCTTGGATCATTTGATATGATTGCTTTTTTGGGGCCCGCGGCGCGTAATCTGTTCAAGGATATCCCAGCAACAGAAGCGGACTGCGACGATTCACCATAATTCCGAACTGGGTGTCATAACGCACCATACAGGGTAAAGGAACCGCACAAAAAGCGCCCTGTTTTTAACTTTCAATCAAGAGCTTACAGGTAACACACGCATGAACATCGACTACGCGCGCCTGCAGATGGTCAACCAGCAGGTTCGAGGCTGGAACGTCTATGACGAAGACGTTCTCGCGATGCTCAAGGAACTGCCTCGAGAGCACTTTGTACCCGAGGGATTTGAGTCACTCGCGTTTGCCGATATCGCCATTCCGTTGGGACATGGCGAGCACATGATGTCACCGACAATCGAAGGCCGCCTGCTGCAGGCGCTTAGCCTGCGCGGCAACGAAAACGTTCTCGAAATCGGTACGGGTAGCGGATTCATGACAGCCTGTCTGGCACGGCTCGGTGCGAGCGTGACGAGTCTCGACATCTATGATGACTTTGTCGAAAGCGCGTCGAGCAAGCTCGAGAGCGCCGGTATCGACAACGTCACGCTGCAGCAGATGGATGCAACCCGGTCACTGCCGGACGGGACCTTCGACGCGATTGCTGTAACAGGCTCGATCCAGACGCTCGATCCGCGCTTTGTCGATGCGCTTGCGCCACACGGCAAGCTGTTCGTCGTCGTCGGCGATGGGCCGGCGATGGAAGCGATTCTGATTGAACGCTCCGGCGACAACGACGTCGAAACCATCGGGCTCTTTGAGACGGACCTTGCGCCCCTGGTTCACGGCGCATTGCCACCACAATTTGCCTTTTAATCGAAACCAGTTGGGGTGCTCCCGCATCTAACTGCTGAAGCGCTTCTTCCCAACTGGTTTGGTGATATAGTAGACTATAACACCCTGCGCCTGAGGGCGGCCTCAACCCGGAACATGAAAAAATGAGAAAAGTTAACAAATTCAACGCATTGATCGCGGTCTTCGGGCTTGCAACCGTGCCGGCGTCCGCGAACGCGGCCTCGCTTCTCGAGATCTATCAGCAGGCGCTGCAGAGTGACCCGCAGATTCATGAAGCCGAAGCAAGGCGTCTGGCGGCCCTCGAGGCCAAGCCGCAGGCGCGCGCCGCCTATCTGCCGCAACTCACCCTCACCGGCGACTACGAGATGACCGAAACTTCGGGTCCGACCTTGTTTCAGCCTGACCTGACGCAGCCCAGGATTCGGGCTGACCGCACCGGCGAAAGTGACGTGGTCCGTTGGGGAATCGGACTGCAGCAGACGATTTTCAGATGGGACAGCATCGTCAACCTGAAGCGCGCGGACAAGCAGGTAGCAAAGGCGGAAGCGGTGCGGGAGGCCGCGCAACAGGACCTGATCATTCGTGTCGCGCAGCGCTACTTCGACGTTCTCGCCGCAGAAGACCGGTTGCGTTCAATTCATGCAGACCGCCAGGCAATTGCGCGCCAGCTCGAACAGGCGAAACAGCGTTTCGAGGTGGGTCTCATCGCGATCACCGATGTTCAGGAATCACAAGCGGCCTTCGACCAGTCGGTCGCTAACGAAATCGGCGCGAAGCGCTCCTTGGCCACTGCGCGCGAGTTTCTGCGCGAAATAACCGGCGAGCATGTCAGCAACCTGTCCGCGCCGAAGGAAGACTTCCCGCTCCGCAACCCCGAAAAGAGCGAGCGCGACTGGGTCGACCTTTCGTTGAACCAGAACCTCAATCTCGTTGCTAGCCGGCTCGATGAGAAGCTTGCCCGTGACGAAATTTCATTCCGCCGGACCGGCCACTATCCATCAGTTGAGCTCACTGCTCGCGTGAGCGAGACCGATACGGACTCGACCACAACGTTTGACTTCGTCGACCCCGCGACTGGTCAGCCGGCCTCTCTCGCATTTGAGGACGACCTGACCAGCGAGTTCGACGGGATTTTCCTGCAGCTGAACTTGCCGCTGTTTTCCGGCGGTGGAACATCCTCGCGCGTGCGCGAGGCCGTCTACCTGCACCGCGCCGCTCGTGAGCAACTGCAGCGCGTAACTCGCGAGACCGAACGTCAGGCACGTGATGCCTATCTCGGTGTGCTCTCCGAGTACAGTCGGGTCCAGGCGCTCGATCAGGCCGTGGCTTCCAGTCGCACCGCGCTCGAAGCGACCGAAGCCGGGTTCGAGGTAGGGACACGCACGATCGTCGACGTCCTGAACTCGCAGTTCGCGCTGTTCGCGGCGCTGACGAACTACGAGCAGAGCCGCTACGACTACCTTTTGAACGTTCTGCGCCTCAAGCAAGCGGCCGGTACGCTGCAGATTCAGGATCTTGAGGAGATCGACCAGTTTCTGATCGAGCGCAAGACACCCGAGCAGGTATTCGCCGAGGAAGCCGCCCAGGAAGCGGGCAGCTAGGGCTTCACAAGCAGCGGCTCCAGCAGCACCAGGAGCCGCTCCAGCGCGCCGCGGTTCTTTTCGAGCACCTCCCGTCCGGTTGACCCGAGTCGGCGAGCCTCATCCTTATCTTCGAGCAGGCGGGCAACGGTCTCGCCCAGCTCCGAGGGCGTGTCCACTTTCAGACAAGCACCCAGGTCGATGAACAGGTCGGCAATGTCCTGTGCGTTGAAGTTGTGCGGCCCGGTAATAATCGGCACGCCGACCGCCGCGGGCTCAAGCAGATTGTGGCCACCAATCGGCACAAGGCTGCCGGCCACAAAAGCAACATCGCTGGCCGCGTAAAACAACGGCACCTCGCCCATCGTGTCGCAAAGAAATACGTGTGTGCCCGGATCGACCGCCCTGCCCTCCGTACGCGCTACGACACCAAGCCCCTTCTTTTCGATCAGCTCACGCACGCCAGAAAATCGTTCGGGATGGCGCGGAACCAGCACGAGCAACAGCTCCGGATAGCGCGAAAGAAGCTGCGCATGTACATCGAGCAGGATCTGTTCCTCGCCTTCGTGAGTGCTCGCAGCGATCCACACAGGACGTTCGCCAAACAGCTCGGCCCGAGTAGCCCGCCCGCGCTCGATAATGCCCGGATCCGGCTGAACGTCGAACTTGATATTGCCCATGACGCACGTGCGGTCCGCACTGGCGCCAATCTCCAGGAAACGGTCGGCGTCGGGCTGACTCTGTGCCGCAATGATGATGCCGTGCGACAAGGTCTCGCGAATCAGCGACAACATCTTGCGATAGCCCGGCACGGACTTCGGAGAGATACGCGCACTGACCAGGATTAGCGGGATGTCACGAATGCCGCAGCCGCGATAGAGATTTGGCCAGATCTCGGTTTCCATGATCAATGCAGCGTCCGGACGGACGCTGTTGAAGAAATTCCTGACGGCGTGCGGGAACTCGAACGGTATGTAGGCGTGTTCAATTGTGTCACCGAACACGGCTCGAACGCGTGCGGCACCGGTCGGCGTTACGGTCGTAATCAGCAGCGTACGCCCGGGAAAACGTTCGGCCAGAGTCCGCACCAGCGGCACCGCGGCCTGCACTTCGCCGACAGACACGGCATGCAACCAGATACAGCTATCAAAGCGCGGAAAACCGAATCCGAAACGTTGGCCCAGTCGATCGAAGTAACTGCGGTTGGCGATGCCGCGAATGAGCCAGAAGACCGCAAACGGCAGCAGCAGGATGTAGGTGAGCAGGTTGTAGAGGATGCGCACGATAGCTCGTCAGCTATTCGTCGTTGAGTCTGTCGATGATGCGGCTCGATGAATGGCCATCACGGAATGCGAGAACCCGGACTTCGCCGCCGTTCTCCAATACGTCACGGGCACCGACAATCTCGTCCGGTTTGTAGTCCCCACCTTTGACAAGAACGTCCGGCAGGACTTTGCCGACCAGCTCGGCAGGCGTGTCCTCGGAGAACGGCACGACCCAGTCAACCGCGGCAAGACCTGCGAGTACGAGCATACGGTCTTCGAGCGCGTTGATGGGGCGCGATTCGCCTTTGAGGCGCTTGACGGATGCGTCGTCGTTAACAGCAACTATAAGGCGGTCGCCGAGGCTTTTTGCTTCTTCGAGATAGGCTACGTGACCTGCATGCAGGACATCGAAACACCCGTTGGTCATGATGACGCGCTCTTCGCGGCCATGCGCTTCGTCGACCAGTGCGAGCAATGCATCGACATCGACGAGCCCCCGTCCGCCCTGGCCGCGCTGGTGCAAAGCCGCAGAGATCTCGCCCGGCGTAACGGTAGCCACGCCAATCTTGCGCACGACGAGGCCGGCCGCAATGTTGGCAAGTGCGGCGGCCGAAGCAAGCGCCTGGCCGCTCGCGAGAGCACCTGCCAGGGTGGCGATAACCGTGTCACCGGCGCCGGTAACGTCGTACACCTCGCGTGCCTGGGTCGACAGGAAAACAGGCTCATTGCCGGCTTCGACGAGCAGCATGCCCTTTTCACTTCTCGTCACGAGAAGAGCATCGAGCTCGAGGTCGTCCATCATTGTCCGGGCGCGCGCAACGAGGTCTTCATCAGACTCCGCATGGCCTGCGACCGCCTCGAATTCGGACTGGTTTGGTGTAATCAGCGACGCGCCGCGATACTTGCTGAAATCGGTGCCTTTGGGATCGACAAGCACGGGCACACCGGCTTCCCGGCAAAGCGCAATCATCGCCGCAACGTCATCGAGGGCACCTTTGCCATAGTCCGACAGCACAACCGCACCCGCGCCGTCGAGCGCGCTGTTCAGCGCTTCGCGCATCGAGTCGCCAGGCATCGCGACGGCGTTTTCCTCGTCGAGCCGGATCAACTGCTGACCACGACTCTGCACTCGCGTCTTCGTGATCGTTGGCCGGTCATCAGCTGTTGCAAACGCGCAGTTAATCCCCTGGTCTTTGAGAATCCCGGCAAGCGCATCGGCCGCCGCATCCTTGCCAACGACCCCGACGAGGCTGGTCGCCGCGCCGAGCGCTGCCAGGTTCACCGCGACGTTGGCCGCGCCACCTGGCCGATCGTCCGTCTCCTGGACGTGCACAACGGGCACTGGCGCCTCCGGCGAAATACGACCGGTCGAGCCGAACAGATAGCGATCGAGCATCACGTCACCGGCAACGACGACACGTGTCGCGGAAAAATCGGGAATCGAGATAGTCACGGCAGGGAATCTACCAGATCACCCGTGCTCAAGCAGCACTGCTGGCTGTTGAGCGCGTCTCGGGTGGATGCGATACAAGAAAAATGAAACGCAGAATCGCGCAGCGTACAGGTTGGTACGTGAGCAGATTCCGCGTTTTATTTGACGCCGTAGCGCGCTTCCCGAGACGGGCTCAACCGCATTTGGAGTCGCCGCAATTCAAGCACGTCATACACCCATCCATCATGATGACGGCTGTCGTGTTGCACTTGGAACACAGCTGGGCGCCTTCGGGGTACTCGCTCTCGGAAAACGCGTCGGTCTGTTTCTTGGACTCTTCGAACTCGGCTCGTTTCTGCTCCACGAGCTTCTGCTGGTGCTCGTCGAGGCCAGGCTCGGCCATCATGCCGATCGTAATCAGGTGCTTTTCAACGATGTGGCCAAGCTCTGCGATGATCGACGGCATGAACTTGCCGCCTGCCTGCCAGTAGCCACCGCGCGGGTCGAATACTGCCTTGAGTTCTTCAGCGAGGAAGGCCACGTCGCCGCCCTTGCGGAAGACAGCCGAAATGATGCGCGTCAACGCAACGATCCACTGATAGTGGTCGAGGTTCTTCGAGTTGATGAAGATCTCGAACGGACGGCGTTTCTCGTGCTCGGTGCCTTCGTTCAGGATGATGTCGTTGATCGTCACATACATGGCGTGGTCCGAGACCGGCGTTTTGACCTTGTAGGTCGAGCCGACGAGCATCTCCGGACGCTCGAGCTTCTCGTGCATGCGAATAACTTCGGCGATATCGCCGCCACCTTCGCGCTTGAAGTCTTTCTTCGCTTCTTCTTTTTCTTCGGCCGGCTGATTAACGGCATAGCCAACGATTTGCTTGTCGATTTTGATCATTTAGAACTTTCCGTAATAGCCTTCTTTCAACGCATCGAAGAGGTTCGCGGCCGTGTGGATTTCGCCGTCGTACTCGATCTCTTCGTCACCTTTTAGATCGACGGTCGAACCGTCGTCAAGCGTGAACGTGTAGGTGGTGTTCTTGAGGTCTTTTTCCTTGACCAGGACACCCTGGAACGCTTCGGGGTTGAAGCGGAATGTCGTGCAGCCTTTCAGGCCCTGCTGATAGGCGTACAGGTAGATATCCTTGAAATCGCCGTACGGGTACTCGGTGGGCACGTTGGCCGTCTTCGAGATGGACGAATCAATCCACTTCTGAGCAGCAGCCTGGATATCGACATGTTGTGTCGGTGTCACCTCGTCCGCCGTAATGAAGTAGTCCGGCAGGCTCGATACCGCGTCGTCGGCAGCCCCGGCCGGCATCGCATCCTCGTCCACAATGGCGCGGTAAGCGAGCAGCTCGAACGAAAATACGTCGACCTTCTCCTTCGTCTTCTTGCCCTGGCGAATGACGTTGCGGAAGTAGTGATGCGCAAAGCTGGGCTCGATGCCGTTTGATGCATTATTGGCCAGCGACAGCGAAATCGTGCCCGTCGGCGCGATCGAGCTGTGGTGCGTAAAGCGCGCGCCATGCTCGGCAAGCTCTTCAACAAGTTCCGGGTTTTCGGCAGCAACGCGCTGCATGTAGCGGCTGTAACGAGCGTGCAGAATGCGACCCGGCACCTTGTCACCGACCTGGTAGCCGTCCGCCCGCATCTCCGGACGCCTGCGCAGCATCTCTTCCGTCACCTCGAACGTCTCGTTCATGATAGGCGCCGGGCCCTTTTCCTTGGCGAGCACGAGACCTTCTTCCCAGCCGGCAAGCGCCAGCTGACGAGCGACTTCCTCGGTAAACTCGACCGACGTGTGGTCGCCGTACTTCATGCCCAGCATCGTGATGGTGGACCCAAGGCCCAGGAAACCCATGCCGTGACGGCGCTTGCGCTGAATCTCATTGCGCTGCTGCGGTAGCGGCAGGCCGTTGATCTCGACAACGTTGTCGAGCATGCGCGTGAATACCTTCACGACCTTGCAGAAGCTCTCCCAATCGAACTTCGCTTCGTCGGTGAACGGCTTCTCGACAAACTTGGTCAGGTTGACCGAACCCAGCAGGCAGGAACCGTAGGGCGGCAGCGGCTGTTCGCCGCACGGGTTGGTCGCGCGAATGTTCTCGCAGAACCAGTTGTTGTTCATTTCGTTGACCTTGTCGATCAACACGAAGCCAGGCTCTGCGAAATCGTAGGTCGAGGCCATGATCACATCCCAGACACGCCGCGCAGGCAGTGTCTTGTAGATCTTGCAGGCCACCATGCCCTCAGCATTGCTGACGTAGTTGCCGGCTTCCGGCCAGTCACGCCAGACAAACTGGCTGCTATCGAGCAGATCGAGCCCGTCGTCGTCGACCTCTTTAGGCGTCACGGGGAATGCCAGCTTCCAGTCGTCTTCATTGATGACTGCCTGCATGAATTCGTCGGTCACGAGCAACGACAGGTTGAATTGCCGCAGACGGCCGTCCTCGCGCTTGGCGCGGATGAACTCCATGACATCCGGGTGACCAACATCGAAGGTACCCATTTGCGCGCCGCGCCGACCGCCCGCTGACGACACCGTGAAGCACATCTTGTCGTAGATATCCATGAACGACAGCGGACCGGATGTGTAAGCGCCGGCGCCCGTGACGTAAGCGCCCTTCGGGCGCAGCGTGGAGAACTCGTAGCCGATGCCGCAACCGGCCTTCAGCGTCAGGCCAGCCTCGTGGACCTTGTTGAGGATGTTGTCCATCGAGTCGCCAACCGTACCCGACACGGTGCAGTTGATCGTCGATGTCGCCGGCTTGTGCTCCTGGGCGCCCGCGTTGGACATGATACGCCCGGCCGGAATCGCGCCGGAGCGCAGCGCCCACACGAACTCCTTGAAATAGTGCTCGCGCTTGGACTCAACCTCGACGTTCGCCAGTGCCTGAGCGACACGTTTGTACGTGTCGTCAATCGTTTCATCGATCTTGCCGCCATCTTTGGCAGTAAGCCGGTATTTCGCGTCCCAGATATCGAGTGACGCTGGCTGAAATTCGATGTCGGTGACCGTTTGCGTGTCGAGATTGACGGCAGACTTCATTTGTCCTGTTACTCCCCTGACTCCTTTAGGAGACCCCAAAGTTCTTGTTCTGGCTCACGTTGTTAAAGAGAAAAGCGCCCCGCTCGCCGACGGCCAGAGAGCGCGTGACGAGTGCCGTAGACGGCCTCATTTCTCTTCAAGATCAGACACAAGATGTTGTGTCCAAGTGGGGACAAGATTATGCCCGTAACGCCCCCCTGTCAAGCCTTTGTCTGTTTTTTTTGCTTAGACGATTATCATTGTAAAACAATTACTTATGAAGCCATCTCAAGTAAGTGCTTTAAAAATCAGCGAAAAAAAATGGCACTTTCGTGAAAATCCTCAACCACTACATATAGTAGGGATTATTGTCACACTGAATGAGGCTTGAAATGGGTTCGGGCGCCCCTATTTTAGCCTCCGTAAACGCAATTTTTTAGCGGAGGAAACCATGAATATTGCCCGTTTCGAACCTTGGTCGTTCGTCGACCTGTTGCACCGTGACCTCGACCGGCTCGTCGGCGCACGGCGCGTTGGCGGCGACGAGCAGAGCCCGGTCGCAGACTGGGTCCCGGCCGTTGATATCATTGAAGAAAAGGACCGTTTTGTCCTGCGCGCAGATGTACCCGGTGTGGAAACCGAGGATATTGAAGTGGCCATGGACAACGGCATCCTGTCAGTATCCGGCGAGCGCCACGCGATCGCGCCGTCCGATGACAGCGGCGTACAGCGCATCGAGCGCGCAACCGGTCGCTTCCTGCGGCGCTTCACGCTGCCGGATACGGCTAACGCGGAAGGCATCTCGGCGAAAACCAGCAACGGTATTCTTGAGGTCGTCATCCCGAAAGCACCAGAGATCCAGGCGCGTCGCATTACGGTCGAAGCAGCCTGACTGACTCGCCAGGCGCATGCCCGGACGCGACCTCGCGTTGCGTCCGGGCATCTCTTGTCATACCCCCTATAATTCAGGGGCCATTAAGCTCCGTGAACCTAATCTGCCAGAACGAATCTGATTAAGACTATGACGATGACGAAAACCCGACTGTTGGTGGCCAGCCTGCTGGCCGTGTTCCTGTCCGCCGGCGCCCACGCAGCGCTGCCGGCAGAGGTCCAGGGAAAACCGGTGACCAGCCTCGCGCCCCTCGTGGAAGAGGCTTCCCCGGCCGTAGTCAATATCCAGGTCCGGCAGGCAAGCCGTAGCCCCTTTGGCCGTGGCGATGTCGGCGGCAACGGCTCCGGCGTCATTGTCGACGCCGAGAACGGCTACATCCTGACCAACCACCATGTCGTCGGCAATGCCGACGAGATCCAGGTCTCCCTGGTCGACGGTCGCGAGCTCGAAGCCGAGTTGGTCGGCTCCGATGCCGCAACGGATATCGCGTTGATCCAGGTCGAGCCTGACAACCTGACCGACATGCCGATCGGCGACTCGAACGACGTTCGTGTCGGTGACTTCGTCATTGCGATCGGCAGTCCCTACGGACTGACGCATACCGTCACGTCCGGCATCGTCAGCGCACTGGGCCGCACCGGCATCAGCCGCGATGGCTATGAGGACTTCATCCAGACGGACGCATCCATCAACCCGGGCAACTCGGGCGGCGCGCTTGTCAACATGAACGGCGAGCTCATCGGCATCAACTCGGTCATCATTTCGCGCTCCGGCGGCAACGTCGGCATCGGCTTCGCCGTCCCCACCGAGATCGCCGCTTCGATCATGGGTCAGATTCTCGACTTCGGTGAGATCCGTCGCGGCCTGCTTGGCGTGAACATCCAGACGATCGACTCCGCGGCCGCAGAGACCCTCGAACTCGATGTTGACGGCGGCGCACTCGTAACGCGGGTATTCCCCGATTCCGCAGCCGAGAAGGCCGGGCTAACGGTCGGCGACATCATTATCGGCGTCAATGACAAGCAAGTGGCCAGCGCCTCGGAACTGCGCAACACGATCGGCCTGCTTCGTTCGGGCGACGTCGTGGGCATTCGCTACATGCGCGACAACGAGCCGCGTTCGACGTCGGCTGAACTTGGCCGAGCCGAAGATCAGCTGCTTTCCGGAGCGGATATTCATCCGGGACTGGACGGTGCCAGCTTTGCGCCGGCCAGCACCTCGAGCGAGAGTGGCGTCGAGGTCGCGAACGTCGAGGAAGGCAGCCCGGCCGCGCAGCGCGACCTGCGCGCCGGTGACGTCATCACAGCGGTGAATCGCGTCCTCGTGCGCAACCTTAGCGACCTGCGAACCATCGCGAGTCAGAATCGAATTCTGTTTCTGCTGGTGCGACGCGGCGAACGTTCCCTGATGCTGCAGATACGGTAAGCTATGTAAATGCACTGGAAAGACAGCACGTCATCGATCCCCCTCCGACTCACTGTCTTTCTCGCCGCGCTGTTTGTTGGCCTGCCGACGCAAGCCGCTGACATCGACCGGCAGCGTGCCCTCTTCCAGCAGGTATACGAAACTGTCGAGCGTGGCGACTGGAGCCCCGTTGACCAGCTCTCGAGTGACCAGCAGACGTTGCTCGAAAGCTATGTACTCTGGCCAGACCTGCGGGCCGCCTGGCTGCGCGCCAATCTCAAGAAGGTAGACGCGGCGCAGATCGACGCGTTCCTCTCCCGTCATGGCTCGCTCAAGCCAGGCCGGGAGTTGCGTTATCGGCGCGCCCTGCAACTTGCGCGCGGTGGCGACCTCGAAGGCTATCGGCGCATCTACGAGCAGTTTTACCAGGGCCAGGAGATTGCGCGACTTGACTGCCTTGCACTGCAGGCCGAGGTCGAGGCAGGACGGCACAACCGGGTCAACCAGCGAGCGGTGCGTCTCTGGATGGTCGGCACGAGCCAGGTCGAGGAATGCGATCCGGTCTTTGATTATCTGTACGACAACAACATCCTCGGTCCGGTTGAGTATCGGCAACGGTTCGAACTCGCAATCGACGCACGCGAATTCCAGCTCGCCCGCTGGCTCGCGCGCAGCATCGACCAGGCTCACGTCAGTGAGGCTTCCGGGTGGATGAAAGCAAGCTCTGCCCCCGAGAAATTCCTTGCGAGCTACAAACAGCGCGCTAACAGCAGCACTCACCGCGAACAGCTTGTCTATGCGACCGAACGTCTGACGTATCGCGATCCCGTTGCCGCCGATCGCCTCTGGTCGGCCATTTCGGATCGCTACGGTTTTTCCGAGTCACAGAAGCTGCTAACCGCGCGACACATCGCATTGTGGATGGCAAGGGATAACCTGCCCGGTGGCTACGTCGCTCTCGCCGGGTTGCCCAAGGCCGCACAGGACGAAGAAGTGATGCGCTGGCGGGCACGTACGAGCCTGCGCGACACCAACTGGCACCGACTGCTGATCGACATCAGTCTCATGTCGAGCAAGGAGCAGGACACTCAGGAATGGACATACTGGCGCGGCTACGCGTTGTCGAAGACTGGCCAGTCAGACGAGGGTCGCGACGTCCTCAAGGCATTGAGCCAGGAACGCAGCTACTACGGATTTCTTGCCGCGGACGAACTCGGTCAGCCTTACGCGCTAGACCACTCGCGGCTTGCGGCCGACACCGCGGAGATGGCGCTCGTCGCAAAACACCCGGGGCTTGTCAGGGCCCGAGAGTTATTTTTCGTCGGTCTGGATGGTCGTGGCCGCTCCGAGTGGGACGCAATAGTCCGATACTTCAGCGACGACGAGAAACTGCAGGCGGCATTGCTCGCCGACCAGTGGGGCTGGCACTCACGGGCAATCTCCACAGCAGCGAGTCTGGGCGAGTATGACGACCTCGCAATCCGCTACCCGCTTCCGTGGCAACAGCATTTCGAAACATCGTCCTCGGCTGCCCGCATATCGCCGACCTGGGCATACGGTATTGCTCGTAGCGAGAGCCTGTTCATGCGCGACGTACGCTCGAGCGCCGGCGCTGTCGGACTCATGCAGCTCATGCCGGCGACAGGTCGCGACGTAGCACGAGACATTCGCCTGCCTTACAGCGGCCTTGCGACCCTGACCGATCCCGTGAGTAACATCCGGCTCGGGACGACCTATCTCGGGCAAATGGCGTCTCGCTACAACGGCAACCAGGTACTCGCGACCGCGGCTTACAACGCGGGTCCGCGGCGCGTCGATCGCTGGCTGCCGGACCAGGGATCGGAAGATGCCCGTGTCTGGATCGAGAATATTCCGTTTAATGAAACGCGCTCCTACGTCAAGCGCGTGTTTTCAGCCGAAGCGATCTTCCACTGGCGCATGACCGGCCAGGTGCGTCGCGTTTCGGATCTGCTCGGCACTGTGCGCTCGCAGCAAAAAATCGCCGCGCGCTAAAAAGCCGGTGCGGTCTCCCGCACCGGCCGGTTGGCAGCTCCGTTTGCCTTACTGATCAGCTTCGACGTTTCGGTCGTATGCCAGTCGCTCCGCAGCTTCGAGGGTCAGCAGCTGCATAAAGTGCTTCACCTCCATGTCGGAGCCGGTCGGCGTTTCGCCGTTCGCGCCCGCACCGAATACGTTCGTCGGCACCGCACGTTTGGCAAAAGCCTCGGCCCAGATGCGCTGGATCTCGATTTCGGCATCCAGCTTCTGCGCCAGGGCGTTGTCAGCCGACAGGATACGCTCCTTGCGATACGCCTCAGCGTCGGCAGCGACTTTCACCGCCTCGGCGTCGATGCGTGCCTTCTCGAGCAGGATCTTGGAGGTTTCCTCCTGGATCTGCGCGGCCTGTTTCTGCCGCTCTGCCTCGATCAGCGTTTCCTTCTTGCGGGTCTCGGCTTTCGTGGTTGCCTCAACCTGCTCGACCTTCATCGCTGCCTGGCGCTCCGCCACTTCCCTGTCACCGCGAGCAATAGCCAGCAGGCGCTGTTCTTCTTCCTGCACCTTCTGCTCCCTCGCGATCGCGCGCATTGCTGACGCTTCCTGCTTCTGCTCCATGCGGGCGACAAACTTCGCGTTCGGCTTCATGTTGGTCAC